>JAZRIM010000001.1:0-20941 GCA_045645265.1 Candidatus Onthomorpha sp.
TCAATTTTTTCATTGATTTTTTCCAAAAAAAACCTTGATTTAATTTTTTCTATCCTTGATTTAGAAATTTCTATCCCTGATTTAGAAATTTCTAAACGAGCTTTCGGAAAAATTGCCCTTGATTTCGTTCAATTTTCATCAAGGAACTACTTTATTTTGCAAAATGAAATTTTCGCAAAATAAAGATTTTTACCTCCTAAAACTTTGTTTGAAATTTTTTTGTGCTTTTGCAAACTGAAAATTTAATGGCATAAAAAAGCGTTTTATTTAAATTTTTCTTTGCTTTTTTTATTTTTTTCTTTCATTTTTTTTGTGTGATTAAAAATTTTGTTTTACTTTTGCAGGCGAAATTTATTGACGTAAAAGAGCGTTTCTGCTTATTCTTAGTCTTTCTGAAACTTGGACACTTTCAGACTACACCAATAAGATAAGCGGAAAACGTTCGCGAGTATATCGTGAACTTTTCTTGTATTGGTGTAAAGGTAGTCCAAGACCTCAGAAAGACAATGAGACAAAGTTCACGCTTTTTTATTGTCTTTTCATTTACAAAGAATTTATTGAATTAATAACAAAAAAATAAGAAAATGAAAAGATTATTATTTAGTTTGGTAGCAGTATTATTTGCTATCACAGCCATAGGGCAAAATAGTGTTACAATTAATGGTGTTGTGTACACTAAACCAACGACAAATGATTGTGATGTCCATTTTCCTGACGCTGCATTAGCGAGTGCTTCAAGCACAAGTATTACATCAGCAAACATTTTAGGTAGTGTAACAATAGGAAATACAGAGTATACTCAAGTTGTAGTAGCAAGTCATGGTTTCAGTAATTGTGAACAATTAGAAACTTTAACTCTAAATGAAGGTGTAGTTAAAACTAATACATCTTCTTTTGCAAATTGTGATAAGTTAGATTCAGTTACTTTTCCTGCAAGTATTCAAAGAATCTGTGCGAATGGTTTTTATGGATGTGACAAATTAAGAAGTGTAACTTTCTTAGGTTACGAAGCTCCTATATTTGGTTGTAATGAATGGACATCACCAGAAGAAAATATACAATTACTTTTTGATGCATGCCCTGCAATTTGGAATTTATATTTACCTTTCGGAGCAACAGTAGAAGGTTACCAACAAATATTACACTTCTTCCACAATATAGGTTCTGGTAATGGTTCTGGCGGAGATAACGAAGGAGGAGAAGGTAACGAAGGAGGAGATGATAACGAAGAAGGAGATGGTCCTGGTGGTAACTTCATAATTAACGAAGGAGAAATATATGAAATTGAAGATGGAGAAACAATTATAATTCCTGAAAATGCAGGAGTAATAAACAATGGTGAATTAGTAATTCAACCAGGAGGTCAATTAGTTCTTGGAAAAGATATGACAGGAGAAGGTGGTACTTCTGCAATGGCAGGACAAGGTGTTTCTGGATTGTTACAAGGAACTAACGGACAACATTGGTATTTTATAGGAGCTCCTTTCGAAGGTTACAAATTAGCAGCATTAAGTTTAATAAATCCTAATGGAGAAGCAAATGTAGATGACATTGCTGTATCATTGTGGAACTACAATGAAGGAGATTGGGGAACAAGTTGGCCAACAATTTCTGCTCCTGTTTCAAGAGGAGAAGGCTTTTTCGCTTGGCCTTTCGGAGAAGGAAAATTCCATTTCTCAACTAACCCAGCTGATGAAGGCTATGAAAATGAAAAATACGCTATTAACAATGGAGATTTAACTATTACAAAAAATGCAGCAGGCACAGACGGTAAATGGGTCGCTTTGGCAAATCCTTATACCTTTAACTTAGATATCGCAACTTTCTTATCTCAACAACAAGGATTAGCTCCTTATAATGATGTTCAAGGGGGAGTTGTTTATACTTGGACTGGAAGTATGTTTATAGCTAATGTAATGGGTGAAATTAAGGTTACAGATGGTTTCATACTTAACTATGCGTCAACAGGAGAAAAGACAATCAATTTCAAAGAAAAGCAAGGACGTTGGTATACAACTCAACAAGCAAAAGCAAGTGCAGAAAGAGAATTCGTTCGTATTGCAATGCTTGAAGGAGAAATAGAAACAGAAGTATTATTTGCACAAAACGATGAGGCAACTGAAGAATACGATATATTTGATGCAAACAAATTATTCTCACCTAATGAAATAGCAGAACCTTATTTTGTAACTAACAATATTGCTTTGGTAAAAGAAGAAGTAAATACACTTCCTTATTATGCTACAATGAATGTAAAATCGTACGGAAATAAAGAAGTAACATTCAAAGCAAACTATATTCCAGAAGGATTAGCAGTTAGCATCATTGACGGAGAAGAAACAATAGACTTAGGCGAAGGAGTAGAATACACAACAAACATAATCGCAGGCGAAAACGCAGATAGATTCAAAGTGTTGATTAAAAAATCACTTTCAATCAGCGATGCAGAAGAGTTAGATGTTAATATCTTCAACGACAATCGTCACATCAATATAGAAACTTTGGAAAACGATTTACAAGTTGAAGTTTACAATGCCTTAGGTCAAAAAGTTCTTTCTACAAAAGACAGAAACTTTACTTTGAACCAAGTTTCAGCAGGTGCTTACTTGATAAAAGCGTTCAACAACAAAGCAAGCAAGACTCAAAAGATACTTGTAAAATAATAAAACCATAATTACCTCATTTACAAGAAAGGCGGCGGTTTAATTTTTAAATCGCTGCTTTATTTTTTTTGTTTGTATTGTTTTTTTATTGTAATTTTGACTATTGATTAAGTATAAAAAATTGAGATTTGATTATGAAAGAAATTAAATTATGGTATTGTTTGGTAATGGACTTAATTGGTATGGCAACTTATTTTGTTCCTGCATTAGGGGAAAGCTTTGATTTAGTTTGGGCTCCTATTTCTGCTATTGTGTTTTATATTTGGTTTCGTAAACCTATTGGCTCTATGATTGCAATGGCAGAGGAAGTCTTGCCTTTTACCGATATTATTCCAACATTTACTATCGCTTATCTATTATCTAAGAATAAGAAATAAAAAAAGCCCGCACTCAATTAAGAGTTGCGGGCATAAATATTATGAAAAAAATGTGTTTTTTTTCTTATTTTCTTGCTTCTAAAAGAAGTTCTAACATTTTTGTTGCAGATTCTGAAATGATTGAGCCTGGTCCAAAGATTGCTGCTGCTCCTGCTTTGTAAAGGAAGTCATAATCTTGTGGTGGAATAACTCCTCCTACTACTACCATTATGTCTTCTCTTCCAAGTTTCTTTAATTCTTCTATGATTTGAGGAACAAGTGTTTTGTGTCCTGCTGCAAGTGAAGAAACTCCTACGATGTGAACGTCGTTTTCTACTGCTTGTTTTGCACTTTCTGCAGGAGTTTGGAACAATGGTCCCATATCTACGTCAAAGCCTAAGTCTGCATATCCTGTTGCAACTACTTTTGCTCCACGATCGTGTCCGTCTTGTCCCATTTTTGCTATCATAATACGAGGTCTTCTACCTTCTAATTTTGCAAATTCTTCACAAAGTTCTTGTGCTTTTTTGAAGCTTGCATTGTCTTTTGCATCTGCTGAATACACGCCTGATATAAGATTTATTTTTGCTTTATAACGTCCGAAATGTTTTTCTAATGCGTAAGAGATTTCTCCAAGTGATGCACGTTTTCTTGCTGCATTTACTGAGTATTCTAACAAGTTGCCTTCGCCTGTTGCTGCTACGTTAGAAAGTGCTTCTAATGCTGATTGTACATCTGCTTCGTTTCTGTTTGCTCTTAATTCTGCTAAACGTTTGATTTGTTGTTCTCTTACTGCTGTGTTGTCGATTTCCAAAGTATCTATTTGGTCTTCTTTTGCTAAACGATATTTGTTTACTCCAAGGATTGTATCTTTTTGAGAATCTATTCTTGCTTGTTTTCTTGCTGAGGCTTCTTCGATTCTCATCTTTGGAATACCGCTTTCAATAGCTGCTGCCATACCACCAAGTTTTTCAACTTCTTGGATATGTCCCCATGCTTTGTGTGCTATTTCGTGAGTTAAGCTTTCTACATAGTAGCTTCCTGCCCATGGGTCAACACTTCTGCAAATGTTTGTTTCTTCTTGTAAGTAGATTTGTGTGTTACGTGCAATACGAGCTGAGAAGTCTGTTGGAAGTGCAATCGCTTCGTCAAGTGCGTTAGTGTGAAGTGATTGTGTGTGTCCAAGTGCTGCTCCTAATGCTTCGATACATGTTCTTCCTACGTTGTTGAATGGATCTTGTTCTGTTAATGACCAACCTGATGTTTGGCTGTGTGTACGTAAAGCAAGTGATTTTGGGTTTTGTGGGTTGAATTGTTTTACTAATTTAGCCCATAACATTCTTGCTGCACGCATTTTTGCAATTTCCATAAAGTGATTCATTCCTATCGCCCAGAAGAATGATAGTCTTGGTGCGAATTGGTCTACGCTCATGCCTGCATTGATACCTGCTCTTAAATATTCAAGTCCGTCTGCAAGTGTGTATGCCATTTCTATATCGCATGTTGCACCTGCTTCTTGCATGTGGTAACCTGAAATAGAAATAGAGTTGAATTTTGGCATATTCTTTGATGTGAATTCAAATATGTCAGCGATTATTTTCATTGATGGTTTTGGTGGGTAAATATATGTATTACGCACCATAAATTCTTTTAAGATGTCGTTTTGGATTGTTCCTGATAATTTATCCATTGAAACACCTTGTTCTTCGGCTGCAATGATGTAGAATGAAAGAATTGGCAATACTGCTCCGTTCATTGTCATTGAAACAGACATTTTGTCCAATGGAATTTGATCAAATAGAATTTTCATATCTTCTATTGAACAAATACTAACACCTGCTTTTCCTACGTCTCCAACTACTCTTTCGTGATCTGCATCATATCCACGGTGTGTAGCAAGGTCAAATGCACATGACAATCCTTTTTGTCCTGCTGCTATGTTACGACGATAGAATGCGTTAGATTCTTCTGCTGTTGAGAAGCCTGCATATTGACGAACTGTCCAAGGACGCATTACATACATTGTTGAGTATGGTCCACGCAAGTTTGGTGCTATACCTGCTGCGTAGTTTAGGTGTTCCATACCTTCTAAGTCTGCTTTTCCATAGACAGGCTTTACTCCAATTTGTTCAGTTGTAATCCAATTCTTTGCATTACCAACTTCTTTTTCCCATGCTCCAAAATCAGTTGCTGGTGCAAATGATTTGAAATCGATGTTTGTAAAATTTGGTCTCATTTATACTTAATTTTTTATTTTATTTCACTAATTACAATTACTCTGCAAAATTAGTTGTTTATTTTGAACTTTCCAATAAAATTAGCGATTTTTATGCGAAATATTTGTTTGGTTTTGAGTAAATATATATTTTTGCCACTGTATTAACGTATTTCTGCAAGCAATATGGAGCAAAAATTAAGTATTTCTATTGTTTTTGACAATAACCGTTTAGGTGAAAGAATACTTCATAAATTAAGCGCTAATCCTTCTTGGATTTGTAGAGGGTTTAACGATTCTAAAAAATTTTTACTTTCGTATAGGGAAAGTTTTGTGGTAGATGTATTGGTTTTGTATTATAATCACAATTATTCTATAAGTGTTGAGGAGTTGATAGAATTGTTTAGAGGAAAGTTTAAGTGTTCGAAAATTCTATGTGTTGTACCAGAGGATTTTATATTGCAAACAAAAGATATTTTATTGGTGCCTAATGTGGTAGATGTAATAAGAATATCTCCTATTTTGGAAGATATGTTATGGAATCACATTGTTAATGTTCACAATGAGAATAAATTGAAAAAGAAATTAACTACTATTGAGGATAGGACTTGTTTTGTTACAAATTCTTCTAAAATGGAAAAGGTTAATTACTTAATAGAAAAGGCTACACAAACAGATATTAATGTATGTATTTATGGAGCAACAGGGACAGGTAAAGATGTTATTGCAAAGAGAATACACAATCTTTCCAAACGTTCTACATATCCTTTTGTTGCAATAAATGTTGCCGCTATTCCAGAAGATTTAGCAGAAAGTATGTTTTTTGGTCATGAGAAAGGAGCGTTTACTGGTGCTGTTTCAAAGAAAATAGGATTTTTTGAGGAGGCTAACAATGGTACACTATTTTTAGACGAAATAGGAGATATGAGTTTGAGAATGCAAGTTAAATTGTTGAGAGTTTTACAAGAGGGTTGTATTACAAGAGTAGGAGGTAAGGGAGAAGTGCCTGTGAATGTAAGAGTAATTATTGCAACGCATGTAGATATATCAGCACTTATCGAAAAAGGTTTATTTAGAGAAGATTTGTATTATCGCTTGATGGGATTGACAATTAATATTCCACCTCTTGCGGAAAGAGATAATGACGTTTTGTTATTGGCAGAGATGTTTATTAAAGACTTTTGTGTAAAGAATAAAAAGCCTCTTTGTTTTCTTTCAGAATCTGCAAAAACAGCTTTATTGGCTTATGATTTTCCTGGAAATGTGCGAGAATTAAAATCTATAATAGAATTAGCAGTAGTTTTATGTAAGGATAATATCATAAAATATGAAGATTTATCTTTTAGGAGTAATTGTAATAAAAAACAAGACTTTTTAGATGTTGAACGCACAATGGAAGATTATCAGATTCTTATCATAAAATATTTTTTAAAAAAATATGATAATAAAGTTAGATTAGTTGCAGATAAATTAGGTATTAGTAAGACTAAGATTTATAAATTGATGCAAGACGAAAAAATTTAAAAATATATGAGAGAAGTAATTTGTCCACGCTGTGGAAAAAAATTTGAATGCAAACACAACTCAGAATGTTTCTGTACAAAATATTATTTAAGTGAAGAAAAAAGAAAAGACATTCAATCCAAATGGAGTGAATGTCTTTGTGAAAAATGTCTATCATTATTTGCTCAACCTATTGAGCCAAAATGTGAATCTCGTTTTTAGCTAATTCAACTAAACCGCTGTTAATTGCAAAGGATTTTTTCTCGCCAGAATTTTCTTCTATTATTATATCTCCCTTATCAAGAGCTGAAATCAAAGGTGCGTGGTCTTTTAATACTTGGAATTTTCCATCAATTCCTTGCATTTTTACCGATTTAACTTCACCTTCATAAAGAGTTTCTTCTGGACTTACTATACTTAATTTCATATTATTGCATTTTATTTAGCAGCTTCCATCAATTTCTTACCTTTTTCTATGGCTTCTTCAATTGTTCCAACCATCATAAAGGCTGCTTCTGGATATTGGTCAACCTCTCCGTCCATAATCATATTGAAACCTTTGATAGTATCTTCTATTGAAACGAAAGCACCTGGAATACCAGTGAATTGTTCAGCAACGTGGAAAGGTTGAGATAAGAATCTTTGAACACGTCTTGCTCTTGCAACAGTTAATCTGTCTTCTTCTGACAACTCTTCCATACCTAAGATGGCGATGATGTCCTGAAGTTCAGAATATCTTTGCAAAATCATTTTTACTCTTTGCGCAGTTTGATAATGTAAATCTCCAACTACCTCTGGGGTTAAGATTCTTGAACTTGATTCCAACGGATCTACAGCTGGATAAATTCCTAATTCACTAATCTTTCTTGATAATACTGTTTGTGCATCCAAGTGAGCGAAAGTTGTAGCAGGAGCAGGGTCTGTTAAGTCGTCTGCAGGAACATACACTGCTTGAACAGAAGTAATAGAACCTCTATTAGTAGATGTAATACGTTCTTGCATAACCCCCATTTCAGAAGCTAAGGTTGGTTGATAACCCACGGCCGATGGCATACGTCCTAACAAGGCTGAAACTTCACTACCTGCTTGTGTGAAACGGAATATATTGTCTATGAATAATAGAATATCTTTTCCGCCAGTTGTTTCGTCACCATCACGATAGTATTCAGCAACTGTCAAACCTGAAAGGGCAACTCTCGCTCTTGCTCCTGGTGGTTCGTTCATTTGTCCAAAGACAAGAGTACATTTACTATTCTTTAATGCTTCTTTATCTACCTTTGACAAATCCCAACCGCCTTTTAGCATATCTTCTTTAAACTCATTTCCGTATGAAATAACACCACTCTCAATCATTTCTCTAAGTAGGTCATTTCCTTCACGAGTTCTTTCTCCTACTCCTGCGAATACTGATTGTCCTGAGTACTTTTTAGCGATGTTGTTAATCATTTCTTGAATGAAAACGGTCTTTCCAACTCCGGCTCCGCCGAACAAACCGATTTTTCCTCCTTTTGCGTAAGGCTCAATCAAGTCAATAACTTTAATTCCTGTGTATAAAACTTCTGTTGAAGTAGAAAGATTTTCAAATTTTGGAGGAGTTCTGTGTATAGGATAAGATTTTTCTCTTTTAACTGGGTCAATTCCGTCAATAGTTTGGCCGATTACGTTAAAAAGTCTTCCGTTGATATCTTCTCCAACAGGCATTGAAATAGGTTCTCCAAGGTTTTCTACTACCAAACCACGTTGTAAACCATCAGTTGAGTCCATCGCAATGGTTCTAACTGTGTTTTCACCTATGTCTTGTTGGCATTCTAATATCAATTCGCTACCATCTTGTTTTATAACGCGTAAAGCATCATAAATATTTGGAAGTGTTTCACCTGCTGGAAAGTTTACGTCAATCACAGCACCAATGATTTGAGAGATTTTCCCTCTGCTGACTACACTACTCATAGTTCTGTTTAATTATTCGTTTAATTCAGTTTGCGAATATACACTTATTTATTGAATAAATCTGCGTTTTATTTGATTTTTTTCTTAACATAATTTTTTATAATACAAATAATCAGGTTTTTAGACATAAAATAATTCTTAGAAAATAAAGAACAAATAATTAGAATAAAGGTTTTAACTCTATCTTTGCAAAAAATAAAATTTGTAAATCTATGAAACTAACTTTTAAACTTACAAAATTGTTTTATGTTTTAGCCTTTGGCTTATTTTTTATAATGCCTTTTTCGCTTAAAGCACAATGTCCGTTTGGAGAAAAATATAATTGTACAGGAGAATGTGGAAGATTTTATGACGAAAATGGAGATTCTTTTTGTGATAATGGTTTAATACAAAAAGAAGAAATTGCAACAGAAACAATTACTACTCAAATAGAGGAGGAAAAACCTAAACAAGTAGAAAAACAAACAGAGAAAAAACAAATTGTTGAGCAAGTAAAAGAAGAAATAGAGCCTATAATTACTACTCAAACACAAACACAGGAGACTGTTTCCTTGAAAGAAGAAGTCAAACAAGAGAAAAAGAAAACAAAAAAGCCTTATAATATTATTCTTATTACGACAATAGTTTTGTTTGCATACCTTTTGACCTTCATATTAGTCAAAACAGGAAAGATGAAAAAACTTTCTCATCGCAAGATTTGGAATGTAATTTTACTTATAACCTTTTTAGTTTCTTGTCTATTGGGATTTATTTTGGCCTTACAGATAAACTATGGTTTCTGTATGGAATGGTTTAGAGATTTCCTATATTGGCATGTTGAATTTGGAGTTGCAATGACGCTTATAGCTCTTATACATATTATATGGCATTATAAGTACTACACAACAATGATTTCCAAGAAAAAGTAAATGAACAAACAAATCCTAAGATTAGCTATTCCTAATATAATTACTAATATCACCGTTCCTTTGTTAGGAATGGTTGATACAGCTATTGTAGGACACTTGAACAATGGTGATGGCGTAGACTATATAGGCGCAATAGCAGTAGGAACGATGATTTTCAATATCATTTATTGGAACTTTGGATTTCTAAGAATGGGAACAAGCGGATTTACCGCACAAGCCTACGGAGCAAAAGATAAAGAAGAACAAGCAAACATTCTTATAAGAGCCTGCTTTATAGCAATAGTAGCAGCATTGCTTCTAATAATTTTTCAAAAGCCAATAGGAATTTTGGCAATGATGCTAATAGAAGATAAAAACTCAGTAGGAGCATTAGCACTTAGTTATTTCTCTATACGAATATGGGCAGCACCAGCCACACTCGGCATGTACGCTTTGAAAGGCTGGTTTATAGGAATGCAAGACTCCAAAAACCCGATGTGGATTTCAATAATAATCAACCTACTCAATATAATATTTAGCTTTGTTTTGGTTTTTTATTTCAATATGTCGATAAAAGGAGTAGCGTTAGGCACTGTGATTGCACAATACGGTGGATTGATTACCACACTCTTGATATGGAGAAAAAAATACAAAGAAATAATAAAATATTTCAATGTAAAAAAATCCTTATCCTTTGAAAAAATGAAACAATTCTTTAAGATAAATTCCGACATCTTTCTTCGTACACTTTGCTTAATAATAGTAACAAGTTATTTCACTATCGCCTCAACTAAAATGCCATATCCAACACTTGCAATGAACACCTTGTTGATGCAATTCTTTACCTTGTTTTCTTATTTCATGGACGGATTTGCCTATGCAGCAGAATCGTTGTGCGGAAAAGCCAAAGGAGAAAACAATTATCCTCAATTGCAATCCTTTGTTAAACGATTTCTTTTGTGGGGCTTAGTTATTTCAATAGTATTCATTTTTATATACGCATTATTTGGTGAAAATATTTTAGGAGTCTTTACCGACAATAGAGATGTTATAGCTTTTGCGGAAAATTATTTATTTTGGATACTTTTAATCCCAGTAACAGGATTCATAGCCTTTCTTTACGATGGCATACTCATAGGCTTAACCGAGTCAGTTATAATGAGAAACGCAATATTTATTTCAACCGCTGCATTTTTCTTAATATATTTTTCTTTAACTCCTATAATGGGCAACAATGCTCTTTGGCTTGCATTCCTAACCTACTTATTAGGAAGGAGTTTGCTAATGATGATAATGAGCAAAAAGAAGATTTTTGTAAAAAAAATAAAATAAACCTCAAAAAATTCTTGTTTCAATCTTTTTTTTAGTACTTTTGCGACTTTGTTTTTCATAAATTAAACGAGTATTATTTAGAATAAATAAAGTAAAACGCAATGGATAAAAAAACGATTATTGGATTAGTGTTGATTTTCGCTGTGATGACTGCGTGGATGTATATGGTACAACCCTCAGAGGAAGAAAAAGCCGAAATAAAAAGAAAACAAGATTCGGTTTTAGCCGCACAGATAAAAGCAAATGAAAAAGCAGAAAAAGCAACGCCTAATACATTAACAAAACAAGAAGAATTAAAAAATACAATAGCAGTTGCAAAATTACAAGACTCAATTGCCGTTGAAGCACAAAAAGAATTAGAAGATTATTTTGGAGCCTTCTCACAAGCAGCTTTAAATCCCGAAAAACATTTATTTGTAGAAAACGACCTATTCCGCATTGAATTCAACACATTAGGAGGAAAAATTGAACAAGTCTATCTTTCAGAATACAAAACCTACTATCAAGATAGCGTAAGGTTCTTTACAAAAGGCGGAAACAATTACGGATTAAATCTTTCCTTAGGACAGAGATTATTACAAACAGAAGACCTAAATTTTGAAATCTTTGTAAACAATAAAGCCTATAAAGAAAATACACCAATTAAAATAAAAGGAGAAGATTCTCTTGTAATAGGAATGAGAATCTATGCAAATCAAATAGATTCACTTGTAAAAGATGTTTCATATCTTGAATACCGTTACACATTAAAAGGAAACGATTACAGAGTAGGCTTTGATATTATTGCACATAACCTAAACAATATAATAACAGATAGAAATAATTTAGAATTTGTTTGGAACTCTAAATTAAGAATGAAAGAAAAAGACGGAAGTGTAGAAAACAAAAGCACATCTGTTTACTATCTTTTGAAAGATGAGGTAGAATATTTAAAGGAAAACGGAGTTGATGACAAGAAAGAAGAAAACGGAGTGCCTATCAAATGGATTTCTTACAAACAACAATTCTTTTCAACAGCCCTTATATCAAATAGCGGAGAAGGATTTATTTCTTCTACAATGCAAAGCCAAACAGAAAAAGGACAAAAAGACAATTACCTTCGTACAATGTCGTCTAACATAAGCATTCCTTACGATCACGAAAAAAATCATTACGTATATGATATGGAGTTCTTCTTTGGACCAAATAAATATGCAGTTATTAGCGACTATAATATGCAAATGGAAGAAATAATACCACTTGGTTGGGGCTTTTTCTTGCTTCAATGGATAAATCGTTTCGTAATTATTCCTGTATTTGACTTTTTACAAAGTTTTGGTTGGAGTATGGGATTGATTATTTTAGTTCTTACAATTCTTGTAAAGCTTGTGTTATTCCCATTGGCATATAAACAATTTGCTTCAACAGCAAAAATGAAAGTTATCGCACCTGAGGTTCAAAAAATCAACGAAAAATATCCTAAACAAGAACAAGCAATGCAAAAACAACAAGCTATAATGAATCTCTACAAGAGAGCGGGCATCAAACCTATGGCAGGTTGTTTGCCAATGTTGATTCAATTCCCTATTTTGATTGCAATGTTCCGTTTCTTCCCTGCTTCAATAGAGTTAAGACAACAATCGTTCCTTTGGGCAGACGACTTATCAACATACGACTCTATAATAAATCTACCATTCAATATTCCGTTCTATGGAAGCCACGTTTCTTTATTCTGTTTACTTATGACAGTAGCTCAATTGATATATACTCACATATCAATGAAACAACAAGCACAAACACAAACTATGCCAGGAATGAAATTTATGATGTACTTTATGCCGATTATGATGTTGTTTATTTTTAACAGTTTCTCATCAGCCTTAAACTACTATTACTTCATTTCATTGTGCTTTACATTCTTGCAAATGTTTATAATCAGAAAAACAATCGATGATAAGAAAGTGTTGCAACGTTTAGAGGCTAATGCAAAGAAGCCTTTGAAAAAATCTAAATGGCAACAAAGAATAGAAGCGTTAGAAAAACAAAATCAAGCTATTTTAGAGGAAAGAAAGAAACAACAACAACGCAGAAAATAACAAAAAAAACAAATAAATTATTATTAACTAAAAAAAATAAAGTATCATGTATTTCGGATTGATGATTGCTATCTTTGTCATAGGATATGCCATGATAGCGTTGGAACACCCGTTAAAAATTAACAAATCTGCAACAGCCGTATTGTTAGCTGCTGTTATTTGGGCGGTTTTTGCCCTTATGGGACCAGGATTAAAAGATGGAGGATTGATTCATCATCTTGGAGAAACCGCAGAAATTCTTTTCTTCCTTTTAGGTGCGATGACAATTGTTGAAATCGTTGACAAGCACGATGGATTCTCAATTATCACCGACAAAATCACAACTACAAACAAAAGAAAGTTGCTTTGGATTATCTCAATCTTGACATTCTTCATGTCAGCTGTGCTTGATAACTTAACAACAGCAATTGTTATGTGTGCATTACTAAGAAAACTTGTTGGAGACCAAAAAACACGTTGGTTCTTTGGCGGTATGGTTATCTTGGCTGCAAACGCTGGTGGAGCATGGTCGCCAATCGGAGACGTAACTACTATTATGCTTTGGATAAAAGGTAATATCACAGCAGGAAAGATTATAATGGAAATTTTCTTACCTTCATTGGTTTCTTTACTTGTACCAGTTGCTATAATAGGTATGACAATGAAAGGAAAACTTGAAAGACCTGAAAAAGTGGAATCAACAGAAACAACAAGCCTTGCAAGAAAACAATCATTACTTATTCTTTGTATGGGAGTTGGATTATTGTTATTCGTTCCTATATTCAAGACAATAACTCACCTTCCTCCATATTTAGGAATTTTATTCGGATTAGGAGTTTTGTGGATAACAACAGAAATTATGCACAAAAACAATCCAGAAAACTATTCAAGATTAAACGTAACTACTATCATACAAAAAGTTGACGTTCCTTCTGTTTTATTCTTCTTAGGTATTCTTATGGCAGTTAGTTGCTTAGGAGAAGCTGGACATTTAGCTCTTTTAGCACAAAGCCTTGACCAATTAGGAAACGTTTATGTGATTAACATAGTTATAGGTGTGCTTTCATCTATCATAGACAACGTTCCATTGGTTGCAGCCGCTATGGGAATGTACCCAATTGAAGCAACAGGAGCATTTGCCATTGATGGAGCTTTCTGGGAAGGCCTTGCATACTGTGCAGGTACAGGTGGAAGTTTGTTAATTATTGGTTCTGCTGCCGGAGTTGCAGTTATGGGAATGGAAAAAATAGACTTTATTTGGTATTTGAAAAAAATATCACTTTGGGCTTTGATAGGATACCTTGCAGGTGCAGGAACATTCTATTTAATGTCTAATTTTATTTTACACACAGCATAGTTTAAAAACTATATCATAATTACAATAACTCTTAGCTTTATTTTGCTTGAATAAAGCTAAGAGTTATTTTTTTAAATCAAAGAAATAATTTTCTAAAACAAAGAAATAATTTTTTAAAACAAAGAGTTAGGAAATTATTTCTTAACTTTGCAAATTATGAATAGGGTATTATTGATTTTTTGCATTAGTTGCTTGATTTTTTCGTGTGCAAAAATTGTTACACCAAGCGGTGGAGCAAAAGATGTTGCACCTCCCGCTATGGCAAAGAGTAATCCGATGCTTAATAGCACTAATTTCTCAGGAAAAGAGATAGAAATCGTTTTTGATGAGTTTGTTGTCTTGGAAAATGCTCAACAAAAAGTTTTGATTTCTCCTCAAATAAATCCTTCTCCCGAAATAATAGCCGATTTAAAGACCATTAAAATAAAAGGACTTGATTCTTTAAGAGAAAATACTACATATATAATTGATTTTGCCGATGCAATAAAGGACTATAACGAGGGAAATCGTTTGAGTGGTTTTTCTTTTGCCTTTTCAACAGGGGAGAGTATTGACACAATGTGGTTTGAAGGTAGGGTTTTAGATGCTTTTAATCTTACGCCTATTGCAAATAAGTTTGTGCTTCTTTATTCTAATTTCGACACTTCTTATATGCGTTCACAAACTTCTGATTATATCACACGCACTGATAGCAACGGTGTTTTTCGTTTTCATAATTTGGTGGAAAAAGACTATAAATTACTTGTGCTTGAAGACAAAAACCAAAATAAAATATACGATTTGCCAAATGAAGGAATAGGATTTTCCAATAAAGTGTTAAAACCATACGTTTTTGACTCAACTGCAAACGAAAAACTTCTTAAACAAATTTTTTATTACAGCGATTTTGTGGAAAAAGTTGAGCAAGAAGAGAAAACAACTCCTCGAAAAAATATTACGGATAGCCTTTTTTACATAAGTAAATATGAAAAAGACACGGTAGATTACTATAAAGAAGGTTATCAAATCGTCTTTAAAGACACGTTAATCAAAGACGAATTTCCTGCCTTTTTGATTAACAATACCGATACGTTACAAGTGAGTTTTGTAAAAAAAGATGATAGCCTTTATGTTTTAAATCACGACTTGCAAACCTCAAATCAATATGAGATTATTATAGAACAAAATACAATAGTCAATACCTATAATCAGACAAATAGGCAATACAAACACAAATTCTATTATTCTTCTGAAAAAGATTATGGCTCACTTACACTAATTTTTAGAGATAGTATTTCATTATTAGAGACCTGTCATATTTTTTACCTTTACGACATAGCCGGCAAGCTCATTAAAGAAGAAAAAACAAAGCAAGGCGAGGAGCAAGTTGTTTTTAAAAACCTAAAAGAAGGAGCATATAAAATTAAAATGGCAATAGATAGGAATTGTAATCAAGATTGGGATAGAGCAAACTTTGAATTGCAAGAAGAAAGCGAAAGAATAGTAAATTATAACAAACAAATAATGATAAAAAAGGGTTGGATAATTGAAGAAGAATGGAATATTTTACAATAAATTTGCAGGAATAAAATAAAATAAGTAATTTTGCAACCCTAAATTTAAATAAAAAAACAAAATGGCAGTAAAAATTAGATTACAACGTCACGGTAAAAAAGGAGCGCCTTTTTATCATATCGTTGTTGCGGATGCTCGTGCAGCACGTGATGGAAAATTTATCGAAAAATTGGGAACATACAACCCAATGACAAATCCAGCTACTATTGAATTGAATGTAGATAGCGCTTGTACATGGTTGAAAAACGGAGCTCAACCTACAGAAACAGCAAGAAACATTTTGTCATACAAAGGAGTGTTATTGAAACGTCACTTACAAATTGGAGTTGAAAAAGGAGCAATAACTCAAGATGTAGCAGACAAAAAATTTGAAGCTTGGTTACTTGAAAAAACAAACAAAATATCTGCTAAACAAGAATCTTGCAGAAATGCACAAAAAGAAGACACTAAACAACGTCTTGCAAAAGAAGCAGAAGTTAATGCAGCAAAAGCAGCAGCTATAGCTAAGAAAAGAGAAGAAGCCGCAGCAGCTGCAGCTTCAGAAACAGCAGAAGAAGTTCCTGCATCAGAAGAAGCAGTAGCAGAAACAACAGAAACTCCAGCTGAATAATTAAGAAAAATTCATAAGTATTGATTTAAGGCTATCTTATCTTTAAGGTAGCCTTTTTTGTAAAGAAAAAAATACAACAAAATGAAGATAGAAGATTGTTTTTATTTAGGAAAAATTCTTAAACCATTTAGTTATAAAGGAGAAGTTGTTCTTTTTCTCGATGTAGATGAGCCTTTGGATTACTCAGAGCTTGACGGAGTTTATGTTTCTATTAACAAAAAGTTAGTTCTCTATACAATCAAAACAATAAGAATAAACAATAATAAAGCGACTGTTAGATTTGATGGAGTGGAGTATGAAGATTTGGAAAGATTGCTTGGAAGAGAACTTTATTTACCATTAGAACTCTTACCAAAGCTTGAAGGTAACAAATTTTATTTTCATGAAATCATAGGTTTTGAGGTAATTGACCAAGAAAAAGGCAATATTGGAAAGATAATTGGCGTTTATGAAAATGCACCTCAGCCTTTGTTGTCAATTGAATTTGAGGGTAAAGAAATCCTTTTGCCAATAATAGATGAGGTTATTTTGCAAGTGAATCGTCAAGAAAAGCAAATGAGAGTTAAATCGCCGGAAGGGTTAATTGAACTCTATTTACAATAAAAATTTATTGAAAAACAATAAAAAAATATCGTAAAAAATTTGGTGGATACAAAAAAACAATATATTTTTGCATCAAAATACAAAACTAATGAATATAAAGAAGAAAGTATTAACGGTAAAAAGTATAAAAATTGTCTTTGATATAGCGATTGCTTTAATGTCTTTGTCATTGATTGTATTGCTTGTTGCTTTTGTTTTTGGACTTTCTACCGATAATGAAATATATTCTAAGGGCTATGCTTTGATTGAGCAAGATAAAAACACTCAAATAGAATTGCAAGGCGAGGTTCCCTCTAATCATAAGGATGTTCATATTCACTTAAAACCAGAAGGAATTAAAGTAGCTTACGATATAGATATTCATAGTAATAGTTTTTCGGCAATTTGTCTTAAACTTTTTTATGTGCTTACTTTAAATGTGAGTATATTCTTTTTGTTGTTTGTAATTGTTCAAATAAGAAATATTGTAAATTCGGTTTATAAAGGATTTAAAACAGGAGATGTTTCGTTGGGACATTGTGTGTTTATAGACAAAAATATAAAAAGAATGAAATATATATCACTTGGCTTTATTTTAATGCCGTTTTTAGAACTCTTGGTATATATTTCAGATAAGATATTTATACAAACCTACCTTCAAATACAAGAATTAAATATTGTTCCTGAGTTTGGCTTATCTACAATTTCGTGGGAATATATCTTAATAGGTATGTTGTTCTATGTTATGATAGATATATTTAAAAAAGGTATAAGTTTGCAACAAGAAAACGATTTAACAATTTAATAAAGCAATGGGAATAATAGTAAACTTAGATGTTATGATGGCAAAGAGAAAGATTTCCCTCGGAGAACTTTCGTCTAAGGTAAATATTACCCTTGCAAATATGTCTAATCTTAAAACAGGCAAGGCAAAGGCTATTCGTTTCTCTACCTTAGAGGCAATTTGCAAAGTCTTGGACTGTCAGCCGGGAGATATTTTAGAATATACAGAGGATTCAAATACAGAAATAATAATAACAAACCAAAAAAATGAACAGTATGAAAAGTAGAATTTTTTCAGTATTGGCGTTGTGCTTATTGATTAGTACAACAGGGTTTGCTCAAAACAAGAAAGCAGTTAATCTTGATGAGCAAATAAAATTGAATGGTAAAGTTCGTACAGGAAAATTAGCAAACGGACTTACTTATTACGTAAGAGCTAACAACAAACCTGCAAACAGAGCAGAATTTCAAATTGCAGTAAATGCTGGATCTGTTTTAGAGGAAGCAAACGAACAAGGTTTAGCTCACTTCACTGAACACATGGGATTCAATGGAACAAAACATTACCCAGGAAACACAATGATTGATGATTTGGAAAAAGAAGGTATCGTTTTCGGAAGAGAGATTAACGCATACACAGGCTTTGACCAAACAGTTTATATGGTAACACTTCCAACAGATAATGCAAGATTATTTGATATGGGATTGAAGATTCTTGATGGTTGGGCTTCTGGAATGTTGATGACAGGCGAAGAAATTGACAAAGAAAGAGGAGTTATCATTGAAGAATGGCGTATGAGCCAAGGAGGAAGCGAAAGATTAAGAGCTAAAACTTGGGGAACAATGTTAAAAGGTTCTAAATACGCAGAAAGACTTCCTATCGGAACATTAGAAAGCCTTGAAAACTTCAAATATGAAGACATTAGAGGATTTTATCAAAAATGGTACAGACCAGATAACATGGCAATAATTGTTGTAGGGGACTTTGACGCAGACGAAATGGAACAAAAAGTAATTGATTACTTTACAATGACTCCAAAACACTGCACTCCATTGGAAAGACCTGTTTACACAATTGACAATAACAAAGAACCACTTGTATGTGTTGCAACAGACAAAGAAGCAACTTCTACTCAAATTCAAATGTTCTACAAACACCCTGCAAAAGACGTTAAAACATGGGGAGATTACCGTGAACAATACTTAGTAAACTCTTTATTTGAAATCATGTTCGATGAACGTTTAGCAGAACTTGGTGAAAAGAAATCTTGTCCTTATATGCAAGCAGGAGCAGGCTATGGTGGATTCCTTGCAAGACCTGTTGCAGCATACCAAATGTACGTTGTAGCAAAAGAAGGTAAAGTAATGGAAGCTTTAGAAGCAATGATGCTTGAAAATAGAAGACTACAACAACACGGATTCTTACAAACAGAATTAGATAGAGCAAAAGAATCTTTATTAGAAAGATATGAAAGAGCAGCAAAAGAAGAATCAAAAACAGAAAGTAGCCGTATAGCAGCAGAATTAGTTGATTACTTCCTTGAAAACACTCCTATGCCAGGTGCTATCATTGAAAACAAATGGGCAAAAGCAATGATGGAAAGCATTACCTTAGAAGAAGTAAATGCTTTGATAGGAAAATGGATGACAGAAGAAAACTTCGTTTGCACAATCTCTATGCCAGAAAAGAAAGGTGTTAAAGTACCAACAGAAGACAAAGTTTTAAAACTTATCGAAAAATGTAAAAAAGCAAATACTAAGGCTTGGGTTGATAATGTTAAAACAGAACCTTTCTTAGCACAAGAACCAAAAGGAGGAAAAATAGAATCAACAACTAAAAACGAAAAATTCGACTACACAGAATACGTTCTTTCAAACGGAGCAAAAGTAATCGTTAAGAAAACTAACTTCAAAAACGATGAAATCCTTACTTACGCAGAATCAAACGGTGGTTCATCTATGTATGACGATAAAGACATTATGAATGTTAATTTCGCAGCAAGCATAGTTGACGGAAGCGGTATAGGAAACTATGACCACAGCCAATTAATGAAGTTTATGAAAGGTAAATCGTTTGGAATAACACCTTCAATAGGCGAATTACAAGATATGCTTAACGGAAGCTGTTCTCCAAAAGACTTTGAAACACAATTACAATACATCTATTTATTCTTCACTGCACCAAGAATGGACAAAGAAGTTTTGGCAAGCGAAATTGATAAGATGAAAACACAAATCAATATGGTGAAAAATATGCCAGAATTTGCATTCCAAGAAAAATGGATCAAATCAATGTATCCTAACGACAAACGTACAATAATGATACCAACAGAAGCACAATTGAAACAATTGAATGCAGACAAAATGTTAAAGATATTCAAAGAAAGATTCTCAGATGCTTCTGACTTTACATTCACTTTCGTTGGAAATATTGACGAAAAAACAATGCTTCCTTTGATTGAAAAATACATTGGTGGACTTCCATCATTAAAAGGCAAAAAAGCAGAAAAATGGCAAGACCGTTCAACTGCATTTGCAAAAGGAATTGTTGATGAAACAGTATATGCAGGAGAAGCAAACAAAGGTTTGATGACAATTACATTTGAAAACAACTTCGATTGGAACGATCGTCTTGCAACAAACGCATTAGATAACATTTGTTCTATCAAACTTACTGAAACAATTCGTGAAGAATTAGGTGGAACATACTCTCCTTCATTCTCACTTTCATACGAAAAATACCCACAAGCAAAAACAACAGCAATGTGCTACTACACTTGCGACCCTACAACAGTAGATAAACTTACAAATGCAACATTTGAAGTATTAGATAAATTGATTGCAGAAGGTCCAACAGCAACAGACTTAGACAAAGTAAAAGAACAATTGATTCTTGAAAGAAAAGGAAGAATGGAAAAGAACGGTTACTGGTTAGGACAAATCATTGGAAGCAAATTCTATGGTTATGAAATGCAAACATTAGAAGAATATTCTGCAGCAGTAAACGCTTTAACAATCGAAGACATTAAAGCAGTAGCAGCTAAATATTTGAAACACGATGGATATGTAAGAGTTTCAATGAAACCAGAATCAAT
>JAZRIM010000002.1:0-24561 GCA_045645265.1 Candidatus Onthomorpha sp.
TGGAGAAAAGTAAGGAGTAGCGTTTTTTTAATTGTGTTTTCGTTGTTTGTAAGTCTATGAAAAAAACTCTAAGAAAAAAATAAAAAAAGCAAAGAAAAAATTTTCTAAATCAAAGAGATAATTTTCTTTTTGTAAATTTGCAAAATATTATATGAAATTATGACAAAGAATAAAGTAGAAATAATGTCCCCAGTGGGCTCTTACGAAGCTCTTTATGCAGCAATAGAGGCAGGAGCCGATAGTGTATATTTTGGAGTTGAAGGATTGAATATGCGTTCTCGCTCTGCAAATAATTTTACGATAGAAGACTTAAAAAATATTGCAGACATTGCAAGTCAAAATGGCGTAAAGACCTATTTAACCTTAAATACTATTGTCTATGACAGCGAATTAGGTTATATGCAAGAGATTTTAAATGCTGCAAAGCAAAGTGGAGTTTCAGCAGTCATAGCAGCAGATTTGGCAGTCATTAGTTATGCTCGCTCAATCAATTTGGAAGTGCACCTTTCCACACAATGCAACATAACAAACCGTGAGGCAGTGAAATTTTTCTCACAATTTGCAGACGTAATCGTTACCGCTCGCGAACTTTCTCTTGACAAAGTTAAAGATATTACTACTTGGATAAGAGAAAACAACATAAAAGGTCCGAGTGGTCGCACATTGGAAATAGAATGCTTTGTACACGGAGCTTTATGTATGGCAGTAAGTGGAAAATGCTATATTTCATTAGACAATGCTAATCAATCGGCAAATAGAGGTGCTTGTTTACAATTCTGTCGCCGTCCTTACAAGGTTACAGACTTAGATGGAGGCACAGAACTTATGATAGACAATCAATATATCATGTCTCCAAAAGATTTAAAGACCTTAAACTTTTTAGATAAGGTGCTTGACGCAGGCGTAAGAGTATTAAAAATTGAAGGAAGAGGCAGAAGCCCGGAATATGTCAAAGTTGTAACACGAGTGTATAAAGAAGCAGCACAAGCATGGCTTAATGGAGAATGGAGCGAAGATAAATTAGAAAAATGGAACGAAGACTTAAAGAAAGTTTACAATAGAGGATTTTGGGACGGCTACTACTTAGGACAAAGAGTTGGCGAGTGGACAAAGAAATATGGCTCACAAGCAACAACAAAGAAGACTTTTATAGGCACAGTTACTAATTACTTTAAGAATATTTCTGTTGCAGAAATAAAAATTGAAACAGGGGAATTGAAAGTTGGTGATAACATCTACATAATGGGTACTACAACAGGAGTATATGAAGACACAGTAGAAGAAATCAGAGTAGATTTAAAGCCAACCGAAAAAACAGTCAAAGGAGAGTTTTGTTCAATTGCAACAAAAGGCGTTGTAAGAAGAGGAGATAAACTATACTTAGTTGAAAGCACAGGAATATGCTAAAAAAGTTTAATTATCATTCTCATTCTCTTTTCTGTGATGGAAAAGATTCAATGGAAGATATGGTTTTATCCTCTATTGAAAGAGGATTGCATTACTTTGGATTTTCATCTCATTCACCCCTTTGTTTTGAAAGCAAGGTCGCTTTGAAAAAAGAAAGAGTTGAAGAATATCTTTCGCAAGCTCGTTTTCTAAAAGAGAAATATCAAGATAAAATCAAGCTTTTTATCTCAATGGAATTTGACTATATTACTTCTATGCAAGAGAATATAAGAGAGATGTCTAAGATTTATGACTTGGATTACTTCATTGGCTCGGTGCATTTTGTGAAAGGAAAGTCTAATGATAAGGTTTGGTTTATTGACGGAAGCGATAGAGAGGTTTATGACAAAGGTTTAGAGGAAGTTTTCTCAGGAAACATAAGAGAAGGCGTTGAGGCATATTTTGAACAAGTGATAAATATGATAAAAACTCAAAGACCTGATGTTGTAGGGCACTTTGACAAAATAAAAATGCACAATAAAGAGAGATTTTTTTCACAAAAAGATAAGTGGTTTGAGGATTTTATGATGGAGTGTCTTGTGGCTATAAAGGAAAGTGGTTCAATTTGTGAAATAAATACAAGAGGTCTTTACAAAAAACGCTATGATGATTTCTATCCAGGAAGAGAATGGATAAAGAAAGCAAGTGATATGAAAATACCTCTAACAATTTCTACCGATTGTCATAAAAAAGATGAGGTGGATTTGCTTTTTGATGAGTCAATAGAATATTTAAAACAAATTGGAGAAAGATACGTTTGGTATTTTGACGGAGAATGGAAAACACAAAAGATAGTTTAATAGAGGTTTTTAAGACAGAAGATGGTAGCAATTCGCTTTTAAGAAAAGATATTGAAGAAAGCTATCATTCTCACTTTGGTGCTCTAACCGAAACTAATACTATATATATTGATTATGGCTATAATTATTTTTGTAGCTTAAATGACGCTCCTCAAATCAATGTTTTAGAAATAGGATTTGGCACAGGCTTGAATGCTATTGCGACTTTAAAAAATTCTAATCAAAGAAGTATTTTCTATCAAACAATAGAACTTTATCCAATCTCTGCCTCAGTTGCAGAAAAGCTTAATTACGGAGAAATACTTTCTTTAAAAAAAGAATTTGACTTGCTTCACAAATGCGATTGGGAAGAGATTGTGGAAATTACTCCTGATTTTAAAATCAAAAAGTGCAAGGCAAATGCGTGTGATTTTGATTTTGGAAAAGATGTCTTTGATGTGGTTTATTTTGATGCTTTTTCTCCCGACAAAGACTCTGATTTATGGTCAGAGGATATGATGAAAAAGATTTATGATGCTTGTAAACAAGGAGCAGTCTTGACAACATATTGTTGCAAGGGAGAAATAAAAAGACGAATGAAAAAAGCAGGCTTTACTATTGCTAAATTACCCGGCCCAAAAGGTAAAAGAGAGATTTTAAGAGCAGAGAAAAAATAAAAATACTAAGATTTTTAAAAGTTTTTCATATCTTTGCACCTATTATGATAAAGAAACATATACCAAATTGTATAACATTAGCTAATCTTTTATGTGGAACGCTTTCCATATACTTCCTTTATGTGTCGGATAATGCACTACTTCCTTCTATTTTCATAGTTTTGGGAGCTATATTTGATTTTTGTGATGGCTTAACTGCAAGATTGTTAAAAGTTACTTCGGCAATTGGTAAGGAATTAGACTCTTTGTCTGATGTTGTAACCTTTGGGCTTGCTCCTTCTTTGATTATGGTTGAGGTTTTAAAGGATAGTCTTCTTGCTAATCATTATTCCTTATTGATAGCTAATGTTTTGTGTCTTATTCCTTTGTTTATGGTGCTTATGTCTTCTTATCGTTTAGCAAACTTTAATGTTGATGAAAGACAAAGTGTAAATTTCATTGGACTTCCTACTCCTGCAAATGCTCTTTTGTGGTTGAGTTTGCCTGTTTTGGCTTATTTATCTAATCAAAAGATTCATTTATGGGGTATGTATCAACAAGAAATTTATTCAACCTTGGTCGATATTCTTTTGAATCCTTGGTTTATTATAGTGTTTAGCATAATAATGGGAGTTATGTTAGTTGCTCCTATTAGTATGTTTTCGTTTAAATTTAAGAATTTTACATGGCAAGACAATAAAGTAAGATTTATCTTTTTGTTAATTAGTATTTTGCTGATTTTCTTATTTAATTGTTTTGCTATACCTTTTATAGTGTTAATGTATATAATCGTTTCTTTAATATCAAATTTATTTAAAAATGGAATATAGAGCAGAAATAGATGTAATGCCTTTGAAAGCATTATTAGATCCACAAGGAAAAGCAGTTGGTTCAAGCCTTAAAAATATGGGACTTGGAGTTATTACTAATGTTAGAATAGGAAAACATATTACTTTAAGCATTGAGGCTGCAAACGAAGAAGAAGCAGCTACAAAAGTTGAAAAAGCTTGCAAGGATTTGTTGCATAATCCTATCATGGAGTACTATACTTTCAAAATAGAAAAGGCATAATACAACAATATGTGCAATCCTGTCGAAATTAGAATATCTGATTTTGATTATCCCCTGAAAGAAGAGAATATTGCAAAGTATCCTTTAAAGCAAAGGGATAAAGCAAAATTGTTGTGTTTGAATTTCGATAAAGAAATAGAAGAATATCATTTTTGTGATATAGCAAATTTGTTAGATAGCAACACTTTTTTGGTCTTAAACGATACAAAAGTAGTGTATGCTCGTTTGTTGTTTCAAAAAGAAAGCGGTTCTATTATAGAAATCTTTTGTTTGGAGCCTGTGGATAAAGATATTCAATTGGCATACGCACAAAAAGGTAGTTGTGTTTGGAAATGCTTGGTTGGAAACAACAAAAAATGGAAACAAGAAACTATTTCTTCATCGTTTATTAGCGATTCAAAGCAATTAACACTTACTGCAAAACGTCTTTGTCAAGAAAATGAAACTTGGATTGTGGAATTTTCTTGGGATAATAAGGAGCTGACTTTTGCAGAAGTGCTTCAATACATGGGACACGTGCCATTGCCTCCATATCTTAAACGTAAAGATGAAGAAAGCGATAAGCAGGATTATCAAACTATTTATGCACATCAAGAAGGCTCGGTCGCAGCTCCAACAGCTGGCTTACATTTTTCAGAAAACACCTTTAAACAACTTGCAGACAAAGGTGTGACAACTTGTTTTGTTACTTTGCATGTAGGAGCAGGTACTTTTAAGCCGGTAAGCACAGAGACAATTGGTCAACACGTTATGCACACAGAGCAAGTTGTGTTGAAAAAAGAAAATATCAAAGACTTGATAGAGGCTATTGGTAAAAGGATAATGTGTGTTGGCACTACTTCTGTTAGAACGATTGAAAGTCTTTATTGGCATGGGGTGAGTGTTTTGAAAAATAATGGAAAATATTCTGATATTGATGTAAAACAATGGCAACCCTATCAAGAGCCTACTTCTATCACAGCAAAAGATGCTTTACAAGCGATATTAGATAGCATGGAGAAAGAAAACAAAACTGTTTTGATAGGACAAACTCAATTAATGATAGTTCCAGGTTATCAATATCGAATTGTAGATAGTATGATTACGAATTTTCATCAGCCAAAAAGCACATTATTGTTGCTTGTCTCTGCAATGATTGGTCAGGATTGGAAAAAAGTTTACACCTTTGCCTTAGAAAATAATTATAGATTTCTTTCCTTTGGCGATGCGTGTATGTTTACAAAATAAAAAGAAGAAATAAAAAATGAAATACAAAAGAATATTGCTTAAATTAAGTGGAGAATCTCTTATGGGAAAGCAAGAGTATGGCATTAGCCCAGAAATGCTTTCGCAATATGCTTCTGAAATAAAGCAAACAAAGCAATTGGGAACAGAAATCGCTATTGTGATTGGTGGAGGCAATATTTTCAGAGGTTTACAAGGAGCTGCAAAAGGCATGGATAGGGTTCAAGGAGATTATATGGGCATGTTAGCAACTATAATCAATAGTATGGCTTTGCAAGCTGAACTTGAACAACAAGGACTTAAAACAGAACTTTTGTCAGGCTTAGCAATAGAACCTATTTGCCAAGAAACCTCTCGCAGAAGAATGATTTCGGCAATGGAAGAGGGTAAAATAGTTATAATTGCTGGTGGAATAGGAAATCCTTACTTTACAACAGACACAGCTTCTACACTTAGAGCAATAGAAATGAGAGCCGATGTGATTTTAAAAGGCACAAGGGTTGATGGAGTTTACACAGCTGATCCGGAAAAAGACCCAACGGCTACAAAATATAGTTCATTAACATATGATGAGGCTTTGAATAAGAAATTGAAAATAATGGATTTAACCGCCTTTGCACTTTGTCAAGAAAACAAAATGCCAATTTATGTTTTTGATATGAATACACAAGGCAATCTTCAAAAGGTTGTAAAAGGCGAACATATAGGAACAATAGTAGAAAACTAAAATATAATGAATATGAAAAGCAACAAAATTAAATTAACAGCCTTATTTATGGCAGTAGTTATGTGCTTTGCAAATTATAGCTTTGCCTGCACTAACTTTCTTATAACAAAAGGAGCCTCAAAAGACGGTTCAACAATGGTAACATACGCAGCAGATTCTCATACCTTGTATGGAGAACTTTATTACAATAGAGCTGCACAATATCCAGAAGGAACAATGATTCAAGTAATAGATTGGGATTCAGGAAAGCCTCTAATCCAAATTCCACAAGTTGCAAACACTTACACAACTGTAGGAAACATGAATCAATGGGGCTTAGCAATTGCTGAAACCACATACGGGGGAAGAGAAGAATTAGTAGACACAACAGGAGGTATTGACTACGGAAGTTTAATCTATCTTACACTTCAAAGAGCTAAGAATGCAAGAGAAGCAATCAAACAAATAGCAGAATTTGTTGATACATACGGATATTATTCATCAGGAGAAAGTTTCTCAATCATAGATGAAAACGAAGTATGGATAATGGAATTGATAGGAAAAGGGGCTCCTGTTTACAATAAAAAAGGAAAAATTGACAAACGTTGGACAAAAGGAGCAGTTTGGGTAGCAATGCGAGTTCCAGACGGCTATATCTCAGGCCATGCTAATCATGCAAGAATCACAACCTTTGCACAAGAAACAAAAGGTAGCTTTAAATCAATCTCATCTAAAAAGATGAAAGAAATTTTCCGTCCAGAAGTAGAAGTGGTTTATTCTCATGACGTAATAACTTTTGCAAGACTAAAAGGATATTACACAGGTGAAGACAAGGACTTTTCATTTAGCGACACATACGCACCACTTGATTTCTCAGGAGCAAGAGGTTGCGAAGCTAGAGTATACGCTGCTTTCCTACGTTGCAATAAAGATATGATAAAATACGAAAAATACGCAATGGGACACGACTTAAAAAATCGTATGCCTTTGTGGATAAAACCAGAAAAGCAACTTGATGTAAAAGAAGTAATGGAATTAATGAGAGATCACTACGAAGGAACACCTATGGATATGACAAAAGATCTTGGAGCAGGTCCTTTTGCTTGTCCTTATCGTTGGAGACCGATGGGATTCTCTGTTGACGGACAAGAATACGTTCACGAAAGAGCAACATCTACACAACAAACAGGATTTTCTTTTGTAGCACAATCACGTTCTTGGATGCCAGAGCTTGCAAAAGGTATCTTATGGTTTGGAGTTGATGATACATATTCTACAGTTTATGTTCCAATGTACTGTGCAATAGAAAAAGTCCCTAATTGTTTTGCAGAAGGAAACGGAAGCATGACAGAATACTCAGAAACCTCAGCATTCTGGTTATTTAACCTTGTAACAAATATGGCATATTCAAGATACTCTGATATGATTAAAGACATACGCAAAGAACAAAATAATTTAGAACAAATGTTCATAAGAGAAGTAGCACAATTAGACCAACGCATAAAGAAAGCTAAAGATTCAAAAGAAATAGTAGCGATGACAACAAACTTCTCTTTGGAAAAAGCAAATCAAATGATGAAATCATGGACAAAATTAAGTCAATTCTTGTTAGTAAAATACATAGATGGAAACATCAAGAAAGAAACTAACGGAAAATTTGAAGAAAGTCCTTACAGAAAAGGTCAATGCGTATTCCCTGAACAACCAAAATATCCAGAAAATTGGTACAGAATGATAGTAAAAGACCACGGTGATATAATTAAAGTGCCAACAACAAAATAATAAAACACTTTTTACAAAAATAAAACGCTGAATTATTCAATTAATTCAGCGTTTTATTTTTGTAAAAGACATTTTTTCCTTTTTATTTTTCTCTTAAATGTGACATTTCACTATCTTTGCATAAAAGATTCTAATTAAATGAGCAAAGAGAAAGCAACGACTACTCCTTTAATGAAGCAATATAACGAGCTGAAAGCCAAACACCCTGATACAATTCTTTTGTTCAGAGTAGGGGATTTTTATGAAACTTTTGGGCAAGATGCAATCGAGACTTCAAAGATATTAAATATCACGCTAACTAAAAGAGGAGGTGGAGATGATAACCCTTTGGCGGGATTCCCTCATCATGCTATTGATACTTATTTGCCAAAATTTTTAAGAGAAGGTAAAAAGGTTGCAATATGTGAACAATTGGAAGATCCAAAATCTGTAAAAGGATTGGTAAAGCGTGGAATTGTTGAAATTGCTACGCCATCGCTTTCTTATTCTGAGCAGACTATGCAAGGAGATAGAAATAATTTTCTTGCATCTATTCACTATACAAATTCAAATATAGGAGTTGCTTTTCTTGATCTTTCAACCGGGGAATTCTTAGTGAGTGAAGGTAGTTTGCAAGATGTGGATAAAATTATCCGTTCTTTTGCTCCTAAGGAAATAATCGTACAAAAGAAATTTTTAAGAGATTTAGAAGCCTCTAACTTCAATGTTAAAAGTATAAAAACCTATGAAGATTGGGTGTTTACAAAAGACTTTGCTTATGAGATACTTAATAATCAATTCTCTACTTTGAGTTTGAAAGGCTTTGGAGTAGAAAAAATGGAGAATTCAATTATTGCGGCAGGTGCAATAATGAATTATCTTAAAGAAACTATGCATAATGAGTTAAATCACATTTGTAGCATAAAGAAGATAGACAATAACAACTTTATGTGGTTAGATGGATTCACTATAAAGAATCTTGAATTGATTTATGCACACAATGGCACTTCTCTTTTTGATATTCTCAATCATTGTTCTACTCATATGGGTAGCCGACTTTTACAACGTTGGATAGTTTTGCCTCTTATAGATAAGGAACAAATTGATTGGCGATTAGATATAGTTGAAAGTTTTTTGCAAAATGCTGATTTACGTCAGCAAATGAGTGATTCCTTAAACTCAATTGGCGATTTAGAACGCTTAGTCTCTAAAATAGCTATGATGAGGGTGCAACCGAACGAATTATACGCTCTTATCAATATTTTAAAGGAAATATTCTCAATAAAAGATAGTTTTTCATCTTCGCAATCCCCTCGTTTGCAACAATTATCGCAAGATTTGATAATTTGTAATGACTTGGTAGAACTTCTAACAAAGTATATATCTCCTTCGGCTCCTAATAATATTTCAAAAGGTGGGGCAATAGCCTTTGGAGTTGATGAAGAATTGGATTATTACAGAAGAATAAGTACAGATGCAAAAGAACTAATCAATGATATTCTTAAACGAGAGATAGAAGCAACAGGAATTACTTCCTTAAAGATAAGTTATAACAATGTATTTGGCTATTATTTAGAAGTAACTAATACACACAAGGACAAAGTTCCTGAAAACTGGATAAGGAAACAAACCCTTACTAATGCGGAACGTTATATTACAGAGGAATTAAAAGACTTAGAAACAAAAATATTTAATGCGGCTGAATTTATATCAAGGAAAGAATCTGCAATATATTCTAATTTGCTCGAACAACTTAAAAAATGGATAGAACCACTACAAAAAAATGCAAATATACTTTCACAAATAGATTGTCTTGTTTCGTTTGCAATTGTTGCAAAGCATAATAAATATACCAAACCGCAGATTACACAAGATTATATCTTAAATATAACAGAGGGAAGACACCCTGTAATAGAAAAAACCTTGCCAATAGGTACACAGTATATTTCAAACGATGTTTATTTAGACAAAGAAAGTTCGCAAATAGCTATAATCACAGGTCCAAATATGTCGGGAAAGAGCGCTTATCTAAGACAAACAGCACTTATTGTTTTAATGGCACAAATAGGTTGTTATGTTCCTGCACTTTCTGCACAAATAGGAATCATAGATAAAATATTTACGAGAGTAGGAGCAAGCGATAACCTTTCAGCAGGAGAAAGTACTTTTATGGTTGAAATGAATGAAACAGCGTGTATTTTAAATAATCTTTCTTCTCGTAGTTTAGTGCTTTTAGATGAAATAGGTAGAGGAACATCTACATACGATGGTGTCTCTATTGCTTGGGCTATTGGGAAATATCTACATGATAGCAAACTTTGTCCCAAAACGCTTTTTGCAACTCACTATCACGAACTAACAGTTTTAGAAGAGAAATTTCCAAGAGTAAAAAATCTTCATATCAAAGTAAGAGAACAAGGTAAAAAAGTAATCTTTTTGAGAAAAATAGCAGAAGGATGCTCCCAAAAAAGTTTCGGAATTCATGTTGCACGACTTGCAGGAATGCCGAAAGAGGTGCTAAAAACATCAGAAGAAATGCTTGAAGTTTTAGAAAACAACTCGCAAACTACTCAATCTATACAAGAAACAATAAAAAGCCAAGAAAAAGAAAAATCAATGCAATTAAGTTTCATACAACTTGAAGATCCGTTGCTATTACAGCTAAAAGATGATATACTTTCAACGGATATTGATAATTTAACGCCTGTGGAATGTCTTGTAAAACTGCACGATATTAAAAAAATGTTAGAAAAAGTTTAAAATAATTTTGGTGTTATAAAAAAATGTTATATCTTTGCAGACGCAAATCAGGCGGAAATAGCTCAGTTGGTAGAGCACAACCTTGCCAAGGTTGGGGTCGCGAGTTCGAGTCTCGTTTTCCGCTCAAAGAAAAGTCCGGTTGTCGGATTTTTTTGTTGGTTAGGGGATGCTCTGGTGGTGGAATTGGTAGACACGCAGGACTTAAAATCCTGTGAACATTGCGTTCGTGCGGGTTCAAGTCCCGCCCGGAGTACAAAATAAAGCTTATCGAATTTCGGTAAGCTTTATTTTTTTGTTCTATATCAATAGAAAAATAGTTTAGAGTCTCTTTTAAGATAAAAAATAAAAATGTTTCCCCTTAACTTAACGCCAAATGCTTAAAGAATTTTCAACTCAAAGATTTCTAATCGCAAATTTTGAAAATATAAGCCTTTAACTAAAAATCACAAAATCAAAGACTTAACTTTTTAAAGCATTGAAAACGCTAAAAAAGTCTTTGATTTTTCGGATTTTTTCTTTGTTTTTTTAATTTTTTTCATTGATTTTTTCCCAAAAAAACCTTGATTTAATTTTTTCTATCCTTGATTTAGAAATTTCTATCCCTGATTTAGAAATTTCTAAACGAGCTTTTCGTAAAAAAACTCCTAATCTGCGAAAAATTAACCCCAATTTTCGTCAATTTTTCGCAAGAATTTTTGCAAAAATCCCAAAATGAAATTTTCTCAAAATAAAGATTTTTGTCTGTGAATTTTGAGTTATGAAAAATAAGAGTTTGTATAAGATTTTTTTGTGCTTTAAAAATTTTGTTATACCTTTGTAATCGGAAAAATTATTAACGAAAAATTATGCCTATGCTAAAAGAAAAAGAAAAATAATTTAGACTGAGTAAATTTTAATACGACATAAAAAGCGTTTTTGCTTATACTTAGTAATGTGAAACCTCGAAAATTTCATAAAACTCGCTAAGAAGATAAGTTGAGAACGCTCACGAGTAATATCGTGGGCTTTTCTTATTTAGCGAGTAGGTAGTTTCGAGGACCTCACATTACGATAAGAAAAAAGTCCCACGTTTTTTTATGCCTTGAAGTCAAAGAAAGAAATTAAGTAATCGCCATTTGGGACTTGGGCAATAAAAGATTTATAAATTAAAAACAAACAAAAATGGTAAAAAAATTAAGTATTTTATTTGGAATCCTTTTTATGGGATTAGCAGTGTCTGCTCAAATAAATATGAGAGACGTAGTTCATTTAAAAAATGGTGGAATTACAAAAGGTATAATAATAGAACAAATTCCGAATGAAAGTATTAAAGTTCAAACAGCTGATGGTAGTATTTTCGTTTACAAGATGGATGAAATTGAAAAGATAGAAAAAGAAAAAGTTACAACGCCTGAAACCAAGGTAGCAACGAATCAAAATTCCATGCCAGTACAAAATAATAATTATATTTACATGCCACCGAGAAAATCGACCTTCGGGGCAGGAGTACTTTCGTTTTTACTTCCTGGAGCAGGAGAATTGTATGCTACAAATTGGGAACAAGGTTGGGCCTCTCTGTTATTCGGAACAGTAATCTGGCCTGCAGTGTTTGGAATTGAATGTTTAGTATATCCAGATGGTATTTTGGTTTTTTCAGTATTGTTTGGGTTGGAAATGCTTATTACAAGAATATATTCAATAGGTGACGCAGTAGAATTAGCAAAAGAAGTAAATCTTAAAAATGGCTATTTGAGTTTCAAAATCGGTGATAAAGCACATTTGGGCGTGCGTCCGGAGTTATCGTACAATAATATGATGATGCCAAGCGGTAGTATGAGCCCACAATTCACAACAGGATTAGGATTATCTTTAAGTTTCTAAATTTCTATAGTTAAATAAAAAGTATTAAAACAAAATAAAAAAGAAATGAAAACAAGAATTTTGTATTTTTTAATGCTATTGATATTTACCTGCTGTTTAAATAAAGTTTTTGCACAATATAAAGGATTTGGGAATACTCCGTTTACATTATATTATGTTATAGATGTACAAAAAGCAACAGATGAAAATCAAAGAATAATAAAGACTAATGAAATGCCATCAGAAGTTAATTATTTAGGAGGTTACTATGGGGTAATGGGTTATATGACATTTTATGAAGATAAAATAGTAGTAAATGATAAAATAACTTTTTATCGTATGGGTGAAATGGAAAGTGGGTCTGTTGTATTTGCTGATGGAGGTAGATCTTTGTATGGAAAAAATATATTGTTGCTTATGGAGTTTATGACAGAACATAATAATATCCTTTTAAAGAGTCCTACGCCATTTTTTTGTATTATGACTAATAATGGTAGTTCAAAAAGTAATTTTGAAAACAGAAATATTTTCTTTTATACTGAAAAAGAATGGGCTATCTTAAATAGTAATTATTCAGAAAGTGGTAATATGCCTACTAATACTTATTCGAGTGGTTACGATAACAACAATACGGATACAAAAAAGACAAATAATTACTTTGATAGCTATGGTGAGAAAGATTGTCCTTTATGTAAAGGTTCTGGAACGTGCCAAACTTGTAATGGAAAAGGGTGGTATTATTCCTCATACGGAACAGGAACGGTTACATGTCCTAATTGTTGTTCCGGACACGTCGGTAAATGCAGTAAATGTTGCGGTACAGGAAAAGTTTACGGTAAGAAATATTGATTAAACTACTACCTATATATAATAACTCAAAGAAAAACGCTCGTGAGTCTTTGTTTTAATCAGACAAACGAGCGTTTTGTTTTTTTATTTCTTTGTTTTATTCTTCTAAGAGTTCTCTATTGACTTCCAAAGGTGAGTATTTGTGATGTGAATCGCAATTATCTTTGAATACGTTTTGTTTTCCGCAAACGCAATTGCTTCTATCACCTGTGTAAGGGTCCACATTTGCACAACGGCGTTTGAATTCTCCGTTTTTTTTCAAAAACATCTTTATTCCAATAAAGCAAAAGCATAGTGCTAACACTATTGCGGCTATTGCAAATATTACTAATACTGTTTTCATTCTTTTATTCTTTGTTTTTTGTGTCTATTATTATTGTTGTAGGGCCGTTGTTTATCATTTCTATTTGCATATCGGCTCCGAAAACTCCTGTTTTAACGTCTTTTCCAAAGGTTTGTTGCATTTTTTCTACGAATTTTTCGTACATAGGTTTTGCAAAATCGGGTTTTGATGCACGAATATATGTTGGGCGATTGCCTTTTTTGCAACTTGCGTGTAGGGTAAATTGACTTACAACCATTATTTCTCCTCCTATGTCTTCGACTGAGAGATTCATAACTCCGTTTTCGTCATCGAATATTCGCATTTTGCAGATTTTTCCACTCAACCATTCTATGTCTTCTTCGTTGTCTATGTCTTCTATGCCTAAAAGCACCATCAATCCTTCGTCTATGTGAGAATAAATCTTGTCTTCTATTCTTAGGTTGGCGTATTTTACTTTTTGTATTACTGCTCTCATTTTTTTATCGTGTTTTCCATTCTTCTTGTTGTACTTCTTCTGTGTTTATTATGCTGATATAGTTTGCGTATCTTTCGGAAGAAATTTCGCCTTCTTCTACTGCTTGTTTTATTGCACAGCCTGGCTCGTGAATGTGTGTGCAATTGTAGAATCTACATTCAGAAAGAAGGCGTTTCATCTCTGGAAAATAGAGTGCAACCTCTTCTTTTTTGAAATCAACCATACCAAACGAGCGTATTCCTGGCGTATCTATGATGTCGGCTCCAAAGTCTAAGTGATACATTTGTGCAAAAGTGGTGGTATGTTTTCCTTTTAGGTTGCTAAGTGATATTTCTGAGGTTTTTAAGTCTAATCCTGGTTGAAGGGCGTTTACTAATGCACTTTTTCCTACGCCAGAATGTCCGGAAAGTAGGTTTATTTTTCCTTGCATTTGTGCTTTTAGGTTGTCTATTCCTTCTTTTGTGATTGCGGAAGTATCAATACATTTGTAGCCTAATGGTTCGTAAATGCTTTTTAGATAGTTTGCATATTCTTTTGTTTCTTCTTCGTAAAGATCTATTTTGTTAAAAACAATTATGCAAGGGATTTCATAAGCATTGCAAGTAAGAAGAAATCTGTCTATAAAGCCTGTGCTTGTGCGAGGCAAGACACAAGTTATTATAAGTAAGGCTTGGTCAAGATTAGATGCGATTATGTGGGTTTGTTTCGAGAGTTTTGCCGATTTTCTTATGATATAGTTTTTACGAGGCTCTATTTTGCAAATCAATCCTTGTGAGGTTTCGCTCTCAGGTATATATTCTACTTTGTCTCCTACGGCAATAGGGTTTGTAGATTTTATTCCGCTGATTTTAAACTTTCCTTTTATGTAGCAATTTTCTTGATTTCCTTGCTCGTCTCTAACAATATAATTGCTACCTGTTGTCTTTATTACAATGCCTTTTTTCATTTAGTTTTTCTTGTTTTGAACGTCAAAGATAATTCATTTTTTTTAATGCAGAATAATTTTTCTTTGATTTGTTATTTATTTAATTATGCTTTGTTTTTCGTTAAATTGCGTTTTTTTTGTATTTTTGCCAAGATGTGTAATAGTGTAATAGATGAAAAATATTAGAAATTTTTGTATAATAGCTCATATTGACCACGGTAAAAGTACATTGGCAGATAGATTGTTAGAGTTTACAAACACTATCTCGCAAAGGGATATGGAAGCTCAGGTGTTGGACGATATGGATTTGGAGAAAGAGAGGGGAATTACTATAAAAAGCCATGCTATTCAAATGAATTATAGGTTTGAAGGTGAAGATTATGTGCTTAATTTGATAGATACTCCGGGTCACGTTGACTTTTCTTATGAGGTTTCTCGCTCAATTGCTGCCTGCGAAGGTGCTTTGCTTATTGTAGATGCTACTCAGGGAATACAAGCTCAAACAATTTCAAACCTTTATCAGGCAATAGATAATGATTTGGAAATAATTCCTATTCTAAACAAAATGGATTTGCCTGCTGCAATGCCGGAAGAGGTAACGGATCAAATAGTTGATTTGATTGGTTGCAAGCCTGAGGATATTATTCCTGCAAGTGGTAAGACAGGAATGGGAATAGAAACTATTTTGGAAAGAATTATTAAAACGATTCCTGCACCAAAGGGAGACCCAGAGGCTCCTTTGCAAGCTTTAATCTTTGACTCTGTTTTCAATTCTTTTAGAGGAATTATCTCTTATTTTAGAATAATGAACGGAAGTATTAGAAAAGGAGAAAAGGTTAAGTTTGTAAACACAGGAAAAGAATATATTGCAGATGAAATAGGTGTTTTAGGCTTAAAATTGATACCAAGACAAACTCTTTCTTGTGGAGATGTTGGTTATATTATTTCGGGAATTAAAACTTCTTCCGAAGTAAAGGTTGGAGATACTATCACTTCTGTTTTAAATCCTTGCGAAAAAGCAATTGAGGGCTTTGAAAACGTTAAACCAATGGTCTTTGCAGGAATTTATCCTGTGGATTCAGATGATTATGAAGAGTTAAGAGCTTGCATTGAAAAGCTTCAACTCAACGATGCTTCACTTACTTTTGAGCCTGAAAGTTCTTTGGCTTTGGGATTTGGTTTCCGTTGTGGTTTCTTAGGCCTTTTGCACATGGAAATCATACAAGAGCGTTTGACAAGAGAGTTTAATATGGACGTTATCACTACTGTGCCAAACGTAAACTATAAAGTTTATACAACAAAGGGTGAAGTGATTGATGTTTACAATCCTTCTGGTTTGCCAGAGCCTAATTACATAGATTATATTGAAGAACCTTATATACATGCCTCTATTATAACAAAGACAGAGTTTATTGGACCGGTTATGACTCTTTGTATTGATAAGAGAGGCATACTAAAAAATCAACATTATATTTCAACCGATAGAGTGGAAATAACATTTGAATTGCCACTTGGAGAAGTTGTGTTTGATTTTTATGATAAATTGAAATCTATATCAAAAGGTTATGCTTCTTTTGATTATCATCCTTGCGGATTTCAACGTTCAAAATTGGTGAAATTAGAAATTCTTCTCAATGGAGATGGAGTTGATGCTTTATCTACTTTGACTCACTTTGATAATGCTTATCCTTTGGGAAGAAGAATGTGTGAGAAATTAAAAGAACTCATACCAAGACAACAATTTGATATAGCTGTGCAAGCAGCAATAGGTTCAAAAATTATTGCAAGAGAAACAGTAAAAGCGGTAAGAAAAGACGTAACAGCAAAATGTTATGGAGGAGATATTTCTCGTAAAAGAAAATTGTTAGAAAAACAAAAAGAAGGAAAGAAGAGAATGCGTCAAGTAGGAAATGTTGAGGTTCCTCAATCGGCATTCCTTGCAGTTTTAAAACTTGATTAAAAAATAAAAAAAAGAGATATGTCAGAATTATTAGTATTTATCTTAATTATTGTTGCCTTAGTTGTTATACTTATAGTATTTCTTTATCAAAACAACTCAACAGTTAAGACTTTTGTAGAAAATGAACAAAAGAAAACAATTCTTGAAATTCAAAAAATTCAAGAAAGCGAAGTAAGAAAAGTTGTAACTCCTATTCAACTTCAAGCATACGAACGTTTGGTGTTGTTTTTAGAAAGAATGACTCCAAATAACTTGGTTTTGCGTTGCTATCAAGCAGGAATGACAACCCAACTCTTGAAAGACGTAATGATTCAAAACATAAGAGATGAATTTGAACACAATCTATCGCAACAACTCTATATTTCAGAGCAAGCATGGATATATATCAAAAACGCAAAAGAAGATATGATAAACACAATTAACTCAATACAACCAAAAAGCAAAGAAGAACAATTAACACCTACTGCTTTTGCAGGAATTTTGTTTGAGTTGTTGGCAGGAAAGGAAAGTCAAATAGAGTTAGCACAAGACTTCTTAAAAAAAGAAATACAACAAAGATTTCAATAGATGAAGTTAGGCGAGGTAGTCAAAGCTTTAAACCTTAATGTCTTTACTTGCAAACAATATTTAGAAAAAGAAGTTGAGGGAGGTTATGTTTCCGATTTATTAAGCGATGTTTTAGCGGATGCAAAACCAAAACAAATTTGGGTAACCTTGCAAACCCACAAAAATATAGTTGCAATTGCACAATTAAAAGGCTTATCAACTATTGTTTTAGTTAAAGGATTGGAACCAAACGAAAATACAATTCAAAAAGCCGATGAAGAAAGAATAGTTCTTTTAGGTTCAGAAGAAAATACCTTTGATTTAGTTGGAAAATTGTATGCTTTTTTTCAAGAAAGTAAAGAAAAATGAGAACTCTTTCGCTACATCTTTTTGAGATATTATCAAACTCTGTTTTTTATGGAGCAAATAATATTGAAATAATAGTAAAAGACAGCAAAAAAGAGAATATTTACTATTTTGAGGTAAAGGATGATGGCAAAGGAATAAGGCTAGAAGATATAGAAAAGGTAACCGATGCGTTTTTTACAAGTCGTTCTACACGCAAAGTCGGCTTAGGTTTAGCTCTAACAAAGCAAAAGGCTCAGCAATGCAAGGGCGACTTAGAGATAGAAAGCTGTTATGGAAAAGGAACAAAGGTTCAATTTTGGTTTTCTCACAATCACATTGACCGACCAGCGTTAGGCGAAATTGAAGAAGTAATTGTTTTGACTGCAACAATGAAAGAAAATATAAACTTAAACTACAAACACACCACCGATAAGGGAGAATATATTTTTGATACAAAAGAAATAAGAAAAACATTAGATGAGGTGCCTATGAATAACATTAAAATTATCAAAGCACTCAAAGAAATGATAAAAACCAACTTAGAAGAAATATCAGTAAACGAATAAAAACATAAAACAATGAGCTTAGAAGAAAAAATAAACGCTGACATCAAAGCCTCAATGTTAGCAAAAGATAAAAGAAAGTTAGAAGCATTAAGAGCCGTAAAATCTGCACTTTTATTATTAAAAACAAACGGTACAGGCAAAGAAATAAGCCAAGAAGACGAAATAGCACTTTTGCAACGCTTAGTAAAACAAAGAAAAGAATCTGCTTTATTGTATAAAGAACAAGGAAGAGAAGACCTTTACGAAGAAGAATTTTTCCAACAAGGAGTAATAGAAGCTTATCTTCCAGAACAATTAAGCGAAGAAGAAGTAACAGAAACCTTAAAGCAAATAATAGCAGAAGTAAATGCTACTTCTATGAAAGATATGGGCAAAGTAATGGGACAAGCACAAAAAACATTTGCAGGAAGAGCCGACAACAAACTTGTATCCACATTAGTTAAACAACTTTTATCATAAATGAAAAAAAACATTCTAAGACTTACTTTAATAATACTTTTACTAGGATTCTTTGCTTCTTGTGTTTCTACAAAAAAAACTATGGTAGAAGAAGTTATAGAAAAGGAAAGTGCATATCAAACTTTCACTTCTCGTTACAAAGGCAACTATAATGCAATTCCATTCAAGGTTCAGTTTCGCATTCAGCACGATAGCGTTATTTGGTGTAGCCTTAGCGCAATGACAATGGAGGCTGGCAGAATGCTTGTCACACAAGACAGTATGTTTTTAATGGATAAAATCAACAAACAAGTCTATAAATTTTCAAAAAAGGAACTTGCTTCTTACACAGATGAGAATTTAGATAATAAATCTTTGGAACAATTTCTTTTAGACACAATTCCTTCTGAAAAACACTTTATTTTTAAAACTCAACCAACAATAGAATTAAAAATAAACAAGACATACGAAAATCAGTTGCAGAAATTCAAAATAGAAGCCTTGCTGAACAAATCTAAATACAAATTTACTCTTTTGCAAGAGGGATTAGAATACGATAAAACACAACAATATCCTTTTAATATACCATCTTCTTTTAAAGAAAATTAGAAATGGCTGAAAATTACGTAACATTAGAAAATGTAAGTAAGAATTTTGGAGAAAAAGAATTGTTTTCCTCCATCGGATTTGGCATAAACAAAGGACAAAAGATAGCCTTAGTGGCCGAAAACGGTAGTGGAAAAAGCACACTTCTTAAAATAATAGCAAATAAAGAAAACGCAGATAGTGGGCTCGTATCTTTTCGCAAAGGAATAGCAGTTTCATATCTTGAACAACACCCCTTACAATCCGAAACATCTTCAATAATGGACGTATTGTTTAATTCGCCAACTCCTTTAATGAAAACCGTTAAGCGATACGAAGAAGCCTTACTTAGAAGCACACAATCCACTGACGAAAACGCAGAAAAAGAATTGAGTGAAGCCATTTTAGAGATGGATTGTCAAAATGCGTGGAACTATGAGAGCCAAATAAAAGAAATATTAGGTAAATTAAACATCACAGACTTAACAAAAAATGTTGCAACCCTTTCAGGAGGAGAAAAAAAGAAAGTCGCACTTTGTGCAGTCTTGATAAGCAAGAGTGAAGTATTGCTTTTAGATGAGCCAACCAACCATTTAGACATAGAAATGATAGAATGGCTTGAAGAATACTTAGACACAGCCAACCAAAGCATACTATTTGTATCTCACGATAGATATTTTATAGATAGAGTCAGCACAGAAATTTATGAATTAGACAAAGGACAAATCAGTAAATATGAAGGCAAATTTGATTACTATTTAGAAAAGAAAGCAGAACGCCAACAACAAGAAACAGTTCTTTTAGCCAAAGCCAAAAACCTTTACAAAAAAGAATTAGAATGGATGCGTCGAATGCCACAAGCAAGAGGCACTAAATCAAAAGCAAGAATAGAGGCTTTCAACGAACTAAAAGAAACAATATCTAATGTAAACATTACTCAAAGTGCAGATTTAACCGTTAAAGCACAAAGAATAGGAGGAAAGATATTAGAAATAAACAATATCAATAAATCATTTGGCGAAAGAATTATAATAAACGATTTCTCACATATTTACAAAAAAGGAGATAAGATAGGAATTATAGGAAAGAATGGAAGTGGCAAAACAACCTTATTAGATATTATTACAGAAAAAATAAAACCCGACTCAGGAAAAGTAACACTTGGACAAACAATTCAAATAGGCTATTACACACAAAACCCACTGGAAGAAAAATCTGACATAAAAGTAATAGATATAGTAAAGAAAATAAGTGAGAATATACAATTAGCAGACGGCACAACAATGGGAGCAAGTCAGTATTTAACACATTTTGGTATTCCTCCTTACAAACAACACACTCATTATGGAAATCTTTCAGGTGGAGAAAAAAGATTGTTAAATCTTTTATGTATTCTAATCTCTAATCCAAACTTTCTTATCTTAGATGAGCCGACTAACGATTTGGATATTTACACTCAAATGAAGTTAGAAACGTTTTTAGAACAGTTTCAAGGCTGTTTGATGATTGTATCTCACGATAGACATTTTTTAGATAAGATAGTATCTCAGTTATTTGTTTTTAAAGAAAATGGGGAGATAAAAGAATTTCCGGGGAACTACACTGACTATCTTATAAAGGAGAAAGAAAATCATAAACAAAAGAAACAACAAGAAGAAAAGAAAGAAAAACCGCTTGCAATCAAGCCAAAGGAAACAAAAATCAAACTCACATATAAAGAACAAAGAGAAAAGGAATTGATAGAAGAAACCTTGCCAATATTGGAGGTGCGCAAAGAAGAAATAGAAGGACTATTATCTTCTGGCGAATTGGTAAATGACCAACTTTTAGAAAAAACAAAAGAATATCAATCCTTAGTTGAAGAGATAGAAGAGAAAGAATATAGGTGGTTAGAACTTTGTAGCAAAGAGCAAGAATAGATGAAAAGAAAAAATAAACTTGAAGAGAAGTTAGAATTTGAGCAAATATTACAATCTATAAAGACCTATTGCTTATCTTTATCAGCTGAAAAATTAGTTGATAAGATAAAATTTAGTCGTTCAAAAAGTGAAATAGAAAGAGAACTTACTTTTGTAGAAGAGTTTCTCTCTATTATACTATCCAACAAACAATATCCATCCGAAGATTATTTTGACATGTGCGAGGAATTGGTTAGAATCAAAATTCCAGGCACTTTTATATCACAGGCTTCTTTGTTTGAACTTTGGCGTTCTCTTAAAACAATACACGCTTGGGGTCAATTCTTTGAACACAACAAAGAGTCTTTTCCTCTACTCTCTACTTTGAGTGAAGGAATCTTTATTGACCAAGACATTTTGCGTAATTGCAGAAAAATACTCTCAGAAGACGGAGAAATTTTAGACAATGCATCAGACGAACTCTTTGTTATACGAGTTGGAATACGCAGAAAACAAGCAGAAGTTGAAAAAAGAATTAGAAAACTCCTTACTTTCTCTAAGCAACAAGGTTGGACAGCAAGCGATGCTGAACTTACAATAAGAAATGGTAGGCCTGTAATCCCTATAACCTCTGCAAACAAACGCCGACTTCAAGGATTTGTTCACGATGAGTCTGCAACAGGACAAACTTCCTATATAGAACCGGCTGAAATCGTAGAATTAAATAACGAACTCAGAGAATTAGAATTTGCACAAGCAAGAGAAATAGTTAAAATCTTAACACAATTCACAGAAAATCTAAGACCTCTTACCGATAGCCTTATTGTTGCTTATAGATTTCTAATTCGTATCGATTTTATTCGTGCAAAGGCAAAATACGCTTTTAAAATCAAAGCAGGAAAACCTATAATCAAAACACAAAATCGAAGTTTTATTTGGTATGAAGCACGACATCCTTTATTAGAAGAGGCTTTGAAATCAAACAATAAAGAAATCGTTCCATTAAAAATAGAACTTAACGAAAAAAATAGAATACTTATAATTTCAGGACCTAATGCGGGTGGAAAATCTGTGTGTTTAAAAACAGTAGGGCTTTTACAATATATGTTGCAATGCGGAATTTTAGTCCCTATGAAGCAGACTTCCGAGGTTACAATATTCAATCGTATATTTATTGATATGGGAGATGAACAAAGTATAGAGAATGATTTAAGTACTTATTCATCTCACCTTTTAAATATGAAGAATTTAACCGAAAAGGCAGACGATTCTTGTTTGTTTCTTATAGATGAATGTGGTACAGGAACCGATCCAAGCATTGGAGGGGCAATTGCCGAAGCTGTATTAGAAGATTTGGAAGCAAAAGGAGCGTATGGCATAGTTACAACTCACTATTCAAACCTCAAACTCTTAGCCGAAAAACATTCAACCATAGTAAATGGAGCAATGCTTTTTGACACAAATAATATGAAACCTCTATTTCAACTCTCAATAGGTAAACCGGGAAGTAGTTTTGCCTTTGAAATAGCAAAGACAATAGGACTTTCCCAAAATATTATTGAGTCTGCATCGAAGAAAATAGGACAAGGATTTGTAGATTTTGAACAAAGCCTTCAACAACTTGAAGTAGATAAATTAGAAATAAAAAACAAACAAGAAATAATCAAGGTTCAAGATGAACTATTAAACAACTTAGTAAATCAGTACAACGCAAAACTTGCGGAAATCAAACAAAAAGAAAAAGAAATCATCTATCAAGCAAAATCAGAGGCAAAACAAATTCTTCAAGGAGCCAATAAACAAATAGAAAACACAATAGAAAAAATCAAAACTGCTAAAGCCGAAAAACAAACAACTATTCAAGCACGTCAAGACCTTCAACAAGAAGTAAAAATCATAGAAAAAGACCTTCAAGAATTAGAACCACAAATACAAGTTAAAGAAATAGTTCAAAATCCTCATACAAACATACCTTTTGATACAACTCCACTATCTGTAGGCGATGTAGTATTGTTAGAAGCCGGCAATAACTACGCCACAATTAAAGAAATCCGTCGCAATAAAGTAGAAGTAGAATGTGGAGAATTAGTATTAACTCTACCTATTACCAAAATACAAAAAGTAAACAAACAAATATATTTAAAGCAACAAAAAAACAAAAAATCCGTAAAAGCAAAAAACACTCAACTTAACACTATTTTTAACGACATCAATACATTAAGAGCACAATTTAGTTATCAGTTAGATTTAAGAGGTTGCAGAGCAGATGAGGCTCTTGATAAACTTTCAAAACACATAGATCAAGCAAGATTACTCGGTGAAAGCGAACTCTCAATCCTTCACGGAAAAGGAGATGGCATATTAAAAACAATCGTAAGAGATTATTTAAAAACAAATTCCGAAGTAGAAAGTTTCAAAGCCGCAGCCATAGAATTTGGAGGAGAAGGAATAACAAAAATAAAATTAAGATAGAAAAACAAAAAGCAAAGAAATAGTGTCATAAAACAAAGAAATAATTTTTTAAAACAAAGAAAAAAAAGAATAAAACAAAGAGATGGATAATATAATTAAAAACACAAAAAAAGCAATAGTAATTACCCTATCACTATTGTTTGGGTTAAATCTACAAGCCCAAGTACCAATAGGAGAAAACCTTGATTTCTCAACAGGAGGCTATCAATATTGGCAAGCAAAAACAGGCGACTATGACGGAACAAATTCTCAGCCAATATTTAACTGGATAAACTCTTGGTCAGATCCAACATTAGCCTCAGATGAAGGCGGAAGATTTTTCATAGTCTATGACAACGGAACAGATTCCTATTCAGCAGGACAATTACCTCGTGTTCCAGAAGGCTTTACTCACGCTTCACAAATCAATAACGAAGAAGGAGGAGCCGATTGCTCACAATTGCAATACACAATGGAAGTAAACTTAGAAAATTGTTTGCTTACTTTTATGTATGCTATGGTATTGGAAGCTCCAACTCACACAGGATACCAAAATCCTACCTTCCAAATAGACGTAATGAGACACTCTCCTGACAATGGTGCAATGTTAGAAGAATTAGTTGACCCTTGTGCATTTTTTGAAAAGACATCTAATTCACAATTACCATCATTAGAACCAACACTTTGGCATACATCAGCAGTAAACTCAGGTTGGATATGGAGTAATTGGCAACAAATCAAAATCAATCTTGCAAAATATGTAGGCGATAGAATAACAATAAGAGTAAGATTAGGAGACTGTTCTCCAACAGCGCACGGAGGCTATGGCTATTTCACAGCGAAGGCAGAACCAGCCTTAATTAACACTCCAGGATGCGCAGGGAATGGCGACACAGTAACCGTTGCCACAGCACCAAGTGGCTTTGAATCATACAAATGGTTTGAAGTAACAT
>JAZRIM010000003.1:0-45333 GCA_045645265.1 Candidatus Onthomorpha sp.
TTACTTTAAGGTAATGAGTCATTATACTATAAATAATATTCAAGTCTTTGATATGGTTGGGAAATTGCTAATAGAAACAAAGGTAAGCAACTTTGAAAAAGACATAGATATTAGCAATTTATCTTCGGGAACATACATAGTCAAGATTAACACCGCAAAAGGTAGCGTGAAAAAGAAATTGATTGTGGAATAAGAAAGAAAAAAAAGAATGCTCCTTGAAAAATCTTGGAGCATTCTTTTTTTTCTTTCTTATTACACATCTATGTTTGCGTATGTTGCGTTCTTTTCTATAAATTCTCTTCGTGGTGGAACGTCATCTCCCATAAGCATTGAGAAAACTCTATCTGCTTCCGATGCGTTTTCAATAGTTACTTGTCTTAAAATACGAGTTTGTGGATTCATTGTTGTTTCCCAAAGTTGTTCTTCGTTCATTTCTCCAAGACCTTTGTAGCGTTGAACCTCTACTCTTCCCTTTCCACTTGATTGTTCTTCTATTGCAAGTGTTCTTTCTTCTTCATTCCAACAATAAACTCCTTGTTTATTGCTATTAGATGATACTCTATATAATGGAGGTGTTGCAATGAAAACGTGGCCTTCTTCAATCAATTCTCGCATATAACGGAAGAAGAATGTTAAAATCAAGGTTGCAATGTGTGCTCCATCGACATCGGCATCGGTCATAATGATTACTTTGTGGTAACGTAGTTTTTCCATATTCAAAGCTTTGGAATCTTCTTTTGTTCCTATCGATACGCCCAATGCTGTGTAGATATTTTTTATTTCTTCCGAGTCTAAGACTCTATGTTGCATTGCTTTTTCTACGTTTAGTATCTTTCCTCTTAATGGAAGAATGGCTTGGTGTTCTCTATCGCGACCTTGTTTTGCTGTTCCTCCCGCTGAATCCCCTTCGACAAGGAATAATTCACATACGCTTGGGTCATTTGATGCACAATCGGCTAATTTTCCCGGCAATCCTGCAACTCCTAATATTGTTTGACGTTGTACAAGATCTCTTGCTTTTCTTGCGGCGTGTCTTGCCGTTGCTGCAAGAATTACTTTATCAACTATTTGTTTTGCTTCCTTAGGGTGCTCTTCTAAATAATTGGTTAAGATTTCGCTTACCGCTGCTGCAACTGCCGGTGCTACTTCGCTATTTCCTAATTTAGTCTTTGTTTGTCCTTCAAATTGAGGTTCTGCAACTTTTACCGAAATAACCGCTGTCAATCCTTCACGAAAGTCATCTCCGGCTATCTCAAATTTCAATTTATCAAGCAATCCTTCTTTTGTTGCATAGTTTTTCAAGGTTCTTGTCATTCCTTGACGAAATCCTGTCAAGTGTGTACCTCCTTCATGTGTGTTAATATTATTTACATAGGAATGAAGATTTTCTGTAAAGCCTGTATTGTATTGCATTGCTATTTCAATAGGAATGCCTTGCTTTTCTCCCTCTACGTAAATCGCCTCCGGAATTAAGTGTTCTCTTGTTGCGTCAAGATATGATATAAAATCCTTTAATCCTTCTTCTGAATAAAATGTTTCGCTTAGGAAATTGCCTTGCTCATCTTTTTGACGAAAATCTGTAATAGATAATTCTATTCCTTTATTTAAGAAAGCAAGTTCTCTAAGTCTTGATGCTAAGGTTTGATAGTCGTAAACGCTAACTGTAAACACTTCATCATCTGGTAAAAACTCTACTACCGTTCCTCTTTTGTCTGTTGTGCCTATTTCCTTTACTGCATATTGTGGAATACCTCTTGAATATTCTTGTTCATATACCTTTCCATCACGATAAACGTTTACTTTAAGATATTTTGATAAAGCATTCACACAACTAACCCCTACTCCGTGCAATCCCCCCGATACTTTATAAGAACCTTTATCAAATTTACCTCCCGCATGTAAGACCGTCATAACTACTTCCAAAGCAGAACGCCCTTCTTTTGGGTGAATATCAACGGGGATTCCACGACCGTTATCCTCAACTCTTATGGAATTATTTTCTAATATTTGAACGCTTACCTTATTACAATACCCTGCTAATGCTTCGTCAATAGAGTTATCAACAACTTCATAAACCAAGTGATGCAATCCTCGAACGTTTACATCACCTATATACATTGCGGGTCTTTTTCTAACAGCTTCCAAGCCTTCCAATACATTTATATTGGCGGCTGTATATTCTCCTTTTCTTAATTCTTCGCTCATTATAATTAGTCATAAATTTTTCAGACTACAAAGATACGATTTTTTCTTTATTCTTAGAATATATTCCACGTTTTTTTGTAGTTTTGCACTTTCTAATAAAAAATAAAAAAATAAAATATGAACTTCAAAAAAATTATTCCTCACATTATTGCGATAGTTTCTTTCATCGTAATTAGTTTTGTGTTTTTCTCTCCTGTTTTAGATGGAAAAAAATTATTTCAAAGCGATATGGCTCAATTTGATGGTGCAGCCAAAGAATTGCTTGACTACGAAAAAGCAAGCGGAGAAGGTTCTTCTTGGGCAAACTCTATGTTTAGCGGAATGCCTTCTTATCAAATTGCATTTCCTCAATCAAATAATATTTTTGATACAATAAGTCAGCCTTTAACTCTTTGGAATTTCCATTTCGATGCAGGGATTTTCTTCATTATGATGCTTGGTTTCTATGTGTTTATGTGTGCTATGGGAGCCAAACCTTTGATTAGTGCTTTTTCTGCATTGATTTACGCACTTGGCTCTTACAATGTGATAATTATTACCGTAGGACACATTACAAAAGCGTGGGCTATGGCAATGATTGCACCAATTCTTGCAGGTATAATACTCGTTTTCAAACGCAAATACATATCAGGAATAATTATATTTACGCTTTCCTTAGGGCTACAAATATATTTTAACCACGTTCAAATAACTTACTACACCCTAATCGCTGTTTTAATTCTTGGAATGACTTATTTAATTTATGCAATCAAAGAAAAACAAATCAAAAACTTTGCCTTATCTTGCGTAGCCTTGATAATAGCAGCCGTAATTGCAGTAATGCCAAACTCTTCTCATCTTGCACTTAATGCTGAGTATGCAAAACACACAATGAGAGGCGGAAGCGAACTTACAATTAAAGCAAACGATAACCAAAACAACAATGCAAAAGGCTTAACTATTGATTACGCATACGCATGGAGTTATGGAAAAGGCGAAACACTTACAATGCTTATTCCAGACTTTCGTGGAGGTGGCTCATCGGACAATCGTTGGGAATCTCTTGCCGAAAATCGTTTACAAGAACTACAAACAACACAACCAGCACAAGCCTCACACCCACAAATCCAACAAGTAATCAATCAATACGCAGGCTCAACCTATTGGGGCGAACAACCCTTTACAGCAGGCACTGTTTACTTTGGAGCAATCGTGATATTCCTTTCACTACTTGGCTTTTTGCTAATCAAAGGTGCAGAACGTTGGTGGCTATTGTTTGCAACCGTTGTTTCAATCCTTATATCTTGGGGAAACAACTTCTTGATTCTAAACGAGTTTTTATTTAATCATCTACCTCTTTACAACAAATTCCGTACCCCTTCAATGATTCTTGTAATAGCAAACGTAACCTTAGTAATCACAGCCTTTCTTGGACTAAAAGAATTCTTTAACACAGAAATAGAAAACAAGAAAAAAACAAGAGCACTCTACATAAGTGGAGGAATAATCGGAGGATTTTGTTTAATATGTGCAATTGCACCGGAATTATTTGCATCATTCGCCTCTTCACAAGACGCAACATTTCAAGCAATATTAGGCGATAGTTTCATTCAAGCCTTATATGAAGACAGAAAATCAGCCTTTACCTCAGACGCCTTACGCTCATTCATCTTTATTGCAATAGCATTTCTCTCCCTATTCCTATTTGCAAGAAACATCTTAAAGAAAGAAATTATAGTAATACTTATTATAGGAATTGCATCAGTGATTGACCTATGGCAAGTTGATAATCGCTACATTTCAAAAGACAATTACAAAAAACCATACGAAATGGAAATACAATCAACTCCTGCCTTAGAACAAATAAAAGCAGAAGTATCTGCAAAAGACATAAAACACTATCGCGTTTACAATATGGCAGTAAACACATTCAACGATGCCTCAACCTCATATCACGTTCCATCAATCGGAGGCTATCACGGAGCAAAACTACAACGCTATCAAGACATCATTTCCTTCCATTTGACAAACCCTAACTACAAACAAAAAGATCTAAACGACACCTCACTACTAAAAAACAATCAAATAAGACAATTCTTCTACACCTACCAACAACAAATCCCTTGTCCAAACCTACAAGTCTTAAATATGCTTAACACAAGATACTTTATATTACCTGTAGGTCAAGAAGGCGGAATGGCAGTTGAAAACACAGAAGCCTGTGGAGCAGCATGGTTTGTAGAAAACATAAAATGGGTAAACACACCCGATGAAGAAATCCTTGCACTCAACGATTTCCAACCACAACACACAGCAATAATCAACAAAGAATTTACCTCACAACTACAAAACAAAGACTTCTCAAACGCAGACCAAGCAGCAACAATCACATTACAAGACTCAGAAAACAACAACCCTGACTTAAAAATCTATAAAACTACTTCCACAACAGCACAACTATGTGTTTTCTCGGAAATCTATTACAAAGAAGGTTGGAAAGCCTATATCGATGGCAAAGAAACACCAATTCTAAGAGCCAACTATGTACTTAGAGCCATTGAAGTGCCGGCAGGACAACACACAATAGAGTTAAGATGCGAACCAGACACACTAAAAACATTCAACATCATTAACCTAATCGGCTCAATCCTAATCATAGCCCTTGTAATCGCAGCAATAGCCTTGCCATTCATTAAAAAGCGAAAATAAAATCAAAGAAATAAAAAAATATGGCAAAAATTAGCGTTCAAGATACCAATGTAACAATAATTATGTTTAACGATAGTGATTATATATCACTAACCGATATTGCTAAACATAAAAGCGATGACCCTACGGCGGTAATTGGCAATTGGATGCGAAATAGAAATACAATTGAATATTTAGGAATTTGGGAAAGTTTATACAATCCTAACTTCAAACCACTCGAATTCGAGGGGTTTAGAAGGGAAGCAGGACTTAATGCATTCACTCTTTCTCCTCTAAAATGGATAAATACCACTAATGCAATAGGCATTATTTCTAAATCGGGAAGATACGGTGGAACATTTGCACACAAAGATATTGCTTTTAAGTTTGCAAGTTGGATTTCGGTAGAATTTGAATTGTATATAGTAAAAGAATTTCAAAGATTAAAAGAAGAAGAACAAAAATTACTGAATTGGAGTGCAAAAAGAGAGTTATCAAAAATCAACTACCATATTCATACAGATGCAATAGAGAAAAATCTTATCCCATTAGAGATTACCCCTCAGCAAGCAAGTATAATTTATGCAGATGAAGCAGATGTATTAAACGTTGCAATGTTTGGAATTACGGCAAAGCAATGGCGACAAAACAATCCAGATAAAAAAGGAAATATTAGAGACTATGCAAGTATCAATGAATTGATTTGCTTATCTAATATGGAAAGTTTAAATGCGGTTTTCATAAAAGATGGACTTGCTCAAAACGAAAGACTAATCAAACTCAATCAAATTGCTATTCAACAAATGAAAATATTAGAAGAAGTTAAAAATAAGAAATTATTAAAATAAAGACTTACGAGTATTTTTATTTGATTTTATTTTTTTTAAATCAAGAAATAATTTTCTAAAATCAAGAAATATTTTAATGATAAAAAGGCAACCATTTTTGTTTTGGTTGCCTTTTTTATTTCTTATTCAAAAGAAAGTATTGCTTGTTTGATTAACTCTATTGCTTCTAAGAGTTGTTGTTTTGTTATTACAAGTGGTGGGGCAAAACGTATGATATGTTGATGTGCCAACAGTAGCTATTGAAATATAGCTTCGCGTATTATACGCACTTCAACTAAAAAATAATATCCTCTTTCTATCCAAAGACGACACATTTAGCAGAACATTGCAAGACTTAAATATGACACAAAGAGAAAGAGCCTCTAAAAAGAAATAAATAAATTTAGAGTTATTTTCTTGTTATACAATATTTAGAAATATATTTTTAAAAGACAATGTTTTATCTAAACTATTTTCTTACATCCCAATGAAATGGATAACTAACTCCATTTATTTTTATATCTACAATCAAATTTAAGCCCGATTTACGTTTAATATTCACATATCCATAAATACTTTCTCCTGGGTATATAATTGTTCTTTTTAAATAACCTTCATTTTTACTTATTCTTTCAGATACCAAATCATTATTCAGTGAATTTATACGTTCACCTGCCATAACTTGGGCTTGATAAGCCGCCGCCGCATTATAGGTTGTAGTTGTAGAAGTTGCTGTACCATAATATGAAGTGTTTCCTGTATATGTACCATAACCAGAAACATATCCATAATTAGAAGAATAACCATTATAAGAGGAATTTGTAGTAGATGTTGAATAGCCTGCACTTGATGCAGCTAACCCTTCTGAAACACCGACTAAAATCATAGCTGCTGTTTGTCTGTTTTTAACTTTCTTAAGATATTCTTCTGCTGAATAAACTTTCAACATTATAGTATCTATTATTTTTTTCTCATTATAAGCAGAATAATCATCATAAATAGTTTCTTCAACAAATAACATTGCTGTTATATTTGATGGATCGAACTCTATTGGGTACATGGAATTATTCTTAATAATTATGGAGGCTTGATAGTATTTCCCATAATCCCTTATTTTTTGAGTAGTCATTCCAACTGTAATTGAATTTTTGTTGTAATACAACCAAGGGAGACCATTTCTATATTCTGTTTTTATTTCAAATAAACTTGGACTTTCATACATAGGTTGATTATCTGAAATTCTAAATTTACTACAAAAACCATTTTTATCAGAAACAGTATAATAATCATTTAAAGGTTCTCCATTACTATATTCTACCTGAATACACGATTCCCCATTCTCAGAAAATTCTGTATACAAACCTTCTATTTTCCCATTTTTATAAAAAGTTCGACTAGAAATAAGTCCATTTTTATAATATGTAAAGCACTCTCCATCAAAAATAGATTTTGAATCATCATATTTATCTATTGATATATATCCTCCCTCACCTTGTAATTCGCCTGTTATAAAATAATCTCTAACTTTCTTCATATAATTACTATCAGTAGAATTTGAAATAATTCTATAATAAGTTGCAAAAACTTTACTTGAAACACCTTTCCAATCTTTATCATAATACAATGTATCCATTGTATCTTGTGATTTTAAATTGAATATTATAAATACTAATAATATAAAAGTAATTATCTTTTTCATTTTTTCTATTCTTTTGTTTACCACAGTCCCAAATGGCTATTAAATAATTTCTTTTTTTGAGTTATGGACATAAAAAAAACGTTGGACTTTTTTCTTATTGTTACATGAGGTTCTCGACTACCTAATATCCTAAACAAGAAAAGCCCACGATATTACTCGTGAGCGTTTTCCGCCTATTTTATTAGGATATTTTATGAAATTGTCGAGATTTCATGCAACCTACTATAAGCAAAAACGCTTTATATGTCGTTATAAATAACTAAGTCTAAATTATAATTTTTTCTTTTTCTCCTGTCTTTCCTCCTTTTTTACGGGTTAATAACTACTCACAAAGGTATAACTTTTTTCTTTAACGACAAAAAAATAGATAGACTAAGTTTTGTTTCTTATAACAAAGAAAGAAAAAGACAAAAGGTTCGTTTGTCAAAATTTTTCTAAGACTTACGAGCGTGTTTCTTTGTTTTAAAATATTACGAACGTATTAAAATAGTATTTTTATCGTGTTGTAATACTATTACGATGCGATAAAAATACTATTTTAACTTTGTTGTAAAAATTTTATTGCAAGAAATAAAAAAATAAAGCAAAGAGTTTTTTAATTTTCTCTTTGCTTTATTTTCACAAGTCAACATTTCGTTTTTATTATTCCGCAAATAATATCACAAGTATTGCAACGTTTATTTGTGCAAAATAAGAAAAAAAATCGGATTCTTGTTCCTTAACTCACTTTTTTTTCGAGTTACGGAGCAAGAATCCGCTATTTTCGTTCCTTAACTTATGTTTTACGATTTAAATTTACTCGCTAAAATCGAGTTTTATAAGTTGCCATATTTTATTTTGCAGACATACAGGGTCAGGGTCATTATCCGCCAAACTAAAATTTGTTAAACCTTTTACACATTCTTCCTTTGAAAAACCATAAGGGTAACGCTCTGCATAAAAACCTAACATTTCATCTATATTGTAATAGTTGCGTAACAAATGTAAGTCCCAAAAATCTTTTTTTCTTCCAGCTGACGCAACAACTTCTATCTTCATTGCAATAATATCTTCAACTGCTGCTATTCTTATAGAATTATATTCTTCAAATGGTCGAATAAACGTATCTGTATAAAACAAATCAAGTTTTACACAATCATCTTTTGAATTTCCAATAAAATAAGAAGAACCGAAACCTACCAAATCACCACAATCTCCATAACAATATGCAAACTCGTTCCTAAGAATATTTTGCAAAGCTAAAAAATCAAGCGAGCCATACTTTGCATCGGTAAACAAATCTATATCGTCAGACATACGATGCCCGTAACGCAAAGAAAGAGAAGTGCCTCCCACTAACCTAAAAGGCTTAAACTCTTCTATTTTCATTATTTTTTCAAGACAAGAGCGTAAAATAGGTTTTATAGTCTGATAATGTAAAGAATTACTGCTCATATCCTAAATATATTTTAAGATTTTCCTTTACTTTATTATTAAATGGAGATTGTGAATTAAGGGTTATAGAGTCTAAAATGACTTTACGTCCATAGAAACGTATAATTTCTTCTATTTCTTCGTTAGAACCTCTTTCAAAAACACGATTTATAACATAACGACTATGTGTATAAAAATCTATATTTTCAAATTTAGTATCCCAAAACAATATTGGTCGGATTTTTTCTAAATCTGGTTGATTTTTTTTAGACAAACGATTTTTTTCTTCGGCAATATCGTAAAATGCTTGTAAGGTCATCAAAAATCCTGCTTCCAAATCAAGTACGCTTTCTATGTGAGAAGATAGAGATATATTCATAGACATACGCCCGGCAATAATATCACTGAAAGTTTGTGGATTTTCTCCAATACTTTCAGCAAATTGATTACTCTCGATATTACGATTATCAAGTTCTCTCTTTAAAAACAATCCTGGATGTATCCCTTTTAATATATCAATCTTTGTTTCCACACCACAAAGGTACAAAAAAATCAAATAACTTTTATAAATACTAAGACTTTTTCCTTAGAAATGTTTTTCTAAATCAAAGAAATAAAAAAATAAAGCAAAGAGTTTTTTGTTTTTCTCTTTGCTTTATTTTCGTTTTTTATTCAAATGAAAGTATTGCTTGTTTGATTAACTCTATTGCTTCTAAGAGTTGTTGTTTTGTTATCACAAGTGGTGGTGCGAATCGTATGATATGTTGGTGTGTTGGTTTGGCTAATACGCCTAATTCTTTCATCTTTAAGCATACGTCCCAGGCTTCTTTTCCGTTTTTAGGTTTTATGACGATTGCGTTCAAGAGTCCTTTTCCTCTTACAAGCTCTATCATATCGCTTTTTACTTTTGACATTTCTTCGCGGAAGATTTGTCCTAATTCTTCGGCTTTTTCTTCAAGTTTTTCGTCTTTTACTACTTGCAAAGCTGCCATTGCTACTTTTCCTGCTAAGCAAAAGCCTCCGAATGTTGAGCCGTGTTCGCCTGGTTTAATGGTTAGCATTATTTCATCATCGGCAAGGACTGCTGAAACCGGGATTACTCCTCCTGAAAGGGCTTTTCCTAATATTAAAATATCAGGTCTTACGCCTTCGTGGTCGCATGCGAGCATTTTTCCTGTGCGTGCAATTCCTGTTTGTACTTCATCGGCAATGAAAAGTACGTTATGTTTTTTACAGATTTCGTAACATTTTTTCAAATATCCTTCGTTTGGCACATAAACTCCTGCTTCGCCTTGTATTGGTTCTACTAAAAATCCTGCAACTTTATCGCCTAATTTTTCAAGTGTTTGCTCCAAGGCTGCTGAGTCATTGTATGGAATTTTTACAAAGCCGGGTGTGAACGGCCCGAATTGACCATAGCTGTCTGGGTCTGTGGACATGGAAATTATTGATATGGTTCGTCCGTGGAAATTACCTTCGCAACAAATTATTATTGCTTCGTTTTCTGGTATTCCTTTTACTTTGTATCCCCAACGTCTTGCTAATTTCATTGCTGTTTCGTCTGCTTCGGCTCCTGTATTCATTGGCAAGACTTTATCATAGCCAAAGTATTCTGTTATATACTTTTCGTATGGTCCTAAGCAATCATTATAAAACGCTCTCGAAGTAAGGGTTAATGTTTTTGCTTGTTCGCATAAGGCGTTTACTATTTTTGGGTGGCAATGTCCTTGGTTTACTGCTGAATATGCCGACAAGAAATCAAAATAACGTTTACCTTCTACGTCCCAAACAAATGCTCCTTCGCCTTTTGAAAGAACTACTGGTAGAGGGTGGTAATTGTGTGCACCGTATTGGTGTTCCATTTCGATGAATTGTTCTGATTTATTCATAGCTTTAAGGTTTTAATTATTATTATAATGTTTTTGCAAATATAATAAACGTTTTTTACTAACCAAGCATTTTTTCAAAAAAAATTACAAAAGAATAGTTTTCTTATTTGTTTTGTCGCTAAATTGAAGTTTTTGCGTATTTTTGCAGAATATGTTGAATTTAAAAGAAAAATTAAACTTTCCTGTCTTTGAACTTTTGCAACAGGCTGCTGATTCTTTGGAGTTAGAAACCTATGTTGTAGGTGGTTATGTCAGAGATGCTATTATGAATCGTCCTTGTAAGGATATTGATGTTGTAACTATTGGTAGTGGAATTAAATTGGCTAATAGATTGCACGAAATGTTGGGTAATAAAACTTCTAAGGTGAGTGTGTTTAGAAATTTCGGCACTGCTATGCTCAATTATAAGGACGGCGAGGAGATTTGGCAAATTGAGTTTGTTGGAGCAAGGAAAGAAAGTTACAATAGAGACTCTCGCAAGCCTGTTGTTGAGGACGGTACTTTGGAAGATGACCAAAACAGAAGGGATTTCACTATTAACGCTATGGCAATCTGCCTTAACGAAAAAAATTACGGGAAATTACTTGATCCTTTTAATGGTATAGAGGATATTAAAAACCAAATTATTCAAACGCCTCTTGATCCTGATATTACTTTTTCTGATGATCCTTTGAGAATGCTTAGAGCTATTAGGTTTGCAAGCCGTTTGGATTTTTCTATTCACCCCGATACTTTTGAGGCAATAAAGAGAAATGCTTATAGAATTGAGATTGTATCAATAGAAAGAAATATTGAAGAAATCAATAAAATGATTCTCTCTTCTCATCCTTCTATGGCGTTTCGTTTAATGGACAGAGCGGGTTTGCTTGAAAGGATTATTCCTGAACTTGTAAAGCTTAAAGGCACTGAATCGGTAGGAGAAAAATCGCATAAAGACAATTTTAAACATACCTTAGAGGTTTTAGAAAATATTGCACAAAAAACCGATAATTTATTCTTGCGTTGGACTGCTATTTTGCACGATATTGGAAAGCCTTATTGCAAACGTTTTGATGAAAAGACAGGGTTTTCTTTTCACGGACATGAGATTAAGGGGAGCAGAATGATAAAAAATATTTTTAGAAAGCTAAAACTTCCTTTGAACGAAAAGATGAAATATGTTGAGAAGTTGGTTTCTTTACACCTACGACCTATTATTTTGGCTGAAAGCGTGGTTACAGACTCTGCTGTAAGGCGTTTGCTTTTCGATGCAGGGGAAGATATTGACGATTTAATGCTTTTGTGTCAGGCTGACGTTACTTCTAAGAATATGAACAAGGTTAAGCAATATATGCAAAACTTTGAGGTTGTCAAACAAAAGCTTATTGAGATTGAAGAAAAGGATAAGATTAGAAATTTCCAACCTCCTGTTAATGGAGAAGAGATTATGGAGATTTTTGCTTTGAGTCCTTGTAGAGAAATTGGGGTTTTAAAAACTATTATCAAAGACGCCATCTTAGATGGTGTGATTCCAAATGAGAGAGAGGCTGCAATGGAGTTGCTTTTCGTTGAGGCAGAAAAATTAGGTTTGAAGAAACAATGAGCAAAAAGAAGTTAATTGTTTTAATTGGCCCTACAGCTGTTGGCAAAACAGCTTTGAGCATTGAGTTAGCAAGGTTTCTTAATACGGAAATAGTTTCTGCTGACTCGCGACAATTCTATAAGGAATTGAATATAGGGGTTGCTACTCCTACTGCTTTGGAACTCTCTATGGCAAAGCACAATTTAATTGGTCATATCTCTATTCATCAAAAGTATAACATATCTGATTTTGAAAAAGATGCTCTTGGCGAGTTGGAAAGAATATTTCAAGAAAAGGATTATGCTGTTCTCACCGGTGGAAGTGGACTTTATGTAAATGCTCTTTGCTACGGGGTGGATAATATGCCCGATGTTAATCCTGAAATACGCGAAGAATTAAACGAAATATTTGCTAAGCAAGGTATTGCACCACTTCAAGAAGAGCTTATGCAGAAAGACCCTGAGTATTGGGCAATTGTCGATAAGCAAAATCACATAAGACTAATCAGAGCCATAGAGGTGTGTCGTCAAACGGGCAAAACCTTTACTTCTTTTCGCTCGGGGGAAAAGAAAAAACGTGATTTTGAAATAATAAAATTAGGTCTTGAACGAAGTAGAGAAAATCTTTTGGAAAGAATTTATAAAAGGGTTGATTTAATGATTGAAGAGGGTTTGATAAAAGAGGCAGAAACGGTTTACCCCTTTAGAGATTTACAAGCTTTGCAAACAGTTGGCTATAAGGAGTTATTTGAATATTTTGACGGAAAGGTTGATTTGCCTACAGCTATTGAGAATATAAAAATCAATACAAGACAATATGCTAAAAGGCAAATGACTTGGTTTAAAAAAGACAAAAATACAACTTGGCTTTGTGCCGAAAATAAAATTGATTGGAAATGTTTAGACTTATAACACCCATATTACTATTTTTTTGCTTTACAAATAACCTTGTAGGACAAGAAGAGGTAAAGAAAAAAAACTTAATTTATAATTCTTCTTTTGAGGACCATCTTTATTGTCCTCAAAAAATTGAGCCATACGGTCAAATGATGGAGGTAGAGGCTTGGTGGCAACCGACAGGTGGTTCTTCCGATTATTATCACCCTTGTGGAGGAAAGCAATGTCAAATGCCAAAGAACAAATTGGGCTATCAGTATGCAAAAACTGGTGAGGGAATGGTTGGAATCTATACTTCAAAGACGTCTTATCGTGAATATATTCAAACAGAACTTAAAGAGAGCCTTCAGGCTGGTGAAAAGTATAAATTAAGTTTTTGGGTTAGTCTTTCCGAATATTCAACCGGAGCAGTTGCAACCTTAGGTGGTTTGTTTACTACAGAGAGAATAACCGATAATACAAGGGAATTATTTACAAATAACACAAAAACAAAACATACAAACGGAATTAAACAAGAGATTGCAAAGATTTTTAAACCACAAGTTGTGAATGCTTTTAATAAACCTTTGTTAGATACTGAAAATTGGCAAAAAATAGAGGGTGAATTTATTGCAAAAGGTGGAGAAAAATTTCTTACAATTGGTAATTTCTATCCTGAGGAACAAAGCAACCTTCTTTTTCCAAAATTTTTAAAAAACATTCTTCCCGGAGCTTATTATTATATTGACGATGTTGAGCTTTATTGTTTAACATGTAATGAGAAAAAAGTTATAAAACACGAGAATATTACTATAACTACACAAAAGAATAAACCAAAATATGAGGTTGGTCAAGTGATTATACTTGAAAATATTTTCTTTGACTTTGATAAGAGTGTGCTTTTGCCTCAAAGTTTTGTTGAATTGCACAAATTGATAAATATTTTGGAGGAATATCCAAATATGACAATAGAACTTTCAGGTCATACCGATAGTAAAGGTAGTGATAAGTATAATTTAAAACTTTCAAAGCAAAGAGCAGAGGCTGTTTTCAACTATTTGGTTGAGAAAGGTATTGATGAAAAACGTTTAACTCATAAAGGATTTGGTGCAAAGCAACCTATTGCTGACAATTCTACTGATGAGGGACGTGCAAAGAATAGAAGAGTTGAATTTAAAATAATTTCGATGTAATATGGAAAAGCAAATATACCCTTTAATTGATAAAAGAATTGAGGATTATTGTCAAGAATTTTGTTCAAAAGAAGACGTGCGTTTGCAATATATTGATAGACAAACCCATATTAAGTTTTTAAGACCAAATATGATAAGTGGAAATTGGCAAGGCACTTTCTTAAAAATTATTTCCTTACTTGTAAAACCCAAAAACGTTCTTGAATTAGGTACTTTCACTTCTTACGCAACACTATGTCTTGCAGAAGGATTGGAAAACGAAGGAGTTGTTCACACAATTGAAAGAGATGAAAGTTTGCAAGAGTTTATTGAAGAAACTATTGCTAAGTTTGGTCTTGAAAACAAAATAAAACTTCACATCGGAAATGCCTTAGAGGTGATTGATACAATAGAAGGGAATTTTGATTTAATATTTATAGATGCCGACAAAGCAAGTTATCCTACGTATTTTAATAAATGCGTTGAAAGATTAAACTCTGGTGGGATTATGATTGCAGATAATATTCTTTGGTATGGGAAAGTAGTTTTGGAAGTAAAGGATAGTGATAAGGAGACAAAGGCTTTGAAGAATTTTAATAAACTTGTAACCGAAGATGAAAGGTTAGACAACTTGATTATCCCTATTCGAGATGGACTTATGGTAGCCAGAAAGAAGTAAATTCGTTAAATCCTAAACTATTATAACGACTATAATAAGGCAAATAAGGATTACAATACAAGAAAGGATTGTTTGAATCAACCAATGTCAAAGATATATCTATAAAAGACTTTTCATTAAACATATAACGCATTGAGGCATTGAAAGCTCTTGTGTAATACATATCCATATTTCCAATATTTCCATTGATAGAAAAAGCATTCATACTACTAACATAAGCCGAAAAACTTAACAATAGTTTATCCGAAGCTTTGTAATCAAGAGCAGCATTGAGAGAGATTTGTTTTCCTTTTGCAGAATAAGGAGCCTTATCCTCTATTTTTTCAAAAGGACATTTAAATGCAAAATCCGTTGAAGAAATCCCAAGTCTTACCCCTACTTTATCATTAAGCCATTGTCCATAACCAACACCCATTCTATTTGCAAGGAAGTTCTCTCCAATAGAGGCCGAATATGACAAACTTACATCGCCCTTGTCAGGAGTTAATTCCTGACAATAGGCAACAAAGCTAAATGAAAAAAATAAAAAAATTAGAATTAGTTTTCTCATATAAAATTTTACCAACGTATTCCATGATTCCAATTATCAAAGAAATAAGAAACGCTGAATGTAATTAGTTGTTGGCGAGGTGAAGAAGGCACAGATTGATTAAAATATTCAAAAGATGTTGAAACATCTTCTATATTCTTTGCCTCATATCTTTCTGTTAACTTCTTATTATAGTCATAGAATGGAGTAATACTATATTGGTATTGAACAAGGAATTGAATACTTTTCCATTCAAAGCCTAATCCTATTTGCAAACCTCCATCTACTCGCCAAGTTCCATCAGTTGCAAAAGTATCATCGCGATCCTTCCAATAGGTTATTCCATGTACAGTAGGATCAAAGCAAATCAAACGATTCACTCCTGTTTCTTCGTTTAGATATGGCTCTCTTATTTGTTCATGTTGTCCTCTTGGTTCATCTTTTTCACCATAGTGGTCTTCAAAATTGGTAAATCCATATAATCCTACGCCGAAAAATGCTCCCAAAGAACCCATCAAACGCCAATCATCATTCAATTCATATTTATAAACAAAGTCTATAGGAATTTGTAGATAGTCTGCCTTTGTGTCTATTTCAACTTCTTGTGTGTTTAGTTTGTATCCCTTTGTTGTGTACAAGAGATTACCTTGCAAAAAGAAGTTTTCATTTAATTGAGCTTGTGCAGCAAAACCTACATTAAAGCCATACTTAAATGGTTTTGTATCTGTAAAACCTATATAATTCAATTGTTCATCAAAATACGCCAAACCATTATAAATATCCAAACCTTTTGCAGAGGTAAGGTCACTCATATTAAAACCGGCTCTTAAACCTAATCTTATCAATGGAGCTTTATTTCTTCTTTGTGCATAAAGATTATCGCTAAAACTTACACACAAAAGAAGAAATGCCATTGAAAGAAATAAAACTCTTTTTTTCATACTATTTATTTCTTAGATATTCATCTATACTCTTAGCTGCTTTCTTTCCTGCTCCCATTGCAAGAATCACAGTCGCTGCTCCCATAACTGCATCTCCTCCGGCAAAGATTCCTTCTCTTGAAGTAGCGGCGTGTTCATCGGTTTGAATTCCACCCCAATCGGTTGCCGAAAGATTATCGGTTGTATCAATAATCAATTTATTAGGAGCGGTTCCCAAAGCCATAATTACGCAATCGGCAGGTAATTCATGTTCACTACCAGATACTTCAATTGGGCTTCTTCTTCCACTTGCATCGGGTTCTCCAAGTTCCATTTTAATACATTTTACCGATTTCACCCAACCTTTTTCATCACCCATTATTTCAACAGGGTTAGTCATATAGTGGAATTCTATGCCTTCTTCTTTTGCGTGATGAACTTCTTCGGCTCTTGCAGGCATTTCGTTCTTTCCTCTACGATATACCACATGTACTTCTGCACCTAAACGTCTTGCGGTACGAGCGGCGTCCATTGCAACATTACCTCCTCCTACTACAATCGTTACATTTCCCGGATAAACTGGTGTATCATAACCTTGTTCGTATGCTTTCATAAGGTTACTTCTTGTAAGCAATTCGTTTGCCGAAACAACTCCGTTAAGATTCTTTCCAGGGATATTCATAAACTTAGGAAGACCGGCACCGGATGCGATATAAACGGCAGAGAAGCCTTCTTTGTCAAACAATTCGTCAATTGTGATACTTCTTCCTATTATAACATCGGTTACAATCTTTACTCCAAGTTTCTTTATGTTTTCAACCTCTTGTTTAACCACTCTTTCCTTTGGTAAACGGAACTCTGGAATACCATAAACTAATACTCCACCGGCTTGATGTAAAGCTTCAAATATCGTAACTTCATATCCCATTTTCGCAAGGTCACCCGCACAAGTCAAACCACTTGGACCAGAACCCACAATCGCTACTTTCTTTCCGTTTGATTGTGGAACTTCGGTGAAATCCAATTTAACATCTCTTGCCCAATCGGCAACAAATCTTTCAAGTTTTCCAATTGCAACCGGATCGCCTTTCTTTCCTAATACACAACTTCCTTCGCATTGACTTTCTTGTGGACAAACTCTACCACATACGGCAGGTAAGGCAGAGGATGAGGAAATTATTTTAAAGGCTTGTGCAAAATGTCCTACATGTCCTCCTCTTATTTGTTTGATGAAAGCAGGTATGTCAATATTTACAGGACATGCACTTACACAACCCGGATTTTTACATTGCAAGCAACGATCGGCCTCTTCCATTGCCTCTTCCATTGTGTAGCCATAGCAAACCTCGTCAAAATTCTTTACTCTCACAATAGCGTCTTGTTCTCTTACGGGAACTCTTCTTTTCTTTATTGTATGATTAACCGCTGCGGTTAAGTTACATTTATGATCCTCCGAATCGGTTGCTATTTCGTGTGTTTTATACATTGATTGTCTTCTGATAGCTTCATCAAAATCTACAAGATGTGCATCAAATTCCGGTCCATCAACACAAGTAAACTTGGTTTTTCCTCCAATTGTTACTCTACATGCTCCACACATTCCGGTTCCATCAACCATAAGTGAATTTAAACTAACGGTTGTCTTTAAGCCTAATTCTTTTGTTAAAAGGGAAACGAATTTCATCATCACCATTGGTCCAATTGCAACAACTTCATCGTATTTTTCTCCTTTTTCTACAAGAGATTTCAAACAATCGGTTACCAATCCTTTCATTCCGTAAGAACCATCATCGGTGCAAACATAAAGATTATCCGCAACCTCTTTCATCATATCCTCTAAGATAAGGGTATTGTGGGTTTTTGTACCAATAATTACATCGGCTTTCATACCATTTTCTTTTACCCACTTAACTTGTGGATAGATTGGTGCTGTTCCAACTCCTCCTCCTATGAATAAAATTCTTTTGTTTGCTCTTTCTTCTTCGGGAACATACATTAACAAAGATTCTTTTCCAAGTGGTCCTACTACATCTTTTAATTTATTTCCTTTTCCTAACTTTGCTAATTTCTCGGTTGATTTTCCTACGATTTGGAAAACGATTGTGATAGTTCCTTCCTCTTTATTGTAATCACAAATAGTTAAAGGGATTCTTTCACCTTTATCATCTATTATTATGATAATGAATTGTCCAGGTTTTGCAGCTCTTGCCACCCAATAGGCACTTATCTCCATTAGATAAATGTTAGGTGTAAGTTGTTCTCTTCTTCTTATTTCAAACATAATATATTATATTTTTTCAAATTTCAATTTTTCCATATTTTCTATTTCCTCTTCGCTAAGAGAAAGTTCCATTTTCAATTTCAATTCCGATACTTTAGCCAAAAGAGTCAATAAAACAGAAATGATTGAGAATAATAAAAATGATTTTTGATTACAAACAAACATTCCAAGTAAGGCTACAGTGTTAATTAAAGAATAGATACGTAAACGCTTTATTTGTAACATTCTATACTTCTCTACTTTTTCGGGTAGAGGAAGTGTTACAATCGATTTTAACTTTCTATTAACTCCCTTTCCTCCCAAAAACACACAAAGAACCATTACCAACATCAACACGTATGAAAAAGTAACGGCAGAACCTTTTGAAAGAATAGCCTGGTTTGAAAGATAATAGTAATAGGTTATCACATAGACAATTGCAAACAAAGCAACCTCTATAAGAATCATTGCATTCCAAGACTTATTTAGTAATTTAAGATACTTTTTCATTGATACAAATATTTTAATTTGCAAATATACATAAAAACTCTTAGACTTAGCAAAATAAATCAAAGAAAAAATCAAAAAAAACAAAGAAAAAAAGCAGCGAAACAAAGAAAAAATGTTTCACTGCTTTTCATTGATTTATAAAATCTTTTATTCCATTACCTTAGTAAAATATCCTTGCAAATCAAATTGCAATTTTACTTCTTCGCTTTTCTTGTATATTGTAGCTATATAGCTCTTTTTATTTCTTACATCAACAATATCTACGCTTTCTATTTTGTATCCTTGATAGTTTTGTTCAATATAATCAATTATTGTCTTAGGAGTGTATTCCAAAGGAACGTTCCAAGCCGTTTCAACCGATGTGTTTTTAAATTTCATACTTACATCGTTTCCCGAAGCCTTAAATTTAGCGATATAACACGTTGAATCAACCATTCTCCAATTTGCTTGTTCTATTTCAGGACGGCGTTTCTTAAAATCTTGAACAAACTTTGAGGGAACATCTTTTTCATCTACCGATTTATATTTATCTTTTTTTGTAGTAGCACAACTTGTTACCAATGTGCAAGCTAATAATATTAACGCAACTTTCTTCATAGTTTTTACTCTTATTTTGATTTTGCAAATATAATATTTTTATTCATAAGTTAAAGACTAAACAATAAAAAATTGAAAAAAGTGTTTCAAATCCACAATTTTAAATAAATAGAGTGCAGTGAATATAATCACAAACACAACTACCCATCTAATAAACCCACCTCCTTTTTTGAATGCTAATTTTGTTGCAATAAATGAACCAATGAATGTTCCGATTGAGTGAAGCAATCCAAACTGCCAATGAATGCTTCCTTCTTTCCAAAAAACCAAAACTGCAACAACTGTATAAAAAGCCATTACTGTAATTTTCAAGGCATTTGTTCTTACAATATTATAACCCAAAAGCATAGAACCTGCTGCCATTAAAAGAAAGCCTGTTCCTACTTGAACAAAACCTCCATAAATTCCTATTAAAAAGAAGACAAAATATTGCAAGAAACTTATTCCGTTTTCGGTTTTAGTCAAATCATCTTGTTCAAACTTTTTTGGCGAACGAAAAAGAAAGATTGTCATAACCAAAAGACTAATTCCCATAAAATAAGAAAAAAGAACCTCCGGTAAAACAATAGAAAGCACAGCTCCTACTAAAGCTCCAAACATTGTTGGCAAGGCAAGGCGAAAGAAATAACTCTTTTTAAGCAACCCTTTACGCGCAAATAGAACAGAGGTTAAAGACGATTGCAATAAAACCCCTATTCTATTTGTCGCATTTGCTTGTGCAGGACTCAAACCTAAGGCAAGATAAAGTGCTATTGAGATTGCGGTACCTCCTGCCGAAAGAGTGTTAATAAATCCTACAAATAAGCCAGATATAACTAAGACTAAAAATATTGAAATTGTCATATTTTAAGTTTACAACTACTTCTTAGGAACCAATTGTAAACCATTTTGTTCTTTTTTTAATGAAGTTTCTTGTGGTTTTCCTTCTTTTCTATCTTTTTTTCTAAGATTACGCATAATTTGTTTTTCTTCCTTTATTAGTTTTGCAACCTTTTGAGCAGGAAGAATATCTAAAAAAGCTTTATAATAATGAATTTTTATATCTGAAAGTTCTCTTTCTGTTTTACTGTTTTGTTCTACCAACATTTTTGCAGCCTCTTGGTCTATTTCAAGCAAGTCTTTATCTTTAAATTTACTCATTAAAGAATGCTGATGTTCAATTACTGCATTTATTTCATTATCGTATTGAACGTATATTGGCCAAAATTTTTCCATTTCTTCTTCTGTAAGCTTTAAATTTTGAACAAAAGTTGCTTTTTTCATTTTCAACATTTTTTGTTGTGCAACTTTTCTTTCTTTTTCCTTACATTCAGGACAATCTTTTTGTGCATAAGCAGGTAATGTCAAAGCAAACAAAACCAATAACGCTAAAATCAATTTTCTTTTCATTATTCTAAATTTTCAAAATTATTAAAAACGTACTCGTTAATATCTTCATCAACAAAATTTTCTAAGTATTCTAATTCTTCTTCTGTAAATTGTATTTGTTCAGCCTCAGCAACAAGATTTTCAACTTCTTTTTCCCATGCAATTTGTGAAGATTGAGTTTGATTTTGCTTTGCATCATCTATTTCTTTCTTTTCATTTGGAGAAAATAAAGAAAAGAAATTAGAAGAAAGCAAATGTTCTTTTCTGTCGCCTGTAAATATCACAATAAAAACACTTACAGATAAAGTAAAAACAAGTGATATGCTAGCAACATATTTCAATACCCTTGAAACAGAAACGTGTTTTCTTTTCGATTCTGTTTCTAATCTATTGGACAAATTATCAAAATAATTTTCCGGAACTTTAAAAGGGTTATTTTTTTGATTCATATCTTTTTTATTTACACTTGCTTTGACAAAATTTTATATCAAAGGTTTAATTTCATAAAGAAAAATCTTCATTTAACATCAAGTCCTCTATCTTTTTTGCCGCAATATGATATGATGCCTTCAAGGCTCCCTCCGAGGTTTTAGTAATTTCTGCAATCTGAGAAAAAGAAAGTTCATCATAATACCTCATTTGAAAAACCGCTCTTTGTTTTGTAGGTAAGGCAAGCATTGCTTTTTGTAGTTTGATTTCTATTTCATCACCATTAAACAAAGTATCGGATTGTAAATTCTCAAACATTTCTTGCTCAAAGGAAGAGTTATTTTTTGATAACCTATTTGACTTAGATTTTATGTAGTTTATCGTGTGATTATACGCTATTCTATAAATCCAAGTTGATAACTTAGATTCGTTATGAAAACTTTCAATATTTTCAAACACCTTTATAAAGATTTCTTGCACCAAATCATCGGCATCATCGTGAGAAAGCACCATACGTCTTACTTGCCAATAAATCATTTGCGAATATCTACTAACAAGAAGTGCATAACCCCTTTCACGAGTTGAGGAATGCTTGATTAGTTTTAATATATTATTTTCGTTTTGTTTTAAATCCATTGAACAATAACTCCTCCACAATTATCCCTTTCGGCTCCGGTAACCGAGGCAAGACAATTCGCTTGTTTCTTTATTCGTAATACCCCTAAAAAAGCAAATATCATCGCTTCCTTATAATCTATAATCGTTTTTTTTGGTATTTCTATTGTGTGCGTTGTTTTATTTTTTAATTTTTCTACTAAAAACCTATTGTAAACTCCACCTCCGGTCAAAAGCGTTCTACCCGTTATATTCTTTGATAATTGAATTGCTATATGTTCGGTAAAAGTTGCCAAAAGGTCTTTTGTTTCCAAGTTAGCTTTTTCTAATAATGGAAAAATATTCTCTACAACCCATTCTTTACCTAAGGATTTATTTGTTTTCTTTTTATAGTAAGGTAAAGCGTTTAATTGTTTTAAAAGATTTTCATCAACCTTTCCCGATGCGGCTATTTGTCCCCCATTGTCAAAAGGTAAAGATAATTTTTCACAAAGATGATTCAAGACAATATTTACCGGACAAATGTCGTAGGCTATGCGTTTTGATTGTTTTTTTAGGCTAATATTTGAAAAGCCTCCAAGGTTTAAACAATTTTCGTATGCGGAAAATAATATTTCATCACCAATCGGAACCAAAGGAGCACCTTGTCCACCAAGTGCAACGTCCATTGAACGAAAATCTCCTATCGTTGTATGTTTCACCTCGCTACAAAGAGCCGACAAATCACCTATTTGAGTTGTGTAATGCAAATCGGGACGATGAAAAATAGTTTGTCCATGAGAGGAAACAAAATCTACTTGAAGAGAATTGGCGTCTAAAAACTCTTTTGCTTTCTTTCCAAAGAAATGTCCCAACTCTACCGAAAATTGTGCCAACTCATTCGCCGAGGCATTCTCCATTGAACGAATCTTTTTCTTAAAATCCTCCTCGTATGCAATGGTTTCGGCCTTTGGAATAGAATAACTCCACTCCCCTTTTTCCTCATTAAACTCACAATACGCAATATCTAATCCATCGAGCGAGGTTCCCGACATTAAACCCAAAACTCTATAAAACATCTTTCAAAACCTCCATTTTTGTAGAGCGTGAACCTTTGATTAAAATCGTTGCTTCCTCTATTTTATTTTCAATTAAATTTTCTTTAAACTCCTCGGAATTAGCATACCACTCTACTTTACCCTTTTCTAAAACACTCCTATATTCCTCTCCAATCAAAACAATCCTTTCAAAATCCTTTGATTGCAATAAGTCAAACACCCTTTTATGTTCTTGAATAGACACATCGCCTAATTCTTTCATTGCTCCCATAAACACCATTTTATGATTTGCCTCCATATTTGCAAAAGATTCTATTGAAGAGGTGCAAGATGATGGATTAGCATTATAGCAATCTAAAATCAAAGTATTGTTATTTGTCTTTAAGATTTGGGAACGATTGTTCGATGGCGTGTATTGATCTATCGCTTTTTTGATTTGTTCCAATTCCACACCAAAATGCAAACCAATTGTCAAGGCCGCAAGAATATTATACGCGTTATATGCCCCTACAAGATTAGAATTAATTAAACAATCGTTAAATAGAATTTGTGCATACCCATTTTCACAACAAGCCTTTGCCGAAATATCTGCCTTTGTATTTAAAGAATAAGTTGTTTTCTTAGAAAAAGTTTCATCTTTCAAAGCCTCATCGTCAAAATTCACAAAGATATGTGATTTTTCGCAAGAATTATTTTTCACAAAGTCAAACAATTCTTTTTTTGTCTTTATTATATTTTCCCTACTTCCAAAACCCTCAATGTGAGCCGTGCCAATATTGGTTAAGATTGCTAAATCGGGCATTGCAATATCACATAAAAAACCTATTTCCCCTACATGATTTGCACCCATTTCAACGATTGCTATTTCCGTATCACAAGGTATGGAAAGAAGAGTAAGAGGCACACCAATATGATTATTAAGATTTCCTTTTGTTGCAAGGGTTTTGAATTTTTTTGAAAGAACCGCTTGAATCAATTCCTTAGTCGTTGTCTTGCCATTTGTTCCACTTATTCCTATTATAGTAGTTTTTAGTTGTTTTCTATGATATGTAGCAAGATTTTGAAGCATTGTCAAACTATTTTCACAAAGCAATATTTTATCCCCTTTCTCTATTTGCTTATTATCACAAACAACAAGAGAGGCACCTTGTTCTATGGCTTGAAAAACAAAATTATTACCATCAAAATTTTCACCCTTTAAAGCAAAGAATATATCCCCTTTCTTTATACTACGACTATCGGTACTAATACTTGGATTTTTTAAATAATGTGAATATAATTCTTTTATTTTTTCAATACTTTCTCTATTGCATTCCATACTAACTCTGCTGTTTTATCCCAACTATATTTTTTTGCTTGCTCTTGTCCTTTTCTTATCAATTCCTCTCTAAGCAAAGGATTAGAATAAAGCCTTATCATCGCCTCACAAATACTATTTACATCATAAGGATTAGCGTAAAGCGCACCCTCACCCGCTATCTCGGGCATTGAACTTGTGTTTGACGTAATCACGGCGGTTGAAGAACGATAAGCCTCTAAGGGAGGTACGCCAAAACCCTCAAAAAACGAAACAAAAACCAAACCAATGCTTGCCGAGGCAATACGATTCACCTCCTCCAAAGGCAATCTACCCGTAAAGACAACCTCATTCTTAAACCTCATTGCATTAAACGTATCCTCAATCTCCCCTTTCCACCATTTCTTACTACCAACTATTAGCAACTTTACATTAGATTGCGTTTTGTCCTTAAACAAATCAAAAGCACGAAATAGATTTGTAAGATTTTTTCTTTTTTGCAAAGAACCCACAAAATAAAAATAAGGACAAGAATTACTATATCTTTCCCTTGTTCTTTCATTCTCCTCCTTAGAATAAGTTATATAATCCTCATTTGCCGAGGATTCAACATTAAATATTTTGTTTTCGTCTATTTGGTAGGTTGTTGCTATATCTTGTTTACTAAATTCCGAAACCGTAAGCACCGCATTAGCACTTTTAGCAAAACGAGGCGTGAAATACTCCATATATCTTTGATACACCCTATTGCCAATATACGTTTTATCATGCTCAAAATTAATATCGTGAATTGTACATAACATTGGACTTTTTTTCACCCTTGTAGGAACATAACCCTCGGGCGAAAACAACACATCTATTTTGTACAAACGAATATAAATTGGTAAAAGAATTTCAAAATAAATATGCCAAAGCATCGGATGCCTTGTAGGCAAAGGAATCACAATTGGCTTTACATTTTTAGCAAACACAAAATCCCTATCGTAAGGTCTATCAAAAAACAAAACAAACTCACAATCGGGATGATTTTTCGCCAATCGTTCCAAATTTTTCAACGTAAAATAACCAATTCCCTCTAACTTATCTTTTAACAACAAGCGTGAATTAACTCCAACTCTCAATTTCGTAAAATTTTATTCTTAAAACAATGAGCAAAGATACAAAAAAAATAAATAAAAAGGAGGATTTTCACACCTCCTTTTTTCCTACCACAACCTAAAAACCTATTCAACCAATCCTTTTACATCCAAATTAGCCTCTTGAAATTTCACCGTTTTCAAAGTATGTTTGAATTTTGTTGATGGATAAAATCTACACGAAAAACGTGTAATAGTATTTGCATCCACCTTATCAACATCTAATTGTGATTTAGCTTTAATGGAAGGTATGAACGCACCCAAAAAGCCTAATTTCACCGCACTACCATTTAGAACATTTCTACTTATTTCCAACTCCAATGATTTCAAAACCGCCAACACATCGGCATAACTTAACGTAGTTGAATTTGATATTGATTCGGCTATCATATCCAAATCCACATCTTGATTTCTATAAAGACGAGCAAGATATCTTTCACCCGGATTAGAACCCGTACAAATTTCTCTCTTTACCTTTACATACTCTATTGCCATTTTTAATACAATTTAAAAGTTAATAAATAAACTACCTATTGTGATCACGAATGCAAAGATAACACATAAACAACTATAAAACAAGCACTTGAAAACCCTTGAAAGAGTTTGAAAACTATAGGTTTAATAAAGTTGTAAAAAGAAAAAAGAAAAAGACTTAATTAAATATAACTAAGTCTTTTTTTCTTTGTTTCAAGAAAATAGAATCAAGAAATAATTTTTTAAAATCAAGTATTATTTTTCTAAAACTTGATTTAATTTAGGGTTAAATCCTACAAGCATTTTCCTTTTTTAATTGGAGTGCTATTTCCTTGATGTCCTCTTGGGAATAATAATTCTTCAATTTCTTTTCGGTTGTGAACATTGCAAGTTTCTTTCTAATTCGCCAAAGTGTCGTATAAGAAATACCCAACATCGCCAACACTTCCTTAGTCGTTTTTAACCTTTCTACCATATATTCTCCTTCTTTTTTAAATTACTTTGCAAATATACAAAAAAAATTCTGATTTTCAAACAATTAAGTTAGTGTTTTTTTTGCTTAATTGAAAGTTTTTTCGTAACTTTGTAGTCAAATAAAAAAAATATAAAAAAATGAGTAAATTTAACAATGAATTAAAAAATTATCAACCAATTCCAAGAGAACTTATATTTGATAATAAGATGAGTGATAGAGCAAGGTTTGTTTATTGTTATATGGCTTCCAAGCCAGAGGATTGGAAATTCTATTTAAAATCTATGGCAAAAGATATAGGTTATAGTGTTGATACATTAAAGAAGTATATCAAAGAATTGACCGAAACAGGTTGGTTGATAAAAGGAAAACAAATCAATGAAAAAGGTAAGTTTGGAGCAGTTGAATACACTTTAAAAGCAACTAAAAATACGAATACGGAAAATACCGACATGGAAAAATACCGACACGGAGAAATACCAATACTACATAATAAAGATAATAACAAAAAAGATAAAGATAACATAAATCTTGATTGTAAGTTGTTTGTAAAACCAACACTTGAAGAAATTAAAAATTTCATTTTAGAAAACAATTTTATTGTAGATGCTGAAATGTTTTTTAATTATTACGAAAGTAATGGTTGGATGGTCGGTAGATATAAAATGAAAGATTGGCAAGCATGCGTAAGAACATGGGAGAGAAAAGAAAAACAATACGCAAAAAGAAATCCAATACCACAAAAAAAAGAAACATACATAAACTTAGATTTAGATGAGATATGGAAGAACAGGTAAAATTTAAAAGACTTTTGCAAGAATTGTAAATTCTTTTGTATATTTGCTACATAAAACTATGAAAAGATTCTTTGTTACTAATTTATTCTTCCTTTTGGCTTTAAACATTCTTATAAAGTCATTTTGGATTTTGGGGATTGATCGTGAGGTGCAAAACGCTCTCTCGGCCGATGTCTATGGAATGTATTATGCTTTGTTTAACTTCACTTATCTTTTTAATATTATACTTGATTTTGGCATTACAAACTACAATAATCGTACTATTGCACAACATACGCAACTACTTAAAAAATACTTTGCTCGTATTGTGCCTTTGAAATTCGCTCTTGCGGCAATTTATTTCGTAATTATTTTAATTGTGGGTGCTTTCTTGGGGTATTCGTCCTATCAGATAAAGTTGCTTTCTTGGATGTGTATCACGCAAGTTTTGCAAAGTTTTATTTCTTATTTGAGAAGTAATATCACGTCTTTGATGTTGTTTAAGACCGATAGTGTGATTTCGGTTTTGGATAGGAGTTTGCTTATTGTTTTTTGTGGTATTTTCCTTTGGAACGACACCCTTAGAGCAAGTTTTACAATAGATCATTTTGTCTATATTCAAACTTTGACAATGTTTATCACTTTTTTAGTGGCTTTGATTGTGTGTTTGTCAAAGACAAGGCTATTAAAATTAAAGTGGAATTTTGCTTTTAATCTCCATATCCTTAGGGATGGTTTGCCATACGCTTTACTTGGTTTGTTGATGGCTTGTTACAATAGAATGGATTCGGTTATGTTGCTTGCTTTGGTTGAGGATAATGGTGTTAGTTCGGGTATCTATGCCTCGGGCTTTCGTCTTGTGGATTCGGCAAATATGGTTGCTTATCTTTTTTCGGTGATTTTGCTTCCTCTTATTGCCAAGATGATAAAGGAAAATCAAAGGATAAACGCCGTTGTTGGTGCTGCTTTTCATCTACTTCTTATAATCACTCTTGGTTTTGTTGCAGTTTCTATTTGTTATTCAACAGAACTTATGGAATTGCTTTATAATAAACATATAAACGAAAGTGCTACCGTTTACAAAATCCTATCATTCTGTTTTATTCCTATTTCTATGACTTATATTTTCGGCACTGTTTTAACCGCAAATGGCTCTTTAAAATATCTAAACCTTATTGCAGGACTGGGAATGATAATGAACATAGGATTAAACTTTATTCTAATTCCTTTGTTTCAAGAAAACGGAGCTGCAATAACAAGTTTAATTACCCAAAGCGTTACGGCAATTCTACAAGCGTGGTTGGCTTTAAAAATATTTAAAATAAGGTTTGAATGGAGATATTGTTTAAAAATAGTATTTTTTGTTATAATTGTAATTTTTATTTCTATATTTGCACAACAACTTGAATTAAATTGGGTAGTGAGAGCGATAATCACTCTTGTGTTAATAGTGATTGCCTCTTTCTTAGTAAGGATTTTCAGATTTAAAGAAATAAAAAATTTATTGACTTAAATAATTCAAGAAATGAAAGAAATATATTTCTCAAAGAATGATTTATCTAACTTAGAATACTCCTTGAATCGAGAAGTGTTAAGAGCAAATGTATCAAACGCTTACTCTTGTACTACACTTACTTTTTGCAATACGAGAAAGTATCATGGATTACTAATTGTTCCTCAACCTAAGATAGATAATCAAAATCACGTACTCTTATCTTCCTTAGACGAAACTATAAATCAAAATAACAATAGTTTTCATCTTGCACTTCATTGCTATCAAAATGGCGTTTATTCTCCCAAAGGTCATAAATATCTTGAATCATACGAGCTTGGATTGCTACCAACCCACACTTATAGAATTGGAAGTATTGTTTTGTTAAAGCAAATGTTCTTTCAAGAAAAACAAGATAGACTTTTAATAAAATATACTTTAAAAGAGGCATTGCAAGATATTGAATTAGAATTGCAACCTTTTTTGGCGTTTCGTCAAATTCATAAACTATCAAAATCAAACGACAATGCTAATTCCTCTTTTAAGAATGCCGAGCAAGGAGTATGCTTTAAAATGTATGACAACTACACTCCTCTTTACATACAATTTTCAAAAAAAGTAGAATATTCCCACAATCCTTATTGGTATTATAATTTTGAATACATAAAAGAAAAGGAACGTGGATATGAGTTTCAAGAGGATTTATTGGTTCCAGGAAGATTCAAAGTAAGCCTAAGAAAAGGAGAAAGCATATATGTGAGTTGTGGAGTGGAAGAGGCAAATCCTTTCCTACTTAGCCAAGATTTTACAAAAGAAACCCATTGGCGTTTTCCAATTCAAACGACCGAAGATATACTTAAAAGAGCGGCTCGAATGTTCTTTTCTCGCAAAGGCACAAAGGTTAATTTAGTTGCGGGCTTTCCTTGGTTTGGCCGATGGGGACGCGACACTTTTATTTCCTTACCCGGACTTTGCATAGCACTTGACGATTGGCGAATGTTTCGTTTAGCAATCGACACAATGATTGATGACTTTAAAGATGGTTTTTTCCCAAATATAGGAGAAGGAACGCAAGCGGCATACAATAGCATAGACGCTCCATTGTGGTTTTTTTGGGCTTTGCAACAATATGCCTATATAAACGATGCGAGAAAAGAGGTGTGGCAAGCCTATAATGGTGTAATGAGAAGTATTTTAGAGAACTTTTCGGAGGGAGGTGTAAACGTAAGAATGGATAGTAATTTTTTACTATGGCAAGGTGAAGAAGGAAAAGCTCTAACTTGGATGGACGCAATTGTAAATGGCACACCCGTAACGCAAAGAAAAGGTTATGCCGTTGAAATAAATGCCTTATGGTACAATGCCGTGATGTTTTATAGGGAACTTGCAAAATTGCAATGCGAAGATGGCGAAATTGCAAAATGGGACGAATTTGCCGAAAATTTTCCTGCTAATTTCAAAGCAACCTTTTGGTCAAAAGAAATTGGTTATTTAGCCGATTATGTTGATGGTGCTTACAAGGATTTCTCCGTTCGTTGCAATATGATTTTTGCCTCTTCATTAGAATATAGTCCTATAAGTCCTAAAATTCGCCAACTAATAGTTGAAAAAGTAAAACAAGAACTTCTTACCCCAAGAGGTTTAAGAAGCCTTTCCCCTACTCATAAAGATTATCACGAAATCTATTTTGGAAATCAACAAGAGCGTGATATGGCTTATCATAATGGAACGGTATGGCCTTGGCTTATAGGTGCGTTTTCCGAAGCCTTTTTAAGAGTATATGGAAAGGAAGCGGTAAATTACATAGAACAAATCTACGATGAATTTGGTAATATATTGTGTGATTATTGTGTAGGAAGCATAGCGGAGGTTTATGATGGAAATCCACCATATAAAGCGGGAGGAAGTATTTCTCAGGCTTGGAGTGTGGCCGAGATTTGTAGAATGAAATATATGATAGACAAATGTAAACAATTTAACGACTCTCAATTATGAAAGTACTAATGTTTGGTTGGGAATTCCCTCCTCATATATCCGGAGGCTTAGGAACGGCTTGTTATGGTTTAACAAAAGCCCTTTACAACAAAGATGTTGAAATAATATTTGTTGTTCCAAAAGCATTTGGAGATGAAGATACATCACAAATCAAAATACTTTCGGCAAGTCAAGTAGTCAATAACCTTTCCCAACAAGAAAGAAAAAACATTGACCAAAAGGTTTCCTTTGTTCAAATCAATTCAACAATCATTCCATACATAGGACAACAAGATTATTACAATATAATTCATTCTACCACACCGGCACAAAAACAAGCAAATAACTTAAAGTTAGATTTCAAAGGTGGATATGGAGAAAATCTTTTAGAGGAGGTTGAACGTTATGCTTTTGTTGGAGCAAGCATAGCAAAGCAAAATACCTTTGATGTAATACATGCACACGATTGGCTTTGCTATAAAGCGGGAGTAATCGCAAAACAAATTAGCAATAAGCCACTTATAGTACACGTTCACGCAACGGAATATGATAGAAGTGGAGAAAACATAAACCAAGAGGTCTATCAAGTTGAAAAATATGGAATGGATAACGCCGACAAAATAGTTGCGGTAAGCGACTTTACAAGAAATATCATAATAAACAAATATCATCAAAATCCCGATAAAGTTTTGACAATCCATAATGGAGTTGAGCAAAATATTTCAAAGGAATATTCCAATAAAACAAAGAATAAAAAAATTGTTTCTTTCATTGGTAGAATTACCTTTCAAAAAGGGCCGGATTATTTCATAGAAGCGGCGGAAAAAGTCCTTAAAAAAGACAAAAACTTCCTTTTCATCATGGCGGGAAAGGGCGATATGTTAAACAAAATGGTAGCCTTAGTTGCAAAAAAACGCATTTCAAAGAATTTTCTCTTTACAGGCTTTTTAGAAAGTCAAGAAGTAAATCACCTACTATGCCAAAGCGATATGTTTATAATGCCAAGCGTATCAGAACCCTTTGGAATAGCACCCTTAGAAGCAATGCAAAACTCCGTTCCCACCATAATAAGCAAACAATCCGGTGTTAGCGAAGTCTTACGCAACACAATAAAAGTAGATTTCTGGGATACAGACGCCATAGCCAATGCAATCTATGCCATAGGCAACTACCCCGTACTCTCAAACAAACTTTCCAAAGAAGGAAAAGCCGAAGCAATTAACACAACTTGGTCAAAAGCCGCAGAGAAATTAGTAGAATTATACAATCAATTAAAAAAATAAAACTTTGTGTTATGAAATCAATTTGTTTTTACTTTCAAGTCCATCAACCATTTAGGCTAAGACCCTACAAATTCTTTGACATAGGAGAAAGCCATCAATACTTCGACCAAATACAAAACAGTTGGATTTGTAAGAGAGTAGCCGAGAAGTGTTACTTACCAACAAACAAACTAATACTTGACTTAATCAATCAACACAAAGGAGCATTCAAAGTAGCTTATTCAATATCGGGAACAGCACTTGAACAATTTGAAGCCTATTGTCCCGAAGTTATGGAATCCTTTCAAGCACTTGCCGCAACAGGTTGCGTAGAATTTTTATGCGAAACCTATACCCATTCATTATCTTCCCTTGCTAGCGAAAGGGAATTTAAAGAACAAGTGCTAATCCATAAAAAAATGATAGAAAAGCACTTCAACATCACCCCAACAACCTTTCGTAACACAGAACTTATTTATTCCGACAACATAGGACGAATGGTTAGAGAATTAGGATTTAATCTCCAACTTGCCGAAGGAGCAAAACACATCTTAGCATGGCGAAGCCCTAATTACCTTTACCAACATGCCGAACAAAATGGCTTATTACTACTATTAAAAAACTACCAACTAAGCGACGATATAGCCTTTCGATTTTCTCAACACAACTGGAACGGATTTCCTTTAACCTGTGATAAATTTGTATCTTGGATTAACCAGATTGAAAACGTAGAAACCCTAAATCTTTTTATGGACTACGAAACCTTTGGAGAACATCAATGGAAAGAAACAGGAATATTTGAATTTTTACGCCACCTTCCGCAAACCGTTTTAACAAAAAGCAACTACAACTTTGCAACCCCAAGTGAACTTGTAGCAAGATTAGAGCCCAAAGACGTAATTCTTGCACCCGAACCTTACTCTTGGGCCGATGAAGAAAGAGATGTAACCGCTTGGTTAGGAAACGACTTGCAAGATGACGCATTTGAGCAAATCTATGAATTAGAAGAAAGCGTTCTTTCAACACAAGACGAAGAAATCTTACGCACTTGGCGTTACCTTCAAACCTCTGACAACTTTTATTATATGTGTACAAAATGGTTTTCAGACGGAGATGTCCACAAATACTTCAATCACTACGACTCTCCTTACCAAGCCTACATTAACTATATGAATGTGTTGTCAGATTTCAGAGAACGACTAAACAAATAAAGATGACAAAACAAGATTACCAAACATTTTGCCAACAAAACCCCAACCTACCATTCTACTACCAAGAATGGTGGTTAAATACCATTTACAACAACAATTGGGACTGCATAATCTATAAAGAAGGAGAAGAAATAATAGGCATACTCCCCTATTCCATTAAGAAAAACCTTTGTTTTCGCACCATAATGCCAGCCTTACTAATGCCATACTCAGGACCCTATCTTTGCTTACCTCAAAACATAGGCAACAACAAAACCTACTCCATAGAAAACAAAGCCCTACAACACTTTGCAAAAGAATTAGACAAACTAAACCTTGATTTCTATACCCAAAAATTCAATCCACAAATAAAAAATTGGCTTGGATTTCTTTGGAATAAATTCTCGGCAACCCCACACTACACATACCGATTCACAAACCTTGAAAACATAGAAGAAACCTTTGAACAAATAGACAAAGAATATAGAAGAAAAATACGAAAAACACAAGACCAACTCACCTTTTGCGATAACCTTTCAATAGATCAAATCTATGAAATAAACACCCTTACCTACAAAAAACAAAACACAACATGCCCATTCTCATTTGACTATCTCTCTCGCATAGACCAACAAGCAACAAAACAAGGCAAAGCAATTAAATCGGGACTTAAAGACAAAGAGGGTAACATTTTGGCAATAAACTATTTAATAATAGACAATCAAATTTGCTATCAACTCTTTTCAGGCTCAAACCCACATTTCTCACAACTAAACGCACCAAGCATACTACTATGGAAAAGCCTACAATATGCCAAAGAACAAAATTGTAAAATATACGATTTCACAGGAAGCATAATGCCACAAATAGAAACCTTTATACGTCATTTTGGAGCCGAACAAACACAATATTTTTACGTACAAAAACAATATTCAAAAATCTATTCACTACTTAGAAAACTAAAACGATGAATATAAAACTAACCGTAATAAGCAAAACCGAAGAAAAGCACTTAATTGAAGCGATAGACCTTTACATAAAACGACTAAAACACTATGTAAACTTTGAAATCATTACCCTTCCCGAAATCAAAGGCTCAAAAAACCTATCACCAAGCGAGGTTAAGGAAAGGGAAGCCGAAATGTTGCTAAAACACATAAGCAAATACGACAAAAACATACTCTTTGACGAAAAAGGAACCGAATTTACAAGCGTAGAATTTTCCAATTACCTACAAAAACAAATGAATCAAGGCATAAAAAACCTAAATTTCATTGTTGGAGGAGCCTATGGATTCTCTCCAAAAATATATCAAGCCGTAAAAGAAAAGGTTTCAATCTCCAAAATGACGTTTTCTCATCAAATGATACGCCTTTTGATTGTTGAACAAGTGTACAGAGCCTACACAATCCTCAACAACGAACCTTACCACAAAGAATAAAACAAATAAGATAACCCCAAAAATAAAACAAATCAAAATATGGCAAAATTCAAAATAGGCGATAAAGTTAAATTTTTAAGTTCCGAAGGAGGAGGAATAATCAAAGGATTTTCGGCAACAAACGTAGCAAACGTAGAGGTAGATGGCTTTGAAATACCAACCATAGTATCCGACCTTGTATTAGATCATTGCGAAGATGAAGCAGGTAAATTCTTTTGCACAAAACAAGAAGAAGAATCACAAAAAGCCGAACAATATCAAGACCCAACCCCCACCTACTCACAAGACGATAGAATAACCCCACTTTACCTAAATTCACTTGGCAAAAAACAAGAAGAAGGACTTTACCTTTGCTTTGTACCCGAAGACCAAAAATGGTTTATATCGGGCGACATAGACGTATATCTTATAAACAACACACAAAATAGAACAATCTATTCAATCTTACTATTAAAAGAAGACGGATTTGTATCGGAGGACTTTGGCACATTAGAAAAAATGGAAAAAATCCACTTAGAAACAATATCAAGAGACCAAATAAGCAAATGGGAAAAAGGCTCAATTCAAATCCTTTTCCACAACGACAAAGACACAAAAGTCCTAATGCCATGCAATTGCGAACTAAAACTAAGAGGAAGCAAATTTTTCAAAGAAGGATGCTACATTGATACAGGATTCTTTAAAGAAAAAGCCCTTATGTATGAAGTTTGCAAAATGCTTACAATCACACCATTCATTCAAACAAGCATAGTAAAAGAACAAGACAAGGTTACAAAAGAAGAAAACATTGTAGTAAACGTAGCCAAAAGAGCCTACACCAACACCTTTCTTGACAAACACATGATAAACTCCTCCTCTGCCGAAATCGATCTACACATAGGCGAATTAGTAGAGGACTATTACCTATTGGAAAACGACCAAATGCTAAAAATTCAAATAGAATACGCCCGCAAATGCCTAAACGAAGCAATAATACAAGGATTAAGCAAAATCATCTTCATTCACGGCGTAGGACAAGGCATATTAAAATCCGAGCTAATAAAAGAACTAAACAAATATCAAAACATTCACTACTTCGATGCCTCAATGGCAAAATACGGAGTTGGAGCAACCGAAGTATATATTGGTCAAAACCGATAATAAAACCAAGTTTTAGAAAAATAAAACCAAGTTTAAAAAAAATAAAACCAAGTATTATTTTTCTAAAATCAAGAAATAAAAAAATACGATTCCTTTAATTTGCTCAATAGATTAAACAAAAAACACACAAATTTGCTTAATCTATTGAGCAAATTATGTATCTTTGCAAAAGATTTCTTAATATTGAAAAATTATGGAACAACTTTTAAGCCAACATTTACGTCTTTTATCTCATCTAAACATGCCTTTTGAACGTAGTTTAATGAATAAAATCAATTGGAATTCGCGACTAATTGGCATTCGTGGTGCAAGAGGAGTCGGAAAAACAACTATGATGCTACAATACCTAAAAAAAACCTATGGAAACAATCCAAATATCGCCCTATATGTTAGTCTTGATCACATATATTTCACACGACATTCTCTTATTGATTTAGTAGAACAATTTTATCAAAGAGGAGGCAAATGTTTATTCTTAGATGAAGTACATAAATACGAAGGTTGGAGTAGAGAAATAAAAAACATATATGACGGATTCCCAGACTTAAAAGTTGTTTTCACCGGCTCCTCTTTACTAAACATACTTAATGCAGAGGCAGACCTTTCTCGCCGATGTGTAAGTTATGACTTACAAGGACTTTCTTTTAGAGAATATCTTATCTTTAAAGAAAACATTCCTCTTCCCTACTTTTCCTTAGAAGAAATCTTAGATAAGCCAAACGAAATTATTGAGCAAATTATTTCTAAATGTAAACCCCTAAAACATTTCTCTCAATACCTAAAAGAAGGCTATTATCCATTTTTCTTAGAAGAAAACATTGACTACCTAACACAAGTACAAAAGGTAGTAAATATGATTTTAGAGATAGAATTACCTCAATTAAGCAAAGTAGATATTGCAAACGTAAGAAAATTAAAAAGCCTACTTGCTATAATAAGTAGCAATATTCCTTTTTCCGTTGATATTAGCAAAATAGCACAAACATCGGAACTAAGTCGCAATACAATCATCAATTATTTAGCTCATTTACACCAATCTAAACTATTAAATCTTTTATATAGCAACAACTTAAATCTAAAAAGAATGCAAAAACCCGATAAAATATATTTAGAAAACTGCAACCTTCTACACGCTCTTTCCCTCTCACAAGTCGAAATAGGAACAGAACGAGAGACATTCTTTGTTAATCAACTATCCTACCAACATTCTATCGAATATGCAAAACAAGGAGATTTTATTGTAGATAGCAAATACACCTTTGAAATAGGGGGAGCAAGTAAAGACGGAAAACAAATCGCCAAAATAAATAACTCCTTTATTGCAGCAGATAATATAGAATACGCCATAGGAAACAAAATTCCTCTTTGGATTTTCGGATTCTTATATTAAACGCTTACCCCCTCAACAACTCCATATATTTTTCATAAGGAATAAACCTTCCACCCATTGATTTAAGGTGGGAGGTTTCTAATTGACAATCAATAAACGCACAACCAACCGAGGAAAGCATTTTTGCAAGATAGATAAGAGCCAACTTTGAGGCATTAGGCACAAGAGAAAACATACTCTCCCCTATAAAACCATTTCCAATAGTAACACCATAAAGTCCTCCAACAAGACGTCTTTCATCTTTTTCTTCCACATCCCTCTCCCACACTTCAACACTAATAGCAAATCCCAACTCATGCAACCTTTTATAAGCCTTTATCATATTCTCTCCAAGCCAAGCCCCCAATTCTTCCGTTCTATTATTAGCCGTAGCACAACCATTTATCACCCCATCAAAGTCCTCATTCACCGTAACCAAGTATTTCTCTTGCCTAATCAATTGTTTCATAGAATGACTTATGTGAATCTCATCGGGAAAAATAACAAATCTTTTCAAAGGACAATACCACAAAGGCTCCTTATAATGACGAAACGAAAACCAAGGAAAGATTCCATTGCTATAAGCCAACAAAAGCCTATCCTCCAACAAATCTCCACCAATTGCAATAAGCCCATCTTCCTCTCCCTCATAAGGATTAGGAAACCACAAATCACCATCCAACCTATAAACCGCCATTTTCTTAATTTTTATCTCAACTAAACGCCTACAAAGATAAACAATTAATCTCTACCTATCTACAATAGTAGAAATTAAATGCATCTTATAGACAAAAAAAAGCAAAGAAAAAATCTTTTTTTTCTTTGAAAAAAATTCAAAAAGCAAAGAGTTTTTTTAAATTTGCAAAGTATTTCAAAAACGAATTTAAAGAAAATGACAAGCAATATGCAAAGAGCTCAATTACAAGCTCAAATTTGGAAAATAGCAAACGAAGTTCGTGGTGCGGTTGATGGTTGGGATTTCAAGCAATTTGTATTAGGAACTCTATTTTATAGATTTATTAGCGAAAATTTCACAAAATACATTCAAGGAGGTGATGAAAGCGTTGATTATGCAAACCTACCCGATAATGTAATCACTCCCGAAATAAAAGATGATGCAATCAAGACAAAAGGATACTTTATTTATCCAAGTCAGCTTTTTGTAAACATTGCAAAAACGGCAAATGAAAACCCTGATTTAAATACTGATTTAAAAAATATATTTACTTCAATTGAAAATTCTGCAATTGGTTATTATTCTGAAAATAACATCAAAGGATTATTTGCAGATTTTGATACAACAAGTAGTAGATTAGGAAATACTGTTGAAGAAAAGAATAGTCGTTTATCAGCAGTTATAAAAGGAATAAAAGGATTGGACCTTGACGATTTTGAGGATAATCACATAGATTTATTTGGTGATGCTTACGAATTTTTGATACACAATTATGCTGCAAATGCTGGTAAATCAGGTGGCGAGTTTTTTACTCCTCAATGTGTATCAAAACTAATTGCTCGTTTAGCAATGCACAAGCAATCTTCGATTAACAAAATTTACGATCCTGCTGCTGGCTCGGGCTCTTTGCTATTGCAAGCAAAAAAGCAATTTGACGAGCATATTATTGAAGAAGGTTTCTTTGGTCAAGAAATAAATCACACTACATACAACCTTGCTCGTATGAATATGTTTTTACACAACATAAACTACGACAAGTTTAATATTGCATTGGGCAATACTCTTATAAATCCTCAATTTAGAGATGACAAACTATTCGATGCTATTGTTTCAAATCCTCCTTATTCTGTAAATTGGATTGGTAGCGATGACCCGACTTTGATTAACGATGATCGTTTTGCTCCTGCTGGTGTATTAGCCCCTAAGTCAAAGGCTGATTTTGCTTTTGTTTTACATACTTTAAGTTATCTTTCAAGTAAAGGAAGGGCTGCAATTGTATGTTTCCCCGGCATATTTTATAGAGGTGGTGCAGAACAAAAAATTAGAAAATATTTAGTTGATAATAATTTTGTAGAGACTATTATCGCATTGGCTCCTAATCTTTTTTATGGTACTTCTATTGCTGTAAACATTTTGGTTCTTTCTAAACATAAATTAGATACAAAAACTCAATTTATTGATGCAACAAGCAGTGAGTTTTTTAGAAAGGAAACCAACAACAATGTTCTTGAAGAAGAACATATAGAGAATATTTTAGATATTTTTGACAAAAAAGAAGATGTTGAAAACATAGCAAAATCTGTTGATTATAATGTAATTTCAGAAAACGATTACAATCTTTCTGTAAGTAGTTATGTTGAAGCAAAAGAAACTCGACAAGAAATCAACATCAAAGAACTCAACGAACGCTTACGCAACATTGTCGCAAAAGAAAACGAATTAAGAGCCGAAATAGAGAAGATTGTTGCCGAATTAGAGGAGGACGAATTATGAGTAAACTAAAAGAACTTATAGACAAACTTTGTCCTGATGGTGTGGAGTATAAAAAGTTGGGAGAAGTTATTTTAATATACACAGGCACTCAATTTAATAAACGAGATATGAATAATATTGGAACATATCCCGTTATAAATGGAGGTGTTAATCCTTCCGGATACATTGAATCTTTTAATGAAGACTCTAATACTATTACCATATCTCAAGGTGGAGCATCAGCTGGTTTTGTTGCTTGGCAAACTTCTAATTTTTGGGCTGGCGCTCATTGTTATGTCGTAAAACCAAACGTTAAATATTTATCAAACAAGTATCTTTATTTCTTTTTGAAGAATCAAGAAGCTTTTTTACAACAAATGCAACATGGTGCAGGTATTCCTGCTTTAAACAAGAAAAAAGTTCAAAATCTTGAAATTCCTCTCCCGCCTATTGAAGTTCAAGAAGAAATAGTTAGAATTCTTGACAATTTTACAAAATGTACAGCGGAGCTGCAAGCGAGAGAAGAACAATATGAATATTACAGAAATAAACTATTGTTTTTCAATAAAATAGGGGGGGTACACAAAACGTAGAATGGAAGAAAATGAGTGAGATAGGTACATTTACAAGAGGAAAACGCTTTGTTAGGACTGATATTGTTAATGATGGCATCCCTTGCATTCATTATGGTGATATGTATACATATTACGGCTTGTATGCAACAAAGAGTAAAGGAATGCTTAGAAATGAGCTAGCCCCAAAAATGAGGTACGCTCAAAAGAATGATGTTGTGATAGTCGCGGCTGGAGAGAATAAAGAAGATATTGGAATTGGTATGGCTTGGCTTGGGGATAAACCTGCAGCAGTTCATGATGCTTGTTTCATATTCAAGAGTGACTTATATCCTCAGTATGTTTCTCATTACTTGCAAACAAATTACTATCACAAACAAATTGTTAAACATGTTTCGGAGGGAAAGATATGTTCAATCTCTGCAAAAGGTTTAGGAAATGCTATTATTCCTATACCTCCTTATGAAGAACAAGTAAGAATTGCTACACTACTCAATAAGTTCGACGCATTGATTAGTGATATTGTACAAGGTTTACCTGCAGAGATTGAGGCAAGGCAAAATCAATATGAATTTTATAGAAATAAACTTTTAAGTTTTAAGCGATTAACTACATAATAATGGCACAGTATAACACAATTGCAGAAACAAATAATTTCATTGTACTTGATGAGTATGAAAAATACTCAACCTTAAACGAGCCTTCTGTTTTTTATCAAACAGAAGATTCTCTTGAAAAAGAGTTTGTACAAGATTTGATAAATCAAGGTTATGAATATTTACCCGATTTAAATACTCCTGAGGCTTTGTTTGCTAATGCAAGAAAACAACTTCAAGAACTTAATAACGTTGTTTTTACAGATAGCGAATGGAAAAGGTATGTTGAAGAGTATTTAGATAAATCAAGCGACACTCTTGTAGAAAAAACAAGAAAATTGCAAGATGATTATATTTATGATTTTGTTTTTGATGATGGACATATAAAGAACATTTATTTGGTAGATAAGACAAACATTGCAAAAAATAAGGTTCAAGTCATCAAACAATTTTCTCAAAAAGGTGTATGTGCTAATCGTTATGATGTTACTATTTTAGTTAATGGTTTGCCTTTGGTTCAAGTTGAATTGAAAAAGAGAGGCGTTGCTATTAGAGAAGCGTTTAATCAAATACATCGTTATTCAAAAGAGAGTTTCAACGCTAAAAATTCATTGTATAAATATATTCAAATATTTGTTATATCGAATGGAACAGATAGCAGGTATTTTGCTAACACTGTTGAGAGAAACAAAAATAGTTTTGATTTTACAATGAATTGGGCAAATGCTAAAAATACATTGATTAAAGATTTAAAAGATTTCACTGCTACTTTCTTACAAAAGAATACTCTATTAAATGTAATCTTTACTTATTCTGTTTTTGATGTTAATAATACGTTGTTAATTATGAGACCTTATCAGATTGCGGCAACGGAAAGAATTCTTTGGAAAATAAAGAGTTCTTATCAAGCAAAACAATGGTCTTGTTCAGACGGTGGAGGTTATATTTGGCATACAACAGGTTCGGGAAAGACTCTTACAAGTTTTAAGGCTGCAAGATTAGCAACACAACTCAATTTCATTGATAAGGTGTTTTTTGTTGTTGATAGAAAAGACCTCGATTATCAAACAATGAAAGAGTATCAAAGGTTTTCGCCCGATAGTGTAAATGGTTCTGAAAATACTGCTGGTTTAAAACGTAATATTGATAAAGATGATAATAAAATCATTGTTACTACTATTCAAAAATTAAACAATTTAATGAAGAGTGAGAGTGATTTATCTATTTATCAAAAGCATGTAGTTTTTATCTTTGATGAGGCTCATCGTTCTCAATTTGGCGAGGTGCAAAAGCTATTAAGAAAGAAATTCAAAAAGTATTATCAATTCGGGTTTACAGGAACTCCTATTTTTACTGAAAATGCTCTTGGTTCTGAAACTACATCAAGTGTGTTTGGAAGACAATTACACTCTTATGTTATTACTGATGCTATTCGTGATGAAAAAGTTTTGAAGTTCAAAGTTGATTACAATAATGTTAAGCCTCATTTTAAAGATTTTGAAACCGAATGCGATGAAAAGAAATTAAGTGCTATTGAAAACAAACAAGCACTTCTTCACCCTGAACGTATTAAAGAAATATCTCAATACATTTTAAATAATTTTAGGATTAAAACTCATAGAGGTATTGATGCAAGAAATGGTTTCAATGCTATGTTTGCTGTTAGTAGTGTAGATGCTGCTAAGTGTTATTATGAGGAATTGAACAATCTTCAAAAAGATTCTAAAAAGCCATTAAAGATTGCAACTATTTTTTCTTTTGCAGCTAATGAGGAACAATCTTCAATAGGTGAAATCATTGATGAAAATTTTGAGCCTACTGCTTTGAATTTAAGTGCCAAAGAATTTTTAACAAATGCTATCAATGATTATAATGCAATGTTTAATACAAGTTTTGGTATTGATAGCAAAGAATTTCAAAATTATTATAGAGATTTAGCAAAAAAGGTTAAAAATAAAGAAATAGATCTTGTTATTGTTGTTGGAATGTTTTTAACTGGATTTGATGCTCCTACTTTAAATACATTATTTGTTGATAAAAATCTTCGTTTTCATGGTTTAATTCAAGCTTTTTCTCGTACAAATCGTATTTTTGACGCAACAAAAGCGTTTGGAAACATTGTTACATTTAGAGACTTAGAACAAAACACTATTGATGCTATAACTTTATTTGGAGATAGCAACACAAGAAATATCGTACTTGAAAGAAGTTATAAAGAGTATCTTGAAGGTTTTCAAGATGTCATTTCAGGAAAAATACATAAAGGGTATATTGAAATTGTAAAAGAGTTAAATGATAGGTTTCCTTATGTAGATGAGATAGAAACCGAACAAGATAAGAAGGAATTTGCTAAACTATTTGGTGAATATTTGAAAGTAGATAATATTCTGCAAAATTATGATGAATATACTTATCTTAAAGCTCTTCAATCAATAGATTTGAACGACAAAAGTACTGTTGAAGATTTCAAGAATACTTATTTTTTAACAGATAAGGATATAGAACAAATGCAACAAATAGAAGTATTATCGGACCGTATGGTACAAGATTATAAATCTATTTACAACGATATTAGAGTTTGGAGAAAACGTGAAAGAGATAATGAAGCAATTGAAAGCTCTAACATAGATTGGGATGATGTGGTTTTTGAGGTGGATTTACTTAAATCTCAAGAAATAAATTTGGACTATATTCTCGAATTAATTTTTGAAAAAAATAAAAAATTAAAAGATAAGTCTTCGCTAATAGAAGAAATACGAAAGGTGATTCGTGCAAGTGTTGGTAATAGAGCAAAAGAAAGTCTAATAGTTGATTTTATAAATGAAACAGACTTAGATTCAATTAAAGATAAATCTGGTATATTGGAATCTTTTTATAAATATGCTCAATCCAAATTAAAACAAGAAGCCTTAGAGTTAATTGAGAAAGAAAATCTAAACTATGATGATGCAAAAAGATATATTTCTATTTCATTAAAACGTGAATTTGTTAGTGATAATGGAACTGATTTTAATGATATTTTACCTAAAATGAGTCCATTAAATCCTATGTATCTAACAAAAAAACAAAAAGTATTCAAACTAATAAAAGACTTCGTTGAGAGATTTAAAAATATAGGAGGAGAATTATAAAATGGGCAAGACTGTAACTACTTATTTAATTGATGGAGATCCTAAGGGAACTCAATATGCTTTTATTAGCAATAAGATTTGTCAAATGTTTGTTGTGCCTCGTTCTAATCTTGCTTATCTCAACACGCAAGAGAAGTTGCAAAAGCCTGCTTTTTATATCTTGCTTGGAGAAGATGAAACAACAAAACCGCAAGCCTATATAGGAGAGACTGAGAATTTTCGTGAACGTGTAAAGGATCATGACTCTAAAAAGACATTTTGGCAAAAGGCTCTTATCTTTGTTTCAAAGGATGCTGATATGACAAAGGCTGATGTGCAATATTTAGAATATAAAGCTATCGCGGAGGCAAGGAAAGCAAATGCTTATGTGTTGAGTGATAATAAGCAAACGCCAAAGTCTCCTAATTTGCCCGAGTATCAAAAAGATTCTATGGACGAATTCTTTGATGATGTTAAGTTTTTGGCATCGTTTATCGGTTGCAATATCTTTGAAATCGCACAACCTAAATCGGAACACTTATTTTTCCTTAAAACTCGCAAGTGTGATGCTGTTGGTTTTTACAATTCAAGTGGTTTTACTGTTTTGAAAGATAGTGTAATTGCTGATACTTCTGTGCAATCTTTTTCTTGGAAAGAGAAACGTGAAGCAATGTTAAAAGAATACACAGCAACAGAGAATGAGAAATTAATAATGACTTGCGATAAAGTGTTTTCAAGCCCAAGCACCGCCGCAGATTTCTGTAATGGCAGTAGCAATAACGGTTGGATTGTATGGAAAGACAAAGACGGCAACACCTTAGATTCTGTATATAGAAAAGATTTAGACAAATGATAATTTAAAAACCTCGGTGCAAAGCAATAGAAATACCTGTTTTTTACATAAAAATACCTAGGTTTTTCTATATAAAAAAACCAGGTATTTTCACTATTAAACAATAAGCATTAAAAAATTTATCCCCATTGCAACTACAAATACTAAAATACTATCAAAAACTCCTTCCACCACAAACTCCAACACCCCTCCACTCTCCTTTTCTCTTTCTTCTCACAAAAAAACTTTAACCCTCCACCTTAACCTTAACCCTTCTTCCTTCCCCAAACCCCAACACTCCTTCTCGTTGTCTCATAGTCTCGTTGTCTCATAGTCTCGTAGACTTGTAGTCTCATAGACTTGTTGTCTCACAAGCACAAAAAAAAAGAGCCTCGCTTTTCAGCGAAGCTCTCGGTTTAATCTGGCAGCGACCTACTTTCCCACTTGGTGTAGCAGTATCATCGGCGATGCAGGGCTTAACTTCTCTGTTCGGAATGGTAAGAGGTGTTCACCTGCTCTA
>JAZRIM010000004.1:0-2609 GCA_045645265.1 Candidatus Onthomorpha sp.
CCTGATGCAAAATAGTCTTCAACAACTTGTTGTTTGAATGACTGAGAGTAATAATTTACTGTTCGCTTCATAAAACTTGAATCTTAATAATTGATACTTTTTGTTCATTTTATGAGTAAACCTATTTCAGTATAAGACACACTATTCCTATCATTTCCCTGAAGAATTGCCGTCATTTTGGTATGGGTTGATTAAAACTGAAAAAGGTTTACACTATTCCTATAAAGGTTTCTTAAGAATCGTCACTTTTTGATAGGTTTCCTAAAAAGGTTGACTCTGTTCCTGAAAAAGTTGACTCATGTAGGGGTACAATTTGCGGTTCTATCCGCAATAATCTCCTGCCTTTAAACCTTAAACTTTCAACTTTCAACTAAAATATTTGCTTAATTCAAAATAAATTATTACCTTTGCAGCGGAAATGTAAGTTAACCATAAAATAAATGACAAAATAATTTGCCTATGAAACATTAGCGTATTATTGTACGCACATTATGAAATATAGAAAAAAGCGTTTTAGCTTATTCTTTCTCTCTAAAAGTTTGGCGACTCAAAAGACTCGAAAGGATATGGATAAAATGTTCACGTATTGGCGTGGGCTTTTATGCTATCTTGTGAGTCATGGTTACGCCAAACACCTTAGAGAGCGAGATACACTAAAAGTACCGCGCTCTTTTTATGTGCGTATGTTTCCAATCGGTACAATGGAGTATGCCGAAAAGCCAAATAAGTGAGTAGGCTCAAGAAAAAATAAATTGAAACATGAAGAAAATCTTGTTATTTGTGTTGCTCCTTGGTGCAACAATCGGTGCAAATGCACAATTTGGTAGAACAAAAACAATCAATGTTATTCCTGATAATGCAAAAATCTTTCATAAAGGTGCGGAAGTTGGTCAGGGTTCTTACACATTCCAAATGGGACGTGAAGATTATATGCTTTTCAAGCTGAAAGCTCCTGGCTATATTGATAAAACGATTAAAGTTTACAAGGCGAATAAACAAAATACATTTACATATCAATTGGAGGTAGATGAAGCATACGCAAATTCAGAAGCAAGTAGCGATCTTGCAAACAAATCTATGACAATCGTTGTTCGTGAAGGTATGTCATCAGATGAGGTTTGGAAGCGCCTTGTGTTGTACTTAACAGATGTATTCCCAGATATGGAGATTATGGACAAAAGCGCAGGCTGGTTGCGTAGTGCATGGATGAAACAAGATTTTGCATATGCAACAATCCGTACTCGTATCGAAGTGAAGGAAATGATTGGACAAGACGATCTCCGCTATCGAGTTAAGTTGCAATCTGAGTATGCTTGGCACGATTGTGGTGGTGGCGATGAGTGCTATCAACAATGGGATCGTGTTCTCAAAACTTATAATCAAGCTATTCAAGATTTGTTTAATGCCATTAGATAAAGGCTCGTTATGAAAAAGTTATTAGTAGCTTTATTCTTGTGTTCTAGTATATTATGCCAAGCTAAAGACTTCTATTACGAAGGAATGAGTTTTCAATATAAGCACAAAGTAGGTAAAGTAAGATTGTATCCTCATTCTATTTCAGAAAATGGAACAGATTGGATTTATCTATCAATGATAAAAGAGCCTACCAAGATTGTCTTTGCTGGATTTGATCCTCAAACTCTTCAAAATGAAGTCCTAAAATCATCTAGTCCAGTAATTATTTTTCGTGTAAAAAACTCCAAGAAAACACCAGAACAATTTTTAGAGTCGTTTATTGAGAAAACAATGGAAGAATCATTTAATTTACCTAAAAAACAACAAATAAAGTCAGTCTCAGACATATACGATGGAATGGTCGGTGATATGACCTGCAAATTTGTAGATGTAGAAAAGCCAAAAGGTGCTAGAGTAAGACAGTATTGTTTTAAGAAAAATAATGATTTATTTGTGATTACTATTTCTTGGACTGATGTTAAAAAATTGCAAAAACTGGAAGGTATAATAGAAGAACTTCAGGTAATAAACACTTTTGATTTTGTTCCAGAATAATCAAGTATTATACTTCTTTATATGCTACCTTTATGCTGCTTGTATAAAGGTAGCATTCTTTTTTATGGAAAGAGATAGTAACTGCCCTCTAGCGATTTTTCGGCACAAAAGCACCAAAATGCCGAAGATACGGCATTACTATAAATAGAGGCATAAATCTCTGATACACAATTGCCACAGATAGGGCACAACTAGGCGATAGATGTGTTTTTTTGTTCTATGCTCGTGCTTATTTCTCAGAGTGGGGACTCTTCGGACACATCGCTCGGAGTGCGTTCCGTCGCACTCTTTCAGGTCGCCTAATTTGCAAGTCGCTTTTCCTATACCAAAGGTATACTAAGGGTATACAAACGGTAGGTGCTATGAAATATGGTTGTCCTTTCGCTATCTATTTCTCATAAATTTGGCATATTTCTTGCACATTTCAAAAAAAAATACTACCTTTGCACCCGATATAGTATCCGATAATGTAAACAACTTTTTAAATAACTACGAATATGAAAGATCTTAAAGGCACAAAGACCGAAGCCAACCTATGGGAGGCATTCGCAGGCGAATCTAAAGCTCGCAACAAGTACACTTACTATGCTAGCAAAGCA
>JAZRIM010000005.1:0-96235 GCA_045645265.1 Candidatus Onthomorpha sp.
CATTTCTTCTCCCCTCAACGACTCTCTACTCTTCTCTCCTCACTCGACTCGTTCCGTCCGTTTTGGGATTGCAAAAGTACTACCTTTTTCGTTATTACCAAATATTTTTTATACTTTTTTTTACCTAATTCTCATAACTGCTTGATTATAAATGAAATTATTTTTTGATAATTTTTCTTGTTCTATGACTATTTTCGTCCCATTTTTTTCTTTGTTTTAAAAAATTATTTCTTAGTTTTAAAAAAATAATACTTAGTTTTAAAAAATTATTTCTTTGTTTTTTGTTGGTATTATGTTTTTTCGTATTTTTGCAAGTGCAAATGCCCGGGTGGTGGAATTGGTAGACACGCCACTTTGAGGGGGTGGTGTCAGTTTTGACGTGCAAGTTCAAGTCTTGTCCCGGGCACTTTCATTTTTTTTCAATGTTTTATGTTTTTCCCTATTTATAATAATGGTTTTGATGATAAGGTTGTTCGTTCAATAGTTAATATTATTGAAAACGATGGTGTTGTTATCATTCCTACTGATACATTTTATGCTTTTGCTTGTGATGTTAATTCGGTTAAGGGTGCAAGAAAGTTGGCTGATTTAAAGGGTAAAAAACTTGAAAAATCGAATTTCTCTATTCTTTGTTCTGGTATAAGTCAGGCTTCGGTGTATACTAAACCTATTTCTAACGTTTTTTTTAAGATTTTAAAGGATAATACTCCTGGTGCTTTCACTTTTGTTTTTGAAGCAAGTAGTCTTGTACCTAAAATTTTCCAAAATAAAAAGCGTTGTATTGGTATTAGAATCCCTAATTGCGATTTTGCTATTGAATTGGCGAAAGGATTAAATAGGCCTTTGCTTGTGAGTAGCATTCCTATGACGGATAGGGATTTTGAGGATTTTACCGATAGTGAATTGATAAGAGAGCAATGGGAAGAAAGAGTTGAGGCTGTAGTATGTGGAGGTGAGTTGCGTTTTGAGCCTTCTACAGTTGTTAGTTGTGCAGGTGAAGAGGTTGAAATCATCAGAGAGGGATGCGAAGACTTAGTTTTATGAAAGGTTTTCTTGGCTTTATTTCCTTTTTATTGTTTGGTGCAATAGGATTTTCTCAAAATATATTTTATGCCGATGATATTGTGCAGGCAAAGATTGATTCTGCTAATTATATGTCGGCGATTTCCTATATTGAAAGTTTGGAAAAGGTGGATATTGACACGGCTTGGAGTCTTTTTCCAAAGAAGGCTTTTTGTTATTATAAGGTAGGGTTGCATAAGGAGGTAAAGGCTTGCTTGAAGGTTGTGGAAGATGAAGGTGTGGAAACGAGTTTAAGCGAAATTTTGGCGTCTTTCTATATGACAGAACAGGTGGAAAAGAAGGAAGATGCAATGGAAAGAATTGTTTCTTTGTTTGAGAATGGAGAAAGGGAGTTTTTTGAATTGATAGATGTGTTTGGTAAAAAGGATTTAAAGAAATTGGCTGAATTTGTAGAGGGTTATATTAGTTTTTTAGATGAAGAGGAGGATAAGACTATATATAATATGGTTGCGAGTCATCTTTATTTTAAGGCAAAGGAGAATAATAATGCTTATAATAAATTGGTAAGTTTTATTGATAAAGAACCTACTGCCTTTTCTTCGTATTTATTGGGGATTATCAAGAGTGAGCAAAGAGAGTATTTGTCTTCGGTTTCTTATTTCTATCAAGCTGAGGATTTGGGATTAACTACTGCTGATTTATATATGAGACGAGGTAAGGCAAAGGGGTTTGAAAGAGATTTTTTTGGGGCTATTGAGGATTTGAACATTGCTTTACAAAAGGATATTAAAGCAGAGTATTATTTTTTAAGAGGTGTGTGTTTTAATTATGTGTTACAGTATGATGATGCTTTGTTTGATTTAAATACTGCTATTGAAATGTGTGATAGTGTAGCAGAGTATTACAATCAAAGAGGTATTGTTTATACTAATATGGAAAAATATGCTGATGCTTTATTTGATTTCCAAACGGCTATTAAGATGAATCCTAATGCAGAATTTATTCATAATAATATTGGTTTGGCTTACGAAAAAAATGGTTTCAAAGATAAGGCTGTTGAACATTATAAAATTTCTATTAAAAAGTATCCTTATCAAAGTGATTCGTATTACAATTTAGGTCGTTTGTTTTTTGAGGTCAGAAAGTATAAAACGGCTATCAAATATTTGAAAGAGGCTTATATTCTTAATCCTAATTTTGGAGATATTACTCATGTATTGGGGTTATGTTATATAAAAATAGAGGATATAGAAACAGCCTGCAACTATTTTCAAATCTCAATAAATGCAGGCTGTGAATCGGCTCTTAATTCTCAAAAAGAGTATTGTCCAAATAGCAATTCTGAGGAATAAGGCTTTTTAGTGTTTGTGGTCGCAATCGTGATTATGTTCGTGATTGTGGTCATGGTTACAACCATCTGTGTGTTGGTGGTCGTGAGAGTGAGAATGAGAGTGATTGTGTCCACAATGGGATTCTATTCCTCTTGCAGTATTTTTACAACATTCTGGAAGTTTTGCTACTGCTCTTGGATTAGCTTGACAACTTGGAGTTTCAAATCCTGCTTTAGCTAATGCTTTTTCTATTTTTTCTTGATTGGTTTTCTTTGTCTTGAATGTAACCAATACAGACTTTGTGATAGGGTTTAATTGAAAACTCTCTACTCCTTTTTCGTATGCTAAGGTTTTTTCAATCAAAGCATCGGATTCTGAACAACAATACTTTGGTAATGATATTTGTATTGTTTGTTCTTCTGCTACGGTTTGCTCTTGTGCATTTGCAACTGAAAGAGCGAATACTGCCATTATGGCTACTAAAAATAGTCTTTTCATCTTAATTTGTTTTATTATTGAATATTCCAACGAATGCCTGCGTAAATCAATCGTCCCATTACCGGTGCGTAAACTACTGATGCGTCAAATTGTTTTGAGAACATTTCATCTACTCCTATTACAGGAATTTCTTGTACGTGGTTTGTAAGGTTTTCTACTCCTACATATACATCAAGATTTTTGAACTTTCTTGTGATTTGTCCTAACATATAGATATATGGATCGGCATATCCTTGCTTTGCGCCTACATTTAAAGGAATTCTTTGTTTGCCATTGAATTGTGTTGTTAGGTCAAACATCCATTTGTCATATTTTGTCTTGTAAGAAAGTACTACTAAACCTTTCCATTTTGCCACATATGGTTTATCCATTAAGACTCCGTTATATGTAGTCTTTACATTGTTGTATCTTCCTGCTAAGGTAACATTAAATCCTGTAAAAGGCTCAATATTAATGTCTAATTGTGCTGCATCAGAAAAACTCTTTCCGTCAAGATTGTAGAAATGCACTTGGTTTGCATCTTGGTCTAAGTCCATTACTACTTGATTTACAAAGTTTGTGTGATAGTAATCCAAGGCTATTGACATTTCTCTATCGTCTGCAATATTGAAAGAATACGATAGATTAACTCCTGCATTGTATGCTTCTTCCATTTCTAAAAATTCTTCAACAATTATATCTCTTGAAGACGCTAAGATACCAAAGTTATCTGCTATTATGTTTGAAGAACGAAATCCTTTTCCTGCTGCTCCTCTAAATATTAAATCATCTGTTATTTTCCAACGAAAATGAAGTCTTGGTGTAATTATGTGTTTTGAATATGCCGAGTTGTAATCGTAACGAAGACCTGCTGTTGCTACAAATATTTTGTCGTAAATGAAGTTAAATTGTCCAAATACCCCTGGTACAATTTCTTCTTTTATGAAGTTGGTGCGTAAATCTCCTATTTGATTGGAAGAAGTGAAAGGATTTGCTCCTGAATATGGCATTGAGAAAAGATTTTCTTCTACGTCAGTATAGCGAAAACTTGCTCCAAAATCCACATTGTGTCCTCCACGTACCATAGTGTTGATAAGAGCATTTGCATATACATCTGTCTCTACTCCTTCGTAAGAAGTAAGTCCGTAATAAGCATCTTGTTTGAAATATGTTGCTGAAAGTTGTGTACCAAATGAAGATGTATTTCCTATTGGTGCTCCATTCTTTGTAAAGAAGTGTACTCTATCAACTGTTCCTCCTAATCCGTAAATAGAATCGCTTCCTCGCATATCCTTGGTGAAGGCCATTTGTCCACCAAGTCTTTCTTCATGAGTGTAATTGATTAAAGTTTGAGAACAAAGTCCGTCATGCACCTCATAATTCCAACGATTAGCAACGTTAATTTGTGTTTGAGAAGGATAATCTCTAAATCCGTCACCTTTTCCGTTGTTTCCTAAATGGTCAAATGATTTAAAATCGTTGTAAGTTCCATAAACAAACACCCCTGTTGCTAAATTATCATTTATTATTCTATTTGCCTTTACGTTAAACTCTGTTTTCAATTCGTTATTCATATAAGCATTAAAAGAAAACAAGTCTGCTTTATGAGGTTTGTCATATTCTAAGTCTATGATTCCTGTAATGGTTTCATAACCATGCTTAACAGTTGCAACACCTTTGCTAACCGATATGCTTTCCATCCAATTTCCTGGAACGTATGAAAGACCAAATGGTGCAGAAAGGCCTCTTAAAAATGGCATATTTTCTAATAGGATTTGTGAATAAACCCCTGTTAATCCTAATAATTGAATTTGTTTACTGCCTGAAACAGCGTCTGAATAGCCTACATCAACCGATGCAGAATTTTCAAAACTTTCTCCAAGATTACAACATGCCAAGTGTTTTAATCCTTCGCCTGAAATAATTTCTTTATTTTCTAATGAGGTTTTTGAAAGGTATGTGCTTTTCATTCTTTCTCTCACCTCAAAGGTAGAAAGAACTGTTCCTGTTTGTTCAAGATAGATTTTTAGATTTGTGTTATCTTTTATTTCAACTGTATCATTAGCATAACCTGTATAACTAAAAATCAATTTTGTTTGATTAGCTTTCTTTTTTTCTATAGAGAAATTTCCGTCAATATCAGAAATTGTTCCACCTCCCCCTTGAAGCCAATAAATATTTGCAGAAGGTAGGGTTTCTTTTGATTTAGAGTCGTAAACTACTCCTGTGATTTTTTGCGATAAGGCATTGAACGACACGCCTAATAGGGCTAATAAAAATAAATACTTCTTCATCAAATTTTCTTTTTTCTTTTTTTAGACATCTATTTTCTTAAAACCTTACATCAATAGAGTCGTTTTTCTTTATTAAAATTATAATTATTCACGTCTATTTCATTTTTTTTCTTTGAATTACGTGGAATTAAATTTTCTACTTTTCTCCATTTTCCTCTTTCGAATCTTAATCCAACAACCTTTCCTGAAGGAACGCTTAGATTTTTAACCATTCCCAAACCTTCGTGCATTGGTTCTAATTCATCATAGAGTATCATTTGTGATTTTTCTACCTTTTGCTCTTCTGTTTCAAATGGTTTATTCTTTTTCAATCCTTTTTGCTTAGCTTTTTTCACTCCACCCTCTGTGTGATATTGATTATCCCATTTCAAATTAAAAGAGGCAGTTGGAGCATACTCAAATATCATACGCTTTAATTGCTTTTCTTTATAGAAAATTGAGGCTCCAAAACTTGGTCTTCCAGAGTTTCTTTTAAATGTTATTGGTTCTATGATTTTTCTCTTTGAATAAATATCCTTACCATCCCAACCAAGAAGTGTATAATAGGTTATGTTTTCGTTTTTTGTTGTAATCAAATCAAAATACACAGCTCCAAACCAAGAGGTGTCTGTAAGTTTTGCTTCTTCTGGCGAAAAAATATCATCACTCCTATCATAAAGACGATAAATCTCATATTCTTCTGTATTTTCGTTTCGAGCTTGAATCATTCCGAAATTATCATAATTACCTTCGTTAGAAAAAATTGCCCAAGTAAATATTTTAAATCTCTTATCCGAAGATGTAAGAATACTAATCTTATCTAAACTTTTAAATGGATAATCAAAACTATTTTGATACTCTAAAACATTGTCTAAAATGTTAATAAATTTTTCATTAGCATTAAATCTTTCGTTGTCATCTTTTGAAACAAACATCACCTCCATTAAGGAATGTAATTCTTGTTCGGCGTTTTGCAACATTATATCTTGCGAATGTAATTGGCTTACAAAAAACGAAAGGCATAAAAATGTTATAAATTTTTTCATAGTGCAAAATTAACAAAATATTTATAAAGGATCTACATCTACAATAACTCTTGCTTGTTTATATTCTCTTTTACTTAAAATTTCTTCATTAAGTTGCATTATCAACTTTTTGGCTTGTGAATAGGATATGTTTTTTTCTAATTTTAAGATAAATTGTTTTTGAAACATTCCTTTAATTCTGTAAATTGGAGGATATTCCGGACCCAAGATTCTTTGTCCAAATATTTTTCTTATTTCTTGTGAATATTCTCCACATAAAGTATCTAATATTTCTTTATCTTTTGATTGAAATAATATCTTGGTTAAATAAACAAAAGGTGGATAAGAAAATACTTTTCTTTCAATTATTTGGTTTTTATACATTGAAGCATAATTGTAATTCAACACCTCTTTGAATATTTGATGATTTGGATTAAACGATTGAATAATTACGTTTCCTTTTTCTTTCAATCGTCCTGCTCTTCCTGCAACTTGTGTTAATAAATCAAAGGTTTTTTCGTATGCTCTAAAATCAGGATAATACAATAGCGAATCAGCATCTATTACTCCTACTAATCCTACGTTTGAAAAGTCTAATCCTTTTGTTATTATTTGAGTCCCACAAAGTATGTCTATATTTCCTTTTTCAAAGTCTTGAATAATCTCTAAGTAATCATTCTTTTTACGAGTTGTATCTAAATCCATACGTTTCACTCTTGCATTCGGAAAAAATCTTAAAGTTTCTTCCTCAATTTTTTCGCTACCATTACCCGATTGAATAAGACTATGACTATGACACTCAGGACATTCGTTGTATAAAGGCAGGTTTAAACCACAATAATGACAATTTAAAGTTTGCAAGTGTTTGTGATAGGTTAAAGAAACATCACAATTAGGACATTTTGCAACCCAACCACAAACATCACACCTTATATTAGAGGCATAACCTCTTTGATTTTTAAATAATATTACTTGTTGGTGATTATTGAGTGTTTGTGATATTTTATCATATAACAAAGATGAAAAAATTGAATAATTCCTTTTATTTATATATTCCTCTTTCATATTTGCTATTTGTATCTCTGGCATTGGTGTGTTTAAATATCTCTCATTTAGGGAAACATATCCATACTTTTCTATTTGTGTATTGAAATATGTTTCTAACGAAGGTGTTGCTGAACCTAAGATTACCTTTGAGTTATGCAAAGTTGCAAGATAAATTGCTGCATCTCGTGCATTATATCGAGGAGAAGGCTCTCTTTGTTTAAAGCCATTGTCATGCTCTTCGTCCACAATAATTAAACCTAACTCAGTAAAAGGCAAAAATATTGAGGCTCTTGAACCTATTATTATTTGATAGCGTTTTTCTTTGTCGGTTTGCTTTACCTTATTCCATATCTCAACTCTTTCTTCCTTTGAAAAGCGAGAATGATATATACCGATTTTGTCTCCAAAATACTTTTCTAAGCGACTGAGCAATTGAATGCTCAAAGCAATTTCAGGCAATAGATAAAGAACTTGCTTACCCGATTGAATAGTTTTTTCAATTAGTTTGATATATATTTCAGTTTTTCCGCTACCTGTTACTCCGTGTAAAAGGGTTACATCTTTTGTTTGACACAAGTTAAGAATTGCATCAAAGGCTCTTTGTTGTGAAAAAGAAAGTGTTATATCCTTTGTATCAAATAAGGACTGTGTTTCTTTTAATCGCGAATGCACAAGATATTTTATTTCAAAAACTTGTTTTTTTATAAGAGTTTGAAGTGAACCTTTATGACATTTTTCTTGGAACGAAGATTTTTCCACAATGCCCCTGCCTTGTGATTCGCTCAAAAAAAGCAAAAATGTTTGTAATTGGTTTTCGGTGTTTTTCTTTGAGCTTAAAGTTTGAATTAACTCTGCTTTCTTTTCAGCAGAATTATAATCAGCAGAAAGAACTATGTAAGGCTGTAGTTTAGGTTTAAACTTTTCTTCGAGTTGTTCATCAATGGCTAAAATTTTATTATTAACCATTTTTGTGATTTCAGGTAATATTCCTTTTTCTGTAAATCTGCTACTGAGTTCATCAATAGATATATTTACCTTTTCATCAACTATTTTTAAAATCTCTAATTGTCTTGGAGTAAGTTTATCAATATCTGCCGTAAACTCATCTGATACCACAAGTTTACTTTCACTTCTTAGCCTTAATAGTGCTGGCATTGCAGCTGTTATCACATCTCCAATATAGCACATATAGTAAGAGGCTATCCAATCATAGAAAGAGAGAGTTTTTTCAGAGATTATGGGTTCGGAATCTATTATTTCTAAAATATATTTCACACTTGAAACCGAAGGAACCCTATCGTGAATTTCGGAAACTATGCCACTATAAATTTTCTTTTTGCCAAATTGAACTGCAACCCTTACTCCTACTTTTATTTTATCATATAATTCAAGCGGTATTCGGTAAGTGAAACCGCTTGGTAAGTGTAAGGGCAATAAAACTTGACAAAATAATGTCTGCATCTTTGTTTATTGAACAAAAATCAACAATACTTTTTCATCTTTTCTAAGATGCAATTCTCCATCTTCGGTAATCACAAAATTATTCACCTTATCAAATTGTATAAGATAGCGTCTTTCCAACTCCATTGTTTGATTTGGACACATCATTGCAGTAGATGCCATATCTTTAAAGGTGAGTTTACCTTTTTTGTAAGTAAATTTACCAAAGTATCTATTACATGCAGAAAATCCACTTACGTTTTCTGGCTCAGAAGTCATCAAAAGAGTTATTATTTCATTTTCTTCTGTGTATTTAATCTCTTTACTTCCAATTTTTTTCAACTTCCACTCTACTCCAAAAACATCTTGGGTTTTTAATTCTGTGTTTTGATTTTCCATGTCTTTGTTTAAAATTGAGCAAGCAGTGAAAGAAAAAAATAAAGCTAAGAAAAAAATAATTTTTTTCATAAAATATTTAATTATTTACGTACTTCACAAAAATATTGTTCAATAAGGTTTTGAGCAGCTACGTATGCAGAAATTTTATCCTCTATTATATCTGTTTTCATCTTTTCTAAATCTTGTTGAATTCTTTCATTAGAATAGAATCTCTCAGTTAGAGTAGAATTTATTGTTTCTGACAATATACGTAGGTTTTGTTCATTTCTCTTTTTGTGGAAATGACCATTGGATTTTGTTAAAACAACATAATCCATTATTGTTTCCCAAATTTTATCTATACCATCGCCAGTGTAAGCCGAAGAAGTAAAAACCAAAGGCTTCCAACCATTTTCATTATGAGGGAAAAGACTTAAAGCATTGCGATATTGCGTTGCTGCAAGTTCTGCTCTATTTGGGTCCAACTCTGCCTTATTGATAGAAATTGCATCAGCCATTTCCATTATTCCACGCTTTATTCCTTGCAATTCATCACCCGCATTTGCAAGTTGCAGTAAAAGGAAAAAATCTACCATAGAATGTGCAACAACTTCGCTTTGCCCTACTCCAACTGTTTCAACCAAAACAACGTCAAAGCCAGCCGCTTCACATAAAATAATGATTTCTCTTGTTTTTCTTGCTACCCCTCCAAGACTTCCTGCCGATGGACTTGGACGAATAAAAGCATTAGGGTCGTTTGCAAGGGTTTCCATTCGTGTTTTATCTCCAAGAATACTTCCTTTTGTTTTTTCACTTGTCGGATCTATTGCAAGTACCGCTAATTTGTGTCCCATAGAGGTTAGTTTCACTCCAAGTGCTTCTATTGTCGTACTTTTTCCAACGCCCGGCACTCCTGTAATTCCTACTCTTATGCTTTTGCCTGCATAAGGCAAGCATCTCTCTATTATTTGTTGTGCTTTTTGTTGGTGGTCAATACGATTGCTTTCTACAAGTGTAATTGCTTGCGAAAGAATTATACGATTTTGTTTAAGTATTCCATCAACAAATTCATCAACACTTAATTCTTTACGTTTTTTTAATTTAAAAACGTATTCCTTATTAACTTGTGCAGGCTGCTCTGAAAGGGCTGCCTGCACTTTTAATGCTGAATTAGGATTATCTTTATCGATTATTCTATCGTACATAATTATTGTTTAAAGAAGTGTGAAGAATCAGCTTGTGCTGTTGGCATAATTGTTAGGTCATTTATGCAAACATGTGCTGGAAGTGTAGCACAATAGTAAATTGTTTCTGCAATATCTTCCCCTGTCAATGGTTGGAAACCTTTATATGTAGCATCTGCTTGTTCTTTATTACCATGGAATCTCACAATTGAGAATTCTGTTTCCACAGCTCCTGGACAAATGTTTGTAACCTTTATTCCATATTTCAAACAATCTATTCTCATTGCAAGACTTAATGCATCAACGGCGTGTTTGCTTGCACAATAAACATTTCCATCAGAATAAACTTGCTTACCCGCAATAGAACAAATATTAACTACGTGTCCTTTTTGTCGTTTACACATAAGATTTAAAACAATCTTACTTACATAAAGCAAACCCTTAACATTTGTATCTATCATTCTTTCCCAATCATCAAGACTTCCTTCAATTATTGGTTCTTTTCCTGCTGCAAGTCCTGCATTATTGATAAGCAAATCTATATCTTGCCATTTGCCTGAAAGATTACCTAAATATTGTTCTACTTCTTGATTATTTCTTACATCAAAGTTCAAACTCAATACATCTGCTCCAAATACTCTTAATTCTTTTTCTAAGTCTTCAAGACGTTCTTTTCTTCGTCCTGTAATTATTATATCATAATTGTTTTGAGCAAATTTAATTGCACACGCTTTTCCTATGCCTGAGGTTGCTCCTGTTACTAATGCTATTTTTTTCATAATCAATCTTTATTTTTACATTATGGCTTTTATTCCTGGAAGTGTTTTGCCTTCCAAAAATTCTAACATTGCTCCTCCTCCTGTTGAGATATAAGAAATCTTATCTGCAAATCCCGATTTGTTTATTGCCGATACTGAATCTCCTCCTCCAACTGCTGAGAATGCTCCTTTGTCTGTTGCTTCTGCAACGGCTTTTGCTATTGCGTCTGTTCCTTTTGCAAAGGTTTCAAACTCAAATACACCAACAGGACCATTCCAAAGAATTGTTTGAGAGTTTAATATAACTTCTCTAAACAATTCGCGAGTTTTTTCTCCTGCATCCATTCCTTCCCAACCGTCAGGAATATCAACTTCTGGACAATATTTTACGTTACAATCGTTTGAAAACGCATCGCCAGCCATTATATCAACAGGTAAATATAGGTTTACGCCTTTGTTTTTTGCTTCTTCTATAAGGTCAAGTGCTACTTGCATTTTATCATCTTCGCAAATTGAGTTTCCTATTCTTTTTCCTCTTGCTTTTGCAAAGGTGTAACTCATTCCTCCTCCAATGATTAGATTATCTACCAAAGGTAATAAGTTTTGAATTACGTCTATTTTAGAGGATATTTTACTTCCTCCTATTATTGCAGTAAAAGGTTTTTTTGGTGAAGACATTAAACGATTTAGGTTTACTATCTCATTTTCCATCAAAAGACCAAAATATTTTGCATTAGGGAAGAATTTTGCAATTGTTGCAGTAGAAGAGTGCTCTCTGTGTGCTGCTCCAAAAGCGTCATTAACGTAACAATCGCCTAATTCTGCAAGATTTTTTGCCAATTCTTCATCTCCTTTTGTTTCTCCCGGATAAAAGCGAATGTTTTCTATCATCATAACATCACCTGGCTTTAATCCGTTTGCCAAAGCTTTAATATCTGCAAAATCCAAACTTTGAGTAAAAGCAACCTCTTTGCCTAAGATTTTAGATAAATACTCAACCACTGGTTTTAAAGTTAATTCTGGTTCAAAACCTCCTTTTTTAGGTCTTCCAAAGTGAGCCATCAATATAACAGAAGCACCATCTGAAATAAGTTTTTCAATAGTTGGCATTGCCTCTCTTATTCTTGTATCATCGGTTATTTGACCTTTATCAACAGGTACATTAAAATCAACTCTAACTAAGGCTTTTTTCCCTGCAAAGCTTACATTTTTTATACTATTCATAACAATAAATTTAATTTGATTTACAAAAGTAACACTTATTTATCAAATAACGTTCATTTTTTCTTAGAATTAGAAAATTATTTCTTTGTTTCAAAAAATTATTTCTTTGTTTAAAAAAAATATTTCTTTGACTTTTCAAGTTTTATTCTTACCTTTGCAAAGATTTTGAAAGAAAGGAGGTGAAAAATGATTGAAACTATAAATTTTGACGAATTACAATGGCTACATATCCTTAATCCTGAGGAAGAAGACTATACCTACCTATTAGACACCTATGCTTTTCACCCCTTAGATATTGAAGATTGTCGTGCAATCAACCAACGACCAAAAATAGACGAATACGACGATTATTATTTCCTTATATTGCATTTCCCTTACCTTGATAAAAGCAATAAATTCATTAGAATGAAGGAAGTAAAAATATTCTGGGGAAAGGATTACATCATTACAATCGGACGAAGTCATTGGGCTGTTAAAAATCTCTTTAAACAAACCCAAGAAATGATGCAACGCTATAACTCAGGCACTTCAAGCAAAGATGAACACGATACAATAGAAAAAATAGGAGCCTCTTCCGATGCTCTACTCTATAATATATTGGACAGACTTATGGTTGAAACCTACACACTTATTCTAAGAATAGGTTCAGAGGTTGATAGCATAAACTACGACATATTCACAAAAAAACCACAAAAGGTAATTGAACACCTAAGCTTAACAAGAAAGAATATTATCTTACTTAATACAACATTTAAACCTCAAATAAAAGTCTTTCATAAATTTGAAAGTGGGGGAATCAAAGGCTATGCCGAAGATATGGAAGACTACTGGGGAAATATTCTTGACCAATATCAAAAAATGTTTGACTTGGTCGAAGATTATGGAGAATTGATTGAGGGATTGAGTAAAACATTCGATTCATTGCAAACAAACAAAACCAATGAAATTATGAAAGTACTAACCTTTCTTTCAACCATTATGCTCCCTCTTACAGTGGTTTCCTCAATCTATGGAATGAATGTAATATTACCCTTTCAAGAATCGCCATTCGTGTTTATTGGAATAGTAATAGCAATGCTTATTATTGTAATTGCATTCTTCATCTATTTCAAAAGAAGAAAATGGCTATAAATCAGCCCTTGTAGTTCAATTGGATAAAATATCAGATTCCGGTTCTGGCGTTGTGGGTTCGAATCCCGCCAGGGGTACAAATTAAATCTTTAAATCAATGAAATTACTTACAAAAGCAACATCTCCAATAGTAAAAATATTGATGTCTATCGCTATTTTGATGACTTCAATCTCACTTGCATCTGTTTTAATGTCCTTTTTCAAATACTTATCGCCCGATTTCTCTCAAACACACCAAGGAGAATTGTGCATACAAGCAATTGGCTCACTTATAATGTTTGGATTACCCTCATTGCTTTGCATCTGGCTTTTTACAAAAGACTTTAAAACAAATTTCTCCACAATAAAAAACAAACGCTGGATTATTTGGGCAATCATAATTCCTATTGCAAGTATTCCTCTTAATGATTTATTGCTATTATGGAATAATAACCTACACTTTGAAGGCGAAGAAATCTTCCGACAAATACAAGCACTTTCAGAAAAAGAAAGCGAATATCTATTAACAAGCGATTCCTTTGGAGGATTTCTTGCAATTAGTTTTGTTTTAGCACTAATTCCCGCTATCGTAGAAGAATTATTTTTTAGAGGCGTAATACAAAACTACCTTAAAGACTTATGCAAAAACACTTTTGTAGCAGTTATTTTAACCTCTGCTTTCTTTTCGTTGATGCATTTTGAGATATTTGCATTTCTTCCACGCTTTTTCCTTTCTATTTTACTCGGTTATTTATTTATCTTTTCAAAAAATCTAATTATTCCTATAATTTGTCATTTTATTAACAACTTTATGGTTTGTCTTGTCTATTTTCTATACACAAAAGAAGAAATTGCCTCGCAAGATACTTCAACTTTCTCACAACAACCTTTGTTAATAATTTCTGCTTTCATTATTCTATTGTTTATCTTCTTCTTTGAAAATTTCTTTAATTTAAACTCTTCGCAATACGAAGACGACTCTTCACACTGCGAAGACAACTCTTCACGTTACGAAGACAATAATAATAAATATAATAATAATTATAATTAAGAAAAAATTAAAAATAAAAAAGAAAGTGTATTGAAAATTGTTCTAATCTGTAAATATTTCGTATATTTGCAGTTTCTTAATAAAACAAGTAAGTAAAATAAATAAACATTAACACGATATGGATTTTAGTTTCACTAAACAAGAAGAATTATTCTTGCAAATGATTAGAGAGTTTGCAGAAAATGAAGTAAAACCTCTTGCAGCAGAGATTGATGACCTTGAACGTTTCCCAGAAGAAACAGTTGAAAAAATGGGAAAAATAGGTATTATGGGTATTCCTGTTCCAAAAGAATATGGCGGACAAGGTGGTACTAATCAAATGTACACAATGGCTGTTGAGGAACTTTCAAGAGTTTGTGCAACAACAGGTGTTGTAGTTTCTGCTCACACTTCTTTGTGTATAGCTCCTATTATGGAAAACGGAACAGAAGAACAAAAACAAAAATATCTTCCTAAGCTTGCAAGCGGTGAATGGATTGGTGCTTTCGGTCTTACAGAACCTAATGCCGGTACTGATGCTGCTATGCAACAAACAACAGCTGTTGAAGAAGAAGATGCTTACGTTTTAAACGGAAGCAAGATTTTTATTACTAACGCCGGTTATGCTCACGTTTATATCGTGTTTGCAATGACAGATAAAAGCCTTGGAAACAAAGGAATCTCAGCTTTCATAGTTGAAAAAGGTACTCCTGGTTTCTCAATCGGTAAGAAAGAAAAGAAACTTGGTATTAGAGGCTCTGCTACTTGCGAATTGATTTTTGAAAATTGCAGAATACCAAAAGAAAATCTTCTTGGAAAGATAGGAAAAGGCTTTGGAATAGCTATGAAGACTCTTGACGGAGGTAGAATTGGTATTGCGTCGCAAGCCTTAGGTATTGCACAAGGAGCAATGGACGAAACTGTAAAATATACTAAGGAAAGAAAACAATTTGGTAAAGCAATTGCTCAATTCCAAAACACTCAATTCCAATTAGCTGAAATGGAAACTAACGTAAACGCAGCAAGATTTCTTGTAAGAAGTGCAGCGTATAGAAAAGACAATGGTTTGCCTTATTCAAAAGATGCGGCAATGGCTAAATTGTTCGCTGCTCAAACAGCAATGGAAGTAACAACAAAGGCAGTTCAACTTCACGGAGGATATGGCTATACAAGAGAATATCCTATTGAAAGAATGATGAGAGATGCTAAGATTACAGAAATATACGAAGGAACAAGCGAAGTTCAACGTATGGTAATCGCAGCCGCTTTGTTAAAATAATTTTAATATAGTATAATAAGAAAATAAGATAACGATGAAAATAGTAGTTTGTATAAAGCAAGTTCCAGATACAACTGAGGTTAAACTTGACCCAAAGACAGGAACCCTTATCAGAGACGGTATTCCATCAATCATAAACCCTGACGACAAGGGAGGATTGGAGTATGCACTTCAATTAAAAGAACAATACGGAGCAGAAGTAACTGTTATCACAATGGGTCCTCCACAAGCAGAGGCTGTTCTTAGAGAAGCATTTGCTATGGGTGCTGACAGAGCAATTCTTTTAACAAGCCGTAAGTTTGCAGGTGCTGACACTCTTGCAACTTCTAATGCTTTGGCCGGTGCATTGAGAGTTTTAGATTATGATTTAATCCTTGCAGGTCGTCAAGCGATAGATGGAGACACTGCACAAGTAGGTCCTCAAATCGCAGAACACTTAGGAATTGCACAAGTTAGTTATTTGGAAGACTTAGAATTTGATGGCAAAAAGACTTTCCGTATAAAGAAACAATTGGAAGATGGTTATCAAATAGTAGAGGTTGAAAGTCCATGTCTTTTAACTTGTCTTGCATCTGCTGTTAAACCAAGATATATGAGCGTAAAAGGCATTGTAGAGGCTTGGGATAAGGAAGTAGAAATTTGGACAGAAGAAAAAATAGACGTAAACGAAGAAAAACTTGGTTTAAAAGGCTCTCCTACTAAGGTTAAAAAAGCAGGAGCAAAAGAAATGAAAGCAGCAGGTCAAGTTCATGATGGTCTTTCACCAGAGGAAGCAGCTGATTTAATCATTGCCAAATTAAAAGAAAAATACATTATCTAACAAATATTTAAAGAAAGAATACAATGGATAAATCACAATATAAAAACGTCTTCGTATTTTGCGAACAAAGAGAAGGCAAATTGCAAAACGTTGCATTAGAATTGTTGGGTAAGGCTCACGATTTAGCAAAAGATTTAGATCAACAAGTGTATGCAATCTTGTTAGGACACAATGTAAAAAATCTTGCTAATGATTTGATTGCACACGGTGCTGATAAAGTATTGGTTTGTGATGATGAAGCCTTAGCAACTTATACAACAGAACCTTACACTCAAGCAATATATCAAATAATCTGCGATGAAAAACCTTCAATCGTTCTTATTGGTGCAACAACAATAGGAAGAGATTTAGGTCCTCGTCTTTCAGCAAGAGTAACAACAGGTTTGACTGCTGACTGTACAAAACTTGAAATTGCAGAAGATAAAGAACTTTGGTCAACTCGTCCTGCTTTCGGAGGAAACCTTATGGCTACTATCGTATGTCCTGATCACCGTCCTCAAATGTCAACAGTTCGTCCAGGCGTTATGAAAGCTATGGAAGCTGATGCAAGCAGAACAGGAGAAATTATTGATTATACTATCAACTTTGACAGAGAAAAATTCCGCGTAAAAGTGTTGGAAATTGTTAAGAGTACTGATAATATGGTTGATATTTCAGAAGCTAAAATTCTTGTTTCCGGTGGTCGTGGAGTTGGCACAAAAGAAGGTTTTGAAATGCTTGGTGAATTGGCTAAGTTATTGAAAGGTGAAGTTTCTTCTTCAAGAGCTTGTGTTGATGCAGGTATCATAGGACACGAAAGACAAGTTGGACAAACTGGTAAGACTGTTAGACCTGACCTTTACTTAGCTTGCGGTATTTCAGGTGCTATTCAACACCTTGCAGGTATGGAAGAAAGTGAATTAATCATTGCTATCAATAAAGATAAATTTGCTCCTATTATGTCGGATGCAGATTTAGGAATTGTTGGTGATGCAAAGAAAATCATACCTATCTTAACTGAAAAATTAAAAGCAATAGTTAAATAATTCTTTTAAAGAATAAATAAAATAAATGACTGATTTATCTTTTTAAATCAGTCATTTATTTTTTACTATTTATCACTTAATAAATCCGGACGGCGTTCCTTTGTTCGCTTTAAGGCTTGCTCAAACCTCCATTCATCAATTTTTTTATCATGTCCACTCAATAAAACCTCAGGGACTTGCCAGCCTTTGTAATTTGCAGGTCGCGTGTAAACAGGTGGAGAAACTAAATCTTGCTGAAAAGAATCTGTTAAAGCCGATGTTTCATCGTTCAAAACGCCTGGAAGAAGCCTTACAACGCTATCGGCAATCACGGCAGCAGCTAATTCTCCTCCACTAAGCACATAGTCACCTATTGATATTTCTCTTGTTATTAAGTGTTCTCTTATGCGTTCATCTACTCCTTTATAATGTCCACAAAGTATGCATATATTTTCTTTTAAAGCCAATTCATTACTTAAACTTTGCGACAATTTTTCTCCGTCTGGTGCAGTATAAATTATCTCGTCGTAATGATATTTTGCTTTAAGCGAAGTAAGACAATTATCCACCGGTTCTACCTGTATAACCATTCCTGCACCACCTCCGTAAGGGTAGTCATCAACGTTATGATTTTTGTTTAACGAATAGTCTCTAAGATTATGAATACCAACTTCAAACAAGCCTTTATCTTGTGCTCTTTTCAAGATACTTTGGGTAAATATCTCCGTGAACATATCTGGAAACAAAGTAATAATATCTATTCTCATTTTCTATGTTTTTATTTACAAAAATAGAAAAAAAAACTATTTTGTGTATGTTTTTCGTTGTTTTATTCGTATATTTGCCGTTTAAAACTAAATAATATAATTATGTTTATGAGAAAAAACTGTCGTTTTATTCTTTGCGTTTTAATAGCAATCCTATCTCTTAATCAAGGTTTTGCACAAGTTAGACAATATAAGCATCTTCCTGATTTTGATTATGCTGATTACGATAAGCATTTAAAATTTATGAATACGCCTTTTGCTATGGTGGGTCAAACCCTCTATTTGCAAGGTGTACCAGATTCTGCTCTAAATAAATTCTTTTTTGTTGGTAATATTGCAATTCCTGAAAAAGATGATGATACAGGTGTTAGATATTACAAACTTTCGAGAATGACTCCTGAAAGAATACAATCGCTTAAAGGAGAATGGTTTATTGTAGCAGACTATGTAGCAGACCAATTTGCATTTGCAAAGATTTTCAATGCAGATGACTATATGCGAGATTTCACTAAGATGCAGTATCCTTTTATGAAACTTGTTATTGGTTCAACTGGCGACACTGTCTTTTATAATTATCAAAATTATTATAACCGTTATAATTTCCCTTTTACACCTATGAGTTATTATAACGAAAATAAGAATCAGTATCCAGTGAGTAAATGGTCGCATGAGGACATAAATCTTGTTGATTATGACACTAATAGCAATTATGCTCACCTTCCTATGAGACTTGTTGGATATAAAATCACGCTTCCTGTGGTTACAGATGCTACATTAAAGAGATTATTCAACGGAACAAGACTTTACAACTACGATGATGACAGTCGCAAATATTCTTTTACAGATTATCCTATTGGAAAGGCAAAACTCTTAGCCGGAAAGACATTTACAGTTGCTGATTGGTGTCATAGTGCTGAGAATTTAACAGATGTGTACTTGAAGTTAGTGCAAAAAGGTGGTAGAGATACAGTTTATTACAAATATCCAACCATCAAAGAACGTGGAGAATTTGATTTTGTAATTGAGGCTTATTATAAGAAAGTTAGAGAATACTATAAAGACAAAGATTTTGTAGTTCGTGGCGATAAATTCCCATTAACAGTTATTGATTTAAGATGGAAAAGACCTATAACCGTTAAACAAGGTGATGTATTTCATTGTTTAGACTTTGTAGTAAAAGACGGAAAATTCCAAATGTTGATGAGAAACGAAAAAGGAAGAAAATTCTATATGCCAGCAGACTTTAACTTAGGAGATAGATTGAGTTTTGACCTTTATTTAGCAGATGGTAATAAGGTTTTGAAATATAAAGACACTTATCCTACATATCACAAAGCTATCTTACAAAAAGAGTTAATCAAAGATATGACAATGGATATGGCATTTCTTTCTTGGGGCAAAGCTGACAGAGAAGTATTGAATAATTTCGATGGAAGCAATAGACACTGGTTTTATATGGGAAATATTTACATTATTTTCCGCAACAACAAACTTTTCCGTGTTGCAATGATTCCAGTAGAATTAAGATAAAAAGTTAAGAAATGAATTATCAAGACGAAAACGAAGACATACATTACTTGATAAACGACTTTATAGACAAAGTAGAAAAAAAATCAAGTTTAATCCTCTATGACATAGACGAATGGTTAGACATAGCAGACTTCTTTTCGATTGAAACTCACAATGATTTTTATTTAAGTAAAGCTATAAAATTGGCTTTAAAACAATATCCAAACAACGTAGAGCTTGTTGTAAGAAATGCAGACTTAATTGCAATAACTGATTACAAAGAAGCCCTTGAATATCTCTTAGAATCAAAAAAACAATTCAAAAGCACAGAGCAATTAACCCTTCTTGCCTATCAAGGAGGTAAGATTTTAGCAAGTCAAGGCAAACACAAAGAAGCTATAAACACTGCAAAAGAATGCTTAAAGCATAAAGAAAACGAATATATCTTAAACCTAATAGCACATCAGTACATAAAACTTTCACAATACGAAGAAGCAGAAAAATATTTGCTTAGAGCATTTGAAATTTGTTTCAACAACTACATACAAAACAAAGAAGACGAATTAAGAAGCTATGGAGCAAGAGATTTTTTGTATGCAGGCACAGTTATAGATAATGGATTATTAGTCTCAACCGTAGAATTATGTAAAAACAAGGAAGAATACAAGGAGAAATTCTATCCAATAATTGAAAAATTTATAGAATACGACCCTCAAAACACTTATTATTGGGAATTACTTGCTGAATTTTACGAAAGATGTGAAGATTACCCAAAGGCTTTGAGTGCGTGTGAATACTACCTTTGCTTAAAGCCCGATGATATTGATGTGGTTAGAAGAAAATATCTAAACTATATTGATAGCGGAAAGAAAAAAGAAAGAATCAATATATTAAAAAAAATCATTGACTTATTAGAAGCAAAACTTCAAAACAAAAATCTACTTCCACAAGTTCGTCAAGATTTTTTAAATACCTTTGCTGTAACTTACAAAGAGATTATAAACATATATTTTGAAGAAGAAAAGTACGAACAATGCGTTGAAATATGCAAAGAAATTCTTGAAAAAAGTCTTTCTTATCCTTTCTTTTCAGAAGAAATGTTGTTCACTAAACCTTATGTTTATCACACTTTTTCTCGCCTTTATTTAGAATTAGGGAATTATTCATTGGCTGAAAGTTATGCAGCAAAGACAATAGAGCTTGACCCTGAGAGTTATACTGCAAAAATTTTGTATAGTGAATTGCTTTACATCGTTGGCAAGGTGGATAAAGCCTATGATAATTTCCATGATATATATGAATCCATCGTAGAGAACATTGCAAAAATTAAATCAAAGCAACATCCTAATGAATTTGAATTAGAAAACCACTATTCTTTACTTACAATGCTTATTACAACATGGATAAAAGGCTATGTTACAAACGGAGATTTTAAAACCTCATTAGAGTTTTTGGATTTATTGATTGAAGAATTGCTAACGGTAGATTGTGTTGAAAACTGTTTATACACAGCGATTTCCTCTTATATTGAAATTGTTAATTATGCTAATTCTTCAACAAAAAAACTTGAAGAATATATTGATACAGCTATTGACATTTATGGACCTTCTCTTTTAGAAGATTTAATGGAACTTCCAGCAGTTGAAAAAAACGAAAAAATACGTTTATTCCTTGAAAATATACACGAAGAATTTAATTACGATGAAGAATTTGATTAAAACATTTATTATTTGCTTGTTTTTTACAAGCATAAATATGACAACTTTTGCTCAAACAACAACTCCAACAACACAAGCAACAGAAAAAAACGTTATTGAACAAGTTACCTCTTGGTATATGGACAATATGAACTACGGAACAGTGACTTTACTTATGACAATTGAGAGTAGTTTCATTCCTTTCCCATCTGAGGTTGTTGTTCCGCCGGCTGCCTACAAGGCATTAGAGAAAGAAAGCAATATGAACATAGTTTTAGTTGTTGTTTTTGCGACTTTGGGAGCTATTTTAGGAGCTTTGATAAATTATTTCTTGGCTTTGTGGCTTGGACGACCAATAATTTATAAGTTTGTAGAGACTCGCTTTGGTAAAATGTGCCTTCTAAGCAAGGAAAAGGTAGAAAAAGCAGAGCAATATTTCGATAAACACGGCAAAAGCTCAACTTTCATAGGTAGATTAGTACCTGGAATACGTCAGTTAATCTCTATACCTGCCGGATTAGCAAAAATGAATATTGTTAGTTTCATTTGTTTCACTGCCTTAGGAGCTGGAATTTGGAATATCATACTTGCCGTTTTAGGATATATAGGACACGGAAATAAAGAATTGATTGACCAATATAGTCATGAGCTTTCTTATATTCTTCTTGGATTAGGCATTTTATTTGTAATATATTTAATCTACAAAGGCGTATCAAAAAAGAACACTTCAAAACAGTAAGTTACGGACTTATAGGTTATCCTCTCTCCCATTCTTTTTCCAAAAAGCATTTTGATAAAAAATTTGCAACTTTGGAAGAATGCTATGATTTTAACCTTTACGAAATAAAGAGAATTGAACAAATTGTTAATTTAATTCAAAAAAACGAAAATCTACAAGGCTTTTGCGTTACAATGCCTTATAAAGAACAAATTCTAAACTACATAAACACCCTTTCATCTACTGCAAAGGCTTGTGGAAATGTTAATTGCGTAAAAATAATTCATCAAAACAACAATATAGAACTTCAAGGCTATAATACCGATGCCTTTGGTTTTGAACACAGCCTTTTAAACCAACTTGATATTTCAAAGATTACTCATGCTTATATCTTAGGAAGTGGCGGTGTTTCAAAGACTATTGATTTTGTTTTAAGCAAACACAATATTCCTTCAAAGATTGTAAGTCGCAACCCTAAGCAAGAACAAATCTCTTATGAGCAAATGAACAAAGAATTTAGCGATAATGCTCTTTTTGTTAATGCTTCTCCGGTAGGAATGCACGAGTTAAAAGAGAAAATGCCCGATGTTGATTTAGAAAAACTAAATCCTACTCATCAAATCTTTGATTTAATCTATAATCCTTCACCTACTTTGTTTATGAAAAAAGCAAGAGAAAAAGGTGCAAAGGCAATTGACGGAGCCGAAATGTTGTTTTATCAAGCCGAAAAAGCGTGGGAAATATGGCAATCAAAATAATAATTATAAGTATTTGTATAATTCTAAGCTATAACAAAAAGATTGGACAATTAGTTGGCAATCTAAATACTTTTTTCCACGAATCCTTTCACGCTCTCACCTCTTTAATCTTAGGCAATAAAGTAAAAGAAATAGAATTTGACAACTCGGCCGAAGGAAGTTGCAAAAGCATAAGCAAAAGCAAATTTAGAACAGTTTTATGCTCCCTTGCAGGGTACATAGGCTGTGCTTTACTTTCCCTATGCTTAATTTTGTGCATAGAAAAAAGCTACACACACATTACTTTCATTATATTAACAATCCTATCCTTTCTCATACTTTTGCTTTACATCAGAAAAACCTATGCAATGCTTTGGACAATTTGTTTTGCCTCAATAAATCTATTTTTTATTTTAGCACCAATTTCTCTTTCAATAGAAAAATACACACTATTCACCTACTCAACAATCATTCTTATAGAAAATACAAAAGCCTGCTTTGCAATACTTTACCTATCCTTTCATAAACCAAATAAAAGTGGAGATTGCTACATTCTTACCAAAATGACAAAAATACCAGCTTTTGTTTGGGCAATAATTTTCAACGCCATAAACTCTTGGGTCTTATATCAATTTGCAGAAATCTGCTTTTTAGAAAATTATTTCTAAGAGATAATAAAATAAAACAAAGAAAAAAAATAATAAAACAAAGAATAAATTTCTCAATTATAATTCATACCTTTGCATAACGAAAAAAAACTAAAATATAATGCAAATAGAAGTTGTAAAATCAAAAATACACAGAGCAATAGTTACACAAGCTGACTTAAATTACATTGGTTCAATCACTATTGATGAAGACTTAATGGAGGCTGCCAATATAATAGAAAACGAAAGAGTTCACATATATAATATAAACAATGGAGAACGTTTTGAAACCTACGTTATAAAAGGAGAAAGAGGCTCTGGAACACTTTGTCTTAATGGAGCAGCTGCACGTTTGGTTCAAAAAGGAGATTTAGTTATCATAGTTTCTTACGCAACTATGGACTTTGAAGAAGCAAAAAGTTGGAAACCAACTGTAATCTTTCCTCAAAACAATAAAGTCGTTTAATTCTTGAAACCAAAAATAAAAAACTTAATTCAAACCCTTTTCTTTACTGCATTAGGATTTGCTTTTATTTGGTGGTTTTGGGCAAAACTTACAACAGAAGAGAAAACTCAAATTTGGGAATCTTTAAAACAAACCAATTACATTTGGTTTACCTTTGCAATTATAATAAGTTTGCTATCTCATTACATTAGAGCCTTGCGTTGGAGGTTGATGAGTGAGACTTTTTCCTGCAAGGTATCTCGCACAAATAGCTTTTTGGCAGTTATGGGTGGCTATCTTACAAATTTAGCTGTGCCAAGACTTGGAGAAATTGTGCGTTGTACAATGTTGAAAAAAAGTGATAATATCCCAATAGAAAAATCACTCGGCACAATTGTAACAGAAAGAATAATAGATATGATTCTTTTTGCTCTATTGCTTCTAACTACTATAATCATTCAAAAAGATTTACTATTCAATTACGTAGAAAAAAACTTTAATCTTGATTTAAATAATCTATTCCAACTCTTTATTGTAGGAATAGTAATACTTATTGTTATTGTTGCATTGTTTTTCGCATTTAAACGCAAAATTCAAAACAATAAAACATATAACAAAACAAGAGACTTAGTAAAAGGATTTTTAGAAGGTATTAAAAGTATATTCAAATTAAAAAATCCTTGGCTTTTTATCTTTTATTCCATACTTATCTGGGCTTTATGGATATTTGGAACCTTTATTTGCTTTCAATGTTTAAAGCAAACCGATATTCTAAATCCTATTCAAGCCTTAGTAACAACAGTTTTAGGAGCCTTTGGCCCTATGATAACACCGGGAGGCATAGGCTTGCAACCTGCAATCTTTGCCGAAGTCTTATCAAGCTACGAAATCAGCCGAGCAATTGGATATGTAGTTGGTTGGCTCAATTGGTTAAGTTCTCAAATAGGTACAATTGTTGTAGGATTGATTGCTTTCATTTACTTTTCTACTAAAAGCAAAAAAAATAATTATGAAAGAAATTGAACGTATTAAAAATAAGATTATTTGCGATAAGGAGTTAAATAGCTTAATTCTTAAATGGAGAGAAGAAAATCAAAAAATAGTTTTCACAAATGGTTGTTTTGATTTGTTGCATCTTGGACATGTGGATTATCTTGCTAAGGCTAAGGATTTGGGTGATAAGTTAATTATTGGCGTTAATACAGATAGTTCTGTTAAACGACTAAAAGGTGAAAACAGACCTTTGCAAGATGAAAATTCTCGTTTACATATTTTGGCTGCTCTACATTCTGTTGATGCTGTTGTTTTGTTTGACGAGGACACTCCTTACGAATTGATAAAAAAAATACAGCCTGACACTCTTGTAAAAGGAGCTGATTATAAGATTGAAAACATTGTGGGTTATGATATCGTTACTTCACGTGGAGGAAATGTAGAGACAATAGAGTTTGTTGAAGGATATTCTACCACATCTATTGAAAAACGTATTTTAAATTCAAGATAAATTATGAAAAAAATTGCAGTAATTTTAGCAGGTTGCGGAAATAGAGACGGAAGTGAAACACACGAAACTCTTTCTGTTCTTTTGGCAATTGATAAACGTGGTATAGAATATCAATGTTTTGCTCCTGAAATGGAATTTAATGTATTTAATCATATAAAAGGAGAGGCTACTGGAGAAAAACGCAATTTAGTAACTGAGGCTTCAAGACTTTGTAGAGGTAATATCAAGCCTTTGAGAGAGTATTGTGCAAATGATTTTGATGCTTTGGTACTTCCTGGGGGTATGGGGGCTGCTCAAAATTTGAGTACTTATGCTTTTTGTGGTAAAGAAATGAGTGTGAATAACGAGGTTGCAAACGCTGTTCAGGAAACAAATATTGCAAATAAGCCTATTGGAGCCTTATGTATTGCTCCTATGATTTTGGCTAAGGTTTTAGGTGATAAAAATCCTACAATAACGCTTGGAGGTGATTGTCAAGCTGCACAAGATGCTGTGTCTTTGGGTTGTAATCACCAAATTTGCAACGCAACAGAGGTTGCTGTTGATAAAGATAATAAACTCGTCACAACCCCGGCTTATATGGTCGCTACAAGAATTAGTCAAATATTTGAGGGTGCTGATAACTTGATTGAAGAACTTTATAAATTATAATAAAAAAAGGAGAACAATTACTTGTTCTCCTTTTTTTTGAATTAAATCAGTTTATTATTTTTCTGCTCTGATTTTTTTGCATTGCATCATAGCGTTTTGAAGACGTGTTTTGAATTCTTCATTTCCTAAACATTCTTTTACTGCTGCTTCTTGTTCAGGAGCTTGTTTTAATAAATCTGAATATGCTTTTAATGCTTTTGCTCCACCAGCTTTATTTTTTTGTGCTGCTACTAATTCATCAACGAATTTTTCAAAAGCTTTTACTTTTGCTTCACAAGGATCTGCTTTCTTTTCTTCTTTTGCAGGAGCTGCTGCAACAGGAGCTTCTTCTACTGGTGCTTCAGTAGTTTCTTCTACTGCTTCTACTGCTGGAGTTGCTTCAACTGCAGTTTCAGTTGCAGTTTCAGTTGCTTTTCCACCACAAGCTGCCATCAACGCTACGATAGCTGCGCTTAAAAATAATCTTCTTAATTTCATCTTTTTTAATTTTTTAGGTTAATGATTTCTTAGTTTGTGCAAATGTACGTATTTTTTTGTTTATAACAAGCCTTTTTATATATTTTTTTTAGTTTGTTTTAATAATTTCATCTTGCAATTTAACAGATTCTTTGTGTATAAGCTCAAAAATTTCTTTTATAAAACCCTCTGAAATCTCTTTAGTTTTAGCGTATTCCATTCTATCAGACAAAACTTTATTCCATCTATTCATTTGTAAAACAGATACATTTGATTTTTTCTTTATTTGTGCAATCTTATTTGAAACATCCATTCTCTCTGACAACAATTCAATTAATTTATTGTCTATATCGTCTATTTCTTTCCTTAAAATATTTATTTTTTCTGGTAAAATATTTTCTTCAGTATTTGAAATAATTAAATTATTGAGGAGTTTTTCAAATTCATCTATTGACAATTGTTGTTTAGAATCTGTTTTTGCCTCTTGTGGATTGTGATGCACCTCTATCATTAAGCCATCTAAGCCTAAGTTCATTGCTGTTTGAGAAAGCGATTCTACTAATTGACTCTTACCTGCTATATGACTTGGGTCGCAAATTATGTTTAAAGAAGGAAATATTCTCTTTAATTCTATTGGAATTTGCCATAAAGGCGTTTGACGATAGCCTCCGTTGTCTGCCAAAGAAAATCCTCTGTGTATAGCATATACATTCTCTATCCCAACCTTTTTTAATCTTTCAATTGCTCCTATCCACAATTTTAAATCGGGATTTAATGGATTTTTTACAAATATTGGTATTTGTTCTCCTTTCAATGCTTCTGCTATATCTTGAACAGAAAAAGGGTTTGTAGTTGTTCTTGCTCCTATCCATAGGGCATCTATTCCTGAGGCTAAGCATTGTTCAACGTGATTTGGGTTTGCAACTTCTGTACAAACTTTTAACGAAAATTCTTTCTTAATTTCTTGCAACCAACTTAATGCTTCAACTCCAACACCTTCAAATTCAGATGGTCGAGTTCTTGGTTTCCAAACCCCTGCTCTAAAATAATTGATGTTAAATTTTGCAATCCCTTTGGCTATATTTCTAAGTTGTTGATAGCTTTCTGCCGAACAAGGTCCTGCAATAAGCATTTTATTAGTTAAGCCCAAGCTTGATGTTTTCATCTAATGTTTTACTATAAACTGATTGCGATTTTGAATAAGAAACTACTTTTTTTATTGATTCTTCTTTTGGAAACGCTCCACAATCTTTACCAAATAATATTTCTTCCTGATGTTTTAAATCTTGTTCCCAAAGCTCAATTTGTTCATAAACATAGTAAAAATCTATCATATAATCACCTATTTAATTAAACAATCGTTTTAGTCTAAACGCAAGATGATTATATGATATTGTTTTAAAGAGAAAATTTAAACAGTTAAAAGCATAGATTTTTCTTCTGCCATTTTTCTCATATTAAGCAAAGCATACCTCATTCTTCCTAAGGCTGTATTTATGCTAACTCCTGTTTTTTCTGCTATTTCCTTAAAAGACATATCTGCATAGTGTCTCATAATAAGCACTCTTCTTTGTTCCTCAGGCAATTGCTTTATAAGGTATCTTACATCTCTACTAATCTGTTTTTTTATTATTACAGTTTCAATAGAATCCTCAAAATTACCTATTACATCAAAGACATTAACTTCATCATTAGAACGAATACATTTTATTTTTTGTTCTTTTCTGAAATAATCAATTATAAGATTATGTGCTATTCTCATTATCCATTGCACAAACTTACCTTCTTCTCTGTAAGTTCCACTTCTAAGCACATTAATTACTTTTATAAGGGTATCTTGAAAAATATCGTCAGAGGCATCTCTATCCTTGACAACAGAATGTATATAGTTATAAAGTTTTTGTTGATGTCTGGCAACAAGAGTGTTAAACACATCTTTTTCACCGTTGATATACGCTTGTACTAATTCGTAGTCGCTTCTGTTTTCTATTTGTTTCATAAGATTAAACTTTTCTTTATAAATATAATGCACCAAAGAGGCATTACATATTCTTTAACACAATACTAATTTATTTTTGTTTAAGTTTAAAAAAAGTAATAATCCTATCTATAAGCGTACTATTTTCGTTTGTAAATTTATTATTTTGATTGCAAAAATAAAAAATATTTTAATTCTAACAAATATTTCCAATAAAAAATTGATATTTTTTTTACTTTTGGCCTAAATCTCTAAAACATTTAAACAAAATATTCACATCATTATATACGCTATAATTCCTTGCGTATAATAGCTTTAATTTTTGTTTATCCGATTCATGTAATTTTTCATTTTTCAAAGCATCTAATGGTGAAAGAATAGATTTTTTTAGATTTGGTAAACCTTTTGCTTTTTCATCTTTTTTATTTCCGTACCCTATCCAAGTCCTAAAATTCAAAAGAACCAAAAAACAATTCTTTAAATAGCCAAAAGGATTCTTTACAAACCACATTAAAATCAAAGAAAAAATTAACAAAAGTAAAGAACTAATAAAATCAAACATTCGTTTTTTTCTCTTATTATCTTCGTTTGTAATACTATTTAAAGTAACCACATAAAGATCTGTTGGAGAGTTTATTGTATTACTACCTATTATAAAATCGGCTGTTGGAGGTGCTATTGTAAACTTAACATTTGTTTTTGCCAATCTATTCATCAAACTATTTATACTCGATTGATTCAAACTCTTTGCACAGAAAATCACCTCATTCAAAGAATATATTCTTATAATATCATCAATTTGAGAAATATTTCCAACAAAGCTTTCTTTATCAGGCTTCTCTCCTACGCTAACAAGAGCAATAAATTCTGGTTGCATATTAGTTGTATGTATTAAATTAGCAACCCTTTCTGCCTCCTGCTCATCTGCAATAATAGCACATCTTAAAAAATCCTCATTTTTAAAAGACAATTTACCCGAACGCAAAAATTTAATAGCAAATCTAACAATCAACAAAATAACAAGGCTCATTACCGAACCCATTACAACTAATGCACGAGAATATCGAAGTTCTGAAGGTAGCAAAGAATAGAAAACTAAAAGGACAAGCATACCAGAAAAAATTCCTGAAATAATTTTTGGTATTCTTATCTTCTTTGAATACCCCCCTGCCACATAAACCGAAGTCAAAAGAATAAAAATATAACACGGAACAGCAAACAACAAATAGTGAGGAGGATAATAATCTTCCCAACCCCAATAATAAATTGCCCAAGTCTTTTCTAAGAAATAAAAACCAATGTAAATAAGAATAAAATCAAGAAAAGGCAAAGCAACAGTCTTGAAAATTCTTGAAAAAAAGCCAAAAAACGCTTTTATCCAAATCGCTAATTTTATTATAAAGCTGTATAATTTATTTTGTTTAGCATCTAAGTGTTTTTTAGCAAATATTGCCATTGCGTTATAAAAGGTATAAACATAATTAAGGCTTGATTTCTTTGTTGATTCACCTTTATAATGTATTATTGTAGCCTCAGGATAATAATAATTCTTATATCCACCAAGTGTTATTCTATAAGACAAGTCTATATCTTCACCATACATAAAATAATCCTCATCAAGCAATCCCACCTTATCCAAACACTCTTTTCTCATCATCATATATGCTCCTGCAAGAATATCTACCTCATTTGTTTCTTCGTAAGAAAGATGCCCCATATAATATTGAGCATATTTTTTAGAAGTAGGAAACAAAGAAGTCAAACCACTCATCTTACAAAAGCTTGCCCAAGGAGTAGGAAACCCTCTCTTACTTTCTTTAAGAATATTTCCCTGTCCGTCAATCATCTTTATTCCCAATCCACCACAATCCTTATGAGAATCCATAAAAGCAATACATTTTTCAAAAGTATCTTCTTCTACAACCGTATCAGGATTTAACAAAAGAATATATTCACCTTTTGCAATTCTCATTGCTTGATTATTTGCCTTTGCAAAGCCTACATTTTCTTTATTCTCAATCAAAGAAAATTGAGCAAACTTTTCTTTAAGCATTTTCACAGAACCATCAACCGAATTATTATCTACGATTAACACCTCTGCATCAATATTTTTAATAGCCTTTTGTACAGAATATAAACAATGCTCTAAAAAATATTCTACGTTATAATTGACTATTACTATTGAGAGTTTCATTTGTTATTCTTTTTCTAAATTTAGTGAGATAAAACAATCGCTAACGCAAATGCGATTATTACAACTATAAAACGAACAAAATTATATTTATGACTTTCTTTCGAATCAAAAAGTGTGCTAATTGAAACATGAAGTAAAATACCTACAACAAAACCTATTACATATCCCATATAATCTTGTAGGAATTCAAAGCTAACACTTGACATTGAGCCGAGAACACCCATTATTGCAAAAACAGACAAATAAGCAAAGGATTTTATTTTTGAAACACCTGCAAGCATAAAAGCATTCACAACAAGCATCGCAATAGGAATATTATGCAAAACAACACCTATCAAAAGAGAGTAATTAACCTTATGATTAACCACAAGAGCAAAACCCTCCAAAAAAGCATGAATTGAAACGCCCAAAAGCATCATCAAAGCAGGAATAAGAGAAGTTTTGTGAGAATGATGATTCTCATTATGCAAATGCCCATGCTCTGCACCATTTGAAAGCAACTCTAAAACCAATTGCAAAACAAAACCAATCAAAACAAACAAACCAACACTCAAAAAAGAATGCGAGTGAGAATGATGATGAGAATGTTCGCTACAAATATGAGTTTCTCCCTGTAAAGTAAGAGCCTCAGGAAGCAAATGCACAAAACAAACCGCCAACAAAAAAGCCCCTCCAAAAATTCCTATATAAGAAAGAATGTTTTCTGATTTTTTCAAAACAAACACAAAACACCCACCCAAAAGACAGGCGAAAAAGAGTATTAAATATGATATTACAATCTCAATCATAACAAAAAATTCCATTTTAGTTTGCAAAGATAAGACTTTTTAATAGTTAATTTGTATCTTTGCACGAATTTATAACGCAAAAGATGATATGGGTATTATAAAATGGATAGGTGGAATATTTGGTTTTGTTACCGGAGGAATATTTGGTAGCATTATTGGATACGGAGTAGGTTCGCTACTTGAAAAATTAGTAAAAAAAGAATACAATCAAGGAGAAGAGAGAGGAGATTTCACAATGGCTCTTTTAATTCTTTCGGCCTCTGTAATGAAAGCCGATGGAAAGATTATGAAATCAGAACTTTCTTTTGTAAAGAACTTTTTAATAAAAAACTTTGGAGAAGATAGTGCAAGAAACAAATTAGACATTCTTCGCCAACTATTAGACAAAGAAATAGACCTTTATCAATCTTGCGAAAAAATAAGATTATCAATACCTTATTCATCAAAACTTCAACTAATTCATTATCTTTTCGGAATAGCTTGTGCAGATGGATTATGCAGTGGTGCAGAAAAAGACCTTATAACAAGAATTGCTAATTTAATTGGTTTGTCTGTAGCAGATTACAAAACGATTGAAGCAATGTATTTTGAACAAACAGACTCTGCTTACATAATTTTACAAATCTCAAAAGAAGCCACAGACGAAGAAGTCAAAAAAGCATACAAAAGAATGTGCATAAAATATCACCCTGACAAAGTAGCAAGTTTAGGAGAACAAGCACAACAAGCAGCAAAAGAAAAATTCCAAGAAATAAACAACGCTTACGAAAAAATTAAAAAAGAAAGAGGTATAGCATAGCAATGTTTACAGAATATTCTCCTTGGTGGATAATTCCAATACTTATTTTTGCACTCGCAATTTCTTGGTTTATATATTTTTATAAACAAGAATCTTTTTCAAAAACACAATCCATTATTCTTTTTTCATTAAGAAGTATTGCAATTACTTTATTATTGTTTTTATTGCTTAATCCTATTGTTAAAAAGAAAACAAATCAAATAGAAAAACCAATAATTGTAATAGCACAAGATAACTCTGCTTCAATAATAAAAACAAAAGATTCATTATTTTACAAAAACAATTATCTTAATTCTTTGACTTCATTATCAGAGTCTTTAAATAAGAACTTTGAAGTAAAGCTTTATTCTTTTGGAAGTGAGACAAAAGAAACATCTTCTTTTGATTTTTCCGATTTTCAAACTGATATTGCAGATTTTTTAACTACAATTCAAAACGAATATTTTAATCAAAATCTATCTGCAATAGTAGTTGCATCAGACGGAATCAACAATTTCGGAAAAAATCCTTTGAATATATTGGACAAAAACCCTTGTCCTATTTATACAATAGCATTAGGAGACACAAACACAAAGAAAGATGTAAGCATTTCTTCACTTCGTTTCAATGACATTTCATATACAGAAGATATTTGCCCATTAGAAATTAACATAAAAGCAAAAAAAGCAAAAAACGAAAAAGTAAAAATCAATTTAACTCACAAAGGAAAAAACATTTTCAGCAAAGAAGTATTGATAAATGAAGATGATTTCTCTTTAGATATTACTACAACTTTTACAACTCTTGAATCTGGCGTACAATCTTTTACAGTTAGTATTACAAATCTAAAAGATGAGGCAAATACCGAAAACAATAAGCGAGATTTTTTTGTAAAAGTTTTGGATTCTCGTAAAAACATCATATTCCTTTCTGCAAGTCCTCATCCTGATATTTCATCTCTAAAACAGAGCATAAACAAAAACAAAAATTATAACTTAATTAACCTTTCCAATATTAAAGAATTACAAGAACAAAAAGAGGTTAATCTCCTTATTGCCCACCAATTACCATACGATAATGAGTCTTACGAAACTCTTAAAAAACATCAATCAAACGGAACACCTATTTTATTCATAATTGGAAAGAGAACTAATTTCAATCTATTCAATAAACTTAACAATGGATTAAAAATAAACGTTTATAATAATAGTTCACACACCCCTGCTTTACCTCAGTTCAACAAAAATTTCTCTTTATTCTCAATTAGTGAAGAAACAATAAGCCTTCTTTCAGAATTTCCTCCTCTATCCTCTCCTCTGGCAAAATTTGACGCATCACAAGGTATGCAAACTTTGTTTTATCAAACACAAAATACTCTTAAAACAGATTATCCTTTAATCACCTTTAATAATAACACAGATAACAAATCTGCGATAATATGTGGAGAAGATATTTGGAAGTGGCGTTTAAGAAATTACTTACATAACAACACCACAGAGCAAGTTGATGAAATTATTCAAAAGACAATACAATACCTTGTTAGTGATACGGACAAGAGTACTTTTAAAATAAAGCATGAAAACATATATAATCAAAACCAAACAATAAGATTGGAAGCAGAACTATATAATCAATCATATCAACTAATTAACACTCCTGAGGTAAAGATAAACTTAAAAAATGAAAATGGTGATAAATACGATTATATATTTACAAAAACATTCAATGCTTACGCTTTAGAAATTGCAAAACTCAATCCAGGAAAATATAGTTTTATTGCAACAACCAATTTTGGTGGAATAAACTACACAGACAAAGGAAGCTTTATAATTTCCGCAAACGAATTAGAATCAATCGACCTTGTAGCAAAACATAACCTACTTCACACCCTATCTGTTAAAACAAACGGAAAGTTAGTCTATCCAAAACAAATGCAAGACTTAGAAAAAATAATCAAAAACCAAGAAGACGCAAAACCAATTATTCATCAAATCACAACAAACCAAAAGTTAATAGATTCTTTCTTCTATTGGCTCGTAATTATATTGTGTTTTTCAACAGAATGGTTTTTAAGAAAATATTGGGGTAAGATTTAAATAAAATAATTCAAAGAAAAAACCTTTCATAAAATAGGTTGAAGGAAAAAACTCAACTCATAGAACAACTTGAAGCATTGCTTCCAGCTGACTTTTCAGAAAGGGAAGATGAGAAATACAACTAAACAAATTAATATGAAAACACTAACACAAGAACAACAGGTTGTAGAGAGAATGCGTAATGAAGGAGGATATGCTACATTAAAAAGATTGAATGAAATTATCGACTTCTCGACATGGAAAACAAAAACTCCAGAAGCATCTGTTCGCAGAATAGTACAAGAAAGTAAATATTTTTTCAAAATTCAACCAGGTTTATGGGCTCTTGAAGAATTTAGAAATACTATATTACAAAAATTTGAACTTAAAATAGGAGATAAACAAAGTGAAGAACAATTCAGCCATGGCTATTATCAAGGTTTACTTGTTGAGATAGGAAAGATGTATAATCAAAAGACTTACATTCCTGCACAAGATAAGAATAGAAAGTTTATAGAGTTGCGTTTAGGTGATATTTCAGACACGACAAAGTTACCATTATTTACGTATGAAAATTTATTAAAGAAAGCAAGAACTATTGATGTCATTTGGTTTAATGAAAGAGAGATGCCATCAAACTTTTACGAAATAGAACACACAACAGATATAAAAAACTCGTTGTCAAAGTTTTATGAACTTCAAGATTTTTATGCAGACTTTCATATTGTTGCTGATAAATGTCGAAAAAAAGAATATGAAGATAAATTGAATGTTTCAATGTTTGAACCTATCAAAGAAAGGGTTAAATTTTTAGATTACGGAAGAGTGGCTTCGGTATATGAAGGAATGCAAAAAATGAATAAATCAATTTGGTGGTAAAATATGAAAAAACAAGTTGATGTAAAAGAATTGATAGTATTTTTAAAGAAGAATAGATATAATTTTTACGATGTATCTGTAATTATTGGAGGATACATGACATCATATCATTGTATTTCTTATAGGAAACAATTTATTTACGATGAAGATTCTTTAGATGAATTAATCAAATGGACAGAAACTGAATTTTTAGAAGCGTACAAAGATAGTACTTGGGTTATTGAAGATTATAAATTATTGTAAGTAACATAGTAAAATATGAATGAATATATTTTTTACACATCTGAGGGATATACTATACCTCCAATAGAAAGTAAAGAAGTGGAGAATTGTCAAGTTTTAGGTCAGGCAAATGGACGAACACAAAAAGATGCAAAAGAGTTTTTGATAAAAGATAATCCATGGATAGAAGAATGTGGATTTGATATTCATAAGATGATTTGTAAACAAATCATATCTGATAAGCAGATGAAACAAATTAATAAAGAAATAGAGTTTCTTATAAATTTATTAGATAAAAGACAGCTTGAAGAATATATACAGTGGTTAGACACTATGAAGCCATAGATATTTTGCAAAGACAAACTCAAAGATAATGGCACAATTTGGATTTCTGGTACTTATCACAATATTTTTTCTATTGAAAATTGTTTAAGAGAATTAGGTTACAAAATCTTAAACATAATAACGTGGGTAAAAACTAATCCACCTCCTAACATTTCTTGTCGATACTTTACTTATAGTACAGAATTTATAATTTGGGCTCGCAAAAGCGAAAAAACCTCATTATTTCAATTATGATTTAATGAAACAAATAAACAATAACAAACAAATGACAGATGTTTGGCATTTACCTGCTATTGCATCTTGGGAAAAATCGTGTGGAAAACACCCTACTCAAAAACCAATCAACTTGTTGGCAAGAATAATAATGGCCTCTACTCAACCAAATGAATGGATTCTTGATCCTTTTTGTGGTAGCGCTACAACAGGTATTGCAGCTAATTTATTAGGAAGAAGATTTTTAGGAATAGAACAAGAAGAAGAATTTGTAAAAATAAGTAAAAACAGACGTGAAGAAATAGAAAATTTCAGTATTTTTCAACATTACTATAACAAAATCAAAGATTTAAAATTCTTAAATCAAGACTCTCTTCTACTTAATGAAAATCCAAATAACGCTTATGGCGATTTACCTTTTTAAAAGCTAAGAAAAAAATAAATAAAGCTAAGAAATAAAAAAATAAGTCTAAGAAAAAATTTAATTTTCCTTAGACTTATTTTAGTATTATCTTACTTTATATTAGATAAAGTTGATTTCTTTTAATGCTTCTTGGATTAATTGGAATGTGTGTTCCATATCGTTGTCTAATCCTACTGAATAACGTACTAATCCTTCGCTCATACCCATTTTCTTTTGTACTTCTTCTGGTACTTCTGATGATGTTGATTTTCCAGAGCAAGAGAATAATGTACGGAAGTAGCCTAATGATACTGCTAAGTAACCAACTCCTTTGTTTTGCATTGCTTCCATGAATTGATTTGCACGTTCTGCTGTTCCAAGGTCAATAGCTATCATTCCACCATAACCATATCCTTCGTTCATTTGAGCAGTCATTAAAGCGTGATCTATGTGATCTTCATTTCCTGGATAGTTTGCTTTTATTCCTATTTCGTTAAATCTCTTAGAAAGGTATGCTGCATTCTTAGAGTGTTGTTGCATACGAATGTGTAATGTGTAAAGATTTTTCAAAATAGAAGTTGAACGGAAAGAATCTAATACTGGTCCTAATAACATTGCTGTTCCGTCATTTACATCTATCATTGCGTTGATTGTTGCAGCGTCTGCACAGATTGCTCCTGCTACACAGTCATTCTTTCCATTAACAAATTTTGTCATTGAGTAAATAACAACGTCTGCTCCTAATTTATATGGAGAGAATATCATTGGTGTGAATGTGTTATCTACTAATAATTTTGCTCCTCCGTTAGATGCGATTTCTTTTAAGCCAGCTATGTTTGCTATTCTTAACAAAGGATTTGACATAAGTTCTGTATAAACAACTTTTGTATTAGGACGCATTGCTGCTTTTACTTCTTCAAGATTTGTTGTATCAACAAATGTTACTTCAACACCATATCTGATGATATAGTTCTTTAAGAAAGCGAATGTTCCACCGTAAACTGTTTGAGAAGCTACGCAATGGTCACCAGCTTTTAAGAAGTGCATTAAAGAACATGTAATTGCAGCCATTCCTGAGCCTGTTACCCAAGCAGCTTCTGTACCTTCCATTGCTGCAAGTGCTTGACATAATGAAAAGTTTGATGGATTCCAATGGCGTGAATATAGATAGTATCCTTCTGTTTCACCATGGAAAGTATCTGTCATTGTTTGTCCGTATGGGAAAGTGAAGGTTGCTGAATCGTTTATGTTAGGATTCACTCCTCTTTCAGGAGAAATGCTTTGTACAGCGCTGATTGCTGTTGCTGGATCAAATTTTTTCATATCTCTATTATTTTTTTATTTATTTTTCTAACAATTCATTGCTCCACAAACGTGAATTACTTGTCCACTTACGTATGAACTTAAATCAGATGCTAAGAAAACGCATGCTTTTGCTACTTCTTCTGGTTTTCCTCCTCTTCTTAAAGGAATTTTTTCTTCCCATCCTTTTCTTACTTCTTCTGATAATTGTGCTGTCATATCAGTTATGATAAATCCTGGTGCGATTGCGTTGCAACGAATGTTTCTTGAACCTAATTCTTTTGCGATACTCTTTGTAAATCCTATGATTCCTGCTTTTGAAGCTGAGTAATTGCTTTGTCCTGCATTGCCGCTTACTCCTACAACGCTACTCATATTGATTATTGAGCCACTTCTTTGTTTCAACATTATCTTTTGGCAAGCGTGTGTAAGGTTGAATATACTCTTTAAGTTCACATTTATTACTAAGTCCCAATCTTGCTCTGTCATTCTCATAAGCAAGTTATCTCTTGTAATACCTGCGTTATTTACAAGCACGTCTATTCTTCCAAATTCTTTTACTATATTTTCTACTAACAAAGCACTGTCTTCGAATGATGCAGCGTTAGAAGCATATCCTTTTGCTTTAACTCCTAATGCTATCAATTCAGCTTCGCAAGCCTTCATGTTTTCATCTTCTCTTACGTCTGTAAATGCTATATTACAACCTTGTTTTGCAAATTCTAAGGCTATTGCTTTTCCGATTCCACGAGAAGCTCCTGTGATAAGAGCTACTTTTTCTTCTAATAATTTCATTTTAATTTCTATTTTTGTTTAGTTTTTTGCAAATGTACGAACATTTTTTTAAAAACATAGGTTTTTTTCTTTGAAAAAAGGATTGTATATTTGCATTTTAAATTGAATTTATGAGAGTTTTTAATATCAATTTCAACAACGAGACTTCTTCTCCAAAAAAAAGCTTTTGGAGAAGAGCTTTGATTGTTTTTATTTCTACACTTATTTGTTTGCTATTATTTAACAAAAGTGTAAAAATTGATTCTATTCCTATTGCTATTATTTTTGCTCTAACTATTGCTTTATGTAATAGTTGCTGTAAATTTATCTTAAAGATTTCAAGCCTTTTAGCCACTATCCTAATTACTTTTATTATAGCTATTTTTGCAGACAATGTAAAAGATGTAGAACTTCGTAGTTTTATATCAACATGGGGCTTTACTATTGCTGTTTATATCATAAGTTTTTTAATTAACACTGCGATAAAAGTTAAACAAATTAAGAATACATTTTCTCAACCTATGAAGGAGGAAAATGATTTTGAAGAAATTGAAGAAGGTTTTACCTCTTATGAAGAAGTAGTTGAAGAAAATAAAGAAGATTTTAATAATAAATAATATATAATCATTATGCAAGTTTGTTATAAAATAGACGAATTATTGTCTTGTGTAGAGAAACTAAAAGAAGAAAAAAAATCAATTGGGCTTTTGCCTACTATGGGAGCCTTGCACGAAGGTCACTTATCCTTAGCCAAAAGAGCAAAAAAAGAAAATGATGTTTTGATTTGTAGTGTGTTTGTAAATCCTATTCAATTTAATAACAAAGAGGATTTAGAGAAATATCCAAGAGACTTAGAGACTGATATAAAGTTATTAGAAGAGATAAATTGCGATATTGTCTTTGCTCCAAGCGCAGAAGAAGTATATGCAGAAGAGCCAGAGTTTACTTACAATTTTGGAAGTTTAGAATCAGTTTTAGAAGGTCCTCAACGCCCAGGACATTTCAATGGAGTTGCAACAATTGTTCATAAATTGTTTAATTGGTCTAAGGCAGACAAAGCTTATTTTGGCGAAAAAGACTTTCAACAAGTTGCAATTGTAAAAGATTTAGTCAGACAATTTTCTATTCCTATTGAAATAGTGGAATGTCCTATTTACAGAGATGAAGATGGCTTAGCTACAAGTTCAAGAAATGTACGTCTTTCGCCTCAGGCACGAGCAATTGCTCCAAAAATTCATGAAATTCTTTTAAAATCTGCTTCTTTAATGAAAACCTTATCTGTTTCTCAGGTTAAAGGTTATGTAGAAGGAGAATTTAAAATGAGAAAAGAATTCACCTTAGAATACTTTGAAATTGTTGATGCAAAGACTCTTCAACCTGTTAAGGTAAAAGGTGATAACGAAACAGTAGGTTGTGTTGCTGTTTGGTTAGATGGAGTTAGATTAATTGATATTCAAAAATATTAATTAAAATTTTTCTTTAAGATATTTTGAAGTGGGAGTATCTGCTTGTAGTAAGGATTTAGGAGTTCCTTCAAAGATGATATTCCCACCTTTTTTTCCTCCACCAGGACCTAATTCTATTATCCAATCTGCTGTTTTTATAATATCTAAATTATGTTCTATTATTACTATTGTATGTCCTAAATTTACTAATTCATCAAAACATTGATTTAGTTTTAGAATATCGTAGAAATGTAGTCCTGTTGAAGGTTCATCAAATATGAAAATAGTCTTTTTCTCATTACTTCCTTTTGATAAGAAATAGGCTAATTTCACTCTTTGAGCCTCTCCTCCTGAAAGAGTTATTGAACTTTGTCCTAATTTCAAATATCCTAATCCTACTTTTATGAGTGAATAGATTTTTTGAGAGATTCGTCTGCACAAGTTTGAGTCATCTTGTGAAAAAAAGTCGTATGCTTCTTCTATTGTCATATCTAAAACCTCTGCAATACTCTTTTCTCTGTATTTTATCTCTAATGCTTCTTCTTTATAGCGTTGTCCGTTGCAGTGTTCACACTTTAAAATAACATCTGCCATAAATTGCATAGAAATAGTAATACTTCCTTCTCCTTTACACTCTTCACAGCGACCGCCTTCTGTGTTAAAAGAAAAATATCCAGGCTTTAAACCACGTTTTTTAGCAAGTGGCTGATCAGCAAACAATGTTCTAATATCATCAAACGCTCCAAGATATGTTACAGGATTAGAACGCGAAGAACGACCTATTGGATTTTGATCAACCATCTCAACTGCTTCAAGCAAAGATAAAGATCCCTCGATAGGAGAGCACTTTGGAACGCAATCCATTGATAATCCAAGGTGTCCTTGTATGCTTGGCAATAAAGCTTTCTTAACAAGGGTTGTTTTTCCTGAACCAGAAATTCCACAAATCACAGTTTTTACTTTCAAAGGCAATTTAAGACTCACTCCTTTTAAGTTATTTTCTAACACATTGTTGATTTGCAAAAATTCTTTCCATTTTCTTGTAGTTTCTGGCAAAGGTATTTTACGTTCTCCCCTTATAAACTGAGCCGTAAGTGTATTAGCGTTTTCTAACATCTTTTCATAATCTCCACTAAATACCACCTCACCTCCATTTTGTCCTGCAAAAGGTCCTATATCTACTATATAATCCGCCGCTTTTATTACTTCCTCATCGTGTTCTACAACAATTACAGTATTGCCCACATCTCTTAATTTAAGCAACACGTTAATCAATCTTTTGGTATCGCAAGAATGAAGTCCAATTGTTGGTTCGTCTAAAATATACATACTTCCTACCAATGGGCTTCCCAAAGATGTTGCAAGCGATATTCGTTGACTTTCCCCACCTGAAAGAGTTGAACTTTGACGATTTAAAGTTAAATAACCTAAACCTACTTCTATAAGATAATTTAAACGTGTTTTTATTTCTGTAAGAAGACGTTGCGAAACCTTTGCTTCGTATTCTGTAAGTTCTATGTTATTAAAAAACTCTAAAAGTTCATCTATTGGCAGTAACATCAAATCTACAATTGACTTTCCTGATATTTTTACGTATGAAGCATCTTTTCTAAGTCTTGTTCCCTTACAATCAGGACAAATTGTGCGACCCGTATAACGAGAAAGTAAAACTCTGTATTGTATTTTATAGCTTTCCGATTTTACAAATTCAAAAAACTGATTTATTCCTGTTACTTTTCCTTTGGCATTCCAAAGAAAATCTTTTTGTTGTTCAGTTAATTGATTATAAGGCTTATGTATAGGAAATTTTTCAAAGGCTTGATTGATGAAATCCTTTTGAAATTTCTTCATAATCTCCCCTTTCCAACAATTTACCACACCTTCATAAACCGATAAATCAGGACGTGTAATTACTAAATCTTCGGATATTCCCTCTATTTGACCAGAGCCTGAACAAGTCTTACAAGCTCCGTAAGGATTATTAAAAGAAAAAAAGTTTGCAGAAGGCTTTACAAAAGTTATTCCATCAGCCTCAAAACGATTTGAAAAATAAAACACCTCACCTTCTGCATTTATAATGTTGCAAAAACCATCTGATTCATTAAATGCTGTATGCACCGAATCGGATAATCGCATATAAATTTCATCATTATTTTTTTCTATTGTCAATCTATCGATTAACAAATCTATTTCTTTAAGCTTTAATTTCTTTTCTTCTAATACATCTTCTATTCTATGAATTTTTCCCTCTATTATTATTCTTACATATCCTAATTGTATTAGAAGTTCTAATTTCTCCCTTAAATTTTCCTCTGCTTTTAGTTTCAAAGGAGAAACAACAAGTATTTTACTTTTATTTTCAAAAGTTTCTAAAACTTCATCTACTACATTTTGCACGCTATGACGCTTTACTTCCTTGTTTGAAATAGGAGAATAAGTTTTTCCTATACGTGCAAAAAGCAATTTAATATATTCGTAAATTTCTGTTGTAGTTCCAACAGTAGAACGAGGATTTCTATTCATCACTCTTTGCTCTACTGCAATAGCAGGTGATAAACCCGAAATTTTTTCAACTTCGGGTTTATTCATTCTACCTAAAAATCCTCTTGCATAAGAAGAAAGACTTTCCACATAACGTCTTTGTCCTTCTGCAAAAAGCGTATCGAAAGCTAAAGATGTCTTTCCGCTTCCCGATACGCCTGTTATAACTACCAACTTATTTGTTGGTATGCTTACATCTATGTTTTTTAGATTATTAACCTTTATTCCTTTTGCGACAATCATTTACTTTCTTTTGTCGGTGCATCAATTACAGGTTTTGCTATGCTTTCACGCATTTCAGTATCTGCTTTTATGTTTTGCATTCTGTAATAATCCATAATACCTAAGTTACCTTTTTTGAAGGCTTCCGACATTGCCAAAGGAACCTCTGCTTCTGCTTCAATAACCTTAGCTCTCATTTCTTGAGCTTTTGCTTTCATTTCTTGCTCTACTGCAATTGCCATTGCACGTCTTTCTTCTGCTCTTGCTTGTGCAATATTTTTATCAGCGTATGCTTGATCCATTTGCAATTGTGCACCGATATTTTTTCCTACATCAATGTCTGCTATATCGATTGAAAGGATTTCAAATGCTGTTCCTGTGTCTAAACCTTTTGAAAGCACAAGTTTAGAAATTGAATCAGGGTTTTCTAACACTTCTGCATGACTTTTTGCCGAACCAATTGCAGTTACAATACCTTCTCCAACACGTGCAAGAACAGTTTCTTCTCCTGCACCTCCTACTAATTGACGAATATTTGCTCTAACTGTAACTCTCGCTTTAACAATCAATTGAATACCATTACTTGCAACAGCAGTTACAGCTGGTGTGTCTAAGACTTTTGGATTTACAGACATTTGTACAGCTTCTAAAACATCTCTTCCTGCAAGGTCAATTGCTGTTGCTGTTTTGAAATCCAAAGACATATTAGCCTTATCAGCAGAAATCAAAGCATTAACCACACTTCTAACGTGTCCGCCTGCTAAATAGTGAGCCTCTAATAAGTCTGCACTCAAATTTAATCCTGCTTTCTTTGAGTTAATCATTGCATTAACAATAACTGCTGGTGGAACTTTTCTCCAACGCATAAATATCAATTGCACAATTGATATTCTAACCCCATTAAGCACACATTGGAACCATTGATTGATTGGAACCAAATAAAGAAATACAATTAGAAATACTACAATGAGTATAATTCCAAAGATAGATGCATTCATAACTTTTTATTTTTAATTATTTATTACTTTTACTCTTACTTTATTTCCCTCTATTGCCTCTACTTCCAAAGCTGTTTTAGCCTCTATGTAAGATGTAGAGGTGTAAACTTCCATTCTTTCTCCATTAAATTCTGCCATTCCAACAGGTGCTAAGCGTGTAATAGCAATACCCTTATCTCCTACTTTAATTTTCTCGTCTATCACATTGACTTTTGAGTCAATTGATGCGTTTAGAGAAAATCTTTTCCATGTTTTTGCTCTTAAAGAATAGAACAACAATCCCAAGCAAATAATAGAACAAATCAAAATTGAGATATATCCCCAAGAATCATCGTATGCTTGAAAAATTTCATAGTTTCCGTATATCAAAAGACCTAATCCGCTAAGTCCTACAATAGTTGTACCCGGTACGGCTAAGAATTCAAGCACTACAAGGGCTAATCCTCCTAATAAAATCAATAAAATCACAAATAAACTCATATCTTTTTTATTTTTATATTTTTTATCTAACCTCGCAACTCAATCCTTTTCTTTCTAATTCCACGCACATATTTTTCAAAGTATCGTATGTGCCGTGTTTAACCACACAAAGACCTTTGTAATGTATGATATTAGTACAAGTAACGGCTTGTTCTTTGCTTAATTTACAGATTTTCTGCAAACAATCTATTACATAATCAAAAGTATGCACATCATCATTAAAGACAAGGAGTTCATTTCCTCCCTCTATTGTGTCTTCAAGAGATGTTTTTTCTATTGTTTGTGTTAAGATTTCTTCCATTGCAAAAAATTTTTTCTCTATTTACACTTGCAAATTTAGATAAACTTTTTAGTATATTCAAAGAAAAAAACGGAAAAAACGTATAAAAAATTACGTTTCTTCCGCTTTTATATTATTCACTTATATAAAAATCTTATTTTTTGGGAGTAAACGAAAGCCTTAATCCAATAAAACTTCCTCTATCTATAAAACGATAACTATCAAAAGGAATTGCAACACTACCGTCTGTCAAAAGGCCTGAAGTTTGACTATACACAATATCTGTACCTAATAAAAAGGCCTTACAATTAAAAATCATACCTACTGACATCATAGACTTACTACCAGAATTAGTATAATGATTTGCATCAATATTTATAACATTTCCATTTAAAGATGTTGTATTCTTATTTGTCAAAAGACTTAATTCACAACCCACCTTAGCAACAAAATAAGAGTTTGATGAAATCTTTTGTTTGAAACTTACAAGCATTGGAACTCGTAGATTAACATCATATTCCTCAAAATTTCGTGTTGGTTCATCCAATTGAGTATATTTTATTGACCATAAACCAACATATCCAATATTACCACCAAGAATAAAAGACCAATTATCACTGTGATTAAACTCATAATTAAAACCAATAGCTGCATTGTAAGTAGGATTATGAGTTATATTAACAATATTCTCACTCAAAGAAACAAAAGGATTTATTCCACCTTCAACACTTATGTTCCATGCTCTAAAATTATTGAACTCTGAATATTTTTGAGAGAATCCAAAAACACTAATAAGCAATAATGCTACTAATAAAGTTATCTTTTTCATATCTGTATTATTTTAATTTATATTTACCATTGAATATAATGTCCATTCGCTTCCCAATTTTGAATTACACAAGAACCATATACACTATTATTGTTAATAACCCTAAATGCATCTATTATATTTATAGCCCATTGAGTACAATAAACCGACAGACTAAATGTTGATCCTGTATCGTAATCTTCTCTTATTTTCCCTGTATCAACACAGAAATTATTTACTATCTTCATTCTATTATAAACTTGTTTTTTTATTGAACATTTATACCACTTAGAAATTCCTGTTGATGAGTTTTTTAAAAAGATATAACTTTTAGCATTTGTAAAAGATCTACCTAAACAAAGAAAATTCCAAAATTTAACATCTACATCAACTTTTATTGGAATAAGACCATACAATAAATGTTCATAAGTTTCCAATGTATTTTCGGTAGATAAACAATTAGAAACTTCTGATGTAATATTTGTCAAAACAGTCCTTTTATTAAGTATAGTTGTATCTCCGTTATTAAAAGCAATTAAGTCTGATACATTTCCATCTGTTATAGCCAAATAGCCATCTTTTGTACATTTTATAATAGTATCTCCTATTTTAATTTCACCATATTTATTAAATAAAGACAAATTGGCATCATCAAAAAGAAATTTAGAGGAAGGATGTTCTATCGATGGCGATTCTTGCGACAGCCACTGAGATTCGTAGATTGCAAAATCATTCCTCATAGAATTATTAAAATTTAAATCTCGTTCAAATTGTTTAAAAATATAATTATCATCAAGTCCAATATATTCATAAACAACAATTGCAGTATCACCATGACTTTGTTTATAATCGGAAATTACTTGTTCTTCATACCTTCTTTGTTCTCCCATCAAATATTCAAAAGCCTCTTCAAAAGCCTCTATATTACGAAATTCCAACATAGAGATAGAATCTTTATTAAAATATTTGAAAAGTTTAACATCGTTATAACTATAATTTACTATTGTATTTGTTTTTTTTGAAGATTGCGACAAAACTTCCTCTTGATATTCATCTTCACTACAAGAAGAAATCATTAATCCAAATCCTATAAATATACTTAAACTGTAAATAAATTTTCTCATAATCAAAACATTTTTATAAAAAAATATATATAACACTCTTATTTTTAATTTAGAATCTGGATAACATCGGGTAATAGCTGTTTAATAAGACAAATCTATTACCCTCAAAGGCCCATAAATAATACAATCCTATAAATAAAGTAAACTTCAACATAATAGTCTTTAATTTTTTACAATAATTCCACTATTTACGCTTGCAAATTTAAATATTTTTTTATATATTCAAAGAAAAAAAACGAAAAAAACGCATAAAAATTACGTTTATTTCGCTTTTACATTATTAATTTATGTAGAAATATTATATTGAGGGCAGTAAATACAAGCCTTAATCCAATAAAACGTCTTCTATCTGTAAAACAATAACTTATTACATTCTTTCCGGTACTTGTATTCCTAACAAACTCATTGCAATTTTTATTGTATTTGCAGTGAAATAAGTTAAACACAAACGCATATTTTTCAATTTTTCGTCTTCTTCTTTTAGAATTGGCGTATCTTGATAGAATGTATTGAAGTTCTTTGCTAATTCGTAAACATAGTTCGCAATTAGTGCAGGAGAATAGGTTTTTCCTGCTTGTTGAACAACGGCTGAGAATGAATGTAAGGTTTTTATTACCTCTAATTCTTTTTCATTAAAGGTTATATCTCCTTCTAATTTCAATTCACTGTTTCCACTCTTACGAATAATTGAACAAGCTCTTGCATGAGTGTATTGAATAAATGGACCAGTGTTTCCATTAAAGTCAATTGACTCCTCAGGATTAAACAACATATTCTTTTTTGGGTCAACTTTCAAAATAAAATATTTCAATGCTCCTAAGGATAGTTGATTATAAAGTTCTACGGCTTGTTCTTCGGTAAAACCTTCTGTCTTTCCGTGTTCTAAGGTTTGATTTTTTGCAGTTTCTACCATTTGTTGCATCAAATCATCTGCATCTACAACCGTTCCTTCTCTTGATTTCATTTTTCCATTAGGCAATTCTACCATTCCGTATGAGAGATGATATAGATTGTCTGACCATTGCATTCCTAATTTTTGCAAAACAAGTTTCAAAACTGCAAAGTGATAGTTTTGTTCATTACCTACCACATATATAAGTCTATCTGAATCAAAGTCTTTATGACGTAAACATGCTGTTCCTAAGTCTTGTGTCATATAAACAGAGGTTCCGTCTTTTCTTAATAAGAGTTTTTCGTCTAATCCATCAGATGTAAGGTCTATCCAAACCGATCCGTCTTCTCTTTTATAGAAAACGCCTTTTTCTAAGCCTTGTTGAACTAAATCTTTTCCTAAAAGGAAGGTTTCTGATTCATAATAAACATTGTCAAAGTCCACTCCAAGTTGTTTATATGTTGCATCAAATCCTTCATACACCCAACCATTCATTGTTCTCCAAAGATTCAAAACTTCTTCGTCTTTTTCCTCCCATTTTTTCAACATTGCCTGTGCTTCAAGCAAGATTGGAGCAGTTTTTTCTGCTTCTTCCTTTTCCACACCCTTTGCTACCAAATCAGCAATCTCTGCTTTATAGGCTTTATCAAATTCAACATAATATTTTCCTACTAAGTGATCGCCTTTCATTCCGCTTTTTTCTGGTGTTTCTCCTGAGGAAAATTTTTGCCACGCAAGCATAGATTTACAAATGTGTATTCCACGGTCATTAACCAAGTTTACTTTTTTCACATCGTATCCATTTGCTTTCAAAATCTGAGCAACAGACCAACCAAGTAAGTTATTTCTAATATGACCTAAGTGAAGAGGTTTATTTGTGTTTGGTGAAGAGTATTCTATTACTATTGTCTTATCGTCTTTCTTTGGTTGATAACCATAATTTGCGTTTTGATAGTTATCATTTAAGAATTTCAACCAATATTTTGGTGATATTTCAAAGTTCAAAAAGCCTTTTATTACGTTAAATCCTTCTATTTCTTCTGATTTTTCTACTACATATTCGCCTATTTTTTGTGCTAAGGCTACGGGATTCTTTTCTCCGCATTTTTGTAAAAAAGGAAAAACAACCAAAGTAAAGTCTCCTTTAAACTCTTTTTTGGTTGCTGTCAATGAAATTGTACTTTGTTCAACTTCACAATTAAATAAATCTTGAAAAGCTTTTGATATAAGTGATTGTAATTTAGTTTCCATTCTTTGCTTTCTTATGTTAAATTATTACTTTGCAAAGATAAAAAAAATAAATCAAAGAAATAAAAAAATAAATGAAAGAAAAAATTAAATTTTTCTTTCATTTATTTTAAAAAAGTAAAGAGTTTTTTTCTGAAACTATTTTACTAATAATTTCTTTGTTGCAACTCCTTGATTAGTGTAAATAGTTACGAAATAATTTCCTGCTTCAAGAGATTCAATATTGATGTTTGCTCCGTTAGCTCCTATTTCTTTTGTCATAACTATTTGTCCTAATACGTTTGTTATTTGAACTCTGTCTATGATTGAAAGTGATGAAACATTGATATGACTGTTTGCAGGGTTTGGATAAAGGTTTGCTTCTACGCTTGTCATAACATCGTTTAATCCTACAACTCCTTCGCCCATTAAAATATCAACTGTATTTACTGTTCCTAATGTATTATTTGCATTGTAAGGGAATGTGTAAACTTTCATTATAGTTCCTTCAACACAATCAGCAATTGTACCACCTAAATCTTCGTATGATGCTTCTCCATTTTGAGCAAAATAGTCTAAAATAGCATCTTGTGTTGTTAAACCATATTGTTCTAATACTGATTCTTCTGCTATTAGGTAGTAATAGTAAGCTGTTTCTTCGTTCATTGTGAAATAAACTTCAAAATCTGTTTCTGCAACGTTTGCTACCTCTATTTCAACTTCTGCAACTCCTGTTCCGCCAAGTGTAAGTGTAGTTATTGTTGTTTGAGCTACTGTTCCTAATTCGTTATTTGCATTGAAAGGAATAGCATAACAAATATATTCTGTTCCCATTGCTAAATCACCAACTGTTCCTTCTAATTCTCCATAATTTTTTTGTTGATTAGCTTGAGCCCAAGCAGCGATATCAGCTGTTGTTTCTAAGCCTAATTCAGTGTAGAATGATTGATCTGCAATTAGATAGTAGTAATAATTTGTTTGATCGTTAGGAACAAACGAAATATCAAAACTATTAGCAGTTGGATTTGTAGCAGTCATTGCAATTTCTGCAAGACCAAATCCACCATAGTAAGTAGTTGTAAAGCTAACTTCATAAAGTTCACTTGCAACTCCGTCAGCATTGAACGCCATTGCATAAACTAAATATTCAGTTGAAGGATCCAATCCTGGCATTTCTTCATCTAATTCATAATAATACTTTTGATATTCTGTTCCGTTAAAGTATGCTATCAAAGAATCAGCAGTATAGCCCAATTCATCTAACTCTTCTTGTGTTGTAAGCACTAATCCGTAGTGAGCTGATTGATCATTTGGAGTTATTGAAATGAAAGCAGAAGTTTGTGCTACATCATATACATTTATTGTTAAAGTAGCATCTCCTGAACCACCAAGAGAAAGTGTTGTAAAGTCAGAAGTGATTACTTCGTATGTGCCATCGTTTAACAAAGCTGCAACATAAATTGAAGAAGCAGTATTTGGAGTAAATCCTTCTACATCTACTGTTAATTCAGCAGTAGCAGAATCTTGTGCAACGTAAGTTATGTATTCTGCAACTGTCATTGACAAACCAAACATTTCATAAAATTCTACTAACTCTTCAATCATTCCTGTTTCTGTACCACAGAAATAATATTTAGTTACATTTTCAGCAGGAGTAAATGTTGCATTTACAGTTCCAGCTTGAATATCGTTGATTGTAATTGCAACAGCAGGATTTGTTTTTGGTGTTTGAGTGTGCACGCCTTTGTTATTTTGTTTTGCGTACTCAATTGCTTTTTGCTCAAAAGTCTTTTCTCCTTTTTGGAAAGTGAAGTTTTGAGCCATTGCTCCGAAAGTCATAACTAACGAAAGCATTAAAACTGTTAATTTTTTCATCGTATTTTATTATTGTTAATTAAACAAAAAAACAGAAGTAAACCTTTATCAGATTTACTTCTGCAATTAACTAAATTATTTCGTTATTATTCAACTACTAATTTTTTAGTTGCCATTCCTGCTTCTGTGTACATTTTAACTAAGTAGTTACCAGCACCCATTTCAGCAGTGTTTACTTTTACTGAGTTAGCGTTTACGTCAGCTGCGAAAACAACTTGACCTAACATATTAACGATTTCAACTCTTTCCATTGTTAAAGAAGAAGCTACTAATACTTCGTCTTTTGCTGGGTTAGGGTAAACGTATGATAAAGAGTTAACTTCAGCTTCTGTTAAACCTGTTCCAGAAACTTTAGGGAAGATCATAACGTCTAATTCAAGTCCACCCCATGCTTCATTTAATGTCATCCATTCGTAAGTCACACCATCCATTGTAGAATAAGAGTAAGACATTGCTCCAGAGCCACAATCCATTTCAGTTGATGCAACAAGAGCAATATTTCCTGCCAAATAACCGTCAGTAACAGTTAACGCAGGAACATAAATAGCTGCTAAGAAATTATTTGCAGTAACTGGTGCAGAAAAATCAAATTCTACTAAATCAAAAGTATAGTCAGATGCAGTTTCAATGTCTGTTTGAGGAATATCTGCTGTTGTAAACTCAACCAATGCTAATTCTTCTCCACTCATACTTAAGATTCCAGCTGCCATATCATCTATCGCACCTTCTTCTAATGCAAGATTTGTTAAAACAGCTGCTATACCTGTAACTTGGTAATTTCCGCTATATTCTTGTGCATAAGCCATATCACCATAGTTGTTTGTTCCAGTTATAGCCAACCATAATGCAGACTCTCCTGTTGATTGATCCACGCCAAAATAAGCAGCTGGATTATCAATGCTTCCGCAGTCTTGGAAAGATTCAGGATAAACTAATCCAGATGTTTTTGGAGAATTTTTCAATTGACCTTTCACTGGTTCAGCTCCGTTGTAAACTTTTTGAGCCATTAAGCCCATTGATAGTCCTAATGCAAGGACTGAAAGAATAATTTTTTTCATTTTCTTAAATTTTTGTTAATAATTAATATTCATTACATTGTTTTGCAAATATAACAACAAAAATCAAGACAACAAACATTTTTCAATAAAAAATAAAGAAAACACATTTTTTTCATTGTTAAAAAAATATTTTATTTACTGATTACCAAATAAAAACACTTCAATAAAACTGTTTAAAACTAAATATCATTTTTTTTTCATACTTTTGCCACAAAATAAACAAAGAAATAAATTATGTATCAAGAGTTAATAGAAAAAGCTTGGCTAAATAGTGAATTATTAAAAGAAGAAAGCGTAAAAAAGGCAATATTAGAAATCATTGACTTATTGGATAAAGGCGAAATAAGAGTAGCTGAGAAAATAAATGATGAGTGGCAAGTGAATCAATGGGTAAAAAAAGCCATTATAATGTATTTTCCACTTTGCGAAACTAAGGATATGCAAGCCGAAGACTTAAAATTTTGGGATAAAATACCAACAAAACAAAATTATAACGAGCTTCAAATAAGATGTGTCCCTCCCGCAGTTGCACGATATGGCAGTTTTCTTGCAAAAGGCTGTATAATGATGCCAAGTTTTGTAAATATTGGAGCATATGTTGATGAAGGAACAATGGTAGATACTTGGGCAACAGTTGGAAGTTGTGCACAAATCGGCAAAAACGTGCATCTTGCAGGAGGAGTTGGCATTGGCGGAGTCTTAGAGCCTGTTGGAGCAAACCCTGTAATAATAGAAGACAACTGTTTCATAGGTTCACGTTGCATAGTCGTTGAGGGGGCTATCATAAAACAAGGAGCAGTACTTGGAGCCAACACTGTAATCACACAATCCACCAAAATAATAGACGTATCACAAGAAACACCAATAGAATACAAAGGAATAGTTCCAGAAAACTCGGTAGTAATACCAGGAAGCTACACAAAAAAATTCCCAGCAGGCGAATACAACGTAAATTGTGCCTTAATAATAGGCAAAAGAAAAGAATCGACAGATAAAAAAACGTCTCTCAACGATGCGTTAAGAGACTTTAATGTTGCTATTTAAAGCTAAAATTTATCTTCTGACCAACCGCGTCCAATATTCCAGTGTTCGTCTATAACAATTTCGAAATCGTCTGGAAGATTGAACTCATCTGCTATTGCCTCTCTAACAGCTTGTTGATTTACTACTTGTTTACCGTTAATTTCTCCATTTATCCATGTCCCCACAGCAACATATATACTTCCATCTTTACGAACAAAAACTCTACCTCTTGGAATTAAGGTATAATTTTTTTCAATATAGAATATTGAATTAACATCTCCTTTTGCTACTGCTCGGTGATGTTGTTTGTGCCAATAGGTTCTATGTAATTTAGGCAAGGTATTAACTTTACTTTCATCAACATATTTTTCCGCATCATCTTTTTGGACTCCAAATAGTGTATTATGAACATAATCTAACCAAAAAATACCAACCTGAGGCTTACCATCATCAAAAAAATTGCTCATTACATCTATCATTTCTTGATGAGATTCTGCGTTCGATTCCGTAATTTTATTATTAGGTGTTAATTCGTTGTTTGTTTCTTCAAGCATCACTTTTTCTATTTTATAATTCAAGTTATTTATTTAAGACTTTTCAAATACCAATCATAGAGTTGTCGCACCCCTTGTGGCAACTCTATTTTATGTCTCCAACCAAGAGAATGCAATTTTGAGCAATCGGTAAGTTTTCTCATTGTTCCATCGGGTTTTTCACTGTTATAAACAATCTCTGACGAATATCCAACAGTTTCACAAACCATTGCAAACAAATCTTTTATACTAATTTCAGTTTGAGTTCCTATATTAATATGGCAATTCTTTATTTCTTTATCTGTTTTTGAATAAGTATCTTTAAAATCCACCTTTTCCATCAAGAAAACACAAGCATCAGCCATATCTTCACTCCAAAGAAATTCTCTTAACGGCTTTCCACTACCCCAAAGCTCTATTTCCACAGAATTTTTCTTTGCTTTAATTCCGTATTTGCTTAATATATTTTCTATTTCCTTTTGATTACTATCTCCATTTATCCCTTCAATAGGACGAGTGTTTAAATCCTTTCGCAAAGATTCCCAATCCCTATTTTGCAAGCACTTACCCAAATGAGCCTTTCTTATCATAGCAGGCATAACATGTGAAGTTTCTAAATTAAAGTTATCATTTGGCCCATAAAGATTAGTAGGCATAACAGCAATAAAGTTAGTTCCGTATTGCAAATTATAACTTTCACACATTTTTAAGCCTGCAATTTTCGCCAAAGCGTATGGTTCGTTTGTGTATTCTAACTCATCGGTAAGCAAAGCCTTTTCTTGCATTGGCTGAACTGCATTTCGTGGATATATACAAGTGCTTCCAAGAAACAAAAGCTTCTTTACACCATATTTATATGAAGAATGAATTACATTATTCTGAATTTGCAGATTGTTGTATATGAAATCAGCTCTGTATTTTGAGTTTGCCATAATCCCTCCCACAAAAGCAGCAGCCAAAAAAACATATTCAGGACGTTCTTTTTCAAAAAAGGCTTTAACATCTGCCTGATTGCACAAATCTAATTCTTGATGTGTGCGAAGAATAAAGTTATCGTATGATTTAGATTGCAAATTTTTTAAAATAGCAGAACCAACTAATCCCCTATGTCCCGCTACGAAAATCTTAGAATGCTTATCCATAAAATTATTCTTTAACTTACAGTAGCTAAATCGTGCTCTACCATTATCTTAACCAAGTCTTCAAAAGAAGTTTTTCTTGGATTCCAACCCAAAAGTGTTTGAGCCTTTGTAGCATCTCCAAGTAATTGTTCTACCTCTGCTGGACGGAAATATTTTTCATCAACTTCTACCAAAATTCTTCCGCTTGCTACGTCTATACCTTTTTCATTCACTCCCTCACCTTCCCATTTCAGTTCAATACCTGCATATTTGAAAGCAAGAGTACAAAATTCTCTTACACTATGTGCCTCACCTGTTGCAATAACAAAGTCTTCTGGTGTGGAGTGTTGAAGCATTAACCACATACATTCAACATAATCTTTTGCATAACCCCAATCCCTTAAAGCAGAAAGGTTACCTAAATAGAGTTTATCTTGAAGTCCTTTTGCAATTCTTGCAGCGGCAAGTGTAATCTTGCGAGTTACGAAAGTTTCTCCTCTCCTTTCGCTTTCGTGATTAAACAATATTCCATTAACTGCAAACATTCCATAACTTTCTCTATAATTCTTTGTAATCCAAAAGCCATATAATTTAGCAACTCCGTAAGGCGAACGAGGATAAAAAGGAGTTGTTTCTTTTTGTGGTATTTCCTGCACAAGCCCATAAAGTTCGGAGGTTGAGGCTTGATAGATTTTTGTTTTGTTTTCTAATCCTAATATTCTGATTGCTTCTAATAAGCGAAGAGTTCCAACAGCGTCTGTTTCGGCTGTGTATTCTGGAACATCAAAACTTACTTTCACATGACTTTGAGCTGCAAGATTGTAAATTTCATCAGGCTGTACTTGTTGTAAAATGCGGATTAAAGAAGATGAATCGGTCATATCTCCATAGTGAAGATTGATTGCACGTTCTTGTTTTTGGTCTTTAATCCATTCTTTCAAATAAAGATGTTCTATTCTTGATGTATTAAAAGATGAACTACGGCGAATAATTCCGTGAACTTCATAACCTTTTTCAATTAAAAACTCTGCTAAAAAACTACCGTCTTGTCCTGTGATTCCGCTTATAAGAGCCTTTTTCATATATCTTTGTTTTAAAAAATTATTTCTTTGTTTTATTTTTCTAATTCTTTGTTTTGATTTTCTGTTGTCAGAACTTCTTTTGGTTTTCTTTTCAAGTGAGGTTTGAAGACAAATCTAAAAAATACATTCATCTTTGGTTGTTTTTCTATCAAAAGAATCATTATTGAACAAATCAAGATTGAAAATAATACAACTGAGAATGTGATGTATTTTATTTCACTTCCCGAAGGCATTCCTAATTGTTCTGGAACGGAAGCCAAAACTGCTGCTGCTAATCCTTTTGGAATCATTAGTGAAATTGTGCTTTTATCAAAAACATTTGAGTCTTTTGGTGAAAAATACTTTGCTATTATTATTCTACTCAACAATAAGAATATTGTAATCAATCCTCCTATCAATATAGATTTTGAATCGGAGAACGGAATGCTTATTCCAATATAGACAAAGAAGAATGTTTTTAACACAAAACTTATTTCTCCAACAAAAGATGTTTCACTATCGTTTAATTTTAGGTTTTTATCTTTTTGATATTTTTCTAAAAACTTAAAATTGAAATACTCCATATTTGCTATCGTGATTCCGAAAGACAAAGATGCAATCGCACCACTATATCCTAAAACTTCTGCCAAGCCATAGATTATAAAAAGATAAGCAGGTGTAAGGAACATTGAGTTTCTTAGGGAACGGATTTTTTGAAGCAAACTCGCCCAAATCATAGCAGAAGCAAAACCAAGAAATGTCGCAAGAACAAACGAAGCAATGACACTTCCAGCAATTTTTCCTACGTTTAGGTTTGCTCCCATTCTTGCTGCATCGATAAAAGCCAAAGCAAAAACGATACAAAGCACGTCTGTGATTGCCGATTCTAAGATAAGAGATGTTTTTGTTGTATTAGAGATTTGCAAATGTTGTGCAAGAGGGATTACAACCGCAGAAGATGTACCTCCAAGTATTGCTCCGAGTGTTATACTATCAAGAAATGTCATTCCGAAACTCATACATACTGCCGTTACTACAACTACAGCCAAGAAGAAACCTGAAAAGGTTAGCATCGCTGTTGATTTCCACGATTTTTTCAGGTCTAAAATACTTATTCCTGTGCCACCTTCAAAAAGTATTACAATCAAAGTAATGCTTGTAAATACGCCTCCAACTGCTCCAAAGTCTGATGGGGAAACTATTTTAAAAACAGGTCCTATTAAAACTCCTATTACCAACAACAATAATACGTCTGGAATTTTTTTCTTACTAAAAATCATTGCAAAAAGGTGTGCTGAAAACACCAAAATCCCTAAAAATATTAAAGTTGCACCCATTTCTAATTAGTTTTCTTGTTAATAATTTATTTCTGCACCTAAAACTTTTACCAATTCTGCCACATTCGGATTTTTTTCTTTCATAAATTGAAGCACTTCTCTTGGTTCGTAAAGTTTTGGCTTGTGAGAATATTCTTTAACTTTTATATTCAGATTTATCTTTTTACATTGTGTTCTATTTTCTATAAACGATAAAATATTTGTTTTGTTGCTGAGAAGTATTTTTTCTTCTTGCCTATTCAGTAGTATAATATCTACCCATTCATCGTTCTTTACCGAAAATTCTGCTGTACTTAAAATAAACGAAAGATTGTGTGCATCTGGAAATGCAGCAGAATCCAATTGTTTTAACTCTTCTGTGTAAATTTTTATAGCCTCTAAGAAGGACTTTACGTTATATTCTTTTTCCTTCTTCTCCTCTACGGCGTTTTGTTGTTTGAATTTTTCTATCAGACCTATGTTTGCCTTGATGGAATATGGACTATAAATATTTAAGTCCTTTTCTATCTTAGGAGTTGCTATTGGTTGGTCATTTTTTTTTTAATCTCCTCTACTTGAACAGGCATTTGAACAGGATTTGCGTTTACTTTGTTTGTTATGTATGAGATTTTCATCAAACAAAGTTCTACACATAATCTTTTATTATAGGAATCTTTATATTCTAATGCACAAGTGTTGGCATAATCTAAGGCTTTCAAGATAAAATTCTGTGGAGATTGTGCAGCTTGTGTAAGATATTTTGTTTGCAAGTTTTGACTTGCCTCTAAAAGTGATACAGACTGCGGGTCTTTGCAAACTAAAAGATTTCGCAAGTGAGCGGCTAATCCGTTGATAAAGCTACTGCCTTCAAAACCTTGCTTTAATACTTTGTCAAAAAGAAGTAAACTTTCTGTCAATCTACCATTTAGAAAATAATCTATTAGAGTAAAATAATAATCGTAATCTAATATATTAAGGTTGTCTATGATATTTTTATAGGAAAGTTGAGCTGAGGTAAAGGAAACAAGTTGATCAAACATAGATAAAGCATCTCTTAAACCTCCATCGGCTTTTTGTGCAATTAGATGCAAGGCTTCTTTTTCGTATGCTACGTTTTCTTTTTGTGCTATATACTCTAAGTGATTTGCTATATCGTTTGTATTTATTCTCTTGAAGTCAAAAATCTGACAACGTGAGATGATAGTTGCCGGTATTTTGTGTTTTTCTGTTGTTGCTAAGATAAATTTTGCGTATGCAGGTGGTTCTTCGAGTGTTTTTAAGAATGCGTTAAATGCAGATGTGCTTAACATGTGTACCTCATCGATTATATATACTTTATATTTACCATTTTGAGGTGGAATCTTTACTTGGTCTGTAAGATTTCTAATATCATCAACCGAGTTGTTTGAAGCAGCGTCTAATTCTACTATATTGAATGAGGCTGATTCGTTAAAAGATTTACAACTCTCACATTCGTTGCAAGCTTCGTATTGTTGTGTTATGTTAGTACAATTTATTGTTTTGGCTAATATACGAGCACAAGTAGTTTTTCCTACTCCTCTTGGCCCACAAAAAAGAAAGGCTTGTGCTAATTGGTTACTCCTAATAGCATTTTGAAGAGTTGTTGTTATATGACTTTGACCTACAACCGAATGAAAGTCGCTTGGACGATATTTTCTTGCAGATACTATAAAATTATTCATATTTTATTTCCTGATTGAGTTTTCAAAATTACTATTTTTTTTTAAAACAAACAAAAAAGCTGTAATTTTGCGAAAATTTTTTGATATGAATATTGAAACTATTGCACTTATTATTTTTGTAATTACTTATATAGGTATTATTTTTACGCGTTTGCCAAAGGTAAACATTGACAGGCCTTCTGCTGCCTTTATTGGTGCGGTGGCGATGCTTGCTTTTTCTGTCGTAAGTTTTGAAGAAGCTGTAGATTTCATTGATTTCAATACGATTTTCCTGCTTTTAGGTATGATGATTGTGGTTGCAGCCTTGAAATTCGATGGCTTCTTTAATTTGATTACCGAAAAAACACTGCAATTTGCTAATTCAAGATTAAAGCTCTTGATTGGAGTAGTTTTTATCTCTGGAATAGCATCGGCTTTCTTGGTAAATGATGCTGTTGTATTGATTTTCACTCCTATTATTATTAGTATATGTCAAAGAGTGAAGATAAATCCTTTGCCTTATCTTATTGCAGAAATTCTTTCCTCTAACATAGGCAGTGTAATGACTATTACGGGTAATCCTCAAAATATGTTGATAGGTTTAAATAGTGGAATAAGTTACACAGACTTTCTTTTGAAACTTTTTCCTATATCTTTTATTGGTATGGTGCTTTGTGTGGTGGTTGTAAGGTTGATTTACAAAAAAGATTTCAAAGATACTTCTAAATTAAGCTATATTCCGTCTCACAATTACAATTTTAAAGATATGTATTCTTCTATAATTGTTTTCTCTTTGGTTGTTTTAGCTTTCTTTTTCGGCAAATTACTCGGTATGTCTATTGCTGTAATTGCCTTAGCTGGTGCAAGCTTAATTATTCTCTTTGGAAAACACAAACCTGAAAAGCTTATAAAAGACGTAGATTGGGTTTTACTTTTGTTTTTTGCCTCTTTATTCATCGTTGTTGGTGCTGTGCAAAAAGTAGGCTTGCTGGACGGTATTCTAAATATTGGTTTAGAAGAAAATCTCTCTGGATTGATTTCTATTCACTCTATAAGTTTGGTGTTAAGTCAAATTTTAAGCAACGTTCCTTATACTGTATTGATGTTACCTTTGATGAACGTTATTGATAGCGAAACTTTATGGCTCGCATTGGCCTCTGCATCAACCTTAGCTGGTAATGCAACAATCATAGGTGCTATGGCAAATATCATTGTTATTGAATCGGCTGATAGATTTGGTGTAAAAATTGGTTTTTGGGAGTTTTTCAAAAGCGGAATAATAATAACGATACTGACTTTTATTGTGTCAGTATCGTTACTATTAGTTTTATAGAAATAATTCTTTGTTTTATTTTTTTATTTCTTTGAAATATTTTTTTAATTCTTTGTTTTAAAAAATTATTTCTTTGTTTTATTTTATCTTACTCGCTGCTTTAACAAATGAAACAAATAAAGGACTTGGTTCTTCTACTGTTGAGCGGTATTCAGGGTGATATTGAACTCCTACAAAGTATGGATGTGATGGTATTTCTACTACTTCGACAAGATTAGAGTTTGGATTTATTCCCGTAGCTTTCATTCCTGCTTCTTCAAATTGCGATAAGTATTCGCTATTAAATTCATAACGATGGCGATGTCTTTCTTTTATAAATTCTTCTCCGTAAGCCTCAAAAATTTTACTACCTTTCGTTAGTTTACATTCATAAGAACCTAATCGCATTGTGCCACCCATATTTGTAAGATTCTTTTGTGTTTCCATCATATCAATAACCGGGTGGGTAGTTGAACCCATCATTTCAACAGAGTGAGCATCTGTAAATCCAAGTACGTTTCTTGCAAACTCAATTACTGCACATTGCATTCCAAGACAAATACCTAAGAAAGGAATATTATTTTCTCTTGCATATTTTACAGCAAGTATTTTTCCTTCTATTCCACGTGAGCCAAAACCTGGTGCAACTAAAATTCCCTTTAAGCCTTTGAGTTGTTCATCTAAGTCATTTGGATTTTCTTCTAACTTTTCTGAATGAATCCATTTAAGTTTTACATTGCATTGTGTTGTAGCACCTGCATGAATAAAGGCTTCTGATATTGATTTGTAAGCATCTTTTAACTCAACATACTTACCTACTAAACCTATTGTTACTTCTGTTAATGGATTTTTAAGTTTATAAAGGAAAGATTTCCATTTCTCTAAATTAGGTTCTCCTTTTGCTGTAAGACCTAATTTCTTTAATACTTGTGTATCTAATCCCTCTTTTAACATATTAAGAGGCACTTCATAAATTGTTGAAGCGTCTTTCGATTCTATTACACTTGCTCTTTCAACGTTGCAGAATAGTGAAATTTTATCTCTAACACTTTCTGTCAAATCATGTTCTGTTCTACATACTATTATATCTGGTTGAATACCTTGTTGCAACATTTCTTTAACCGAGTGTTGTGTAGGTTTGGTTTTAAGTTCCCCAGCAGCAGCAAGGTAAGGTATATAAGTTAAGTGAATAACTATTGCATTACCTTCTAATTCCCATTTTAATTGTCTTATACTTTCTAAGAAAGGTAATGATTCTATGTCTCCAACTGTTCCGCCTATTTCAGTAATTACAAAATCGTATTCACCTGTTTCACCTAAAAGCTTAACTCTTCTTTTTATCTCATCTGTAATATGAGGAATTACTTGAACAGTTCCTCCAAGATAGTCTCCTTTTCTTTCTTTTTCTATAACGGCTTGATATATACGTCCTGTCGTTACATTATTTGCTTGTGAAGTTCTTACATTTGTAAATCTTTCGTAATGTCCCAAATCAAGATCTGTTTCTGCACCATCTTCTGTTACATAACATTCTCCGTGTTCGTAAGGATTCAACGTACCTGGGTCAATATTTATATAAGGATCTAACTTTTGTATTGTTACTTTATAGCCTCTTGATTTTAGCAAAACTGCTAATGAAGAGGATATTATTCCTTTTCCTAATGAGGAAGTAACTCCCCCTGTTACGAAAATGTATTTTGTATTATACATAATAGTCAATTATTTTGTTAATTCTAAATAATAAACTGCAAAAGTAAAGAAAAAAAATCTCTTTATAAAATTATTTTAATTATTTCTTCTAGTTTTACACTTAAAGCATTAAATATAAAATCTGATTGCTGGTAATATACTTCCCTTTCTTTTAGTGTTTTTGTTATAAAACTAAGCAATTCTTCATCGGTTTTATTTTGCAATAAAGGGCGAGGGCGTTTTGCAATTTTATGTCTTGAAATTATCGCTTCTGGACTAAGTTTCAAATAGATAGACACACCATTTTCTTTTATCCATTTCATATTATCATTAAAACAAACAAAGCCCCCTCCTGTTGAAACCACAACATTATCTTCGTTTTTCAAAGTATTTATCATTTGTTTCTCCATTGTGCGAAAAACATCTTCTCCATATTTTTTAAAAATATCACTAACGCTAAGTTTATAGTGTTGTTCTATTGCTTTATCTGTATCAATAAATTTGTAATCCAAAAGTTTTGCCAATCGTTTTCCAATTGTGCTTTTTCCACTTAACATATATCCGACTATAAATATTCGCATAATTATCTTGCGTATGCTGCTAATCCAAGATGAGCAAAGTCTTGTTCTTGAAACTTAAACAATCCTGCAACTGCAACCATTGCTGCATTGTCTGTTGTATAGGAAAATTTTGGAATAAAGACCTCACATTTATGTTTTTCACCCAATTCTTGAAGTCTTTTTCTGAGTTCTGAATTTGCTGACACACCTCCTGCCACTGCAATGGTCTTTATTTTTGTATCCTTAATAGCTTTTTCAAATTTTCCAAGCAAAGAATCTACCACTGCTTTTTGAACAGAAGCTGCAATATCATTTAAATTTTCTTGAATATAGTTTGGATTTTCTTTTAATTTATCTCGCAAAGTATAGAGTATACTTGTTTTTAACCCGGAAAAACTATAATCATAATTTTTAATATTACTTTGAGAGAAAACAAGAGTTGGTTTTCCATCTTTGGCTAATCGGTCAATGTGAGGGCCTCCTGGATATGGCAAAGAAAGAATTTTTGCTGCTTTATCTATCGTTTCTCCTGCTGCATCATCAATTGTCTTTCCAATAACTTGCATTTTTCTTGGACTTTCAAGTAAAATAATTTGTGTATTACCGCCAGAAACAAGCAAACATAAAAAAGGAAATTTAGGAACATTTTGTTCTGGTGTATCTTTTATGAAATGAGCCAAAACATGTGCTTCTAAATGATTGACATCTATAAGAGGTATATTCAACGCTCTTGCGAAACTTTTTGCAAAACTAACACCTACCAAAAGAGAGCCCATAAGCCCTGGACCTCTTGTAAAGGCTACGGCAGAAAGTTGATGTTTTGATATATTTGCATCTTTCAAAGCCTTATCTACAACAGGAATAATATTTTGTTGATGAGCCCTTGATGCAAGTTCAGGAACGACTCCCCCATACACCTTATGAACTTCTTGCGATGCAATAACGTTTGATAAAACACAAAAACTACTATCAATGATTGAACACGAAGTATCGTCACAAGAAGATTCTATTGCTAAAATATATTTCATAATATTATTTTTAATATTGCAAAGGTAGTAAAAAAAGATGTATATTTGCAACCAAGTTTTTTAAATGAAAAAGAATAAAACAAAAAGAATCACTATCTGCACCCTAAAAGTGTTAGGAAAAACACTTTTAGGCATATTTATATTCCTTTATCTTTTTATTGCAATTCTTAATAGCACTATAGTTCAATCTTTCTTAGCCGCAAAAGTTTCTGATTATTTTTCAAAGGAATGGAAAGCTAAAGTTTCAATTGGAGGATTGGAAATAAGGCCTTTATTAACTGTTGGATTAAAAGATGTATATCTTGAAAATCCACAAAGAGACACCATAGCAACAGTAGAGTATTTAGAAGCTAGTCTTAAAAATTTCGAATTTATCAAAGGCTTAGAATTTTCAAATGTAAGACTTGATAATGTAAACTTTAACTTAGCAATAGAAAATCACAAACTCAATCTTTCCTTTATAATAGATTATTTCAAAAGCGACAAACCCAAAGAAAAGAAAGATAGAGAACCTTACGTAATTAAAGTAGATAGATGTAGATTGAACAATGTTAATTTTTGCTTAGATTTAAATGACACACCTACTCCTATACCTGATTTTGGCGTTGCAATAAACCACATGCAATACAATCAAATCAATAGTGTAATTGACGATATTGTCGTAATAAATGATTCTATCAATGTTAATATCAAAAGATTTTCCACAAAAGAACGCTCGGGTGTAACACTAAAAAACTTAAAAGGGAAATTCACTGTTAGTCCCAAAGGAATTATTTGCAGAAGTATGCAGGTACAAACAGAAGAATCAGATTTAAAACTATATGCTAGCATAAAAACTGAAAGTTGGAAAACTTATTCTTACTTTATTGACTCTGCCGACTGCTTTCTTTTCTTACAAAGAGGCAGCAAGGTAGGAATGAAAGATGCTACTTATTGGGCTCCTATGCTGAAAGGATTTAATCAAAAATGTGAAATTGGAGCAATAATAAAAGGAACTGTTGCTGATGCAAAATGTTCTTTTATTGAATTAAAAACAGGGGACACATATATAAGAGGAAAAGGTAGCATAAAAGGATTACCTAATATTGAGAAAACAGTATTTGATGTAGAATTAACCGAATTAAAAAGTTCTTCCAAAGATTTTAATGAAATACAATTTGGAGAAATGCTGGCAAATGTTAAGTTACCTGATTTATTACATAGCTTAGGAAAAATATCTATGTCTGCCGACTTCAAAGGTCTTTTACATAATTTTGAAGCACAAGCAAATATTTTTACAGAAATTGGAGAAATTGATTTAATAGCAAGTTCTAACCGTGAAAATCAACACGACAATATCACATACCAAGCAAATATAAATTCAAAACAATTTAATATTGGAAAATTCCTAAAAGTTGATATGTTAGGTGACGGAGCATTAAGTTTAGATGCAAAAGCTACTATTGGGGATTTAAAAAACTTAAAATGCAATCTTAATGCCAATTTAGAAAACTTTAATATTAATGGGAACAGATACAACTCCATTGAAGTAGAAGGAGAATTAAATGAAGGAATTGTTAATGCCCAATGCGACATATTTGATCAAGCTGCAATAATTAACCTAAATTGCGAAATGGATTTACTAAATAATATGAGCACTGTTTTAAGGGCGGATTTAAATGAAGTAAATCTTCAAAAAATGAACTTCTTTAATTTCCCAGATACAACAGCCGTTATTTCAACTGACCTTGTTGCTCGTGTAAATGGCTTTAATTTAGATAGTTTACGAGCTTTCATAGATTTTCGTAATGCTATTATTTCCACACAAACAAAAAATTACGACATAGATTACTTAAATATCAGGACAAGGAATGATAGCACAGAAAACGTTCTAACACTCAATTCAAATATATTTTCATTGGTTGCAGAAGGTAAATTTACCATTCCTTCTTTAATTGAAAATATTAACGGATTTGTTTCAACCTACATACCAGATTTTTCACTTCTTAATCAAAAACCATACCAAACAACAGAAAAACAAACAACGGTTCCCACTTTTTCTACAACCAATAATATCAATCTAAAACTAACGCTAAAAGATTTAGATATGATAACAGATTTATTTGCTCTTAATATGAGCATTGCTCCACAAACTCTTTTAACAGCAAACATCAACCCACAACAAGACTTAAATCTTAATTTAAATTCTGATTATTTTATTTACAATACTTATATCTTTAAAAACATTGCTTTAAATTCTAATGCTAACAATGGAATATTTAGTAATGATTTAAAAATAGACAACATTAAAATAGACGATAGTTTAAGTATAAATGCAAATGAACTAAATCTTTCCTATGATAATGGAAAAATTTTACTACATCTACAAGCCGGAGAAAATGAGAAAGACAAATTTTCAACTAATTTAAATTTCAAAGGCTTTTTAACACAAAACGGGCTACAAGGTTACTTTAATAATTCCCATATAAACATAGCACAATCCTCTGTAAGAATAAACGACAACCATACAATAAGATATTTTGACAATGTCTTATCATTACTAAATTTTAGTTTAAAACAAAACAAAGGCTCAATCACTCTCAACGGAGAAGTATCAGACAAACCAAACAATAAATTAGATGTAATTTTCAAAGACTTAGACATTTCGGCCTTTAATCCAATTCTTAATTCCTTTGGTTTAAATCTTCAAGGTCAAATAAATCAAAAAATAATTTTAAGAAATATTTTAAGCAATTTTAATCTAACATCCAATTTAGTAATAGATGATTTAGCAGTAAATGGAATAAATCTTGGAAAAGCAAGTTTTAATATAAACAACGCTCTAACAAAAGAAGTCTTTGCAACAACTATCAAAATGCAATACCAATCACAAGACAAAAAAACAACATTACCATTATCCATAAAAGGATTTATAAACACTAAGAGTAAAGAAAACAACCTTGATTTAAAACTCTCTATGGATAACCTTAATTTAAAAATAATAGAACCATATCTTGCATCACTATCCTCTGATATTGGAGGAACACTTTACACAAAAGATTTAAAAATCAAAGGACCTTTTACTCAGCCAAACATATCAGGAATTTTAGAAGCAAAGAATGCTCATCTAAAAATAGATATTTTAAATATAACTTATGAGTTTAACGATAAGATTTATTTGAATAACAATATTTTTTCTTTAAAAAACTTTATTCTTTCAGACAAGCAAAAAAATAAAATAGTACTTAACGGAGATATTACGCACTATAATTTTTCCGATTTCAATCTTAATATAAATGCAGTTGCAGATAAACTAAGAATATTAGACACAGATGAATATTCCGATCAAATGTATTACGGAACTGCCTTTGCTTCTGCAACAGCCGATGTAAAGGGGGATTTAAATCATTTAGACATTGACGTTGCTGCACGAACAGAAAGAGGAACTATTTTAACTGTTCCAATTTCAAGCAAGACTTCAGCAACAGAAAATTCCTTTATAAAATTTGTTACAATTCAAGATACAACATCAGTTTTATTAGAAGACAAAATCAAAAAAGAAGAAACACAAGGCTTAACCTACGATATATCTGTTGATTTGAATGTTACTCCTGACGCACAACTTATTCTACCTATGGATTTTAATCAATTAAAAGGAGACCTTTCTGCAAAAGGAAATGGAGATTTAAAAATAGCCTTAGGTAGCGAAAGAGAACTTTCGTTAATTGGAGGAATAGAAATTGAAAATGGACAATTCAAAATGTCTGTTATGGATATGATGGCTAAAACCTTTGAAATAGAACAAGGAGGAACTCTTACTTGGACAGGAGAGCCTGCAGGAGGAAATTTAGACCTTCAAGCAATCTATAAAACCAAAGCCTCTCTTATGCCAATACTTGGTTCCGAATATTCCAAAGCAGTAGATGTACATTCTATTATCAAACTTTCAGGAAGTATGATGAACCCTCAGCCAAAGTTTGACATTAGGTTACCAAACACAGACGATAACACAGTTGAACGACTCTTTATGAACATTGATAGAAACGATGAAAAAGCAATGTTGGAACAAACAGTCTCTCTCCTATTTCTTCATCAATTCTATTCAGCAAAAGGAAATTACGAAAACACTGTAATGGAAACAGGAATTTCTTCTGCTTTCGAGGCTGCCTTTGGGCAAATTAGTGGAATGCTTACCGATGTTATTAGAGTAGTTGATGTAAATATGAATTATTCTCGTGGAACTGAAACAACATCTGACCAATTTGATGTAAACCTTTCAAGAGATTACGGACGTTGGGTAGTGAATGTAAATTCAAGTTTCGGTACAGGAGAGAATGTTTCCACAGCAACGCAAGAAACAAACGCTATTATTGGAGATGCATACGTAGAATACAAAATGACAGACGCTTTTCGCGTAAGAGTATTCAATCGTTCAAACGCCAATGACTTTACAAAATACAACATATCTCCTTTTACCCAAGGTGTGGGTCTTTTCTATCGTAAACAATTCGATAGTATTCACGAAATATTTCGCAGAAAAAAGAAATAAAAGCAAAGAAATATTTTAATAAAACAAAGAAAAAAATAATTTTTTCTTTGTTTTATTTTATTTTTTCTAACTTTGCAAAAATTTATTAATTGTATGAAGAAATTTTTTGTTTGTTTTATAGCTTTATTTGCAGGTTTGACTGCAATTTCTCAGGATATTCCTAATATGACAAAAGACTATGATTTAGCGGGATACCCTTCTTCTGTTCGTTATATGAAGTTTGAGTCTGACTCTACTTTGAAATCTCAACGCACAAGTTTCATTGACGATTATCAATTAACCTTTAACAACCTTAGACAATTAACCGAAAGAGTTAATTATATAGATGGTAAAAAAGATAGATTCATTGAGTATAAGTATGACAACAACAAACAGTTGATAAAGAAAACTTTAATGGAGGCAAACAACAAAATCGTTGCTGTAACTACTTATGAATACAATTATCTTGGTCGTTTAGCAAAAGCTGTTGAAGTAGAATATCCTCAAAGTCGTGGAGGTGCAAATACTATTGAAAGAACCGAAGAATTTTTCTATAACAAAAAAGGACTTTTAAGCAAATATACGTTGGTTTCTCAAAACGAGAGAGAAAACAAAGTAGTAGAATATTTCTATGGTCCACAAGATAGTTTAATTCACACAATATCTACATTTGAATTTACAAAGAATGTGGATAAGGTTACTTTCAAACGTGATTATAAACACGATGTAATAGAAAAAATTACAGTAAGAAATGACAAACAAACACGTAGAGAAACATTTGAACGCAACGATAAAGGATTAGTTGTAAAGAAAGAGGTTTTTAGTGCGAAGGATAAGAAACTTCTTACCTATACTTATGAATATGATGTACACAATTATATGACTTCAGAAATAGCTGTGAACGACAGAGGTGTAAAAACAATTGAGTATTATTATCAATATGAAAAGGATAAATACTTTAATTGGACTAAACGTATCACTTTTGACTCTTGGACAGAGAAATACACCGAAATACGTAAGATAGATTACTTAGAAAAAGAATATTGGTACGAAGATTTAAAGGACGCTGACACTAAGAGAGTAATTCGCGAGAATTAGTCAAAGCAGCCTCACTTGGATTTTCATCAGATAGCATTTTAGCTATTTCAATCACTCTCTCTTCTTTTGAAAGGAGAGTGATTTTTGATTCTGTTTGATTCTCAATATCACTCTTATAAACTTTGAATTGATAGTTTGCTTTTGCTGCTATTTGAGGTAGGTGTGTTATAGCAATGATTTGACGATTTTCTGCCATATTTTTCATTATCAAAGCAACCTTTGATGCAATTTCTCCTGAAATTCCACTATCTATTTCATCAAAAATAAGAGTTGGCATATTGTCTTTTTCTAAATGAATAGCCTTTAAGGCAAGCATTAACCTTGATAACTCCCCTCCTGATGCTACTTTATTTAAACCTCTAAATTGATTAGCAAGTGTTTTATTGGCATTGAAAAGAAATTCCACCTCTCCTGCACTACGATTTAGCGTTTGAGGAGTTTCTACCTCTATTTTCAAAACTGTATTCTTCATTCCCATTGCTTCAAACAAAGGTAAAAGCGATTTTTCCACTCTTTCAGCAGATTTTTTCCTTGCTTCAAAAATTTTATTGACTAAATTATTTAATTCTTTCTTTAATTTATTTTGTTCTTGTTCTAACTTAGATATTTCAAATTCTAAATCAGAAGTTTGATTGATTTGATTAGAATAATTTTCTTTGATTTCCAATAATTCTCTAACTGTTTCCACATTGTGTTTTGATTGCAATTTGTAAATCAAGTCTAAACGTTGAGAATTTTCTTCTAACAACTGAGCATCAAAAACAATGGAATCATTAAACGATTGCAAATCCGAGAAAATATCTTTTAGTTCTATGAAAGAGGATTCTATGCGAGAGTAAAGTTCCTTTGTGGTTTTGTTTAAGTTTTCTATCTTTGAAATATTGTTTTTAATCTCATAAAGATTTGAAATAACGCTTGGATAATTCTCTGTTTCAAAAAGTGAGAGTGAATTTATTATTTGAGTTTTAATATTCTCACTATTTGACATTAAATCCACACTTTCTTGTAGTTCTTCTTGCTCACCTTCTTTCAATTTAGCATTTTCCAGCTCTTCATATAAGAAACTAATATAGGAACTCTCTTTTTCAAATTCTAAAAGTTGCTCTTGCAATTTAGTTATTTGAGAAGAAAGAGAAGTGTATCTTTTATATTTTAGAGAATAATCCTTTAAAATTTGGTCATCTTCAAGATATGAATCAAGGATTGATAATTGAAAACTTTTATCATTTAGGTTGATTGTATTGTGTTGCGAATGTATATCCACCAAACAATCTCCTATTTGTTTCATAACGCTAAGACTAACCGGCGTATCATTGATAAAAGCTCGCGATTTACCACTTGGTAAAATTTCTCTACGAAAAGTTGATTCTTTATCAAAATCTAAATCATTATCCTCAAAAAGAGATTGAAGTTTATTACTAATAGAAAAAACTGCTTCAATGAAACATTTTTTTTCTTTATCAAGTAACACTTCGCTATCTGCCCTTTGTCCAAGTACTAAGGCTAATGCTCCAAGCAAAATAGACTTTCCTGCACCTGTTTCTCCACAAATAGAGGTAAATCCTTGCGAAAAATTTATATTTGTTGAACGAATCAAAGCATAATTCTCTATTTGTAAGGATAATAACATAACTTTATCTTTTTTATTTTATTTCACACTTCAATATTTCTTTACCTTCTAAATACCCAACAAGTTTATCTCCTATTTTTACAGAGCCTACACCTGCAGGAGTGCCTGTAAAAATCAAGTCTCCAACCTTTAAAGAAATAAATCGTGAGATATATGAAATTATTTCATCAACTGAAAAAATCATTTGTGAGGTATTTGTTTTTTGAACAATGTCTCCATTTTTCAAAAGAGAGAAATCAAGATTTTGAACATCTTTTCCTAATTCTTTAAGAGAGAAAAAATTACTAATAGGAGCTGAATAATCAAATGCCTTTGAGAGAGTCCAAGACAAAGATTTGTTTTTTTCTTCTGTTTGTAAATCTCTGCAAGTAAGGTCTAAACCTAAGGCCACTTCTTCATAATAATTCTTTGCACAAGAAACAGGAATACTTTTCCCTATCTTAGATATTTTGACCACCAACTCACATTCGTAATCTATTTGATTAGAAAAATCTGGATAATAGAAAGCCTCGCCACCCCTAACCAATGCCGTATCTGGTTTAAGAAAAAGGACGGGGTTTTCAGGTTTTGAATTATTTAATTCTTCAATATGTTCAGTATAATTTCTTCCTACACAAATTATTTTCATTCTTAATTATTTTTTAATAGTTTGCGAGTTCTGATTTCCGTAATTAGTTTTTTAGTCGATAAAGGAAAGTCTGAGTTCATCATCCAAGCATAATAAGCTGGCTCTGTTTCAAAAACTTTTTCTACTTCAACGCCTTTGTGTTTTCCAAAGTTAAAACACTCCTTTTTATCTTTATTATAATAGATGTGTCCTACTAAATCTGCCCAATTTCCTGTCTTTGTAAACGCTGAAAGTTTATTCATATCATTTACAATAGGGGTTGAGATTTTTCCATCACTATCTTCATATTCTACACCTTCATATCGTTCAAGTTGTTGTTTAAAAACCTCAAGCGTTGCTCTCGTATCAGCATTTGCAGTATGAGCATCTTTCAATTCTTTATTGCAATAAAACTTGTAAGCACCTTTTAAATTTCTCGGTTCCATTTTATGGAAAATGTTTTGAACGTCTATAATTCGGCGATTATGCAAAGAAAAATCTATTCCTGCCCTTAGAAATTCTTCTACTAAGAGTGGCACATCAAACTTATTAGAATTGTAACCGCAAAGGTCAGAGTTGCCAATAAAATTCATCAATTCTGATGCTAATTGAGCAAATGTAGGACAATTTTCTACGTCTTTGTCTGATATTCCGTGGATTTCTGTTGTTTCCTCAGGGATATGTTGCTCTGGATTTATCCTATATAGTTTTTCTATTTCACTTCCGTCTGGCATTACTTTGATTAAACAAAGTTCTACTATTTTTGCATTACCTACAACTAAGCCCGTAGATTCTATGTCAAAAACAATTAAAGGTTTTGTAAGTTTTAATTGCATAAAAACTTTATTTTGTTGCTGGTATTATATCAACTAATTCTAATTCAAAAACGAGTGGTGAATACGGAGGAATCTCACCTCTTTGTCTTGCGCCGTATGCTAATGAAGAAGGAATGACAATAACTGCTTTTTCGCCTTTTTGCATTAGTTTTACACCTATTTCAAATCCTTTTATCATTTGTCCTTTGCCTATTGTAAAGCTTAATGGTTCGTTTCTCGGAATTGAAGAATCAAACACTTTGCCATCAAGAAATTTTCCTGTGTAATGTACTTTTACTTGGTCGTTTGCTTGTGGTTTTTCGCCACTTCCTGAGGATAATTTTTTGTAATAAATATTATCAAAAGGAATATTTGAAATTTGATTATTAGAAAGATATTCTAAAACTCTATCCATTTCTACTAATTGCAAGCTATCGTTTATTCTCATTTGCTCTTTTTGAATAGAGTCTTGTTCTTTTTGAAACTCTTCTAAACTTTGGGCTTTTGTAACTTCTACTTTATAGTACGCATATTCGTTTTCTTTGAAAAATGATGGTACTTGTTGTACTTTTTTAATGGAATCGTAAGCAAATGCAAAAGTAAATGTTTCTCCTTCTTTCATTAAGAATAATCCGTCTATCAAATCTCCTTTGAATGCACGATTTTGAGCCATTGCTCCAAACATTGGTGAGGCTGGTTTATCAAAATTATGAAATATTAAAGAGTCTCCAAAAGTTACAGAATAATGTCCGTGAACTATTGTGCCTTCTGTAATTGGTTTTCCATCAATATTTGATTTTTCTACTTTGTAAATAGCACCTGATTTATCTATTTCAAATCCTTGAGGTGCTTGTGCGAATGCTAAACTTGTGAAAACAAGTGTCAATACAATGATTGATAATTTTTTCATATTCTTTTCGTTTTTATTTTTAATGTTTTTTTACTTCTACTAAATTTAATTCAAATATTAAAGGTGTGTATGGTGCTATTGCTCCATAGCCTGATTCTCCGTATGCTATTTTTGAGGGAATTAAAATCTTCATTTTCTCCCCTTTTTTCATATATGATAGTCCTTCGCTCCAACCTGCGATTAGCCCATCATCGCCTAAAATAAATTCAAAAGGACTTCCATCTGTGTTTTTATCAAGAACGTTATTTAATGTATCGCTTACCGAATAGTAAACCAAAAGTGTATCTCCGTATTCTGCTTTTACCCCTTGTGAATGTGTATGTGAGAGAATGTATAAGCCACTTGATTTTTTTTCTGCAAGAGGAAAACGCTTTGAAACAAAAACTGCAAGTGTTGAATCTTCTATTTTTTGGTTTTCAATCACTTGTTTGTCATGTTCAGTTAGTTCTTTTTGTGATATTATCTGATGAACTTTTATGTAAAAGCGTATTTTATCGCCAGGAAGTGGTACAATATTTTCTACAAATGGCACAATAGTATCCATTGGTGGCTCTATAATTATTGAATCTCCTATATGAACATTCAAAAGCAGTTTATCAAAATCGCTAATCGTATCTGCATTAACTTTAAATAATCTATTAGGACTTCCAAAGTTTGAATAAAGTACACTATCGTTTTGACGTATTTCGATTTCTCCAAGTATTATATCTCCAACCTTTACTTTGGGTGCAGTTTTATTTTCTACGCAGTGTTTGAATTTAAAACCTTTTTCAGTAGAGGTAAAATCGGAACTTTTTTCTCTATCTTTACAAGAGAAAAGACTAAGTGTAAGAAAACTAAGTGTAAGAAATAATTTTATTTTCATAAACTTTAATTGTATTATTCTATTTCTATTTCATAAATAAGAGTTGCAGAAGGTGGTATTTTATTGTTATCTCCAGTCAATCCATAGGCTAAGGACGAGGGAATAATAACTCGTGCTTTGCAATTGTGATAAAGATGTGTCAAGGCTATTTGTAAACCTAAGGGACAAGAGGAATCGCTTCCTATTTTAATGTTTAATTTTCCATCTTTTTTGCTATCGTAAACCTTCTTTCCGTTTATTAGATAGCATTCATAGTTTAAAGAAATTATTTCTGCGTTTTGAATTTTTTTTCCTTTGTTTTGAGAAATTATTTCAAAGAAAATTCCGTCTATTTCTTTGACTTGCCAAGAGTTTCTTTCAACATAGGATTTTATTCTTTCCAATTCTTTTTTTATTACTATTTGATTGTTTTTCTCTAATCTATCTTCTATTTTTTCTTCTTTAATTCTCAATGAGTCTTCTTTGCTTAAAACCTTCTCTGTAAGGTCTTCTTCTCTGTAAGAGCGAGAGCAAGATACTATAAGCAATAAAAGAAATAAAGGAAGTAGTTTAATAATTGTTTTCATGTAAGTTTTTTTGTATTTGTTCTTCCAATATTGTTTCCACCTCTTCAAGAGAAAGTGATGAATTACCTCCTGCTGCTAATATATGCCCACCTCCATTCCAATATTGATTTGCAAACTTATTTACATCTATCTTTGGATTAGTTGAACGAAAAGACAACCTAATTGCGTCTTGACGTTCCGATAATAATGCTGCAAATTCTATGCCTTCTATTTTCAAACAATAGTTTACAACTCCTTCTAAATCGCCTTTTTGAAAAGAAAATTGACGTAATTCTTGTTTTGAAACAGATATGTAAGCAGCTTTGTATTGTGAAAAAACTCTTAATTTTTCGCTTAGTAAGTATCCTAATAATTTTAAACGATTTTCAGAAGATAAATCAAAGACTTGACGTTTCAAAGGTGCTATTTCTAATCCTAAATCGACTAATTCGGCTACCACATCAAAGCAATCTCTTCTTGCACAAGAGAATGAAAATGAGCCAGTGTCAGTACAAATTCCTGTATATATTGATTTTGCTATATCAATGTCTATTTTATTTGGATTTAACTGCTTCATAATTTTGTAAGTCAATTCAGCAGTTGAAGAAGACTTTGTATCGGAAAAAGAAATATCAAAATTTTCAGGATCAATGTGATGATCTATTAAAACAGTTGGAATATTGAGCGGCTCTATTAATTGTTGCAATTCTTCCGAAGTGCGAGACATGCGATTTAAATCCATAAAAATCAACAAATCAGCCTGTTTTAATAATCGTTTTGCACTCAATAAGCCATTGCTTGCTATAAGATGATTTATTCCTTCAAACAAAAAAGAAAGATTTTGTGCATATTCATTAGGATAAATTATACTTAAATTTTTCTTTCCTAAGTTTTGCAAAAATCTATAAAGACCCGTAGTTGAGCCGACAGCATCTCCGTCAGGATTGAAGTGCGATAATATGACTATATTATCACTTACTTCAATCATTTTAGAGAATTGTTCTATTTTTTCTTTGGTTAATATCATTTCTTCTTTGGTTATGAAAACATATTCTTCATTTTCTCAAAGAAACTCTTTTCTTTTGCGTTTGGCTTTGGTTTAAAAGAATCTAATTTTGAAAGTTCGTCCAACAATTTCTTTTCCTCTTTTGTAAAACTCTTTGGCACCCAAACATCAACTCTTACAAGCAAATCACCTCTTGAATATCCATTTACATCAGGTAAACCCTTACCTTTCAAACGAAAGACCTTACCAGATGGCATTCCTTGTTCAATTTTGAATTTCACCTTTCCGTTCAATGTAGGTACCTCTATTGTTGTACCTTGCACTGCTTCGGAGAAAGTAATGTAGGTTTGCATACATAAATTGTTACCATCTCTTTCAAATATCTCATGTTTGATTTCTTCAACCACAACTATCAAGTCGCCATTGATTCCATTTCTTGCACCAGCGTTTCCTAAACCTCGCATAGCCAATTGCATGCCGTCTTGAACGCCTGCTGGAATTTTTATTGCCACTATTTCCTCGCTTTGAACGATTCCTTCACCTCTACAATTTGGACACTTGTCTTTAATTATCGTTCCTTCACCATTGCAATGTGGACATGTGGTTTGTGTTTGCATATTTCCAAGTATTGTTCTCTGTATTTGAACAATCACTCCCGAACCTCCACAATGGGAACATGTAACTTTTTCAGAGCCAGCCTTTGCTCCACTTCCTTTACATGAAGAACATTCTACGTATTTCTTTACTTTAATCTTCTTTTCTACTCCTTGCTCAATTTCTTCTAAGGTTAGCTTTACTCTAATTCGTAAGTTACCTCCTTTATTTACTCTTTTACCTCGCCCATTGCTTCTCGAGCCAAAGCCACCGAAACCTCCAAATCCTCCACCGAAAATATCGCCAAACATAGAGAAGATATCGTCCATATTCATTCCTGCTCCACCGCCAAATCCTCCTTGTCCATCTACCCCAGCGTGTCCAAACTGATCGTATCTTGCTCGTTTGTCTTTATCTCTTAAGACATCGTATGCTTCTGCGGCTTCCTTAAATTTTTCTTCTGCACTTTTATCTCCAGGATTCTTATCTGGGTGATATTTTATCGCTAATTTTCTATATGCTTTCTTTAATTCGTCGTCGGTAGCGTCTTTTGATACACCAAGGACTTCATAATAATCTCTCTTAGCCATTTTGTTTAATTCCTCTTTTTTAAAACTACATCGCCACAACTACTTTGGCATATCTTATTACTTTTTCGTATAAGTAATAGCCTTTTGTTGTTTCGTCTAATATTATACCTTTTTGTTCTTCGCTTTCAGCAGGCATTTGTGCTATTGCTTCGTGTAGATTTTCGTCAAACTTCTCTCCTTTTGCATTCATAGGCTTTAAGCCTTTTTGTGTAAGGATTGACATCAATTTATTATAAATCAATTCTATTCCTTCTTTGGCTTTAATGAATTTTTCATCTTCAAATCTTTCAAAGTTAGCCAATGCTCTTTCGTAATCATCTACAACAGGTAATAAGTCTTTGATTGTGTTCTCTGCTGCATTTTGAATAAGTTCGATTTTTTCTTTTGATGTTCTTTTTCTAAAATTTTCAAAATCCGAATACAACAAAAGATACTTTTTATTTAATTCTTCTAATTTTTCTGTTAATTCTTCTTCTTTTGTTTTTGTAGTTTCTTGTGGTGTTTCTTGTGTTTGTTCTGTTGCTACTTCTTCTTGTTCAACTTTTGCTTGTTGTTCTTCCATATCTTTTTTTCGTTTTTTCTTGTTAAACATAATTTCTTTGTGGTGTTATTATGTAATTTTTGTTCCTTTATTTGTTTTTATGACATTTTGTCAATTTCTATGAATAAAAACATCCTCCTTTGACATAGGGCGATTATCTTCTAACCATATAAATCCTTTTAATGTTTTTTCTTTTTTATCAATACGGTCATTATCGTCTAAATAAAATTTTGGCATATCAATAGCTGTCATTTTTTTTAATCGTCCTTTTTCAAAATATAAGTTTAATTTACTACTCTCTCCTATATTTACACCTGTAAGTCTTTTTATTTTTTCTGTTTCTTCCCAAAAATAAAAAATGCTTTTTACTTGGTGTTCTATTTCTGCATATTTTATTCTATTTTTTGAAAAATTAGCTTTAAATTCTCTTCCACTTATTTGGTTGAAATATTGTTTTGTTGTTGTATCTGAGTTTTGTGCTATTATAACATTTGGATACATAAACATTTCTCTAACAGAATTTTCAACTACTTTTAGACTTATTGTGTCAGCTGTAAATTGATTATTTTCATTCCAAAGAATTGGTTGTCCAAGAAAATAAACCAAAGAATCTTTTACATCATAAAAAAGTGTATCCGCTACACCTTGCATATCCATTCTATAAAACTTTACGTGATTATAAGCATACATTTCCTCAGCTCTCATAGTTGTATCAAAATATATCCAAATACTATCACAATGTAAGTGAAGCGTGTCTTGTTCTTCTACTTGTTGAAGCAGGATTTCTTGGGTTAAAAAAACATATGGAATTGAATCTTTTTTGTCTTTTTCTAAATATTGAGAGTAAGCAATAATCTGATTTACACTATCTTTAAGATAAATATTGCGATAAGCTTTTGAGTTTTCTGTTTTTGTGTTGTAAAGTATGCTATCGGCAACTAATTGTTTGCTATCGTTAATTATCAAATTATCTTTATAAAGATTTGCATCATCTGTTTTGGTTTCATAAAAGCCTTTGGAAGTATGGATTTTCACACTGTCTTTTGTAGTAATATAAGTCTTTGAAAAAAAATACGCAATCTTTGTTTTACTATCATAAAACAAAGAATCAGAAATAATATTGAGTGATTTATTTTCCAATATCACTTCATCAGTAAATTCAAAGACTTTTGTGTCTATTAAATATGTTCCAAAATTACTTTCAAGCGTATTTTCTTCGTCCCAAATGTCTGCATGAGTTGTGTAACGCACAGTTTGAGCAACTCTATCCATTACCATATAATCGGTTTGCAAGTTTATTTTTCCGTCATATAAACTTACTGTATCGCCAAAGACTTCTGCAATTTTTGTATTTGCATCATAAAAAAATTCATCTCCATACAAATGAAGAGTATCTTGATAAATATGGATATTATTGTATGCGTTTATAAGATTTTCTTCCGTATTGAAAATTGCAGAATCGCAAGTCATTGTCATATCTTCGTGAACAAATACAACATTTGACTTTAATATTAAGTGATTGGGGAAAGATGGTAATTTCTCTCCCCAATCAGAACTATAATATACTTGTTTCTGTGCCGAAACTGTGTGACATAAAGATGCAATCGAAAGGATTAACGCAACGATTACATACTTTACATTTTTAATCTTCGTATTCATCGGTTGAACCCGCTAATCCTTGATATCTAAACGACTTATCATAGGTTAGCTTTATATATTTCTTGTCTTTTTTGCCTTTTATTTTTTCTGATAACTCAATATAGAAATATGTATCTAACTTTCTGTCTGTTACAGTCTTTCTATACTTAACGTCATACTCTACTTTTTGAAATTTTTCTATTTTAGCATCTGGATAACGCTCTGATAAATCTTGCATTATCAATCTTGGATAGCGATCTTTCTCTACTTGCTTTGTTGTTGTCATTAACATACCATCTGGTTTGTAACACAACTCTGTTGGAATTCCTCTATTTTCAAAAGAAGCAATGAAATTTTCTCCATCTTGTCTCCATTTCACATCTTCCATTCTTCTAAACTTCTTATTGAAAGCATCTAATACTTCTTTTGGAGTTACAGATACATCTAATGATTCTGGAACATCAATTTCTACGTCTTTGGATTTTTTCTTTCCTGCACTCTTTACATCATCTTCTATTCTGATTTCCAATCCGCTTCCATCCATTTCCGCTCTTTCTGCCATCTTTTTTTGTCTGTATTCTATGGCTTCTGGATTTAATCTTGAAATATAATCTTTTTTAACAAAGTCTGGATCAGGTGCATTTGTCTTTGTTAGTTTTCCTCTTGGGTCAAATATCATTTCATACTCTGTTTGACCAATTCCTTTCATTGCAATAATCAATCTATAATAGTTATCACCTGAAAAATCTTCTATGTATTCTGATTTTTTTATACGATATCCTGGATAATTATTTAGAAAATAATTTGCTACTAATGTAGGTAATTCTTGCTCTGCTACATTAAAGATAGTGAATTGCCAATTTCCTGTTGCGGTTAAAAATACTCGTCCTATTTGTTCATCAATACTTATTTCTGCAACATATTGTCCTGTTTCAAAATACCAGCCTTGAAGTTTATAATCAGAATATGTGTTTTCTAAACCTAATCTTACTTCTTGTGGAATGTCGGAATTACGCAATTTCTGAGCATTAAGTCCTAATGAAATAGTCAATAATAATATTGCTAATATGATTCGTCTCATAATTTTTTTTGTTTTATTTATTTAAAATTCTGTTCTAATAATCGTATCCTTACGATTTGGACTTGTTGATACTAAAACAATTGGCAAACCTGTCTTTTCCTCCAATTTAGATATATATTGACGCATATTTTCTGGCAAGTTTTCAAATTTATCTATACCTTCCACATTTTGTTGCCAACCTTTGCAAGAAGAATATACTGGTTGCATTTCTTGTTCCATATCAAATGGCAATTCCATTGTATATTCTCCATCAATGATATATTCTTCGCAATATTTAATTGTTTCAAATTCGTTCATCACATCTATTTTCATAAGCATAAGATGTGTAACCCCGTTTAACATACAAGCATATTTCAACGCAGGAATATCAAACCAACCACAACGTCTTGGTCTTCCTGTTGTAGAACCAAATTCTCTTCCTCTTTGTCTTAATTGTTCTCCGTCTTCATCAAACAATTCTGTTGGGAATGGTCCACTTCCTACTCTTGTACAATAAGCCTTGCAAATACCAAACACTTTTCCTATTCTCGAAGGTGCAATCCCTAAACCAGAACAAACACCTGCTGTAATAGTATTTGAAGATGTTACAAAAGGATAGGAACCAAAATCAATATCTAACATAGAGCCTTGTGCGCCTTCTGCTAATATTTTTTTACCTTCATCTAATGCTTGATTGATGTAGTATTCGCTATTGATAATGTTAAATCTCTTCAAATTTTCAAGCGAAGCCATCCATCTTTCTTCGTATTGTGAAAGGGTTTGATCTTCGATTTTGAAAGAGTTTTCATCAAATCCTAAGGATTTTATCGCTCTTAAATGGCTTTGTTTAGTCTTTTCGTAATTTGAAACAAAGTTCTTAGAAAATATATCTCCAACTCTTAATCCTGTACGTGCAACTTTATCAGTATAAGCAGGACCTATACCTTTTAAAGTAGAGCCTATCTTTCTTTCTCCTTTTGATGCTTCATTTGCAGCGTCTAATAGACGATGGCTTGGTAATATTAAATGTGCTTTTTTAGAGATATATAAATTTTTTGTAGGGTCAAAATTGATTTTTTCTAAGGTTGATATCTCCTTTTCAAAAATCAATGGTTCTATAAGTACACCATTTCCTATGATATTTATCTTTTCCTTGTGACAAATCCCTGATGGAATTATATGTAACACATGTTTAATTCCGTCAAACTCAAGTGTATGTCCTGCATTAGGCCCTCCCTGAAATCTTGCTACTATATCATATTTTGGTGTTAAAACATCAACAACTTTTCCCTTTCCTTCATCTCCCCATTGTAAACCGAGAAGCACGTCTATCTTACTCATCTTTGGTATATATTTTTATTTTATCTTATAAATCCTTTGCAAATGTACGCAAAAAAACTTGATTAAAATATAAAATGAATGTTTTTTATGCGTATTCTTATTGTATGTGATATTCAACAAGTGCTTTAAGCGGCGCTTTCACTACATTGTTTATCTCCATATTATATTTTTTTGCGACCTCTTTTAATTCCTCTGTTGCCAAACAAGCTATACTTCCAACGACATTTATAACATATTTATTATATGAAGTATAATAAGTTATTTGTTCTTTAAAAAAACTATCAAATGCTTGTTTTATTACCTCCTTACAATAAGGTGTTGATTTATTTTCTATTGCAAATCTGGCAAACGAGGCAACGTAATAATTAGGGGCCTCTTCCTTATATAGTTTATTTAGAAAATCCGATTCATCTCCTGGATATTGTTTAGCAAATTTTTGCATCAATTCCTCAGGCATACGTCCCCTTAAATAATCTCTAAGAATCAATCTTCCGATGTTTGTTCCTGCTCCTTCATCACAAAGAACATAACCAAGCGATGCTACATTTTCTACAATATTCTCACCATCGTAAAGACAAGAATTTGAACCTGTTCCAAGAATTGCAGCAATTGCTGCATTTCTTCCACAAGTTGCTCTTGCAGCTCCAAGTAAATCTCCCTCAACATTTATTTTTGCACTTTGGAAATAAGGTCTAAACCACGCCACAACTTCGTCTTGTTTCACTTTTGCAGAACAACCTGCAGCGTAAATAAAGATTTCATCAACCTCTTTCACACATACATTCGGCAATATCTTTGTTTCAATTTCCTGTTTCATTGTTTGAAGAGAAACATTATAAGGATTCATTCCCCTTGTAGAAAAAGTTGTTTTTATATTTTTTCCTTCTACCAAAGCCCAATCTGTTTTCGTAGAGCCACCATCAGCAATTAAAATCATTTTTCTAAGTTTTTTCTTGCAAATATACACAAAAAACAAAACTTAACGCTTAGTTGTATATCTTTTTCTTTGAAAACAAAAAATATTTCTTTGTTTTAGAAAATTATTTCAAAGAATTAAAAAATTATTTCTTTGATTTATTTTTCTTTGTCAATTAAAAAAAATGCTGTAATTTTGTGGGAAATTTCTAACTTTTCAAACTTATGGAACAAAAAGAAGAAAAATTTATCTTTGGCGTGGTAAAGGTCGGAGATAAGGGACAAATAGTAATCCCAAAAGATGCAAGAAAAATTTATGACATTAAACCAGGTGACGCACTCTTGCTTTTAGGAGACAAAAATGGTATGGCGTTGGTAAAAACTCAAATATTCCAAAGTGCAGTTGATGATATAATGGAGGGACTTACGAAATGAGAAAGCATTGGTTAGACAATTTGCGTTGGACAACAGTCGTTTCAGTTTTGTTTTATCACGTTATATACTTCTATAATAATAAGGGAGTTGTCGGAGGTATTGGAGGATTTGGCGGAAATCAATATCAAGACATCATAATGTATGTTTTGTATCCTTGGTTTATGATGTTGCTGTTTCTTATTGCAGGAATTAGCTCACGATATAGCTTAGAAAAAACCTCATCTAAACAATTCTTTAAATCAAAAACAACAAAACTTTTAGTACCTTCAACACTTGGATTATTCGTTTTTCATTGGATTAGCGGATATTTCAACACCCTTGTAACAGAATACACAATAGGTTCTCCCCTTTTCCCCGAAGAAATGCCAGTATTCATAAAATATTTTATTTTCTCATTCTCCGGAATTGGTCCTCTTTGGTTTATTCAAGATTTATGGTTGTTTTCAATCATTCTTCTTTTGATTCGTAAATTTGATAAAAAGGATAAACTATGGCAAGCTTGCGAAAAAATAGGAATTATTCCTATAATACTCTTAGGACTTTTGCTTTACGTGGGCTCATTCACCCTTATTTCAAATCCAAGAGCAGAATCTTTTGACGGACTTTTGAATTTATATAAGCCACTCAACTATTTAATACCTTTCTTAATGGGATATTTCGTTTTCTCTCACGACAAAGTACAAGAGATTTTAGGAAAATATTCTATTTATTTAACATCTATCGCCCTTATTTCAGGAACAATTCTTACGATAACAACATTCGGACAAGACAACACCTCACCTCAATATCTTCAAAGCCCGATGAATATTATTTATACTTGGTTTATGATTTTGGGACTATTAGGATTGTTTCAACGCTACTGCAACAAAACCAATCCTTTCGCAACCTATATGACCAAATCAAGCTTTGGGATTTACATTGTTCACTATATGGTGATTGCTTGCTTTGGATTTATGATGAAAGTCCATACTTCGCTACCTGCTTTCGCCATCTATGCAATACTGACACTTGCAGTCTTTACTCTCTCACCATTGATTTACGAACTCTTACGCCGTATTCCGATAGTGCGTTGGTGTGTTTTTGGAAGGAAATAAAAAAAGGGAAGTTAAAAAACTTCCCTTTTCTTTTATATAATCAAGAATTAGCAAACTCCTAATTCAATCATTGAATCAGCAACTTTGATAAATCCTGCTATGTTAGCACCTTTAACATAGTTGATGTATCCATCTTTTTCTGTACCGTATTTTACGCAGTTGTCGTGGATTGAGTCCATCATGAAGTGTAATCTTTCGTCAACTTCAGCACCAGTCCAACCAATGTGTCCAGCGTTTTGGCTCATTTCTAATCCAGATACTCCTACTCCACCAGCGTTAGCTGCTTTACCAGGAGCGAAGATAACTTTTGCTTTTTGTAATTCGTGGATAGCGTCAGCTGTACATCCCATGTTAGAAACTTCACAAACTAATGTAACTCCGTTAGCGATTAATTGTTTAGCATCTTCTCCGTTTAATTCGTTTTGGATAGCACATGGCATAGCGATATCAACTTTTGCTTCCCAAGGTTTTTTACCAGCGATGAATTTAGCTGAAGGGAATTTATCTGCGAATGGTTTAACAACTCCATTGTTAGATGATCTAAGTTCTAACATGTAAGCTATTTTTTCATCGTTCATTCCTTCTTCATCTAAGATATATCCATCAGGACCAGAGATACAAACAACTTTAGCTCCTAATTCAGTAGCTTTCATTGCAGCACCCCAAGCAACGTTACCGAAACCAGAAATAGCAACTCTCTTACCTGCTAATTCAAGTCCGTGTTTTTTCAACATGTTGTTTACGAAGTAAACTCCACCGAAACCAGTTGCTTCTGGACGAAGGATTGAACCTCCCCAACCAGCACCTTTTCCTGTTAATACTCCTGTATTTTCACGAGCTAATTTTTTGTACATACCGTATAAGTATCCGATTTCTCTTCCACCTACTCCTATGTCTCCTGCAGGAACGTCTGTGTCAGGTCCGATATATTTGTAAAGTTCTGTCATGAAAGCTTGGCAGAATCTCATGATTTCGTTATCAGATTTTCCCATTGGATCGAAATCTGAACCTCCTTTACCACCACCCATAGGTAATGTAGTTAAAGAGTTTTTGAAAGTTTGTTCAAATCCTAAGAATTTTAATGTATCCATTGTTACAGCAGGGTGGAAACGTAATCCTCCTTTGTAAGGTCCAATAGCGTTATTGAATTGAACTCTAAATCCTCTGTTTACATGGATTTCTCCTTTATCGTCAACCCATTCAACTTTGAATTGGAATATTCTATCAGGTTCTACAATTCTTTCGATAATCTTGTGGTTATCGTATTTTGGGTGTTCAGCAACATATTCTTCGATAGTTTCTAATACTTCTGTTACTGCTTGCAAGAACAATGGTTGTCCAGGGTTCTTTGCTTCTACGTCTGCTAAAATTTTTTTTACGTCCATAGTTTTTTTGTTTTAATTAAAACGTTATTTTAAACTCTAAATTTGTTTCGTGTTGCAAAGTTAGATATTATTCTTTGAATAAAAAAAATATTACGCCAAAATATTTTTCTAACTCTTTGTTTTATTTTTTTATTTCTTTGTTTTATTTTTTTATTTCTTTGAAATATTTTTCTAATTCTTTGTTTTAAAATGCAGGATATGTACACTTACTCCTACGGCTATTATTATCAAAAGAATTTTCACCCACAATATACTTACTATCATTACAGACAATAGAATAGTTAGCCATAAGGTTGAAAGAATTGTTATTTTTATTCTTTTACTTATTGCTTTATGCTCTATGAAATCTTTGATATATTCTCCTAAGTGTTTGTGATTTAACAGCCAATCATACAAAGACTTTGAGCTTCTTAGAAAACACCCTGCACTTAAAAGCAAAAAAGGTGTCGTAGGTAAAATAGGCAAAAACATTCCTATAATACCTAAGGCTAAACTTACACAACCTATAATTATTAGTAAATATTTCTTCATAAATTGAGAGTGCAAAATTAGTTTTTTTTTTACTTTTGCAAAAAAAGTCTATGAGTTTGTCTTTGGAACAAGTAATTCAAATATGCAATGCAAAAAGTGTGATTGACGAAACCCTCGTTAATCAAATTGATTTTAAGAACATAGAAATCCAACACTTACTTTACGATTCCAGACGAGTTAATTTCATAGACAATACCTTATTTTTTGCATTCAAAACCACAAATAACGATGGTCATAAGTACATAAAAGAACTTTACGACAAAGGAATTAGATATTTTATTTGTGAAGAATTACCAGAATTAAATCAATTTCCAAAAGCAGTCTTTCTTTTAGTAAAAGATAGCTTAGAGGCCTTGCAAAAAATTGCCAAATACAAAAGAGAAAGCTTTCAAAAAGAAGTTGTTGCCATAACAGGCTCAAACGGAAAGACCATTGTAAAAGAATGGATTGTGCAATTGGTGCAAGAAAACAAAAAAATATGCTACTCACCACGCAGTTACAACTCTCAAATAGGCGTTGCACTATCACTTTGGCAACTGAACGCAAACCACGACTTAGGATTATTTGAAGCAGGCATTTCAAAACCAAAGGAAATGTATCGTTTACAAGAAATAATTCAACCAACAATAGGAGTTTTCACAAACATTGGCTCGGCACATCAAATAAACTTTTCTTCATTAGAGGAAAAAATAGAAGAAAAACTAAAACTTTTCACATCTTGTCATACACTAATTTGTCCAAAAGATGACGTTTTCCTATACAATATAGTAAAACAATGGTGCGAGAGCAGAGAAATAAAACTCATAAGCTTCAAAACAGAAGAAGTAATCAAAGAATTAAACATAAAATTCAAAGACAAAGTAAGCATAGAAAACGCTTGCTTAGCCTACATTACAGCACTACACTTAGGCATTGAAGAAAAAACACTAAAACAACAAATAAATAACCTTTCAAACATAGAAATGCGTTTGCAACTCAAAGAAGGCTTAGGCGAAGGCATTGTAATAAACGACAGTTACTGCTTTGACCTCACCTCATTAGAAGCAGCATTAGACTATTTAAATCAACAAAACAATTCTTTAAGCAAAATAGCAATTCTATCCTCAATGACAGAGGTAAAAAACAACAAAACCACCCTTCAACACATCAACTCCCTATTAGAAAACAAAGCAATAGACGAATTTTACGCAATAGGAGAAGATTTTCTCTCACACAAAGAACTATTTACCATAAAAACACACTTTTATAGTAATGTAGAGGCATTTCTAAACGAATTTTCCATAGAACAATTCTACTCAAAAGCCATCCTAATCAAAGGAGCAAGAAGCTATAATATGGAAAGAATTTCCAATCTTTTAGAAGCACAATCACACCAAACCATATTAGAAGTAAATCTCTCTGCCCTAAACGACAATCTTAAATACTACAAATCACAACTCAAAGCCGACACAAAAATAATGGCAATGGTAAAAGCCTCAAGCTATGGATGCGGAGCCTACGAAATAGCAAAAAACTTAGAACACTTTGCCTTAGCCGATTATTTCACCGTAGCCTTTGCCGATGAAGCCATTTTACTAAGAAAAAACGGCATAAAAACCCCAATAGTCGTTGTTACACCGGAAAAAGAAGCCTTAGAAAAAATGATAAAACACAATATTGAAGTAGTAGTACACAATTTCACCACACTCAATATGATAAAAGATAGCACAATTCGCATACATATAAAAATAGATAGCGGAATGCACCGATTAGGCTTTGAACAAAAAGACATAAAACCACTGATAGACTTTCTAAAACAACACAAAAACATAGAAATAGCCTCAATCTTTTCACACCTTGCTTGTGCGGACGATGAAACCCTTGATAATTTCACACAAAAACAAATAACAACCTTTGAGCAAATAAGCAATGAAATCACACAAGCCTTTGATTACAAAATCTTAAAACACATTTGCAACTCTGCTGCAAGCATTCGTTTTCCGCAAGCGCACTATGATATGATACGTTTAGGCGTAGGAATGTATGGAATAGGCGTAAACCCACAAACACAAAAACACTTACGCTACGTACACAAACTAAAAAGTTACCTAAGCGAAATAAAAACAATAGAAAAAGGCGAATCCGTAAGCTATATGAGAACATTCATAGCCCAAGACACAACAAAAATAGGAGTAATACCAATAGGCTATGCAGATGGATTAAATAGACACCTTTCACATCAAGGCTTTACTGTCTATATCAATGGAAAGCACGCACCAATAGTAGGAAATATTTGTATGGATATGTGTATGATAGACCTAAGCAACATAGAAGCAAAAGTAGGTGATAGAGTTGTGATATTTGGAGAAGAAAATCCAGTAGAGAAAATGGCGAATGCCTTAGACACAATACCATACGAAATATTTACATCGGTCTCTCAACGCATAAAAAGAGTGTATTACCACGAGTAAAAAAAACTTTATTTTTACTTTTTCCAGAATGATGACATAAATAGCACAATTACTGTTGCTATTTCTAAACGTCCAAGATACATTGCCAAGGAAAGAACCAATTTTGCAGCATCGGGAAAATGAGCAAAGCAACCAAAGCCACCGCTTTCACCTAATCCAGGTCCCATATTAAAGACACTACTTACTGCCGCACCTATTGCCTCTTCTATTCCAATGCCCGTACAAATCAAAGCAAAGGAAACCAAAATCAAAAGCAAGATAAACATCAAGAAAATAGCCATTACATTATTGATTACACTATCTTGCACAATTCTTCCGTCCATTTTCACCGGAATAAAGGCTTGTGAATGCACCCCTCTCCTAATTACACTTCTTGCATTTTTAAATAAAAGAAGTACTCTTACGAGTTTCAAACCCCCTGTTGTACTTCCGCTCATTGCTCCTGAGAACATAAGCATTAAAATAACCCAAACAGCCGGCAAAGACCAATTTGTGTAATCGGCAGAAACGAATCCTGTGCTTGTAATAAAGCTTACGGTTTGAAAAAGAGCGTTTCTTATTGTCAATTCAAAGTTTGCAGAAGAGTTATAAGTAAACAAGAAAATCAAAACAAAAGCAAAAACAATCCCTCCAATATATGCCTTAAACTCATCATTGTTTTTCAAAACCGAAGTTTGACCTTTCAAAAGGCGATAAATCAACAAAAAATTCACTCCCGCAGGAATCATAAAAAGAATCATCATATATTGAATTAAAGGAGAGAAACCTGCGGCGGAAGTATTCTTTGTAGAAAATCCTCCTGAGGCAAGAGTGGAAAAAGCATGACAAATAGCATCAAAAAAATCCATTCCACAAATCCAATATACAATACAACAAATCATTGTAAGGACTGCATAAATTCCACAAATGATTTTTCCTGTTGTTGCAATATGTGGAGAAATTTTTGTCTTGCTTGGACCTGCACTTTCGGCGGAAAACAATGCCATTCCCCCTCCTCCGATAAATGGAACAAAGGAAACAACAATTACAACTATTCCTACACCTCCTATCCAATGAGTTAAACTTCTCCAAAACAAAATTCCCTTTGGCAAACTCTCAACATCGCTTAAAATAGTTGCACCCGTAGTAGTAAGACCCGAAAGAGTTTCAAAAACAGCATCAGCAATATTTGAAATATATCCACCAATCAAATAAGGCAATGAACCAAAAAATCCTATCAAAAGCCAAATCAAAGCAACAATTGAAATACCAAGGCGTTTATCTATGCTTAATTGTTTATCAACTCTTTTAATCCTACAAAGCAAACCCACACTCAAAGTAATCAAAGTTGAAAAAAGTAAAGCAAAGAAGTCTCCCTGTTTATAATATAAAGCAGGCAATAGACTCAAAGTCATAAAACCTGCCTCCAAAATAAGAAGCAAGCCTATAACTCTTATTGCTGTAATAATTTGTACACTATTTTTAATACTCATACCTCGTTTTAATTTCTTCCCCAAACAGATTTTGAAAACAAAGCAAAGAAAGCATAAATTTCCAAGCGACCTATTAGCATCAACACCATCAATATATATTTTGAAATAACATTTAAATCCGCATAAGAAAAGCCCTCTGCAATTGAACCCATAATAGGCCCCATATTACTAATAGATGCCGCCGACAAAGACAAGGATACAATAAATCCATTGCCCATAACGGAAAACAAAAATGCACCTGCAAGAAAGATTAGCAAGAAAAGGAAAAAGAATCCGAAAATCAATCTCACCGATTCATCTCTTAAAGCCTTTCCATTGTAGCGTACAGGAATTATTGCACGAGGATGAAAAATTCTTTTCAAACTAACCGGAATATATCTAATCAAAATAACTACACGAACAATTTTTAATCCCGTTGAAGAAGAAGCTGAGCAGCCTCCGATAAACATTAAGAAAATAAAAATAATATTTGGCAACATTCCAAGAGAGTTTACCTGCAAGTCAAAGCCCGTTGAAGAAACTATAGAAACGACATAGAAAAGCGAAATTCTTATTGCAGAAAATAAATCAAAGTTTTGGAAAAATATTTCATAGAATAAAAAAAACAAAACAAAGAAAAAAATTATTAAAACATAGAATCGTAATTGCTCATCTTTTAATAGTCTTTTCCATTTACCTTTAAAGGCAAAAAGAAACAAAAAATAGCTTATTCCAGACAAAAACATAAAGAGAATAATCACATATTGAGAATAAGTAGAGTAAGAACCGATATTACCATTTGAAACAGAAAATCCACCAGTTGAAATAGTAGAAAAAGAATGACAAAGAGCCTCAAACCAATTCATTTCACCCCTTACAAGCAAAAGAAAACAAAACAAGGTAAGTAAAGAATATATTGTAAAAATCTTATAAACCGTATTTCTTATATGAGGAGAATCCTTTTCCTTTTCAATAGAGTTAAACTCTGCATTAAACAAATTATTAGCACCATTACGCATTGTTTTAAGGAAAAGAATAATAAAAACAGCAAATCCTAATCCGCCTACCCATTGTGTAAAACTTCTATAAAGCAATAAGCCTTTTGGCATAATAGAAACATCTTTTATCACGCTCGCACCCGTAGTTGTAAAACCAGAATAAGACTCAAACAAAGCATTTGTAAAACTAAAACCATGAATCATATAAGGCAAAGCACCAAAAATAGGCATTATCAACCACAAAAGCCCAATTAAAAGCCGTCCATCTTTCTTTGAAATCAAAGAAGTGTAGTTTCTATTTCTATATGCAAGCAAAAAACCTACAAAAGCCGTAAACAAGAAAGAAATAATAAAAGGAAGGTAGTTATCATCAAACAAATAAGAGCATAATCCAGAGATAAAAAACACCATAGAAAAGAACAATAAGTTCATTCCGAAAATATAGAAAAAAATCTTCTTATTAAGATTTCTTGTAATAAACATTTAGAGTAGTAATTAGTTAAAAAGTTTCATTAGTTTATTAGCCGATTCAGGAATTGTAAAGGCTACGACCTTATCACCCGGCATAATTTGAACATTACCCTTTGCAATATAAGCCTCATTGTTTCTTATCACCCCGCCAATGTTTACTCCCTTAGGCAAATCCAAATACATAATTGGTTTTTTCGTTATAGGAGCACCCTCTTTTACCAAAACCTCTACCACTTCCGCATCAATACCCGATAGCCACTTACTTGAAGTTACATTAGCATTAAGAGTAAATCTCGCAATGTAAGAAGCAGTAATCAATTTCTTATTTATAATTGTATCAATACCTATTTCCTGACTCACATCTATATAACTCACATTTTCAACCAAAGCAATAGTTTTTTTCACTCCTTGTTTGTGAGCGTGAAGACAAGCAAGAATATTAGTTTCCGAAGAATCGGTTAGGGCAATAAAAGCATCTGTTTCATCTAACCCCTCATCCATAAGAAGATTTATATCATTTCCATTGCCGTTTATAATCATTGTGCGATTCAAATCATCAACCAATTGAAAACAACGCTCTTTATTCATTTCAATCAGTTTCAAATCAATATCGTTTTGAAGATTTAAAGCAGCTCTTTTACCTATTCGTCCACCTCCGAGTATCATTGCATTTTTGATTTGATAATCTCGCTTACCTCCAAGTTCTTTAATTTTTTCTATACTCTCAGGCTTTGCAATCAAATACACCAAATCATCTTTCATATACATATCAGGACCGGCAGGAATTATGGTTTTACCCTTACGAATAATACAAATAGCTCTCGCTTCCAAATCCGGATAAAGCTGTCCCATTTCTGCCATAGTTTTATTTAAAAGAAGAGCATTTTTATCCAAACGCATCATATAGACAAGCAAAAGACCGTTGCTAAAATCAAATATTTCAGTTGCAGTATTTCTTGTAAGCAAGTTTGTAATCTCCTTTGCCGCAATTCTTTCGGGACAAACCATTTCATCAACCCCTAATCCTTTGAACATACTCTTGTTTTCATCGTTCAAATACTCCAAAGTACTAACACGAGCAATACAACGCTTTGCTCCAAGTCTTTTTCCAAGAATGCAAGTCATTAGATTGATACTCTCTTCGTGCAAAACAGAAATCAAAAGGTCGCAAGAAGCAACGCCAGCCTCTTTAAGAGTTTCAATAGATGTAGAATTACCGGCAATAGTCAATAAGTCCGAATCGGCTTGTAGCATATTGAGTAATTCCGAGTGAGGATCAACCACAGTAATGTTGTGTTTAATCTTAGAAAGTGAACGAGCAAGGTGAAAACCTACTTCTCCATCGCCTGCAATTATAATATCCATAATGTATATCTAAATAATCTTTTTACATTCCACCGCCTCCACCTTCTCCTGATGAGGCTTGTTTATTTTCAAGTTCTAATTTTCCAAATTTTAGTTTGATTCCAAACGATATAAATCTACTATTAATTACGCTTGTATTGTATGAATGATAGTAAGGAGCGAAATTGCTGTTTGAGTTCTTATTCCAATTGAATGGGTCTTGAATTCTTAAAGACAAACTCAAACGATTGTCAAAGAAATTAGCAGTTGCCCCAAGATATAAAATGTAATAATATCCCGATTGAGAGAATATGCTTTTTGTTGGTGTACGGAAATTTCCTCCAACAAAGATTTGGAATTGTTTTGAAAACCTTGACCAAAGATTTGCATTACCATATAAATACACACTCTCTTGTCGGTAATTATTTCCATCGATATAAGTCATCTCATCTATGTTATGAGAAAGAGTTGAATAGAGATTAAGATTTGTAAAAGCACCTATTCTTATGTTTCCAAAGGCTCTAAGCGATTGAGTAAAGGAAGAACCAAGGTTATAAGGCATTGAATAATTTATAAAGCGACCTATGTACTCGTCATAAATCAAATCGGTAACCGAACTAACGGAATTGCGATTCCAAGTAGCGTCATAATCCACCATAATATAGCCTGCTTTCATAAAAAACTTACTCCAACCAACTCCAAGGCGATGTGAATATGAATTTTCAAGGTCTCTATTTCCTACACTATAACTTTCTTCTGAGTAATTACGGAAAGTTGTAATATTATTAGTAGATGGTTTTGATGTAGAAAGACTATAACTTATATCAAAGTCGTGCATAGATTTTGTTCTATAGGATAAGCGAATTCTTGGACGCATTGTGAAGAAGAACATAGTGGTATCATCTGCGAAATAGGTGTTTTGAGAAATAAAATCTCTAATTTCTGCATCTGCATTCAAGCCAAAACTCATTGTAAAGTCTTTTATCTTATATCTCCAATCGACATATCCGCTTGCTTCATAGTTATTGCTATGTTTATCAAAGGAACGCAACTCGTCTATAAGACTATAAACTTGCGAAACAGAGTCAAACTCTGTTACGTCTTTAATATTATAATCGTTATCAACGCCTAAGGTTAATCCGGCAGAGATTTCTCCATTTTCACTATAAGGTCGTGTGTATCGAGTATCCAAAGAAAAATTATAACTATCAGAAGATGTTTCGTATTGTTTATTTAAATCTGTGAAAAGAGGGTTTTCTTGTAAGTAATTCCTAATTGAAGTCTCTGTTGCAAAGTCGGGAGAAAAGTTTCCGTTCAATGAAACATTCAATCTATGACCTTTATCATCAAACTTCTTTTGATAATCTCCACTAACAAAGCCCCAAGATGAGAAACCTTTGTTTGTAGTTTCCGACAAGAATCTTGTTTCTATTTTTTCTTGGTCTTTATAATCCCAACGTGTTCTTTCGCCTGTTGCAATAACGTTATCATAATTTGGTCCAAAGCCTACGTGCATTCCAATCTCTTGTGTAGAATCTATTTCATAATCTACATTAAGCGAAAGCCAACCTCCGTATGTTTTTGAATCGTTTTCGTTATGATTTATCTCATGATAAAGAGTATCAACTCCCGGTTCGCCTTCGGGATTAAAAGAAGTAACATAACTATCGGTTACAGTATGATTATTTCTTATATTAAAACTTGAATAAAAGCCAATGTTGAGTTTTTCATTCGCCCAAACGTATGAAAGATGTGGTCTTATTTCTCCTTTTGTGTTTACTTCCGAGCCAAAACTTATGAAATGGTTTTTCTTAATCTTTGTATTCGTAATAATATTTATCACACCGCAACCAGAAGCATTTGCATATTTTGCAGGAGGGTCAGTCATTACCTCAATTTTTTGAAGAGCATTTGCAGGCAAGTTTTCCAAAAATGTTTTCAAACCATCTTCTTTTATCTTTGAAGGCTTGTCATTGAGCCATATCTCTACACAACTAACGCCTTGAAGCGTGATATTTCCCTCTGCATCTACTTGTACGCCCGGTGCATTTTGAAGAGCATCGGTTGTTGTACCGGTTTGAATCGAAGGGTCGTCCTCTACGCTATACACAGTCTTGTCTCCGTCCATAGAATACAAAGGACGCTGTGCCACAATCTCAACTCCATCAAGGATTTCAACCGATTTTTCAAGCAAAATAGTACCTAAATTCAATTTATCTTTATATGTGATTAGTTTTTCAAAGGGTTTATATCCTATATAGGAGATTCTCAAAATATAATCTCCGTCTTTTACCCCTCGAATAACGAATGCACCTTTTTCATTAGAGATTGCACCCTTTACAAAAGTACTATCTGATGTTTTTAATAAGCCTACATTGGCAAAAAGAATGTTTTCTTTTGTTTCCTTATCCTTTAACTCTCCTCTTATTTGAGCCTGCATTTGCAAAGCAAAGAAAGAGAAAAATAAAGCAAAGAATAAATTTTTTAAAATAGCGTTTCGCATAAATATTTCTTTGTTTTAATTTAATAACTTTTAGAGAATACAAATTTAAAGACTTTTTCCGTATTTTTGCACAAAATTTTAACTTTTTTTGATATGAAGAAAACATTTCTATTATTAGCATTATTTTTAGGAGTCTTAACCTCTTGTGGATTTGAGGAAAAAATAAAGGCACAAACCGAACAAACAGAGATTGAAAACTTAGAAATTCCACAATCGAAACAAACAAATAATGAGATAATTCTACATCATAAAGGATATAGCGTTGGTTACAACACCGACAACCTTTTACCTAATTGGGTTGCATGGGAGCTTTACAAAGAAAAACTAACAGAAGACGCAAGCCGATACAAGAAATTTCTTCCCGATCCTGACCTTCCACAAAAGTATGCAATAACAACACATGAATATACGCACAGTGGTTGGAATAGAGGGCACATGTGTCCTGCGGCAGACAACAAATGGGACGCCGATGCAATGAAAGAGAGTTTTTATACAACGAATATCTGTCCTCAAAACGAGAATCTTAACAAAGGTGATTGGAATGATTTAGAGGAAGCGTGCAGAGATTGGGCTATGAAAGAGAGTGTGTACATTGTTTGTGGACCTGTGCTTTACAAAGAGCCCGTTTACGGATTTATTGGCAAGGAATTTGAAATCCGTGTACCAGAAGCGTTTTACAAAGTAGTGCTTAAAGGCATTGAAAGCGGCAATCCACAAGCAATAGGCTTTATCTTCAAAAACCAAAGCGGTAATAACAAACTCTATAAGTACGTAAACACAATAGATGAGGTAGAACGCATAACAGGAATTGACTTCTTCCCTGCCTTAGACGATGAAATAGAAACACAAGTCGAAGCAAAATACGACTTAGAGCAATGGGAGTTGAATAGATAGCAAAGGAAAAAGAAATAAAACGAGCGTTCGCAAGTGCAAAACCTGCCCGAACGCTCGTCAAACCTTGTTTCTATTATTTTTTAGAAGTGATAACCGAGTTGGAAAAGGAGTCCAATTGTAGGTAAACGCTCTTTGCCATGCTCAAGTTCCCAATCATCCCACAAATCCCTCCTTTCATAAGCATAATTATTCGAATAGATAATTTTAGAACTGAACGAAATATCATTATATCTTATTCCTATTTCAGGAGAAAAAGCAAAACCGGTTGTAAAAGATGAATAAACGATGTAATCATCTTCATATCTTCTTTCTGACAAAGGAATGGAAAGTCCCAAAGCAAGGTCTATCCAGATGCTTGTTGATTCAGTGAATCTGTATTCGTAGTTTATACCTGCCATAATGGGCAAAATAGATAATCCTCCGTTAGATTCGGAAGTTGTAAAAGCAGTTCCGATCTCACCCAAAAGCCTTATGTCATATTTATCGAAAGGTTTGTATTTGTATTTCATTCCAATTGAAAATCCTAACATTCCTGCATAAATTGCAGTTACTCCTACACCACCATGAAGGCTTATGTCCTGTTTTGCAATCGGTAGTTTAGGTCTATGAACAACGGGATCTTTTGTCGTTACAAGAAGAAGAACACCTCTCGGGTCTGATTGCGTCATATATTTAAGCCCCGATAAATATCCTTTTGAGCTTATTATGTCCATTTCTTCTTGGGTCGGAAGTCTCCAAGAATCGTATCCGTATTTTTCTTCTTCGTTTATTTTTCTTATAAGCGTGTTTGGTTTTTCTACGAACTCGCCTAAATCTTCTGGATACAGCCTCAAATAATCGTAAAGCACCACAACGTCGGTTCTATCTCTCTTGCTGTTGTCTTCGGTTATCTTTGTGGTCATGTCTTCCGGCACTTCCTTTTCTTCAACCTTTGGAGCTGCTTCTATTTGTGCCGATATATTCTCTGCAATTCCTTTCATTTTGTCTCTATAAAGGTCTTGTTTACTCCACGAATCGCCACCTTTGGCAACCACTGTTCCTGTTTGAACATTCACAACCCTGATATCGACATTGTATTGCTCCATAACGATGTTCACATCTCCCACGACAATCAAAGAAGCGTTCAATTGCTCTCCCATAGCCACCATGTCGGTGGTCGTGAACTTCGATTTCTGAAACCTCTGTTCCTGCAACAATCTATCAACTCTTGTTCTCTCGATTATCTGTGCTCCTTTCGGAGAAAAATAAGTGTTGAAA
>JAZRIM010000006.1:0-74599 GCA_045645265.1 Candidatus Onthomorpha sp.
GCTGGGTTTGGATAGATTGTTGCTTGCAACATGCCTGCTATTGCGTCATTCAAGCCTAATAATGTGAAGGTTTCTACTGCTCCGTAGGCTGTACCTGCTTCGTTTGTGATGTATGCTCTATAGAAGTAGGTTTGTCCTTCTACTAAGTCATTTACTGCTTGGCTGAATGTTGCGTCTGTAAGTGTTGCAGTGATGTTTTGTACTCCTGCATCTTCTAATGTGAAGTCTGCTACTGTAGATAATGCAAAGCCTACTGTGAAGTTTTCTGATTCACCTGCACTTACTAAGGCTCCGTTCAAAGTTGCACTTGTGTTGCCTACGTTAGTTGCTGGTGTTGTTGTTACTTCTCCTAATACTACTACAACTGGGGCTGCTGTGGTTGTGAAGGTCATTTCTGTTCCTTCTACTGTACCGCTTGCTGTGGTTGCATAGGCTTTGAATATGTAGGTTGTTTGTTCTGTTAGTCCGTTCACTACTGCTGAGATTGTTGTTCCTGTTGCTGAAACTGTTGTCCAATCTGCTGCAGCTGTTGCTTTGTACTTGAATCCTTGTGCTGTGATTGTTTCACTTCCTGCTGTGATTGTTCCGTTTAGGATTGCACTTTGGTGATCAACGCCTGTTGCTGCTGTTGTTGTTACTACTGGTGCTACGATTTCTGGAACTTCTTCAAGGGTTGTGAATGTTGCACTTACCCATGCTGATTGTTGTTCGCCACAGATTGCTCTTACTTCTACTGTGTAAGCTGTATTTGCTGTTAGGCCTGTTAATGCTTTACTTGTTGTTGTAAGGGTTTCTGCTGTGCCACCATTCAACTTAAATTCGTATGTTGATGCTGTTCCGTTCCAAGTGATGTTTGCTGTTGTTTCTGTGATGTTGTTTGCTGTTAAGTTAGTTGGTGCATCGCATGGTTCTGGATCTGTTCCACCTTGTTCTGCAAGTGTTGTGAAGGTTGTTGTTACCCAATCAGATTCTGCGTCTTCACATACTGCTCTTACTTCTACTGTGTAAGCTGTATTTGCTGTTAGGCCTGTTAATGCTTTTGTTGTAGTTGTAAGGGTTTCTGCTGTGCCACCGTTTAACTTAAATTCGTATGTTGATGCTGTGCCGTTCCATGTAATATCTGCACTTGTTTGTGTGATATTGCTTGCTGCAAGGGCTGTTGGTGCATCACATGGTTCTGGTTCAGGATCTGGATCTGGGTTTCCGCCTGGTTCTTGATCAGAAACATATATAGATAAGTTGTCTATGTAAACATTGTTATCTGCATCGTTATCTACTGTTTGAGCAACATATAATCCAACTTTAATTATACCTGTTAATGGGTCGCCATTTTCGTCTTGAAGTAGGTATGTAACTGTTTGGAATGTGTTTGTAAGATCTGTGAAATTGTGTTCAGTATCATCATCTCCGTCTTGGTAAATTAACGCAGTTGCATTTGACCAAGTTGATCCACCGTCTGCTGAAGCGACTACTGCCAATACTCCACTTGCATCATAGTCTGGTGCTCCACCAGATGAACCCCAAGCACTAATTGCTACATCAAATGATACTTCATACAAGTCTCCGTCTTCACCTAAGTCTATTTGAGGAGTAATCAACCAATCTGCTTCATCACCCATATAAATGTTGTTGTATACTTTACCTGTTGTATTTCCTCCGATTGCATCTTGTGAAGTAGACCAACCTGATGTTGAACCTGTAAATACCACATTTTCTGATAATGTACCAACTTCTCTTGACCAACATTGTGATGAAGTAACACTTGCTGTGAAGTCTTCTGACCAAGGTGCTGAAGAAGGAGCACATTCTGTTCTGAAACTTATTATAGTTGTGTGTGCAGATTCTCCGCTACCACAATCTGTTGTTACATAAAGAAGATATAACATATCAGGAACTAACTCTGTTAATTCAGCAGATTGAGTTGCAGAAGAAACTACTTGATATTCTGCATCCATTACTTGTTTGTAATATACGTTCCAAGTAGAGTTAGATTCATTTGGATCAACCCAATTAACTGTTGCTGATGTTGGAGTTAAGTTAGTAACATCAACAGAAGTTATATCAGGAGGTGTACAAGTAGGGAAATCTATTGTGATATTATCAATTGCGGCAGGTGTTGTAAGTTCTGCTTCGTTTGTATATCCCCAAGTTAGGAATACTAAACGTTTGTCTCCACTTACTTGACTTAATATAACTTTTTCATTTTTCCACTCTTCTGAACCATAAACAATTGCTTTTCTATATGTGCTTGAAGGGTTTGAACTTGTTGAAATTGGAGCAATGTCTAATAAATAAACCATTATTCCACAATATACACTTGCTTGTTCATTGATTCTTCCTGTTGCTTTCCAATCAAAAGACAATTCATAGTCTTGTGGTTCTTCTCCGAATGTAAAGTCTTTGTAGAAGAATGAACGTGAAGTTGATGTACCTAATGTTGCACCGTAAGTTTCACCTCCGTCATTTGAAACATAAACTGCTGAACCGCCATCATCTGCTGCAGTTGCTGTACCCATTGCCCAAACATTGTTTGTTGCATTGCTAATAATTGTCCAAGTTGATAGATCATCAGGATCGTCCAATGAAGTTGAGTAAGGAACCATTTCTGCTGCTGGAAGAGTTGTAAATGTGGCTGTTGCCCAAGGTGATGCGACATCGCCTTCACAAATACTTCTTATTCCAAATACATAATCTGTATTAGGGTTCAATTCTGTTACTGTAATAGGGTCATTTGTGATAATTTGAACAGCATCTGCTCCGTCAAGGTCTGCTTCGCCGTTTTCATCAGCTTCTGCTACTGCATATTCCCAAGTTGTTGCAGGTCCCCAAGTAGTGTATGAAACTGTTGCTTGACTTGATTGAATACCTGAAACTGAAAGTCCGTAAGGCATAGGACATTCGCTCCAAGGTTCAACTACAAGATTATCAACAATTACATCATTATCTGCATTTGATACTGTACTTTCTCCATAGATTGCAAAACGTACTTGACCTGTTAATGGTTCGTCGTTTTCATCTACAAGTTTATAAGCATAACGTTGTAATACGTTTGTTAAATCAGCAAAGTTATGTTCTGTGTCTTCATCACCGTCTGCAAACACAAGACCGTTTGCAACGTTCCAACTTGCACCATTGTCAAGAGAAACCAACAACATAAATTTGTCATCTGGTGAAGGTTCTTCAGGTGGATTTGAATTATAATAATCAGTTACTGCAAGGTCAAAGGCTACTTGAAGTATTGTAGAACCATCTCCTAAATCAATAGTAGGTGAAACTGCCCAATATTTATAAGAAGAATAAATATTTGCTATTAATTTTTTTGTAGTATTTCCACTAAATGAACGTGTACCTACACTCCAACCTGATGTAGTACTTGTTAAAGCAGAAGTGTTGATTTGTCCACTTGCAGGAATTGCTCCACTATATCTATTCCAACAAGAAGGGCTGTTAAACATATTAGAGTTTTCAAAGTCTTCAAACCAAGGAGTTTGTAATGATTGACAAGGAGTATTTACATTAATTTGTGTTGCATAAAAAGGAGTTTCTGCATCTTGACACATAACACCTGTTTGAACGTTATAGATTGTTTGGAAGTTGATTCCATTTATTGTGTAAGGGAAATCATCTATTGTAAGTTCTGGAATTTCTGTCCATTCAGAGTTTGCAGATTCTTTATATCTCAAAACGTATGTAACATCTGTGTTTACATCATCTGTCATATTTACAACAAATACTCCACCTGTTTCGCTTTCTTCTGTTTCTACAAATGCAACTGTTGTTTCTAATGAAGTAGAAGTACAAGAATTTGCTACTACAACTACATTATCAACAACACCTGGAATACCATCTGTTCCACTATAATCATTATACCATTTGAATATTAAATTATAACCTCCTGCATATTCAGAACCTGGTAACGCTATAGATGTTGTTTGCCATTGAGAAGAAGCAAATAATTTTGCTGAAATAGCTTGACCTGAACTTAATGATTGTCCATAAGGTGCTATAAACACTTGCATATAATCATAAGGAGAAGTAGTAGTAGGAGAGCTATAATCACCTTGACATTTCCAATCAAATGAAATATTGATTTCCGCTGCTGGATCAAAAGCAAAAGGAATTGCTACGTATGATCCACTTGTGTATGTTGAACTATTATAACCTACTGTTTGTCCGTTATCATTTGATATATACAATGCTCCACCACCTGTTGGGTCGCCATATTCGTCCACTGTATTGTTTTCTGCCGTACCAACAGCCCAAGCATTTACAGTTGTTTGAGTGTATTGCATTTGAGGAGTTGTTTCTTCTGTATCAAAATCAAATGAAGCAGGAAGAGGATACATAATTGGCATTGTAATTGTTACAGGTGTTGTCCATGCTCCGCCACAAGCTTGTTGTGCTGCAAAAGCGTATGTAGAACCTGTTGTTAATTCTTCTATTATGAATGGTAATGTTTCTTCTGCTGAAATAGAAACTGTTTGTGCACTTTCAGGATCAAATTCTTCTCCTTCTGCTATTTCTGCGTAAGCCAATGTAACACCATCTTCACCAATATTTGCTGTGTTGTAGCTTACGTATGCAGTTTGATAACCAGGAGTTACTACCAATCCATGAACGTCTGGACAATCAGGAATTTCGCTAATTGTGAAATTATCAATATAGAAAGTAGAAGATGGTTGTCTTACGGCAAGAGCCAAACGAATATTTCCTGAGTATTCATTCAAGAATACTTCTGCCATATGCCAAGTAGATGTTGCCAAACCTGAGGCGTTGATAGAAGTAAGCAATGTAAAGTTTGCAGTATCTGCCATTGCAGAATAATCTGTTTCATTTACATCAAGAACATAAACATCTATCACAGGAGCATTTGTAGTTGAAGATGTTTTGTATTGGAAATTCAATCTGTCGTTTCCTGTCATTTCAAACACAGGGGAAATCATCCAATCAGAGAAATTGTCTGTAGATGATGATGATGATGTTCCAGAGAAATACAACGCGTTTGAATTAGAAGTTGTTGTATCAACTGTCACAGGAAGTCCACTACCAGAAGAAATACCACTCCAATAATAATATTCATATCCTCCATTTACATTATACCAACAATGCAAAGAAGTTTTGTTTGCTCTTGCTGAATCTTGGATTGAGATGAATCCATTTACATCAAAGTTTTCTACGTATGGATATTCTGAAATAGTGTTACAAGTTGTCCAATCTGTGAAAGTAGAAGAAGTAACTGCTAATTCACTTCCGCCACAATTTGCTGTTACTTTATAATCTACTCTTGAAGAATAAGGCAAATCAGTTACAGCAATAGGACTTGTTCCTTCTACTTGATACCAAGTAGTATCGCCTGCATATCTATAAGAAACAATATATTCTGCATCTTCGTTCAATTCGTCTGTTACTTCAACATTCATAGTTACGCTACCACCAGCGTCTTCCATTGTTGTAGTAAATTCATTAACTCTTGCACAAGATGTAGAGAAAATGTAAAGATTATCAATTGAAGCAGGAGGGTTTTCTCCAAGACTAGTATCGTTTTTCCAAGAAATTACTAATTGATAAGCTCCTCTTGGCATATCATTAGGAACAGGTATTGTAACTCTTGTCCACTCATTGGATTTATCATTAGATCTTCCTATCACATTTGCAGCAGGAATTGAGTTTGTAGTAGGAAGAGCTGCTCCAAGAGGGAATAAAGACACGACTACTTCGTCATAACCTAATTCTCCTACGGCTTTGTAATCAAATTCAACGCCATAATATGTATCATCTTCTAAATTTATGAGAGTAGAAAGGTGTGCAACATGAGCATCTCCATCAGGATCATAAGCATTAGTTACTCCATTGTCGTTACTAATGTAAAGACCTTGTCCTTCTTCACCTTCTTCTGCGTGAGCACCCAAAGCACCTAAGTACCATTGAGTTGTTCCGCTTTGAGTAACTGTCCATAATTCCCAACTTGACAAATCTTCCAAATCATCAAAGTTTTGTTCGTATGGAATAGGTATCATTTGATCTTCGGTTGGTAAAGTCCAAAAGTCTATTGATCTTTCACCACTGTTTTCTGCATCGCATACTGTCCAAACTTTTACTTGATAGTGTGCGTAAGAATCAAGACCTGTTAGAGTGTAAGATAAGTCTGTTATGTTTTCACTTGCAGTAGTCCATTCTTCTTCATCTACTGTTTTATATGCCAAACCGAAAGTAGTATTATTTTCGTTCATCGCTTCCCAGTTTATTGTTACTCCTGTTTGTTCTAAATCAGAGTAAGATAAGTTTTGAGGAGGATAACAAAAATCATCTCCCAAAGATTCCATTTCAAATTTTACTACAGGAGCACCTGTAACAGTTGCTGTAGCTGATGGATGCGTTGTAATAAAATATTCTTCATTATCATCATAATCATAAACTGCTGAACCAACTGTTGCTTTTTTCCAAGAAACACTTCCGCCCCAAGAAGTCCCGTCTCTTATGACAGCAACAAGCAAATTACCTCCTCCCGTATAAATAAAAGGAGTTGTTAATTCAAAAGTATTTCTTCCTGACACAATGTTTGCAGGACCTGTATATACTTCTGTAAAATCAGAACCTACAACAAAACTTGTAATGGAAGATTGATCTACCTCTTTCATGTAAATCTTTATAGTTCCGTTATTATAGCCGCTGTATGATTGGTAATAACTGATACTTGTAATAATACCAGGCATCAATTCACTTGCCGGATAAAGAGATTCGGTAAATGAATTTTCATAAGTCGTGTACAACGGTACATAACTATTTGTTGTTGATGTTGTCGAGTCTCCAACCATTACCGTGAAGGATTGAGCCGACAATTGCATAGCAAAAATGATTGCCATTGCAAAAAGTAATAATCTTTTCATACTTTTATTATTTTGTTAATACTAAAATTATTTTTCAAGCGCCAAATTTATAACTTTTTTTCCAACCAACAAATTTTTAAAAAGAAATTTTAACCCCTCTTATTTGTAAAAATATATTTATGTAAGAAAAAGAGAGAAAAAAAAGCAAAGAAAAAATTAAAAAAATCAAAGAAAAAAATTAATAAAGCAAAGAAATATTTTTCTAAAACAAAGAAAAAAAAGAGCGACTCTATAAAGAATCGCTCTTTTAGGTTATTTGATTGTTAAATGTTATTCAACTATCAATTTTTGTGTGCTTACGGCTTTGTCAGTTACTATTCTTATGTAGTAAACTCCGCTTGCCATATTGCTAACATTGATTGTGTAACGGCTTGTGCCTGCACTGATTTCTTCTTGACTTAGGATTCTTCCTTGTAAGTCGCTAATTACTATCTTAGCATCTTGGTCTAATCCTACGATTTCCATTGTTGCATTGTCTTGTGCTGGATTTGGATATAGGCTTACTTGTAAGCTGTTTGCTAATTCGTCTGCCAAGCCTGATAGTGTAAAGGTTTCTACTGCTCCGTATGCTGTGCCTGCTTCGTTTGTGATGTATGCACGATAGAAGTATGTTTGTCCTTCTACTAAGTCATTAACTGTTGCTGTGAATGCACTTTCTGAAAGTGTTGAAGTGATGTTTTGAACTTCTGCTGTTTCAAGTGTGAAGTCTGCAACGGTTGCTAATGCAAAGCCTACTGTGAAGTTTTCTGATTCGCCTGCATTTACTAAGGCTCCGTTTAGGGTTGCACTTGTGTTTCCTACGTTAGTTGCTGGCGATGTTGTTACTTCTCCTAATACTATCACAATTGGAGCTGCTATTGTTGTGAAGTTTGTGCTTACCCAATCAGATGTTTGGTCTTCGCATATTGATCTTACTTCTACTGTGTAAGCTGTGTTTTCTGTTAAGCCTGTTAATGTTTTTGTAGTTGTTGTAAGGGTTTCTGCTTCGCCTCCGTTTAATTTGAATTCGTATGTTGTGGCTGTGCCATTCCATGTGATTTCTGCTGAGGTTTCTGTTATATTGCTTGCTGTTAAATCTGTTGGTGCATCGCATGGCTCTGGTGCTGGTGCAAGTGTTGTAAAGGTTGTTGAAACCCAATCAGATGTTTGTTCTTCGCATACTGCTCTTACTTCTACTGTGTAGGCTGTGTTTGCTGTTAAGCCTGTTAATGATTTTGTTGTAGTTGTAAGTGTTTCTGCTTCGCCACCGTTTACTTTTAGTTCGTATGTTGAGGCTGTACCTGTCCATGTGATTTCAGCTGTTGTTTCTGTTATGTTGCTTGCTGAAAGTGCTGTTGGTGCATCACATGGTGCTGGTTCAAGTGTTATGAAGCTTACGCTTACCCAATCAGATGTTTGGTCATCACATACTGCTCTTACTTCTACTGTATAAGATGCACTTGGATTTAAGTTTGTTAATGTTTTGCTTGTAGTTGTAAGTGATTCTACTGCTCCTGCATTTACTCTTAATTCGTATGTGTCTGATGCTCCTGTCCATGTGATTTCAGCTGTTGTTGCTGTAACGTTTGTTGCTGTAACGTTTGTTGGTGCTTCGCATGGAATAACCATAAGTGTTGTGAATTGGATTGAATCCCATTCTGAACGGTTTGCTGCATTACATACTGATCTTACATAAACTGTGTAAGTTGTGTTTGGTGTTAAGTTGTCGAATTGATAGTATGGAATTGTAGAATTTTCTATTATTCCATTTTCTCCAAGTCTTACTTCCCAACCACATTCACTGCCGTTTGAAGTCCATGATAGGATTGCAGAATTTGCTGTAATGTTTTCTTCTTCTATTAACAATGCTGTTGGTTGAACGCAAGGTGAGCTTTCGCCTGCTAAGTTTACTTCAAAGTTATCTAAGAATATATTAACATCTGAGCTTCCAGAAAGTGTTGAGGTATATATTCCTATTTTGATTCTGCCTGATAATGGAGTGCCATTTGCATCTTGTAACAACATTGTTTTTCTTGATAATGATGTTGTAATATCAGTAAGGTTGTGTTCTGTGTCTGCATCTGCATTTGCAAAGATAATTGCATTTGCACTTGACCAAGTTAATCCGTCATCTGTAGAAACTACTACTGCTATTTTGTCATCATCTTCAAATGTTATTGTATTCATATTATTATAGTCACGTGCTGCAATGTCAAATGAGAATTGATAAAGTTGAGTGTTTGTATCTCCTAAATCTATGCTTGGTGTAACCATCCATTTGTGTTTATTGCTTCCCCATAGATTGTAATACATTTTGTTTGTTCCGTTATAGTCAATAGATACACCATTTATTGTCCAAACGTAGTCTGTTGTGTATTCAAGATTTATGTTTTCTGTTAATTCTCCGTTTGCATAGTACCAACAATTTGATGAGTTGTATGTGCCAGATTCAAATCCTTCTGTCCAAGGTGCTGTTAGGCTTGCACAAGGTGTGTTGAATGTTGTGCTAACAAACATTGATGATTCTGTTGCTGAGCAAAGTGTTTTTACTCTTACATCATATTCTGCTCCTGCATTTAATCCTGTTAAAACATAAGGGTTTGTTATCTCGCTAACACTTGTCCAAGTTGATTCTGAACGTAATTTGTATTCTAATAGGTAGTTTGCTCCTTGATTTATTGTGTCGGTAAAGCTTATTGTTGCTTGCATTCCGTCAGTGCCTTCTGATGCAATTGCTGTAAGGTCTGATATTTCAAAGCATGTACGTAATGAAACAGATATATTATCTACTGCTATTGCTGGGTTAGTTGCTGTCATATTATCATTGTACCATAAGAATACTAATTGATAAACTGAATTAGCGTACTCTTGTCCTAAGATAATAGTTTCTCTTGTCCAGTCGTCTGATTGTTGATATTTACTTTCTCCTATTTTGTGTGAAGAATATGTTGATGTTGGAAGACTTGCTCCAAGAGGTAATAGATATACTTCCATATAATCATAGTAGTATTCGCCTCTTCCTTTCCAATCAAAAGACAATTCCCAAGATAGGTCATTTTCAAATGCTAAGAATGTGCTAAGTGTTGATATGGTAGTGGTATAACCATTGTATTCATTTGTTGCTCCGTTGTCGCTACTTACATAGAACGCTCCTCCTGTTGTTAAGTTGCCTGCTTCATCTGTTGTGTTGTTTGCAACTATACCATGACACCATTTATTTAATGAACCAGCGTATGCAGAATTTGGTGCTACTACTGACCATTCTGTTATTGTTGCAACATTGTCAAAGTCTTCTGTGTATGGAACTGCATTTACTATTGGTATGAATAGGTTTACAGGATTGCTCCAATATGCTCCCTCACAGTTTTGTTTTACTGCTATTGTGTAGTTTCCTCCATCAACGTCTGTTGCTATTGTGTAAGGGAATGTTGCTCCTGATGCTATTGTGATTTGTGTTGCTGTTTCTGGGTTGAAGTTTGCTGAAGCTGGTGCGTATGCTACTATCCAACCGTTTTCTGCTCCTAATGTGTCAAATGTTACTACGATAGAAGAACCATCAGGTGTAGTTGCTGCTAATCCGTGTACATCTGGACAAGGAGGGGCTTGATTGATTCTTAAATTGTCAATGTAGAATCTAGCTGCATTATGACGAATTGCAAATGCTAAACGTGCAGTTGTTTCTACGTTTGATAAGATTATTTCTTTTTCGCTCCAAGCAGAACCTGCAATAGTAACGCTTGTAAGATATGTAGCGTTTGCTGTGTCTGCTCTTGAAGTTAAATCGTTTTCTGAAACATCTAATGCAAATATGTCTAAGGTTACTTCTCTTTCCCAACCATAGTATAATGCTGTTTCAAATTGAAGTCTTTGTTCTCCGTCAAATTCAAATGCTGGTGTGAATATCCATTCGCTAACAAAAGGTCTGCTGTCTCCGTAAGAGTCTCCGTTGTATGCTAATGCGTATCTGTCTCCGTCATTTGATGCTTCGTCTGCTTCTTGACGTGTTGTTGACCATTTGTAGTTTGATTCTGATGATAGGTTTATCCAACAAAGTGGTCCAGATATTCCTATGCCTGTTCCTGTAAATATTCCAGAGAATGAGTTTGTGTAAGGTAATTCTTGAACTGCTGCACAGTTTGTGATAAAGCTGCCACTTACATAATCTGTCATATTGCCATCACATAATGCTGCAACTCTATATTCGTATTCTGTTCCTAATTCAAGTCCTGTTAATGTGTATGATAATTCTGTTGATGTTTCAGTTTGCCATTCATCTGCTGAAACAGGTTTGTATTCTATTTGGTATGTTGTTTCAGTTGGGTTAGATGATGTGATGTTGATTATCATTTCACTTGGGTTTTCTGTTCTTTGATAAGCAATGCTTGCTGGTGCTATACAAGATAATGAGGTTATTGATAGGTTGTCTATTGCTGCAGGAGGAGGGTTTCCGTTTGAATAGTCATTTCTCCACATAAATACTAATTTTTGCATAGTACCTAATCTACCTGCTGCATCTAATGTAATGTTTTTTGTATTCCAGTTTGTGCTACCGTTTAAATTACCAGTAATTGCATATCTGCTTGCTGGTTCATTTCCATGTGATAATTCATATTCAACAGGAACCATATATACTTTTAAATAGTCATAAGCAGTTCCTTCTCCATAGCACTTCCAATCAAATGAAATGCGGAACGCTACTGAACCATCTGTTGGGAAAGCTACAAGTGTTGTAAAATAGTTTCTTGATTCAACATTTGTAGTGTAAGCATTTGTCATTCCTCCATCATTACTGATGTAGATTGCTCCACCTTCTCCCTCAGGATTGTTTGTTGCACTTCCGTGTGTCCAAGCGTTTATTGTTCCATTTACGAATTGTGCTTCTGGTGCGTTTCCTATTTCATTATAGTTTTGAGTGAAAGGAGCTACTGCTACTGTTCCTGCTTGAGGTAGAGTTACTGCAATAGGTTCTGAAAATTCTCCATCACAATTTTGTTTTGCTGCTAAATAATATGTTGCCCCTGGTGTTAGGCCTTGTATTAGATAAGGGAACTCTGCAGCATCATTGATTGTAATAGTTTCTGCTGTTGCAGGGTTAAAGTTTTGTATTGAATCTGCTGTTCCGTAAGCAACAACCCAACCACTTCCTTCGTGGTTTAATGTGTTTAAGTTTACTTGAATTGCATCTACGTTAGAAACAATTGCGTTGAATCCATAAACATCTGGACATTCTACTTCTTCTATTGTTACTTGTGGGATGTAGAATGAAGGGTTAGCTGTTTTGTTTACAAATGCTATTCTTGCTGTGTTTTCTACGTTTGTTAATAATACTTGGAATGTTTCTCCTGATGGTGTGTTTTCATCAGATAATACTGTTGCTAAATATGTGAAGTTTGTTGTATCTGCCTCTGATGTAACGTCTCCGTTTGTAACGTCTAAGTAATATATATCAAAAGTTACTCTATCTGAGGCGTTGTCTTTATCTATTGAGAATGTTACTGCTTCTGTTCCTGTAAATTCCATTGCAGGGAACATTAACCAATCGCTATTTGATATTGATTCAGAAGTAGAGAAGTAACCCATAAGCGAACTTCTTGTTGCAACTCCTCCCCAACGATAAGTAGCGTTTCCTCCATTTACATTTATCCAGCAGTGATGAGGAACTGTTCCTCCTATTGAGCCTTGAACAAAGTTTGTTGCAAAGTCTTCTGACCAAGGGAATGTTTCTACCGGTGTACATGCTGTATTGAAACTTGCAAATGTAGGGAATGATTGTGAGTCTTCTCCACAGTTTGCTACAACTTGTACTTCATATACTGTTGAAGAAGTTAATCCTGTTATTTCATAAATTGTGTCGCTTGTTGTTCCTAATGTAGTAAATGATTCTTCACCTGGTAATCTGTATGAAACTGTGAAGGTTGTTCCTTCGCCATTAGGATTTGACCAAGAAGCAGTTGTTGAAACTTGGTCTGTATTAGAGAATGCCAAGTTTTGAACAGGTAAACAAACTGATGATCCTTCTGGTAGTCTTGTAAATATTGCAGAAGGTACTAATGTTGTAGTATAAACTCCTGCTGGATCTTCTGGTGTTACTGCTCTTGAATCTCTTGCAGTGTATAAAGTACGAATAGCAGGTGTTGCGTATTCTGCACCCATACCCCAAGCAGTTGAATAGAAGTATTGTCCCATACTTGCTCTTACTGCTACTACAAGATTGTTTGCTCCTGTGTAAACGTAAGGAATTTGAAAATCTACATTATGCCAACCTGTTCCTGAAATGGTTAATGAACCTGTGTAAACAGATGTAAAGTTTGGAGTAAGCAATAATGTACTGCTTTCAAATGCTTGTGTAGAAGTTTCGCCAATAAGCACTTCTATCTCAAATGTACGTGTACCTGCTGTATTTTCTGCAAGATACCAACTTATACCAGAAAGAATACCTGGTGTAAGCTCTGATGATAGGTAAATACTTTGAGAATAAGAATAGTTAAATCCTGTTTGAATCAATGCTGTTGATTGATTCGTGTTAGGAAAAGCTACTGTGTCTCTCAAAGATTCTTCTTGGGCTTTAAGCCCTATGACAACACATAGTGCCATAATTACTAAAAGAAATCTTTTCTTCATTTTTTTACTTATAAATTTATAATTAAACTTTATTTTCTCAAAAAACAAAGTTGCAAAGATACTGCTTTTTGCAGAATAATAGACAATTAAGGAAGATTATTTTAATATTTGAGATATTTTTTCGGCTGCATTTACCCCGTCAATAGCAGAAGAAGTTATTCCACCTGCATATCCTGCTCCCTCTCCACAAGGGAAAAGCATAGAAATTTGAGGGTGTTGTAAACTTTCTTTATCTCTTAGTATTCTAACAGGAGAAGATGTACGAGATTCCAAGCCTATCATTGTTGCAGAACTACTAACAAATCCTTTGATTCTTCTATCGAATACTTTAAATCCTTCTCTTAAAGTTTCAGCAACGAATTTAGGTAAATAATCATTCATATTGCAAGCATACAAACCACTTGGATAAGATGTAGAACCAATATTATGTGATTTTTTATTTTTCATAAAATCACTTATTCTTTGAGCTGGTGCTACTTGATTTTGTATGTACATTTTTTGTTCACACTCTTGTTGAAACCTCATCAAAGAAAGTTCTGGTTGCTTTGTATATTCCTTTACATCTTGTGGCGAAATGCTTACTACTATTCCACTGTTTGCAAAAGCAGAACCCCTATTTGAAGAACTCATTCCATTTACAACAAGAGAACCTTTTTCTGTTGAAGCAGGTATTATCATACCACCAGGACACATACAAAAAGAAAATACCCCTCTATCCTTTACATTATGGACTAATGAATAAGAAGCAGGAGGGAGTAATCTTGCTATGCTTTTATTATTGTATTGAGAATTATTGATTAACTCTTGACTATGTTCAACTCTGACACCCATTGCAAAAGGTTTTGCTTCTATTGTCCAACCCTTTTCTGCAAATAAATGATATATATCTCTTGCAGAATGTCCTGTTGCGAGTATAACAGCTTTTGCTTCAATTGTTGTGTTGTCAGAAGTCTTTACTCCATATATAGTGTTATCCTTTACGAGAAAATCTATTACTTTTGTATTAAAAAGATATTCACCTCCACATTTAAGAATCGTTTCTCTTATGTTTTTTATTATTCGAGAAAGTTTGTCTGTTCCTATATGAGGGTGAGCTTCCGTTAAAATATTTTCATCAGCTCCGTGAAAGACAAAAGTTTCTAATATTTCGTTTATATTTCCTTTCTTTGTAGAACGAGTATATAATTTACCATCGGAAAAAGTCCCTGCTCCACCTTCGCCAAAGCACCAATTACTCTCCTCATTCAAGTCTTGATTTCTTGCAATAATAGCAATATCTTTTTTTCTCTCGCTTACAGGTTTCCCTCTTTCTATTATTATTGGCTTAAATCCTTTTTCTAAAAGTTTGAGTGCAGCAAACAATCCTGCGGGACCAGCTCCAACAACAATAACTCTTTGAGCCTTATTAACATCTTTATAATCACGTTCAATAGGATTTTCCTTAATAGGGCTATCACTAATTAACATTTTTAGTCGAAAAACAGGTTGGTTTCTCGCATCAATACTTTTACGGAGAATTTTATAGTGTAATTCACTTGGTTTTATGCCAAAAGAAGAAGAGATTTTCTTTTTAAACTCTTCCTCAACAAAGAAAATGTCGCAAGGACAAGATGTTTCTATTACCTTTTCCACGATTTTTATTCAAAAGTAAGATTTATATAAAAGACTTGCGTTCTTATTTTATCCAATACATCTGAATACATTGTATGAAACTCAGGAATAAGTATGTTTGTTAGAGAGTAAGATGTCTTTAATTCTATACCAAACTTAAAATAAGGTAAATAAAAGTCCACTCCTGCTCCCAATGTATAGAATATTTCCGAATTATCTATTTTTAACATTACATCCTCTGGGTTTGCTTTTTTACGTTTGATTGAACCCAAATCGTAAGTATATTTTCCACCGGCAATCAGATAAGGTCTTATATCTCGCCAACGTTTAGAGCGGATTTTAAATTCCAAAGGCATTTCTACATATATTGCTTCTAAGGAAGTACTTTTTATGCTAAACTCATTATTTTTATATTCATAGAAATTCAATCTTCTATCTCCAAACGTTACACCAGGAGTAAAACGAAGATTTAACCAATCCAATAATCGCAAATCAGAAACGAACATCAACTGAAAACCACTATTTCTATCAGAGTCAAAACCCATAATAGTATCTTGAAAAGGAGGATTTTCTTTCCCAATCATATTAGAATAAAACTGATTGTATCCAAAAGATATTCCAAAATGTGCGACTTTCTTGTCATAATGTGGCATATTTGGGGGAGCGGATTGAGAAAATAATTCACTGGAAAAAATTATTAAAACAGCGATTAAATTTAATAGTTTCCTCATATAATTTTCTTATTCTTTATCTTAATAATTCAGACAATAGTTTGCTTTTATCAATAGGCACTACTCCTACACTTTCACAGACAAGTCCTCCTGCAACATTACTAACATTTGCTATTGTGTAACTATCCAATCCTAATGCTAAACAAAGACTTGCAAGACTTATCACAGTATCTCCTGCGCCTGAAACATCTGAAATCTTTCTCAAACAAGCAGGAAGCATTGACACCTCAGCTTCTTTTTTAGAGAAATCCATCATAAATACCCCTCTTTCGCTGAGTGTAATAAATATCTTGTCTATTTTTTGTTTATGATGAAGAAGTAGTGAGGCCTCTACAAGGACATCTTTATCTACATTATCGAAATCAATCTTTAAACCTTCTTTCAATTCTTTCAAATTAGGTTTAAATAAATCTACATTTTTATATGCTGTAAAATTTCTTTTCTTTGGATCAACTGTTATTGGTATATTTTTTCTTTTTGCAATTTCTGTTATTTTTGTAATTACTCCTTCTGTAATTACTCCTTTATCATAGTCTTGAAATATTATCGCATTGATTTTTTCTGTGTTTATAATATTCTCTATTTTCTCCACAAAAATATTTTCTTCCGACAAAGAAATATTTACATCTGTTTCTTCATCTATTCTAAGCATTTGTGCTTTATTCCCTATGATACGAGTTTTTACCGTTGTTGGTCTATTAGATGAAAAAACTATTCCTTTTGTATTCATATTTTGCTTTTTCATCAACTCACACAATTGATGACCCGGGTAATCTTCTCCTACAACAGAACAAAGTATTGGATTTGCTCCCATTGCTGCAATATTCAATGCAACATTTGCTGCTCCACCTAATCTATTTTCTTTTTTACCAACTGCACACACAGGAACAGGTGCCTCCGGCGAAATTCTATTAACATCTCCCCACCAATAAGCATCTATCATTACATCTCCTATTATGAGAATGCTTAAAGAATTAAATTTATCGAAAACTTTTACAAAATCTATTACCATTTTAGTATGCAGAAATTTCTCCTCTCAAATTAGATTTTAACATCTGTTTTATTTCTATTGGTTCTTCATAATTACCAAGAACAAACATCATCTTAGCAAGCGCTGCCTCTGTTGTTATATCTCCTCCAGAAATAACCCCCATCTCCAACAATGCAGTAGAAGCCTCATAATGTCCCATGACCACACTACCAGCTTTACACTGCGTAACATTCATAACATAAACGCCTCTTTCAATTGCATTTTTTATAGCAGAGATGAACCATCGGCTCGTAGGAGCATTACCACTTCCATATGTTTCTAAAACAACTCCTTTTAGGTTTGGAATCGACAAAAAGGTTTCTAAATGTTCTTTTTGAAGAGCAGGATGAACCTTTATTACAACTATTTGTTCACACATTTTATTATAAACTTTCAACGGCTTATCATTCCTCATGTGTATCAAATGTTGTTTATAACTAATATTTATTCCAACCTTTGCCAAAGAAGGATAATTACCAGAATAAAACGCTTCAAAATGTTCCGCATTTATTTTTGTAGTACGATTGCCTCTAAACAGCTTATTTTCAAAGAAAATACATACCTCAGGAATATTTATACTTTCATTAGCCGCTATTTCCACAGCAGAAATTATATTTTCCCTTCCATCAGTTCTAATCATACCCAAAGGTAATTGACTTCCTGTTATAATAATTGGTTTTGATAAATTTTCTATTAAGAAACTCAATGCAGACGCAGTATAACTCATCGTATCTGTTCCGTGAAGAACCACAAAACCATCATAACTTTCATACTCTTTTTTTATCAAATCCGCCAATCTTATCCAAACATCTGAATGCATATCAGAAGAATCAATTATTGGATTAAATTGAATCGTATCTATTACACAATCCAATTCCTTTAAAACAGGTAAAGCCTCGTAAATCTTCTTCATATCAAAAGGATACAAAGCCCCTGTCTTTTTATCTTTCACCATTCCAATGGTACCACCTGTGTAGATAACTAATATTTTTTTCATAACTACATTAGAAATGTGGCAAAGATACAAAAAAATGTTTGTGTGTTACGAATTATTATTGTAATTTTGCCGTTATAATATTACGAACAAAGAAAAATGCAATCATTAAATAGATTATTCGGAATATTTTTTGTTGTTTTGATGTTAAGTTTAACTTCAAAATCTCAGTCATTACAAAGCAATGCTCCTATTGCAGAGTTTGATATAATTTCTTATGATTTTGGGGAAGTTTTACAAGGTAAGGAAACTATCGCTGTCTTTACCTTAACAAACAAAGGAAATGCCCCTTTAGTCATAGAGGACATTAAAGTTTCATGTGGCTGTACCTTAGTAGAATGGTCACAAGATCCCATTTTGCCAGAACAATCCTCCGAAATTATAGTAAAATACAACACTAACATAATAGGAACTATCAAACGAAGCATTGTAGTAAACACAAACGACAAAACACAAGAAAGGATACTTTTAATGCTAACGGGAAATGTTATTGCAATAAATAGTGATTATTAACTTAAAAAAATAAAACGATGAAAAGATTTCTTTTATCAGCGATTTTTGTATTCGCTTTAATGTTAGGAGCCTCTGCTCAACAAGTAGGGAAACAAGATGTAAAACAAACAGAAACCACTTCTTTAGCTGAAATAACTTTTGATAAGTTAGAACACGATTATGGTGAAGTAAAACAAAACGGGAATGGAGTTTGCGAATTTACATACACAAACACAGGTTCCGTTCCATTGGTTCTGTCAAAAGTTCGTTCATCTTGTGGTTGTACCGTTCCTAAATGGAGCAAAGAGCCTCTAATGCCAGGACAATCTGCAACAATTACTGTAAAATACAACACAAGTAGCGTAGGACCAATCAACAAATCAATAACCGTTGAATCAAACGCAAAAACACCAAGAGTAAGACTATTGATAAAAGGTAAAGTAATTAAATAAACAGATATAAAGTTATGTTAGAAATATCAAAAAAAGGACAAACCCTTCCAGCATCTGCAATTAGAAAATTAGTACCTTACGCAGAAGCAGCAAAAGAAAGAGGAATAAAAATACATCATTTAAACATCGGACAACCAGATATTGAAACCGCACCAGGAGCCTTAGATGCTCTAATAAAAGCGCCAAGAGATATTGTTGCTTACACACACTCTGCAGGGAACATGTCTTATAGAAAGAAATTATGTAAATACTATGCAAAACATAATATAAACATAACTCCTGAAGAAATAATAATCACAGCAGGAGGTAGCGAAGCTCTACAATTTGCTTTCACAATCTGTTGTAACCCAGGAGACGAAGTTTTAATTCCAGAACCATACTACACAAACTACAACTCCTTTGCAATACTTTCAGATGCAGTTATCAAAACTGTTCCTTCAACAATAAAAGATGGTTTTGCCTTACCTACAATTGAAGAATTTGAAAAAGTAATCACACCAAAAACAAAAGCAATAATGATTTGTAATCCAAATAACCCTACAGGATATTTGTATTCAAAAGAAGAATTATTGTTATTAGGAGAAATAGCAAAAAAACACAATCTATACTTATTTGCAGACGAAGTTTACAGAGAATTTTGCTACGATGGAAAACAACACTTCTCTGTAATGGAGATGGAAGATCTTTCACAACACGTAATTCTTTTAGACTCTGTAAGTAAAAGATACTCTGCTTGTGGAGCAAGAATAGGAGTAATCATTTCTAAAAATAAACAAATAATGAACGCTGCCCTAAGAATGGCCCAAGCAAGATTATGTGCACCATACTTTGGACAAATCTTTGGTGAGGCAGCAGTAGACACACCACAAGAATACTTTGACAAAGTAGCAGCAGAATACGATTTAAGACGTAAAACTCTTGTAGAGGCAATAAATAAAATAGATGGTTGTTTCTGTCCAATGCCAACAGGAGCATTTTACACTATTTTAGAAATGCCAATAGACGACTCAGACAAATTCTGTCAATGGTTATTAGAAGAATTCAACTATAACGGAGAAACAGTGATGCTTGCACCAGCAACAGGATTTTACTCTGACCCAGAAAAAGGACGCAAACAAGCAAGAATTACTTACTGCTTAAAAATAGAAGACCTAAAAGCAGCAGTAAAATGCTTAGAAGAAGCCCTAAAAGTATATCCAGGAAGAACAAACAAATAATAAAAATAACAATCACAACAACAAAGCTGAGTCATCTAAAAATTTGATTCAGCTTTGTTTTATAAAAACATCAAGATGAAAAAAATAATAATCAGTCTGTTTATACTCCTATTTAGCAATAGTATATGCCTTTGTCAAAAATCCGACTCAATACTAAACAACGCTATATACCTAATAGACAAAGGCGAATTAGTAGAAGCAGAAAATAAAATAAAACAAGCAATATCAGAAGGCATAGACACACTACCCCTACACTATGAATTAGCTTGGATATACTACATAATGACAGACTACGACAAAGCAATAGAAACCCTAACCCCACTTTGTCAAAGAGCAGAAGTCACACCTGATGTTTATCAATTATTAGGCAATGCCTATGACGAAAAAGGACAATTCAATTCCGCCATAACACAATACGACAAAGGCCTAAAAAAATTTCCAAACGCAGGTTGTCTATATCTTGAAAAAGGAAACATATCCTATAAGAATAACCGATACGAAGACGCCTTCTTTTACTACGAAAAAGGCATAGAATCAGATCCCGAATACGCATCTAACTATTATAGAGCCTCTCTCCTATTTTTTGCATCTACCGAAATGGTATGGGGAGCAATGTACGGAGAAATATTTATGAATCTTGAACAACATTCCGAAGACAGATGTAAAGAAATGAGTAAAACACTTTACGACTGTTACTTTGACCAAATAAAATTTGAAAACAGAAAAGCCGAAGTAGATTTCAACAATCCTGTGATAGTTTACTCTAACTCAGAAGAAAGACCAAATCTCTTTCCAGAAAGTTTTCGTTCAGCAATGACAAAAGCAGCAAAAGGATATAGATTTCTTGATTTAAACACACTTGTTCAAATAAGAAAGAAATTCATAACCGAGTTTTATGCAAATTTCTCCGACTTTAACAACGTTTTGTTTGACTATCACAAAAAGATAATAGAAGCAGGACACTTTGAAGCCTACAACTATTGGCTATTTGCATACGGCAACAACGCACAAGCAAACAAATGGGTAAAAGAAAATCAAGGAAAATGGGATGCATTCTTAAAATGGAAGAAAGAAAACCCAATAAAAATAACCCAAGAAAACGTATTCTCACGCTATACAATGGAATAAAAAAAACAAAACGCTCGTTTGTCAAAACAAAACAAAGACTCACGAGCGTTTTTTAAACATATAGTCAATCAAACATTACTATTCTATGGTTTTCTTTAGAAGAGGAATTACCCTTATAAGTTTTGTTGTATATAGACTTAAAATAAAAATTACAATAGAAATTAACGGCAACGTAATTACATGATTGCACAAATCTCTTAACATCGGTATATTTATAACTAAAAGCCACAATCCATGAACAAGATATATTCCAAAAAGATCTTTTCGTACATATTCTATAAATGCAATTACTTTATTTTCAATTTTTGGAGTTATTTGTTTGATCAGCACAAATAATGCCAATGACATCGCAACAACAGGGATTCCCAAATAATTCATAAATATTACATTACCAACACCTGTTATACATGACATTAACAACACTCCTCCAACACAAATACTAGCACCAACAATTCCTATTCCATAGATCCATTTTAATTGTTTTCTAGTTATTGTATAATTACTTAAATAATATCCCAGTAAAAAATAACCTGAAAATCCTAAAATAGAATTAGTGTTGAAAATAATCCCTATTTGTGGGATCAAGTCAAATCTACAGAAACAACCTATTAGATATATAATCCACAATATAAGCGTTGAGTGCATTAAATTCCTATCATTAGCAATTTTTCGCAGTATTGGTATCAATAAATACACACCTATTATCATTGGAATATACCAAAGATGAAAATGAGGAAAAAACAAACCAATACTTAATTCTTGTCCAAGAATAATATATTCATACATAATGTAAACTATGTTCCAGAAAGCATAAGCTAATATTAGCCTTGGAATATATTTTTTGATTAAAATATTGTACGATACTTCTTTTGTTGATTGTAAAAAAAGAGCACCACTAATCATTACAAATAATGGCACACACCACCTAACTAAACAATCTCCAATAGCAGATACGAACCAATTGTAAGAGCCTACATTAGTAAAAAAACCAGTAGCAAATACATGAAGTGCAATTACCCCTAACGTAGCAACAACTCTAATTAAATCAAGGTAAACTAAACGTTTCTTTTTTTTTATAGTAGTCATAATTTTTCGTTAATAATTTTTCAAACCACAAAGGTAAAACAAATTTTTAAAAGCACAAAAAACTTGCGAATAAATTCTTAATTTTCCAAGTTCAAGAATCAGAGAAATAAACTTTATTTTACAGAAATTTCATTTTGGGATTTTTGCAAAAATTCTTGCGAAAAATTGACGAAAATTGGGGTAAATTTTTCGCAGATTTGGAGTTTTTTTACGAAAAGCTCGTTTAGAATTTTCTAAAGCAGGGATAGAAATTTCTAAATCAAGGATAGAAAAAATTAAATCAAGTTTTTTTTGAAAAAATCAAAGAAAAAATTGAAAAAAACAGCGAAAAATTTGGCAAAATCAAAGACTTTTTGGGCAAAAATCGGGCTTCAAAAAATTAAGTCATTGATTTTGTGATTTTTAGTCAAGGGCTTATTTTTAAAAAATTTGCAATAAGAAATCTTAAAGTTGAAAATATCGCAAGCATTTGGGCTTAACTCTTGGGGAAAGTTTTTTATTTTCTCTTTTCATTAAAGGCTAAGGGTTGTTGGAAAGCGTTTTTTCAATTTGCTATATAGCAGATAAATCAACAAACCTAAGGCTACGCCTAACAATCCTCCGCAAACAACATCACCGGGGTAGTGAACGCCGCAATATATTCTTGAATAGGCTGTGAGAAACGCCCAAAGCAGAAGCAAAATCCAAGTCTTTGTTTTGCGAGAGAGTAATCCGAAAACAGTTGCTATGCAAAAGGCATTTGTAGAGTGAGAAGAAACAAAGCCATATAAGCCTCCCTTGCTTGTATATATAAGTTGAAAGTCTTTAAGTTTTACAAGAAAAACATCTTCCAAAGCATGTGAAGGACGAAGTCTTTCAAAAACGTCTTTGAATCCAACGACCGACACTCTATCTCCTAAAAGAAAGCAAAGTCCTATTAGCAAAAGGACAATCCACCAATGTTTTTTGAAATTCTTGTAGGCAAAGCAAACGAAAATGCTTGCTACCACAAGAGCAAAGAAAAGATGTGAAGAAATAACGGCAAAGAACCAATCAAAAAATTCGTTCCTTGCCGCATTTATCAAATAAAACGCTTGTGTATCTAAGTCGTTTAGGTATTCTATCATTTATTTAAGACTCTCCAAAGTATGTCTTTGAGTTGTGGAATATTCTCTCCTGTTACCGAAGAAATGAAAATACTTTCTATGTTTTGAGGAAGTAGTTTTTTCATCTCATTTTTCATTTGTTCATCAAGCATATCACACTTTGTAATTGCCAATATTCTTTCTTTATCGAGGAGTTCAGGATTGTAACGTTCGAGTTCTGAAAGCAAGATGTTGTATTCTTTCTTTATATCATCGCAATCGCAAGGTATCATAAACAAAAGTGCTGCATTTCTTTCAATATGACGCAAGAATCTATGTCCTAAACCTTTTCCTTCTGAGGCTCCTTCAATTATTCCTGGAATATCTGCCATTACAAAACTCTTATCATCACGATAAGACACCATTCCAAGATTTGGAACCAATGTTGTGAAAGGATAATCTGCTATTTCGGGTTTTGCCGCCGAAACAACGCTTAACAAAGTGCTTTTACCTGCATTAGGAAATCCTACTAATCCTACGTCTGCAAGTATCTTTAATTCTATTATCTTCCAGACTTCAAGTCCGTCTTCGCCAGGTTGTGCATAGCGAGGCGTACGATTTGTAGGCGATTTAAAATGATCGTTTCCTAATCCGCCTCTTCCGCCTTTTGCAATTATGACTTGTTGGCCGTCTTCAACGATTTCGCACTCGATTTCTTTGGTTTCAAAGTCTTTGCAAACAGTTCCCAACGGCACATCGACAATTACATCTTTTCCATTCTTACCATGAAGACGATTTTCGCCACCATTTCCTCCTGCTTCTGCAATTAGGTGTTTGGTATATTTAAGGTGAAGAAGAGTCCAATACTGTTTGTTTCCTCTTAGTATGATATGTCCACCTCTTCCGCCATCTCCTCCATCGGGACCGCCCTTTGCATCGCCCTTTGTCCTAAGAAGGTGTGCCGAACCTGCACCTCCTTTTCCCGAACGACAGCATACCTTTACGTAATCTACAAAATTCGATGCCACTTCTTTAAGATTTTAATGCTTTATCAACAGTGTCGCAAACGTTTTCAAATACTACTTCAACATCTTCATCTCCGTTTACGCTGTAATATTTATTTTTGTTTGTATAATACTCTCTTACTTTATTAGCACAGTTTTCGTATGTTTCTAATCTGTGAATTATTGTATCTGTGTCTAAGTCATAGATGCGTTTATCATCGGTTTTACTTCTTGTAACTAAACGTTTAACGCATTGAATAGGGTTTGATTTTATTTCTACAACGCATGTAACCGATGAATGTATTCTATCTAAGATTCCATCTAAGATATAAGCTTGTACGTATGTAGAAGGGAAGCCTTTAAATACGAATCCTTTTGCGTTTGGATTGTCTTTTATTTTCTTTTCAATCAATCGAATTGCTACCTCATCAGGAACATTATCTCCTTGTTCAATATATGGCAAACAAATCTTACCTAATTCGGTGTTTTGTTTGATTTCTTCTCTTATCATTGCACCTGTTGAGATGTAAACCAAAGAATATTTTGCTGCAATGCGTTTTGCTTGTGTTCCTCTGCCCGATCCTGGCATTCCATAAAGAACAATATTTCTGTAAGCAGTCTCTAAGGTTTCTTCTATCTTGTTTGTAAGACGTGAAAAGACTTCTTCCATTGTTCCAACGCCGTTTATTGGATAGTAAATGCCTTTTTCTTTGTAGAAATCAGCAACAGGTTGAGTTTTTTCATCATATTCTTTAAAGCGGTTTTTGATTACCTCTTCGTTATCGTCTGCTCTGCCCTCGATTGCTGCACGTTTAAGCATTCTTTCTATCAATTCTTCTCTTGGGACTTCCAAACTAAGCATACAAAGAAGTCTTCTATTCATTCTATGAAGCAATCCTTCCAAAATATAGGCTTGAACAACTGTACGAGGAAAGCCATCGAAAAGTATTCCGCCATGATCTTCTTTCTCAATGATTTTTTCGATGATTTGAACTATTAACTCATCACTTACCAATCCTCCTTTGTTGATAATATCCTTTGCTTGCAATCCTAATTCACTTCCTGCTGCAATTTCTTTTCTTAGAATATCTCCCGTAGAGATATAAGTAAGGTCATATTTCTTTACTAATTCTTTTGATTGAGTTCCTTTTCCTGCACCAGGAGCCCCAAATAATGCTATATTTAACATAATCTATAATTTTTTTCTTTGATAAACCCCAGCAAGATTTCGTCCTTTGTCGTTAAAGTCTAATCCGTAGCCAACAATAAAGTCGTTATCAATTGCTGTTCCAATATATTTTATATTATAATTCTCTTTAAAATTACCAGGTTTAAAAAACAATGTGCAAACTTCAAGACTTGAAACCTTTTCTTGTTGTAAGTATTCAAGAAGTTTTTGCATTGTTAGTCCCGAATCAACAATATCTTCTATTATTACCACGTCTTTCCCCTCTAAAACCTTGGAAGGCAGTCCAGAAATTTGAACTTGATTTGTGCTTTGCATTCCTTGATAAGAGGAGACTTTGATAAAATATGTCTCACAAGGGAAAGAAAATTGACGAAGCAAGTCTGAAGCAAAAACAAATGCACCATTTAAGACTATTACAAAGACAAGATTTTTGTCTTTGTAGTCTTTCTTGATTTGTTTTGCACAACTCTCCACTATTTCTTTTAGTTGGCTTGAATCAATTATCTTTTCAAAAACTATATTCTCTATTTCCACTTGATTTAACATAGGTGCAAAGGTAAAACTTTTTTGTATAAAAACGCTACCATTCTATAATAAAATCACTATCTTCAAATTGCTTTTCTTCTTCTTTGGTTTGCTTTTCTTCTTCCCACTCAATAATAAACTCTCCCTTTTCTTGCTTTTCCCATTCTTGCTTATCCTTTTTTGCCTCTTCAAGATTAAGTTTAAAATCTCTATCAATAGATTTTATAATTTCACTTTTGTCTTGATTAACTTTTTCTTTTACCTTTTTCATATCGCTTTGCAGGTTGAATTTAAACTTAGGATCGTTAATGAATCCTTCAACTTTGACAAATACTTTTGTGTTTCGCAAAAGGTTTATAGCAAATTGATAGTCTATTTTGTTGTTCAAATCGTGTTTTCCAAAACATTCAAAATCCACTACATTGGTTTTAACCTTTATTGGCTCAAAATTCAAAGTAGAATTATTGAGTTGTAATGAGGATTTAAGGTTTTCAAACTTCACGTCTTTTAATGCCTCTTCTTCTACAAAGAGTGAGAGTTTTTTCATCAAAGAAAAATCTTTTAATCTACCTTTTGTAATGTTGTAGTTAATATTAAAGGAAGATTTATCGCTCAAAAAGTTAAAGTTCTTATCAAAATAAAGATTTAAAGTTCCGTTTGCTGATAGGTTTCCTTCTAAATTCTTATCGGTTATTACGTTTTGAGAAAAGTTTTTCAAGGTTTTGAAAGTTTGTTTTATGTTTAGGTTTTTTACTTGACAACTTGCATTCAATACATTTTCTTTTTCTCCAAAAATAAGTTTGCAATCTTTTGTGCTAACTTGCCCTTCAAAAATATCAAACTTCAAATCGTTGGTTGAAATTATATTATTGGAATACTTAACTTTTCCTTTGATGTTTTGAAGCACTAAATCGTTAAACTTATAGCGACTTAAATCAATGTTGGCTTTTATTTCTTTATTTTCAATTTGTGCATCAGCTTTTAATTTCTCCGAGTTAAACAAGGCAGTGAGGTTTTCTAATAATATTTTATTTGCATCAAATGTTATATCACAAGACAAATTATCAATAACCACAGAAGGTAAACGCAAATCCTTAAAGCCTGCGTTACGAATCTTTGCTTTACCTGAATAAGTCAAAGAATTAAAATCACGAATCAGTCCTTTGACTTTCAAATCGGCTGAAATATTTCCTTTAAGCACTTGAAGGCTGTCTTGTTTCAAAAAAGGCTTAATATCTTCAAGTCTTAGTTGTGTTTTAATTTCTGCATCAATTTTAATATCCGAAAAATCGCTAACCAAAAACTTACCTTCAAAAAATCCATTGTTTAGTTTGAGAGAAAATGTTTCTATTTTAAGTTCTGAGGTCTTTGAGTTTCTTTTTTCTCCGTTTGAATAGCTACCTTTTAAGTTTATGTTTTGACAACTAACATTAAGTTTTTTATTTTTCAATCCACCTTTTTCTATATTAAAATCTGCGGTAATTTGTGGCAAAGTTTCTTTTGAAACCTCTCCTTTTAAGGTTATTGAGAAATTAACTAAGCCCTCGCTTTGAAAACCTTTTAATATTTCTTGACTATTCAAACCAACAATTGAGACAATCTCTTTTAAATCTATTTTTTTGCCAACTAAGTTAATATCAATTATTGATTTATTGTTATAGGAATAGGCTCCTGCTACATCAAAAAGCATTTCTCCTAAGTAAACCTCTGCTTTTTTGATGCTAAGCAGGCTTTTATCCGTATTGTTGTAGGCTTCAATTTCGCAAGTAAGTTTTTGAGGGTTTGTAATTTTTAATTCGTCAAACACAAGCGTTTCAAGAATTAAATCACTCGTTAATTCCAAGTCTTGAACCCTTGCAGAAAAATCTCCTTTTGCAGCAATTTCTTCGGCTTTTGCCTTTAAAAACAAGCGAGAGATATCATTGCGAAAACTAAACTCTATATCCTTAAACTCAACCGAATTAAGAGCAAAAGAAAAGTCTGATTCTCTATCTTTTTTCGTGCTTTGCTTCCAAAAAATATAATTGCTTTCTCCCTGAGAGTTTACTCTGAGAGAGATTTGCCCTTGTTCAACAAAAATTTTCTTTGCCGTGTAGTGTCCCGACAATATATCCAAAAGATTAAACTTTACCCCTAATTCTTTAACTTCTACAAATTTATCTTTTTTCAAAGAGTCTAAAACATCATTTATCACAACATCAGAAAAAACCACTGAGACCATAGGAAAAGACGAAAGAAACTCCACTTCAATCTCCTTTACCATAACCTCTGTTAGTAAAGATTTGTTGATTTCCTTTATTGCAACTTGTTTAATCTTTTCTTCATTTGCCCAAACAAAAATAAAGGCTGATAGAAAACACAAAACGAACAAAAGTATTATTAGTAATAATATCCTTTTTGCTCGTTTTGTTAGTTTGAAATGAGGTATTCTCATCTATAACATCTTTAAGAAATTGATTTCTTTTTCAGTTAAAAATCTACATCTTCCTCTTGGCAAATCTTTCTTTGTCAATCCTGCAAAACTTACTCTATCCAATTTCTCAACATAGTAACCCATAGCCTCAAACATACGTCTTACGATTCTATTCTTACCACTATGAAGTTCTACTCCTACAACTTTTTTGTCGTTGTAATATTCTACAAATTGAATATCGTCAAATCTTGCAAAGCCGTCTTCCAATTCTATTCCGTCAAGCAAAGATTGCATATCGTTTTTTGTAAGAGGCTTGTTCAATTCTACGTGATAGATTTTTCTTGCACCAAAAGAAGGGTGTGTAAGCTTCTTTGTCATATCTCCATCGTTAGTAAAAAGCAACAAACCTGTTGTATTTCTATCTAAACGGCCGACAGGATAAATTCTTTCTGTGCAAGCCTTTTCTACAAGACTCATTACAGTTTTTCTTTCTTGCGGATCGTCAAGCGTAGTTATGAATCCTTTTGGTTTATTAAGCAAAAGATAGACTTTTTTCTCATGTGAGAGTCTTTCTCCGTCATAACAAACAACATCAGAGGTAGAAACTTTAACTCCCATTTGAGTTACTACCTTTCCATTCACCGTTACAGCTCCCGAAGCAATCAAAACATCTGCCTCTCTTCTTGAACAAACACCAGAATTTGCAATAAACCTATTTAAACGTATGTCTTTATCAAGAGTTTTTATAGGCTTTTCACTATATGTATTTCTTTCACGCTCAAATCTCTTTGGCTCTCTATCGAAAGTCTTTTCCTTGCGAGAAAATCTCTCTCTCTTGTCTGAAAATCTTTCTTTCTTATCGGAAAAACGTTCTCTCTTATCTGAAAATTTCTCCTTTTTGTCAGAGAAGCGTTCTGCTTTTTCAAACGATTGTATTCTCTTTCTCTTAAACTCTCTTGGAGCTTGCTCGCTATCTCTTTCAAATTTTTTTGAAAAAGGCTTTCTCTCTTCTCTTTTCTCTTTGTTAAAGCCCCCCTTTTGAGGTCTTTTCCAATCTCTATTTTCGTTTCTTCTTTCCATTTCTATAACTTTTACCGATATTCCCATCGGGATAATTTTTGCAAACTGCAAAGATACAACAAAGAAATAAAAAGAGAAGAAAAAAACTAAAAGAAAAACAAAAAACAAAACGTTTTTACAGCATCGTTAAAATTTCAGTTCACAAGTGTAAAACGAAGTTTTAAGGTAAATAACGTTTATTTTACGGAAATTTCATTTTGAGAAAATTTCGAGTTCCTTGACCAAAATTGAGCGAAATCAAGTAACAAAATCGCTAAATTTGAACTTTCTTTCTTGAAAAGCTGATTTAATTTTAAAAAGTCAGCGTTTTTTTGAAATAAAACAAAGAAATAATTTCTTAAAATCAAGAATTATTTTTCTCAAATCAAGAAATAATCACACTAAAACAAAGAAAAAATTAGCGTTTTTCTGACTTCAAAAAAGTTAAATTATTGATTTACTGCTTTTTAGTTAAGGGATTATATTTTCAATATTTGCAATCGGAAAATTTAGGCTTGAAAATATCACACGCATTCGGCGTTAAATTTATAGAAATTTTGTTTACATCCGAAAATTCGTGGCGATTCTGTTTTATATAAGTTAATAAAATAGAAAGACTCTTTTGTTTGAGAATTTTTTTTGTAACTTTGCAATGTTTTTAACTTTAGCATCTCTATAAATTATTATGAAAAGATTAACAACTTTTATTTTAAGTTTTGTGCTAACTATGAGTCTTATGGCACAAAATCTAAGCAATAATACAGTAAGTGTTACATTCTATGACACTACTGCCACAGTTGCTATAGCAGATAATATTTCTCAATATATCACAACAACGATTAGTGGAGCACACGTTTCTATTGTTCAAAGCAGTGAAGTATCTGAGGAAATAACTTATAGGCTTAGTGGTACATCTAACGATGGCGAGTTTTATATGTCGGGTTCTTATAAGGCAACTATTGAATTGAACGGATTAAATCTAACAAATCTAAATCCTGTTAATAGTGGTGCAGCTATTCATATTGATAATAGCAAACGCATAAAGGTGAAAATTTTAGACGGAACTACTAATAGTCTTGTTGATGCTGCAAGTGGTTCTCAAAAAGGTTGTTTTTATATAAAAGGACACTCTGAATTTTCCCAATCAGGCACATTAAACGTAATTGGAAATAAAAAACATGCAATTAAAGTAGGAGAATATATTTCAATAAAAGATGCAACTATTAACGTAACATCGGCTTTGGGAGATGGCATTTCTTGTAATCAATATTTTCTTATGGAAAGTGGATTTGCTAATATAAGTGGAACTACTGATGACGGTTTGCAATGCGACCTTGATAGTGATTCTTCTACGGGTATTATAGAGGATCACGAAGATGAAGATTCAGGTAATATCTATATTAGCGGAGGAAATATCACTATCAATTGCAATGGAATTGCAGCAAAAGGAATTAAGAGTGAAGGAGATATATATTTGTCTGACGAATGTGTAATTAACGTAACTACAACAGGTAATGGAAGATGGGACGAGGAAGATTTAGAAACAAGTGCTGCTTGTGGAATTAGTGCAGATGGCAATATTACTATTAGTGGAGGAAATATTACTCTTGTTGCAACAGGTTCTGGAGGAAAAGGTTTGAAATGTGATGGAATTTTAACAGTGAGCGGAGGAAATCTTTCTGCTGAAACAAGTGGTGCTCTTTATTATAATAATGGTACAACAGAGAATTTAAACTATACAGGTAATACTGACAATGTAGATAATGCTTATTATTCTTCTCCAAAAGCTATTAGGGTAGGTGTTAAAACTGAAAATGGCAATAGCTATACTTATAGTGGAGGAATTGTTATTAGTGGTGGGGTAATTAAAGCAAAAACAAGCGGTACTAATGCAGAGGGTATAGAAAGTAAAAACACCTTAGAAATTAGCGGAGGAGAAATTTACGTTGATGCTTACGATGATGGAATTAACTCTGGTCAAGATATGATTATTACAAATGGATATGTTTATTCACGCTCTGCTAATAATGATGCAATAGATGCAAATGGAGATGTTTATATAAATGGAGGACTTGTTTACGCAATAGGCTCTCGCGCTCCAGAAGTAGCTATTGATGCCAACTCTGAGGAAGGAAAACGCCTATATCTTAACGGAGGAATAATAATTTCTATAGGAGGGTTAGAACAAGGTGCTGTTTTATCACAAACTTGCTATCAATCATCAACTGTAAATAGCAATACATGGTATTCAATGAGCTATGGAAATGAAGTTATTGCTTTTTATGTTCCAACAATTAGCAGTGGTGGTGGACCTGGTGGGTGGTCTGGATATGCTCCAGGAGGTCCTGGCGGACCTGGTGGTAGCAATTCAAGTGGTTTAATTGTGTCTACACCTTCTACTCCAACGATAATGAATGGTATCACAATAGATGGAGGAAGTAGCATTTTTGAAGAAAACTGTTATCTTGATGCTATAGTGAATGGAGGTTCTAATGTAACAGCAACCATATATGGGAATAGTGGTGGCGGTAGTAACTCGCTTGAAGATTTTGATATGACGAATATTACTATAAGAAATTTAAATAGAGAAATTATTGTGGAAGGTTGTGAGAATTGTGAATTAAAGATATTTGATATTGAAGGTAGATTAGTAAGTAATTCTAACCTTACCGCTGGAGTTTATATTGTTAAAGTAGGAAATTATCCTGCACAAAAAATTGTGATTACAGAGTAATTAAAGATTTTAGATTTTTTAGTATGAAGAAAAAGTTATTTTTACTTGGATTGGCAGTTTTGATGATTATGCCAAATCTATTTGCTGATGAGGGAATGTGGTTACCTCTTTTATTGAAAAACAAAGAGGCTGATATGCAAAAAAATGGAATGCGTATTAGTGCAGAAGACATTTATAATGTAAACAACGCTTCTTTAAAAGATGCAGTTATGTTGTTTGGAACAGGTTGTACAGGAGAATTTGTTTCAAACCAAGGTTTGTTGCTAACAAATCATCATTGTGGTTATAGTTTTATTGTCTCTCACTCTACGGTTGAAAGAGATTATCTTACAAATGGTTTTTGGGCAATGAGCAAAGAAGAAGAATTGCCTTGCAAAGGACTAACTATTACACGTTTGGTTTATATGGAAGATGTAACTAAACGTGTGTTAGAAGGGATTAAGGATAATATGTCGGAGGTTGAACGTCAGGATTTGATAGAAATCAATATTAAAAAGGTGATTGAAAAGGCTACTGAGAACAATCATTATTCTGCTGTAATAAAACCTTTCTATTACGGCAACCAATATTTTATGTATGTTAATGAGGTGTTTAAAGATGTTCGCTTAGTTGGTGCACCTCCTTCAAATATTGGTAAATTTGGTGGAGATACTGACAATTGGATGTGGCCAAGACACACAGGAGATTTCTCAGTGTTTAGAGTTTATGCAGATAAAGATGGAAAACCTGCTGAATATTCAAAAGACAACGTACCTTATACTCCAAAGAAACATTTAAAGATAAATATAAAAGGTGTTGAGGAAGGAGATTTCACTTTTGTGTTTGGTTATCCTGGAACAACTAAACAGTTTCTTACCTCTGATGCGGTAAACTATGTTCAAAACATTGAAGACCCTACAAGAATTAAGTTAAGAACTGCAAGACTTGATGTATATAATAGAGCAATGAATGAAAGCCCTGCTCAAAGATTGAGATATGCTTCTAAAGTTGCGTCTGTGGCTAACGGTTGGAAAAAGTGGCAAGGTGAGGTTAGAGGCTTGAAAAGATTGAACGCTATTGAAAAGAAAAAAGAATTTGAAAAAGAATTTAACCTTTGGGCAAAAGATAAGGATAAGTATAAAAATGTTCTTTCGGAATTAAAGACTGCTTATGCCGAAATGGAGAAAATAAATTTGTCTTATACTTATTTGAACGAGGCTGTGTTTGCTTCGGATTTGATGGTTCAAGTAAGAAAGCTTGGAATGGCTATTGCAAGTAGCGATGAGGCAAGTCTTGGAAATAATATGTTAAAGTTCTATGCTGATTTGTCAAAATATTATGCGAATGATTATGTTAATCATCGCAGGGTAGATAAAGAGATTTTTGTTAGAGCGATGTCTATTTTCTATAATGATTATGCAAAAGAGAATTATGTGTGGTTGAGAGATGTTGTAAAGAAAGACTACAATGATAACGCAGAGGCTTATTTTGATTATGTTTATGAAAATTCTGTTTTGACTTGTCCTAAAAAGGCAGAAAAGATATTTAAAAATTTTTCAAAGAAGAGTGTGAAAAAATTGGAAAAAGACCCTGCGTTTGAACTCTTTACTCCTATTTGGATGCAGTACATGGAAAAGGATAGATTTGAGTTGGCTTTCTATGATGACAAGGTTGATAGTCTTTATAGGGTTTATGTAGATGGTATAATGAAAAAAGATACTAAGAAAGAGTTTTATCCTGATGCTAATCTTACTTTGAGGGTTGCATACGGAAACATAAAGACTTATTCTCCAAAAGATGCTGTTAGGTATGAGGCTTTCTCAACTATTGAGGGTATAATGGAAAAAGAAAATCCTGAGATATATGATTATGTTGTTGAACCAAAGTTGAAACAACTATATAATAATAAGGATTATGGTCAATATGCTAATTATAAGGGTGAATTGCCTGTTGCCTTTATTGCAAGTAATCACACAACAGGAGGAAATTCTGGTAGTCCTGTTTTAGATAAAGACGGAAATCTAATTGGTATTAACTTCGATAGAAATTGGGAAGGTACAATGAGCGATGTTATGTATGACCCTTCGCAATGTAGAAACATATCTTTGGATATTCGTTATTGTTTATTTATAATTGACAAATTTGCTGGTGCATCTCATCTTGTTGATGAAATGACCTTAATCAAATAAAAAATATTGCGAGATGAAAATATCATATAATTGGCTAAAAAAATATGTTGATACTAATGTGTCGGCAGAAGAAGTTGCAAATCTTTTAACTTTCGGTGGTTTGGAAGTAGAAGATGTTGAATTGGTTGAAAGTATTAAAGGAGGATTGAAAAATTTCTTTGTAGGCGAAGTCTTGACTTGTGAAAATCATCCTAATTCGGACCATCTTCATATAACAAAGGTGAGTGTTGGAGGTGAAGAGCCTTTGAATATTGTTTGTGGTGCTCCAAACGTGGCAGCAGGTCAAAAGGTGATTGTTGCTACAATAGGTGCTAAGATTTATGAGGAAAACGGAGAGTGTTTTGAAATAAAGAAAAGCAAACTTAGAGGTGAGCCAAGTGAGGGTATGATTTGCTCTGAAAAAGAACTTTGTTTGAGCGATAATAACGATGGTATATTAGTTTTAGACCAAGATGCAAAGGTTGGTACTCCTGCTAAGGAATATTTCAATATTGAGGAAGATTATGTTTTTGAAATAGGTCTGACGGCTAATCGTAGCGATGCAACTTCTCATATAGGCGTTGCAAGGGATTTAGTCGCTTTGTTAAAAAGTCAATTAAATGAAGAAAAGTCTTTAAACATTCCAAGTGTAGAGGATTTTCAAGTAGAAGAAACTTCTGAAACAATAGAAATAAATATAGATACTAATCTTTGCAAGAGATATAGTGCTGTTGTAGTAAAGGGTGTTGAAGTAAAGGAGAGCCCAAAGTGGTTAGCTGATAGTTTAAGGGCTATTGGTTTACGTCCTGTTAATAATATTGTTGATATAACTAACTTTATTTTAATGGAAGTTGGTCAGCCGCTTCACGCTTTTGATTTCTCAAAGGTGAAAGGTAATCAAATTAATGTTAAGGCTCTTGAAAAAGATAGTGTTTTTGTAACTCTTGATGGGGTAGAAAGAAAGCTTAACGGTAAAGAGGCTATGGTTTGCAATAGTCAAGAGCCGATGTGTATGGGTGGTATTTACGGAGGATTGGATAGCGGAGTGAGTGAAAAGACTGTTGATGTGCTTATTGAGAGTGCTTATTTTGATCCTGTGGTTATTCGTAAGGCTGCAAAGCATCATGGTTTGAAAACTGATGCTTCTTTTAGATATGAAAGAGGTGCAGACCCTAATATTACTCTTTATGCTTTGAAACGTGCTGCTCTTTTAATTAAGGAAGTTGCTGGTGGTAAGGTTTCTTCTGAAATAGTAGATGTTTATCCGGAAGAAATAAAACCGAGAGAAATTGAGCTTTCGTTTGAGAGAATGGATAGTTTGATTGGCAAAAAATTAGATAGAGAAACGGTAAAGAATATATTAAACAAACTAAATATTGAAACTGTTTGCAGAGAAGATGGTTTGACTGCTATTGTGCCTACTAATAAAGTTGATGTTACAAGAGAGTGTGATTTGATTGAAGAAATACTTAGAGTATATGGATACAATAATGTGGAGATTTCTGCAAGTATGAAAAATTGTATTTCTTCTTCTGCGAAACCTAATCCAGAAAAAATTCAGGCTTTTGTTTCTGATATGTTGGCTGCAAAAGGCTTTAACGAAACTATGAACAATTCTTTGACAAAGGTTTCTTATTATGAAAACAACAAAGACTTTCTACAAGAAAATTCTGTGTTGGTTTTAAATGCTTTAAGTAAAGACCTTGGGCAAATGAGACAAACTCTTCTTTATGGTCAATTGGAAACTATTTCTTATAATATCAATCGTAAGACAGGCGATTTAAGATTGTTTGAGTTTGGTAATTGTTATCAAAAGAATATTGAAAGTTTTGAAAATTCTGAAATTACAAAAAGATATACCGAACATAAACATCTTGCAATGCTTACAACAGGAAAGAGTATTGAAAGTTGGCAAGCAAAAAGAGTTGATGAGGATTTTTATTTCTTAAAGAATATTTTGTTGAATATTTTCTCTGAACTTAGAGTGAATATGACACGTTTTGAACTTCAACAAATAGAAAACGAATCATATCTTTACGCTTTGGCATACGTGGCAAAAGATAGTAAAAAAACTATTGCGACAATTGGTATGTTAAGGCCTGCTCTTTGCAAGAAATGGGATATAAAACAAAGTGTTTTCTATGCAGATGTGGATTGGACTTTGCTTTATCGCTATATTCCTTCTAAGAGTGTAAGATATGAAGAAATAAGTAAATTCCCTGAGGTGAGAAGGGATTTGGCTTTGGTTGTGAAAGAAGAAATTACTTTTGCACAGATGGAAGCTTTGGCTTATCAAACAGAAAAGAAATTGTTGAAAAAGGTTTCTTTGTTTGACGTTTACACAGGTGATAAATTGCCTGAGAGACACAAACAATATGCTTTAAGTTTTATTCTTCAAGATAATGAAAAGACTTTGACGGATAAACAAATTGAAGCAATTATGTCTAAACTCTTGAAAACATTTGAACAAAAATTAGAAGCTAAATTAAGATAATCATTATGCGAAGCCTCTTACATTACGATATAAAAATTTTAATAGCATTGCTTGAATCGCTAAAAGGAGATAAAAAATTTTTTATGTTCTTAGTCAATAACGGATTTCCTGAATTGGCTGCTTGGAGCAATGCTGTAAGAGGTGATGAAGAGGCTTTGCATTGGCTTTTCGATAATGGATTTGGAACTCTTGGGGTTTTGAGTAACGCAATTGACGGAGAGAAAAAAGCTGTACAATGGGTGCTTCGCTCAAACGATGAGTTTCTAATAAATTTCTCTGCTGCATGTAGAAAAGAAGATGACGGCAAACGCTGGTTAGAAGATAATGAATTGAATATCTTTATCAAAATGTCAGAAGAGATAATTATAATTCTTGACAAGCAAGTAAAAGACAGAATGTTTTGGTATAAATGGAGAAAATAACAAACAATTCTTTTTGTTTGTTATTTGTTTTATATCTTAACTTATCTTTTACAAGAGCATAAAAGCACCCGCTAACACTTATTAATTCACTTTCTTTCGTTGCAGTAAGTCTTTTATTTTTACTTTGTTAGACAAGTATAATAATGCTTGAAATGAAATAGACAAAGAAAAATAATTATTTTTTTATTGAACCATTGTGAAAAAACAAATGTTTTATAGAAAATTTAAAAACACAATGGTATTATGAAAAAAACAGCGATTCTTTTAATTATTTCTTTGTTTGCGACAAATATTTCTTTGTTTTCGCAAAATAAAACAAAGACTTCTGGATTTGTTTCCACAACAAGTTTCACAATGGGATTTATTAGCAATTTTGAAGATTTGAATGCCTCTATCAAGTCTTACTATCCAGAATACAAAGACTTCAATCCAATAATGCAAACAGGTTTTACACTTGGTTTTGGCTATTATTTCAAAGACAGATTTTCTATTTTGACAGAAAGTTTTGCTTCCTCTGCTCCTTCTGTGAGCAGTCACGAAGACCAATATGCAGAACTACGAAGTTATGGCAGTAAATTAGAGATTTCTTATGTATTTTATAGAGTAAAAAACTTTGATTTTGAATTTTCTATTGGGCTTGGAGGACAATACAATAGTTTTTTGCATACCATAAAAAACAAAAACGAAGAATATGAACCTAAATTAGCCCTTACTTCCTTGAATACCGTTGTTCCACTTGGCTTTACTTGGTGGATATACAAAGAAAACGAGGCTCACATTGGCAATAGAGCAGTAGGAATTAGCCTTGACTATAATCTTATTGCACACAAAGGGATCACAACCGTTACAGGTTTTACTCAAAAAGCACATTATCCAAACATATCAAGCAACAACCTTTGGATAAGTATTGTACTTAAAATGTAAAATTATTCATATATTTGCAGTTTGAAAGCAAATATAGTTTGTTAAATGAGTGAAAGAACAGAATTAGAAAGTTTAGGAGAATTTGGACTAATAGAAAGACTAACTCCTGAACATACAAGACAAATAAAAAATAGTAGTACAATATTATCTATTGGAGATGATGCGGCATGTTTAGAATATAAAGACAAAGTTGTTTTGGTTTCCACAGATATTATGACAGAAGGAGTGCATTTCGATATGGTTTACACTCCTTTAAAGCATTTAGGATATAAGGCTTGCGTAGTTAATTTTTCTGACATCTATGCAATGAATGGCCGTCCTAAACAAATTACAATTTCATTAGCCGTTAGCAATCGTTACTCCGTTGAAGCATTAGAAGAATTGTATGCAGGAATATATCTTGCTTGCGAAAAATATGGAGTAGATGTAGTTGGAGGAGATACAACAAGCTCTGCAGCAGGAATGTTTCTTTCAATAACCGTTATCGGAGAGGCTGAAAAAGAAAATATAATTAAAAGAAACGGAGCAAAACCTTATGATTTACTGTGTGTAACAGGGGATTTAGGAGCGGCTTATGCAGGATTGTTGGTCTTACAAAGAGAAAAAGCTGCTTTTATGGTCAATCCTAATAGCCAACCTCAATTACAAGATTACGAATATGAGGTTGGACGTCAATTAAAGCCTGAGGCGCAAAAGAAAATCATAGACTTTTTTGAACAAGAAGGCATTTTGCCAACTTCAATGATAGATATTTCAGACGGACTTGCCTCTGAAACATTACATATTTGCAAACAATCGGAGGTTGGTTGTGAAATCTATTTAGAAAAAATACCTATTGATTACAGAACCTCACGAACATTCGAAGAATTTAAAATCTTAGCAGACACAGGTGCTTTAAATGGTGGAGAAGACTATGAATTACTATTCACAATCAATCAAAAAGATTACGAAAAAATACAAAAAAACGACAATATTCACGTCATAGGACATATAACAGACAAATCATTAGGCTGTCAGTTAGTTACACCTCAAAATACCACAATCGAATTAAAAGCACGAGGCTGGAATCATTATAAAAACGAAGAAAACGAATAGAAATGATAAAGAATTTATTATTAGATATGGGAGGTGTGATACTTAATGTAAGTTATCACAAGATTGTAGAAACGTTTAAAAGTTACGGAATAGAGAATTTTGATAAAATTTACACACAAGCAAGTCAGGTTCCTATAATTGATAAATTTGAAGAAGGAAATTGTAGCATAGAAGAGTTTAGAAATGGAATTAGAGAATTGGTTCAATATCCTTTGACAGATGAGCAAATTGACAAGGCTTGGTTTGCTATGATTTTAGATTTACCAAAAGAAATTATTCAATTACTTGGCATCTTAAAATTGAAATATAAGCTTTATTTATTCTCAAACACAAACGAGTTACACATAGAATATTTAAAAAAAGATTTTGAAAAGCAATTGGGATTTGACTTATTCTCTTGTGTTTTCAATAAAGCATATTTTTCAAACGAAATTCACAGAAGAAAACCTCACCCAGAATCTTTTCAATTCGTACTTGATGATGCAGGAATAAAAGCAGAAGAAACTTTATTCATAGACGACTCGCCTCAACATCTTGAAGGAGCAAAACAAATAGGTTTAAACACCTATTGGCTGACTAATGGAGAAACGTTAATAGACCTTTACGACAAAAAAATATTATAATGAAATCATCTGTCTTTAAAGAGAATAAATTATTAAAACGATTTGTAAATAAGTACACAATAACTATACTTATTTTTGCTGTCTTATTATTATTCTCTCCAAATAATAATATCTTATATTACTTTAAAATAAAGGAACAATGCAAAGAAGTTGAGCAACAAAAAAACTTTATCTTAGAGGAAATCAAGCAAGATAGTATTAGAAATGCAGACTTAGAAAAAAATATTAAAGCAAAAGAAAAATATGGCAGAGAAAAATATTTAATGAAGGCTGCAAACGAGGATATTTACGTAATAAAACAACAAGAAAACAATTCTTCTATTCAACAATAATGTCATTCACTAATAAAAAATAAGCCTTTTTCTTAGCGAATTAACAGAAAAGTTGTATTTTTGTAGTCTGTTAAAATAGGTTTCTTTAATTTTTTGTCTAAAAATTGATTAAATATATGAAATTAAAACAAGTAATTTTTTTCTTTTTGGTGATTGCAAGTGTTAATGTGTTTGCTCAAAAGAGAAGTTTGACAGAAATCGCCGATGAGGCTTTTGAGAACAAGCAATATATTACAGCAGTAGATTTATACAAAGAAGCTTACACAAAAATAAAAGGCAATAGAGAAGAAAAAAACAGGATAATGTTCCAACAAGCAGAATGTTATCGCTATATGAACGACCAAAAAATGGCAGTAAAAACCTACCAAAGATTGGTCAAAGCAAAATATTATGATGTTCAGCCTAAGATATTTTTGTATATGGCAGACATTCAAAAATTTAATAGCGAATGGGATGCTGCAGAATACAACTACAAAGAATATTTAAAACTTGTTCCAGATGATGCTTTGGCTAAAAGAAGGTTACAATCTATTGAATTAGCAAAGAAATGGATAAACAATCCTACTCGTCACGAAGTTGTGGAATTGAAAAACATCAATACAGAGTGGAATGAGTGGGGACCACGTTTTTCAGCCTCAGAAGACGAAAATGAAGTTATCTTTACATCTTCACGACCAACTGAAATGAGCGAAGATGTCGATGTTTGGACTGGAGAATATTTTTCAAACATTTACACAAGTGCAAAATTAAAAAACAGTGAACTTAGTGAGCCTAATTTAATATCAATAGACCAAATAAACACTGAGGCAAACGAAGGGGAACTTGTGTTTGCGAAAGGCTCTTCTACTCAAAATGTTTATTTTTCTCGCTGTCTTGTACAACATAGAGAACAATTGAATTGTGCTATTTATATGACTAAGCCTGTGGAAAAAGATAAAAAAGGCAAAAAACGCTCACAAATGGACGAGGAACAAGAAGAGCAATCTCCATTTATAATGATTGATCTTGGCGATACTGCTTTTAACTATTTTCACCCAGCAATTTCTGCTGATGAATTAACTCTTTACTTCTCTTCTAACCGTCCTGGTGGAGAAGGTGGCTACGACTTATGGAAAGCAACAAGAAGTAGCATAGAAGAATCTTTTGGACGCGTAACAAATCTCGGCAAACTAATCAACACAGAAGGTAATGAACAATTCCCAACTTTACGTTCTGATTCAAGACTTTATTATTCTTCGGATGGATTGCCAGGATTGGGAGGTATGGACTTATTCTACACTGAATTTGCCAATGAAGAATGGAGTGAACCTCAAAACTTAATGTATCCTATCAATAGCCCTTCTGACGAAATTGGTATTATATACAATAAAGTTCCAGTAGAAAATATTGCAGCAGAAGAATCAGGATTTTTCTCCTCTAATAGAGAGGGTGGAACTGGTGGAGACGACCTTTATTCTTTTTACAGAGCTCCATTGTTATTCTCTTTGAAAGGAAAAATACGCGATGATAAATCTATGCAACCAATAGATGGAGCAAGAGTACGCTTAATTGGCGATGACAATTCTTCTTTTGAAACAAGAACTAATAGAAAGGGTGAATACGATTTTACAACAGAACAATTGAAATATAATGTTAATTATAAGATTCAAGTATCTCAAATAGGTTACTTTAACAACGAGGGAAAAGAATCTACTGTTGGATTAACAACAACTACTGAATTGGTTCACGACTTCAAATTAAAACCAATACCAAAAGAACCTATCGTATTGCCAGAAATACGTTATGACTTAGCAAAATGGGAATTAAAAGATCAATATCAAGACTCTCTTTCAGATTTATTAGTAATATTGGTTAATAATCCTACTTACGTTATAGAACTTGCTTCACATACTGACTCTCGTCCTTTCCTTAGAGTAACAAATGACACTTTAAGTCAAAGAAGAGCTGAATCGGTTGTAGAATTTCTTGTAGCAAGAGGAATAGATAGAGACAGATTGATTCCAAAAGGCTATGGCGATAGAGTACCTCGTACATTAAAAACAAATTGTGTATCAGAATTTGGTGGAAAGGAATACTCTTTTGCAAAAGGTATAACTCTTACTGATGACTATATCAATAAATTGAGAACTAAAAATGAAAAAGAAGCTGCTCACCAACTTAATCGTAGAACCGAGTTTAGAATTTTGAGAACTGATTTTGTTCCAAAAGCAGTTTTAGATAGCTTAAAAGATGCCGAATTAAAGGCTCCAATTGTTGATATGGTATCGGGAACAGTTCCTCCTCCTGATACAGAAATCCCTATCGTTTATACAGATAACCACATAAAAGTTTCAATGATAAATGGTAGCAAAGCACAAATCTATATCATCTTAAACGGAAAAGCTGTTCCTTGTATTTATGATGAAAAATACAGAGATGCAGCAGTATTAGATTGGGATTTAGCAATGAAATTTTTATTGGAGGGTAGAATCACAAAAGATGATTTCAAAGATAGAGATAAAGCTTTTGACGAAGACGGAAATATTTTAGACAATTCTGTACTTACATTCAAATCTGCTTACATTGGAAAATACTTTGCAGATAAATATGAAGTAATCGTAAGAAAAGGAATGAAATACGATATGATTGTAAATAGAAATGGACTAATAGATTTCGGTACATTTACCTTCTCACGAGCAAGAGGAGAAATAATATTTGAAGAATAAAAGTAAAAAAATTTGGTGGATTGCAAAAATAGTATTATTTTTGCAATCCGAAACAACAAGATGCGGGGTGGAGCAGAGGTAGCTCGTCGGGCTCATAACCCGAAGGTCGTAGGTTCGAGTCCTGCCCCCGCTACAAAGAAAAAGCGGAAGAGTTTTCTTCCGCTTTTTTCATTTCACTTTATCAAATTATTACTTCTCTTTTTTATACTCTTCGTATTCTTTATTTAATCCTTTAACAATTTCATCTGTTATATCCATACCTTCATCAATGTAAAGAACAGGAGAGCCAAGATAAGACTTACTTAATATAATATCAAAGTTTTGATGTTTTTTGTTATAGTCTTTTATAAACGCATAAATAGCATTTAATAATTTTTCATTTTCAGAGACTTGTTTCTTTTGCAAATCTGTCATCATTTGTGGTTCAAGTTGCGACAATTCTTGTTGTCTTCTTGTTAGGTCTTGTTCTGTTTGCTTTTGTTGAGTCAAAGTCAATGATGCACCATTCTTTAAATAATTTTCATAATCGGTTTGAAATTTTCTTGCCTTTGATTCTAATTCATTTTGCAACTTTTTTTGATAATCTTGCAATTCTGCTTCCATATCAAGTGCCATTTGATACTTTGCCATTATAGTATCAGTATTGATATAAGCAACTTTTAAACCTGAGGAAGAAAGAGTTTTATTTTTTTTCTCCATTTTTGCAACATTTTTTGTTTCTGTTGCTTCTTTGTTTCCATTAGATAATACCATAATAAAAAGTATTATCGAACAAACGATAGACAATCCACAGCCTATCCATAATGCAATGTTTGAATTCTTTTTTTCCATACAATTTCTGTTTTTATTTGTGGCAAAAGTACAAAAAAAACAGTATTTATTTCAAAAATAAAGTAAATAGTTATATCTTTGCATGTCATAAAAATTTGTATTATGAAGAAGTTTCTCATATTCGTAGTATTAGTTAGTGTGTTTTATAATCTTTCTGCACAAAGAAGAAGTTTCAGAACGGAAGATGTGTTTAATGATAATGTAGAATTATCCGTATCAGGAGGTATTAATGCATTACATTTATGGAGAGACAAACCATTTAATGGATTAAGTAATGAATTGACTCCTATGATACAATTTTCTATTGGTTATCATTTTTCTCCAATCTTAGGAACAAGAATAGCAGTTCAAGGAGGGAATACAAAAAGTGTTATGCCCATAACAATAGATCCTTATTACGATACAATTTTATCTAATTCTTTGATATATACACACGCAGACCTATTAGTAAATATTACAAATTTTTGGAAAACTAAAGCAAAAAAGAAATACTATGATGCAACCATTATTTTCGGAGTAGGTTTTACGACTTTAAGACCAGAAGAATCAAAAGATCAATTCTCAGGGCTTGCAATGAATGGAGGTTTAATAAACTCTTTTTACTTGAATAGAAACCTTTTATTAAACATAGAAGCGAAACTTCTTATAACAAATGACATCTTTCCTTCAGATTATCATCTAAATTACGGAGGCTGGGCAATGAATTACGATGTTTCATTAGGATTGAGTTACAAAATTGCAACCGATCAAAGAAACAAACGATACACAGGAAGAAGATAATAATTTTAAACATATTTATCTTTTTTATTCTTTGCTTTAAAAAACTATTTCTTTGATTTATTTTTTTATTTCTTAGAAAAAATTATCGCTTACTTTCGTTTCTTTGTTGTATCTTTGCACAAAATAAGAAAATACAATGGGTAATATAGTAGCAATCGTAGGTCGTCCTAATGTAGGCAAATCAACTTTATTCAATCGTTTAACAGAAACAAGAGATGCAATCATTCACTCCGAAGCAGGAGTAACACGAGATCGTCATTACGGAAAATCCAATTGGAATGGAAAGGAATTTTCAGTTATTGACACAGGAGGATATGTTATAGGTAGCGAAGACGTGTTTGAAGGCGAAATAAGAAAACAAGTAGTCTTAGCAATAGAAGAAGCAGACGCCATAATCTTTATGGTAGATGTAAAAGAAGGCATTACACCTGATGATGAAGAAGTAGCAGAACTTTTAAGACGTTGCGATAAAAAAGTGTTATTAGTTGCCAATAAAGTAGATAATGCAGCGAGGGCTAATGATCACTATGAATTTTACTCATTTGGACTTGGAGAAGTCTATACAATATCTGCAATAAACGGCTCTGGAACAGGAGAAATGTTAGATGAACTTGTAAAAGATTTTGCAGAAGAAGAAACCTTTGTTGATGAAAACGCAGGCATTCCAAAACTTTGCGTTGTAGGACGTCCAAACGTTGGAAAAAGTTCTTTGATTAACACCCTAATCGGACAAGAAAGAAACATAGTTCACAACTCAGCAGGAACAACAAGAGATTCCCTTGACACAAGATACAATCTTTTCGGATTCGATTTTGTAATCATCGACACAGCAGGCGTAAGAAAAAAGAACAAAGAAATGGACGATGTAGAATTTTACTCAGTAATGCGTTCAATTCGTTCAATAGAAAACTCTGACGTTTGTGTATTGATGATAGATGCCTCACAAGGATTAGAAAGTCAAGACATAAACCTATTCTCTCTTATCAATCGCAACAACAAAGGAGTAGTAATTGTAGTTAATAAATGGGATTTAATAGAGAAAGACAATAAAACAATCCTTGAATTTGAAGAAAAAATTAGAGCAAAAATAGCACCATTTGACGATGTGCCTATTGTATTCACCTCTGTTATAAACAAACAAAGAATTTACAAAGTATTAGAAACTGCAAGAAAAGTTTACGAATCACGCTCACGTCAAATCCCTACCTCAGAGCTTAACGAAAGACTTTTACCTATTGTAAAAGAACAAAATCCTCCACCAGCATACAAAGGAAAGTATGTAAAAATAAAATATATTATGCAATTGAAAACCGCATACCCTCAATTCGTTTTCTATTGCAATCTTCCACAATACATAAAAGACCCTTACAAACGCTTTGTTGAAAACAGACTAAGAGAAATGTACGACTTCAACGGCGTACCTATTACAATATTCTTCCGTCAAAAATAAGCGCAAGATGGAAGTAAGAATTGACAAATGGCTATGGGCTGTAAGGCTCTATAAAACAAGAGCCTTAGCAACCGATGCCTGTCGATTAGGTAAAGTAACCTGCGAAGGAAACATAGTAAAGCCCTCAAAAATCGTAAAAGAAGGCGATATATATGTTGTAAACATAGACCAACTACACCGAAAGGTGAAAGTAAAACAACTTCTCAACAATAGAGTTGGAGCAAAACTTGTAGAAAACTTTTTAGAAGACCAAACCGACATTCAAGAGATTGAAAGAATTCGCATAGCAAGAGAATACGCCTTTGAAAAACGCGACAGAGGAATAGGCCGACCAAGCAAAAAAGACCGAAGACTAATAGATGAATTTAAATCTTAAAAAAATAAAAAAACAAAACGCTCGTTTGTCAAAATAAAACAAAGACTCACGAGCGTTTTTTTTAATTTATGAAATTGAAACTATAATATACCCTAAATAAATTCCCTATCTTTACTCTTTTGCACCAAATAAATATTTTGCCAATATTGGACTTGTTCGTAAAATATTGCTAACAATCAGACAAACAGCAATAACAATGAGTGAAAGTCCACCTACAATAACTAATTCTAAAACTACGTTGTTACCACTGATAATAGTTCTAATCTGAGGCAAGTAAGGTATGAAAAAATAATGAATAAGATATATGTCCAAAGTTCTTTTGCCGATATATTGCAATGCTTTGCCTACTTTTTTTGTTGATACAAACGAATTTTGATACACCCTAAAAAAGTTATACACTATAAGCAATCCCATAAAACCTATAAATGTAAAGATAGAATAATACAAAGCAAAAATTACATTACCTCCCAATTTAGGTGATATTTGCTGACATAAACAGAACCCAATACAAAATAAAGAAATAATTATAAAAGTAAACCACTTGTTTTGAAATACTTTATGAAATCGTTCTTTGTTCATAGAACATATAATACCAAATGAAAAATATGGAAAATACTTACCTAATGGAACCAAACTAAATATAGTCCCTAAATTGTTAGGAAATTTTCTCAATATAACACTTGCTCCCAAAAAGATAATCGATAATAGTATCAGTGATATCAGTTGACGCTTTTGAAATGTTTTTGAATCGGAATTATAAAGCAAGAGATTCAAGGTATATAAGATAACAAACATCTCAAAAAGAACAATTGTAAACCAATAACCCAACTTTAGTTCAGCTAACATGAATGTTGTAAAATCGACATGCATATATGCATAAGTGTATATAAGACCAAAGAATAATGTAGGTAGTAATTGTATCATTAACTTCTTTTTGCTCATCGTCCACCATGCTTGTTTAGTCCATGCTATATTAGCTTTGTAACTGATAAAACCACTTATGAAAAAGAATAATGGCATACGAAAAGACATGAACACTTGATTAAGCAAAGAATAAGAATCCTTAAATAGAATTCCCTCAATGTGAGAAAACACCACTAATATCATAGTAAATCCACGCAAAGCATCAATGTATTCTATACGCTTTGTGGGTGCTTGTTTGACAATCGTCGTCATAATAAAGAATATTTATTTTTACTAATTATTACTTTACCCAAGTCCCAAAGGCGATTTACTAATTTGATTTCTTTGATTTATAGGCATAAAAAAACGTGGGACTTTTTTCTTATTGATTTCTCAAGGTTCTGGACTACCTAATCACTCAAACAAGAAAAGCCCACGATATACTCGTGAGCGCTCTCGGCTTATTCTTTGAGTGATTTTAATGAAATTGTCCAGATTTCAAGAAATCAAATATAAGCAAAAACGCTATTTTATGTCGTAATAAAATTTTCTAAGTCTAAATTATTCTTCTTTTTCTCTTTTTTATTCTCCTTTTTTTATTGGTTAATAATTCGCCTACAAAGGTATAACAAAATTTTTAAAGCACAAAAAAACATTAAAGAAACTCTTAATTTCATAATTCAAATTTTATAGATAAAAATCTTTATTTTGAGAAAATTTCATTTTGGGATTTTTGTGAAAATTCTTGCGAAAAATTGACGAAAATTGGGATAAATTTTTCGCAGATTTGGAGTTTTTTTACGAAAAGCTCGTTTAGAATTTTCTAAATCAGGGATAGAAATTTCTAAATCAAGGATAGAAAAAATTAAATCAAGGTTTTTTTTGAAAAAATCAAAGAAAAATTTGAAAAAAACAGCGAAAAATTTGGCAAAATCAAAGACTTTTTTGGCGTTTTTAAGGCTTTAAAAAGTTAAGTCTTTGATTTTGTGGTTTTTAGTTAAGGGCTTATTTTTTAAAAATTTGCAATCAGAAATCTTAAAGTTGAAAATATCGCAAGCATTTGGGCTTAACTATTGGGGAAAGTTTTTTATTTTCTCTTTTCATCAAAGGCATTAAAAAAATAAAACGGCGATTCTAAATGATAGAACGCCGTTTTATTATTTTAGGTAAGAGGCCATTTCTTCTTGCAATTCTTTTGCTTTTAGGGCTGCTACTTCTGCAAAGTTTTCTGTTGTATCTGCAAAGATTATGCCTCTTGAAGAATTGACTAATAATCCGCAATCTTCGTTAAGTCCATACTTACAAACCTCTTGCAAAGAGCCTCCTTGTGCTCCTACTCCTGGCACAAGAAGAAAATGTTTTGGTGCTATTTCTCTTATTCTTGAAAACATTTCTGCCTGAGTCGCTCCACAAACATACATAAGATTATCTTCTGTTGCCCATTGTTGTGCTTTTACAAGTACGGTTTCAAATAAAGGTGTAGCGTTTTCGTCTTTTGTAAATTGGAAATCGTTTGCTCCTTTATTAGATGTTAGAGCTAAAAGTATAACCCATTTTTCTGGATAAACGGTGAATGGTTTTACGCTGTCTTCTCCCATATATGGAGCGATTGTCATTGAATCGAATTTAAAATCTCCTTCTTCTGAAAGAAAGGCTTTTGCATATTGTTCTGAGGTATTGCCAATATCGCCACGTTTTGCGTCTGCTATTGTGAAACATTCGTTTTTAAATTGACGCAAATAATCCATTGTTTTTTTTAAGCTAACTAATCCTTCTATTCCTCTTGATTCGTAGAAAGCAAGATTTGGTTTGTAGGCTACGGTGTAAGGAAGTGTAGCATCTATTATTGCTTTGTTGAATTCAAAAACAGGATCTTCTTTTGTAAGAAGGTGTTTTGGGATTTTGTTTATATCACTATCTAACCCTACGCATAAGAAACTTTTTTTACTTCTTATAAGGTTTACTAATTCTTGTCTTTTCATATTACTTTATATTAAGTTAAAAAAATGTTGATACAATTCTTGTTGGATTTTATCTATGTCTAAAGGGGTTGAAGAGTTTAATTCTTTTTGTAAAGAGGTTACTCCTTTGTCTGTAAAGCCGCAAGGGTTAATGTAGTTAAAGTATTGTAAATCGGTATTAACATTTAAAGCAAATCCATGCATGGTTATTCCTCTTGAGGCTTTAACTCCTATCGCACAAATCTTTCTTGCTTTAGTTGTGTGTGCGTCTATCCAAACTCCTGTTGCTCCTTTTAGTCTTTCGCAGTTTATTGAATAGTCTTTCATCAAGTTAATAACACTTTCTTCTACGGTTTCTATGTAGGTTCTAAGCGTTAATCCTAAGGAGTCTAAGTCTAAACTTGGATATCCTACAATTTGTCCCGGTCCATGATAGGTTATATCTCCTCCGCGATTGATATGATGAAATGTTGCGTTGATTTTTTGAAGAAATTGCTCGTTTGCTAAAAGATTTGAGGCTTTTCCATGTTTGCCAAGCGTATAAACATGGGGGTGTTGGCATACAATAAAGTCTTGTGAAATGTCTTTTTGAGTAAGAAGCTTTTGATTTACTTTTTTGTTGAATATTTCTTCTTGCTCTTTTAGTGCTTCATCGTATGCTTTCAGCCCCCAATTTATAAAATTCAAGTGCATATTTATGCTTTTCTAATATTGATTGCTAATTCTTCGCCTTCGATTACATCTATTGTTTGTAAAGGATTTTCTATCGTATCAACAAATTTCAATTCTTTTGTTAATGTTTCGCTACAAATATATTCTTTAAATGTATCTACTGCTTGGCATAGCAATTCACATTGTTGTATTTCTACTATTATGTTATCGGTAACGTCAAAGTTTTGTTCTTTTCTTATGTTTTGAATTCTATTTACAAGTTCTCTTGAGATTCCTTCTTGACGTAACGAATCTGTAATAGTAGTATCTAAGGCTACTGTAAGGTCTGCTTCATTTGTAACTACCCAACCTGGAATGTCTTGTGTGATTATTTCAACATCTGAAAGCATTATTTCAATTTCTGCATTTTCTATATTAAGCAAATATTTTCCTTCTGCTTCTATTTGTGCTATGTCTTCTTGTGAGAATGAACTTATTGCAGATGCTATTGCTTTCATCTTAGGTCCGAACTTTGGTCCTAATGTTTTGAAGTTTGCTTTTATGCTTTTCACCAACACATTATTCTCTTTTGTTAAGAAGTCTATATTTTTAATGTTTACTTCTGAAAGTATTAAGTCTTTTACAGCTTCTATTTGATTTTGTTGATGAGCATCTTTTGCTGGAATCATTATTTTTGAAAGCGGTTGACGAACTTTTAGGTTGTTTCTTTTTCTTAATGATAACACCAATGAACAAATCTTTTGTGCCATTTGCATTCTTTCTTCCAATTCTTTGTCTATCAATGAAGAATCGCATTTTGGGAAGTCTGTTGCGTGAACAGAGAATGAACAATGACGTTTGCTGACATTATTTAAATCGGTAAATAATCTTTCTGCAAAGAATGGTGCTATTGGAGCTATAAGTTGTGAAAGTGTTTCTAAGCAAGTGTAAAGTGTTTGATAGGCTGAAATCTTATCTTGTGAGTATTCTCCTTTCCAGAAACGTCTTCTACATAATCTTACATACCAATTACTCAAATATTCATCTACAAAGTTAGCTATTGCTCTACCTGCTTTTGTTGGTTCGTAGTCTGAATAAGATTTATCACAAAAATCTATCAATGAATTAAGTTCTGAAAGTATCCAACGATCTATTTCAGGACGTTCTTCGTTTGCAACATCTTTTTCTGCGTAAGTAAAGTTATCTATATTCGCATAAAGAGCAAAGAAAGAATAAGTATTATATAATGTTCCAAAGAATTTTCTTCTTACCTCATCAATTCCACTTGGATCAAACTTCAAATTTTCCCAAGGTTGTGTATTGGTAATCATATACCATCTTGTTGCGTCAGGTCCATATTGAGATAAAATATCAAAAGGATTAACTCCATTTCCTAAACGCTTTGACATTTTGTTTCCATTCTTGTCTAACACCAATCCATTTGAAACTACATTCTTAAATGATATTGTATCGAAACAAAGTGTTGCTATTGCGTGAAGCGTAAAGAACCAACCTCTTGTTTGATCTACTCCTTCTGCTATGAAATCTGCAGGGAAATTGTTTGCTAGTTCTTTATCATTGCAATCAAATGGATAATGAAGTTGTGCGTATGGCATAGCTCCTGAATCAAACCAAACATCTATAAGGTCTGTTTCTCTTTTCATTTTTTCACCATTTGGAGCTACTAAAATAACTGAATCAATATAAGGACGATGTAAATCAAAACTATCGTAATTTTTATGATCTTTATATGGATTTTCTTTCATATAGCCTGCCGCAATACTCTTTTCTATTTCGTTAGAAAGCATTTCAACAGAGCTAATACAGATTTCGTGTTTTCCATCTTCTGTTCTCCAAATTGGAAGAGGGGTTCCCCAATATCTTGAACGACTTAAATTCCAATCTACAAGGTTTTCAAGCCAATTTCCAAAACGTCCACTACCTGTTGCCTCAGGTTTCCAATTTATTGTTTTGTTTAACTCTATCATTCTATCCTTTATAGCAGTTGTTCTTATAAACCAACTATCTAATGGATAGTAAAGAATAGGTTTATCTGTTCTCCAACAATGTGGATAGTTGTGTGTGTGTTTTTCAATTTTGAATACTTTGTTGGATTGTTTTAGATAAACACAAATATCAACATCAAGTGTAGGGTCTTTTTCTGTTAAAGAAGAATCAAACGCATTTTTAACATATCTTCCTGCAAACTCTCTATATGATTCTTTTACATATTTACTTACAAATTCTTCATCTAAATCTTCTATTTTAAAGAATTTGCCTGTTCTATCTACCATTGGTTGATTTTTACCTTCTTTATCCATAACAAACATCGGCACAATTCCCGCTTGTTTTGCTACGCGGTCGTCATCTGCTCCAAAGGTTGGTGCGATGTGAACTATACCTGTACCATCTGCTGTCGAAACATAATCTCCTTCTATTACTTTAAAGGCATTACCCATTGGAGTAATAAAATCAGTCAATGGTTCATATTCTTCTCCCTTTAAATCTTTACCTTTACATTCTGATAGTATCTTAAATGGGATTGCTTTATCTCCACTTTTATATTCTTCAAATGATAATTCTGCATTCTTTTCTGGGAAGAATGAACCTAACAATGCTTTTGCTACAACTGCAATCATTGGAAGTCCTGAGTAAGGATTAAATGTTTTAACGAAAACATAATCTATATTAGGTCCTACTGCCAAAGCTGTGTTTGAAGGAAGTGTCCAAGGAGTTGTTGTCCAAGCTAAGAAATAAACATCTTCCGAAAGATTTTCTCCTGCTAAATATTTTGCTTTTACTTCTTCTTGATTTTTTGCTCTAAATTGTGCAACAGCTGTTGTATCTTTTACATCTCTATAACAGCCTGGCATATTCAATTCGTGAGAACTTAAACCTGTTCCTGCTGCAGGAGAAAATGGTTGAATTGTATATCCTTTATATAAATATCCTTTTTCATGAAGTATTCCTAATAAATACCACAAGGTTTCTATGTATTCATTTTTGAAAGTGATATATGGATCGTTCAAATCTACCCAATAACCCATTTGAACAGTGAGTTTATCCCACATATCTTTATATTTCATCACCTCATTACGACAAGCCGCATTATATTCATCAACAGATATTTTCTTTCCTATATCTTCTTTGGTTATACCTAATTGCTTTTCTACTCCAAGTTCAACAGGTAATCCGTGTGTATCCCAACCTGCTTTTCTCGCAACATAAAATCCCTTTTGTGTTTTATATCTACAAAAAATATCCTTTATTGTACGGGCCATAACGTGATGAATTCCTGGTTGTCCGTTTGCAGAAGGAGGACCTTCAAAGAAGATAAATGGTTTTGCTCCTTCTTTTAATTTCAAGCATTCTTCAAAAGTGCCTTCTTTTTGCCACTTTTGTAATATCTCATCTGAGATTTGAGTTAAATTAAGTTGTTTATACTCTGCGTATTTTGTACTCATATTCGTTATTATTTATAAAATGACTGCAAAAATAATAAAAATCAGCAAATTATTTCTTTAAATCAGCAAATTATTTCTTTCATTTAAAAAATTATCTCTTTGAATTAAAAATTTTATTCTTTGTTTTATTTTTTCAATCATTAGTTTGTCGCTTTCCATAATATTTTCTTACCTTTGCAGAGTTTATTTTTTAATTTGTAAGTAGTATGTTGCACGAAGATAATGAAGTTTTATGGTATGCAATGAGAGTACCATACAGAAATGAATTGAAAGTGCAATTAAAATTACAAGAAAAAGGTATAGAGACATTTGTCCCTAAACGAAAAAAAATTGTAAAAAAGAGAGGCAAAACTTCATATGAATTATTGCCAGCAGTAAACAATTTGATTTTTGTACATAGTTCATTGTCTGTTATTAAAAATTTAAAACAAGAGATATTGAACTTACAATATTTGGTTAATAAATCGGGGTGTGAAAGCATAAAAATTGTTGTTAGAGACAATGAAATGCAAAGTTTTATTAAAGCAGTAGAAAATTTAGAAGAAGAAATAACATACCTATCGCCTGAGGAAATAAACATTGAGAAAGGAACAAGAGTTAGAATCATAGGAGGAAACTTTGATGGGGTTGAAGGAATATTTGTAAAAGTAAAAGGGAAACGTAATAAAAAAGTAGTAGTAATGTTAGATAAGTTATTGGCAGTTGTAATGGCAGAAGTAGATTCCGATTTAATAGAAATAATCAAAAATTAAAAATAACATGAAGTTAAACAAAAGAAGTTTGTATCTTAAATTAAGCCTTGTAGGTATAGTGATAATGTTTTTACATTCTTGTACTTCAACAAAAGATATTGTATATTATCAAGACGTAGATTCAATAGCGGAATTAGAAGTTCCTCCTGCAAAAGAAATAATTCTATCACCAGGAGACAAAATTTCTGTTATAGTTAGTTGTAAAGATCCAAAGCTTACTGAGTTATTTAACTTAACTTACGTTTCTCAAAAATTAGGAGGTTCATCAGGAAATGGACAAGTTTCTGTCTACACAATAGACCCTGAGGGCTTTATTGATATGCCTGCTATTGGCAAAGTACACGTTGCAGGAGTAACTCGTAAAGAAGCAGAAGATAAAGTCAAACAAACAATAATCGCACAAGAACAAGCAACAGAAGCCGTTGTTACAATAGAGTTTATGGATCTAAACATTGAAATTATTGGAGAAATTGCAAGACCTGGCCGATATGCAATAGACAAAGATGTTTTCACTCTAATAGAAGCCATAAGTGCAGCGGGAGATTTAACAATCTATGGAAGAAGAGACAATGTATTAGTTATGAGAGAAGAGAACGGGGTTCAAAAAACATATAGAATTAATTTATGCTCAGCACAAGATGTTTTCAATTCCCCTGCTTTTTATTTAAAACAAAATGATATCGTATATATAGAGCCAAACAATACTCGAATAAGACAATCGACTGTAAACGGAAATAATGTTCGTTCAACATCATTCTGGCTCTCAGTAGCATCTTTTGTAACATCTATTTTATTAGTATTTATTAGATAATTAAAAAACAATAATCGTGGAACAAAAAGACAATTTCAAACAAGAGCAAGAAGAACAAATACTTGACATTAGAAGTATAATCTATTTTTGTATTTCAAAATGGTATTGGTTTGTTATTTCAATCATTTTATCAGTTGCGATAGCTTTTCTATACACCAAAACGATTGAACCATCATATTCAGCAAATGCAGAGCTACAAATAAAGTCAGGTTCAAGCAAGAATTCAATGTTCGGAGAAAATGTTCTTTCTAATGGAGGTGTTTTAAACGGTAATACCAATGTATGGAATGAAATAATCGCATTTAGCTCTCCCGATTTAATGGTAGAGGTTGTTGAGAGATTAAGCCTCCATACAAATTATCGCAAACCAGGATTATTCTATAACAAACTTCTTTACGGAACAAATCTTCCTGTTACAGTCTCTATGCCTGATCTTGCAGATAATGCCGTTGCTTCATTTACCATAAAACTATTAGGAAAAGAGAAATATGTCATAACAGATATGAGTTTCAATGGAAGAAAGTTTGAAGGCAAAACAATAAATGGTAGTTTACACGATACTATCTCTTCACCTTATGGAAATTTAATAGTTAAACCCACTAGCCATTACAACATACAACTTGCAACAACGACTAACGAAATACTTGTTAATCGTTCAAGTAAAAATTACGCAGTAGAAAAATATTCAAACAAATTAGGCGTAGTACAAAGCAACAAAGAAGCGGCTATTATAACTCTTTCAGTAAATGATGTATCTCCTCAAAGAGCAGAAGACTTTTTAAACACTTTAATTGTTGTTTACAACGAACATTGGATTAAAGACAAAAATCAAATGGCAAACTCAACATCTATCTTCATTAACGACCGTTTACTAGTAATCGAAAATGAGTTAGCAAGTGTAGATAACGACATTTCTTCATATAAATCTGAAAATCTATTGCCAGATGTTAATACTGTTGCAAATATGTATTTACAACAAAGCACAAATTTAAATGAACAAATTCGTGAACTAAGCAATCAAATATCGATGGCTCGCTATATTAAAGACTATCTTTCAAAAAATGCAAGCACTTCTGAACTTTTGCCTGTAAACTCAGGAATTCAAAACGCTAATATTGAAAGAATGATTTCAGAACACAATGCAAAATTATTGGAAAGAAACAACTTAGTTGCCAATAGTAGTGAAAAAAACATTCTTGTAAAGGATATGGATAAGGCTTTAATGGAAATGCGTAGGATTATTGGAGTTTCTGTTGACAATCAAATAACTGTTCTTCAAAATCAAATGACTCTATTACAAAGAACAGAGAAACAAACCTCTGCAAAGCTTGCTTCAAATCCTAATCAAGCCAAAGTATTGTTATCTGTTGAAAGACAACAAGCCGTAAAACAATCTTTGTACTTGTATCTTCTTCAAAAACGTGAAGAAAACGAACTTTCGCAAGCATTTACTGCCTACAACACTCGTATAATCAAACAACCAAGAGCCAGCCTCTTTCCTGTATCACCAAGAGGCTCTATGATTTTATTCGTAGGTTTTATTATAGGTTTTGCTATTCCTTTGGCGATAATTGTTCTTAAAGAATTATTAACAACAACCGTTCGTGGACGACAAGATTTAAAAAACTTAACCCTTCCTTTCTTAGGAGAAATTCCTAATTGTTTCCCTAAACGTACAGGATTTGCACGTTTGAAGAAAAAAACCGAAGAAGAAAGCAATAAAATCGTTGTTAAAGCAGGAAGTAGAGATATTGTAAATGAAGCATTCCGTAGTTTAAGAACCAATTTAGACTTTATGGTAAAAAATAATGCTTCAAACGCAGTTGCTATTACTTCTTACAATCCTGGTTCTGGTAAATCGTTTATCTCTGTTAATTTAGCAATAGCCTTAGCTATTCAAAACAAAAAAGTTTTAGTAATTGACGCCGACCTACGTCACGCTTCAACTTCTCAATTCGTAGAAGCACCAAAATTAGGCCTTTCCGACTTCTTGGCAGGAAGAATTCCAGATGTAAACGATGTAGTAATAAAAGACAAAACCTATAACTCGCTACACGTATTGCCTGTTGGAACAATCCCTCCTAACCCTGCCGAATTACTATCACAAGACTTATTTAAAACAATGATTGACAAATTCAAACAAAACTTTGATTATGTCATAGTAGACTGCCCTCCGATTGAAATTGTAACAGACACACACATCATAGAAAAGAGTGTAGATAGAACAATCTTCATTATTAGAGCAAGACTTTTGGAAAGAAATATGTTAAGTGATTTGCAAAGTCATTATGTTAATGGAACATTCAAAAATATGTCTTGCATACTTAACGGAACTGAAAAAGACAGCAGTAAATATGGTAAGTTTGGTTACAAATACGGCTATAAATATGGTTATAAATACGGAAGCTATTACTCAAACAACGACAAATAAACCTCTTACGACACTTGGCAAATCTTTTTAGCAAATTATTCAGCAAAGAAAGCAAATTAAAAAAGAGTGGATTGTTAGATAAAAAATCTGACGTCCACTCTCATATTCTTTATGGTGTAGATGATGGAGTTCAACAATTAGAAGAAAGTCTTCAAATCCTAAGAGAATTAGAAAACTTAGGCATAGAAACCCTTTGGTGTACTCCTCACATCATGGAAGACATACCAAATCAAACCAACTTTTTACAAGAAAGATTTCTACAACTAAAAGAGGCTTATAATGGTAAGATTCAATTACATTTAGCAGCCGAATATATGATAGACAATGTGTTTAACGAAAGACTATCAAAGAAAGATTTCCTACCTCATGGCGAATTTAAAAATCATTTACTTGTAGAAACCTCTTATTTCAATCCTCCATTAAATTTAGAGGAAACTTTAAAAGAAATATACTCAATAGGCTATTATCCATTGCTTGCTCACCCTGAGCGATATGCCTATATGACAGATAAAGACTATATTAAACTAAAATCAAACGGCATAAAATTTCAATTAAACCTACTTTCCTTAAAAGGAATGTATGGGAAAATGGCTCAAAAAAAAGCAGAATGGTTGCTTTCCAAAGAATATTACGATGAAGTTGGAAGCGATATTCATTCAATTCATCAAATACGTGCATTAAAAGACTTATTTAAATAAATAAACGAGCGTTTAAAATAAATAAATGAATGTTTTAATTTAATAAGTGAGCGTTTTAATTTAACAAATGACTGATTCAAAACAACATTATCAAGTTCTTGACGGATTAAGGGGCGTTGCTGCAATTGTTGTGATTTGTTACCATATATTTGAAGGCTTTTCCTTCGCTCAAATTACTAACAACGCTGGCGATGGCTTAATAAGAATATTCAATCACGGATACTTAGCAGTAGATTTCTTCTTTTTGTTATCGGGATTCGTAATAAACTATGCCTATAACGATAGGTGGAATCAATTAACAATAGTTTCCTTTTTCAAACGCAGGCTAATACGCCTCCACCCTATGCTAATAATGGGAGCATTCATCGGATTGATTTGCTTTCTCATTGGAGGCTCTGAGCAATGGAATGGAACAACTATTCCTTTTCATATCTCAATAATCGCATTCTTACTAACCTGTTTTATGATTCCTGCCTTACCTGGCACATTCAATGAAGTAAGAGGAAATGGTGAACTTTTCCCACTCAATGGTCCTATGTGGTCTTTATTTTTTGAATACATAGGCAATATTTTCTACGCCTTATTCATCAGAAGATTAAACACAAAACCTCTAACCCTTTTAGTAATTCTCTTAGGTATTCTTCACGGCATATTTACCATAGGAAACTTTTCCGGATATGGCTCAATAGGAGTCGGTTGGACTTTTGATACAATCAATTTCTTTGGAGGAATGTTACGAATGCTTTTCCCCTTTACCTTAGGAATGCTTATTTCTCGTCAATTTAAAGAAATAAAACTTCCATATCCATTCTTTTTTTCCTCAATCCTTCTAATTGCCACACTTTCCATTCCTTTTATTACTCCTTTTAAAACAATAAATCTCAACGGCATTTACGAATTTCTTTGCATCTCAATAATCTTTCCTATAATTCTTATAATAGGAGCATCAACTCAAAAAAAATCAAAACCAAGCAAAATCTTAGGAGAATTATCCTATCCTTTATACATCATACACTACCCTATAATGTACTTATTCTATCAATGGCTAATAAAAACCAAGCAATACACACTTTCGGAAACCTATCCCGTTGCTTTATTAATAGTAATTCTTTCAATAGCGATTACCTTTGTTTTATTAAAATTATACGACAAACCTATAAGACAAAGATTAAAATAAAAAAGACACTAATTTGTCCATTTTATGAACATTAAACAGAGGATTTGTCCAAAAAAAGAACAAATTCTCTGTTTAATTTATTTTGCTTAATTTAATTATTCAAATTTTTTCTCGCTGATTTTCTTTCATTTATATTTTATGGCGATTTTTTTTCTTCATTTTTTGCTGTTGGGAACGATAATTGCAATTCATAAGACATAAAACATATTAAACTTTATTTATTATGAAAAATAAAAAATTTGAAGAGCAATTAGTGGAATCACAAGGTGTATTAGAAAATTTTGCTTTTTCTTTAACACATAATCAAGAAGAAGCAAAAGATTTGGTTCAAGACACCTTTTTAAAAGCCATTTCACATCAAAAAGCCTATAAAGAAGACACTAATCTTAGAGCATGGTTATTCACTATTATGAAAAACTCTTTCATAAATAATTACAGAAAAAACAAAAGAGTACAATCTATAATCATAAAAGAAGGCTCAACTCCTTGGGTTAATAATATTCCAAGCAATATCATTTATCATGCAGACCACAACACTCAATACAATCAAATTCTTTCTCTTATCAACAATCTACCCGAAGAACAAAAACTCCCTTTTGAAATGATAAATCAAGGTTACAAATATTGCGAAATTGCAGAGAAGTTTAACATTCCTATTGGCACTGTAAAAAGTCGCATTTTCCTTGCAAGAAAAAAACTTAGCAATCAATTAGGCGATAATTCCCCTTTATTTTCAAATTTAAATTTTACCACACCTGTCAAAAGCAATTGATATAATAAAGAAAAGCGTGAAATCAAAATAAATTTCACGCTTTTCTATTTACCTCTCTTTCACAAGCTCCATGCAATCTATATCGGGCATCTTGCCTTTGTTTGAATAAAGTCTTATTATGTTATTTCCTTCCTTCAACTCTATTTTAAAGCTTTGACTTTTTGTTTTTTCTTCACTTTCTGCGTTAAGAGTAGTTTCTGCAATCTTCTTTCCGTTTACGCTTATGCTTAGCTTTCTTTCTTCGTTACAAAGAAAACTTAACTTCATTTCATATTCCCCTCCATCTTTGCTATAAACCCCTCGCCAATGCAAGTCATTCTTAGAGTTATATCCTAAATTCCTAACAACAACTCCGCCAGATACTCCTTCTACTTCTTCATATATTGCAGTCTTTGCCGTTTCGTGATTTTCCAACTCTTGATAAGCTGTAAGCCATGCCGTTTCTGCTTCATATATTCTTCTTTCTTTTCTCTCTCTTGCTTCAAAAACATATATGCAACAACCATGAGCAGACACGCTAACCAACATAGAATCTAAAAAACTACCAATATCTTTCCTCTCAAACAAGTCTCTTACTTCTATCTCTCCAAACAAATCCAATTTTTCAAACTCTATCTTCACTCTTTTCTCACTATCACTTGGGTTATAAACAGCTACTGCTCTTTTCTTGCCATATAATTCCTCCACATCTTTAACAAGTATGTAGCAATCATTTGTTTTCTCCACTACGTATGCTTGCAATCCGAGAGTGTTTTGATTTAGAGCAATCAATTCTTCGTTTTGCAAAAGTGAAATAGCCTTAGGGTTTATTGAATTAAGGTCGCAACCTATCAAAAGCGGAGAAGACATCATGCACCACATACCAAAATGAGTTTTGTCTTCCTCTTCGCTCAACCCTCTGCCAACTTCAAGCATATCCATATCGTTATAATGTCCATAACTTGCGTATGCCGACAAATAAAGACTTTGAAAAATTATGCTTTTCACAGACTCCCAACCCAAATATATATCTTCGCTCATTCGCCATGAAGGTGCAATTTCTGTAACCCAAGTACCAGGGAAAGCCCATCGGCATACGTTCCAAGAAACGCCTTTTTTCTTCACTTCGTTTATGAGGTTTGCTATTTCTTTAAAGCGTTTTTCTTCTTCAAGATCAAGCCTATCAATATTGTTTCTTGCATCGGCTCCACAATAGTCTATTTTTATAAAATCAAAATCAAGCTCCTCAAAAAATAAAGTCATATCTTCCTTGTCGTGTCCATAAAGCCCTACTCCTATTCCAAGACTATCTTTCGGATTTCCCCAATACGAAGCACAAGTATTCGCTCCTGCATCTGTGTAAATTCCTGCTTTCAATCCCAAAGCGTGAATATAATCTACCAATCCTTTCAATCCGTTTGGAAATCGTTTAGGATGAATTAAGAGTTTGCCGTTTTCATCTCTACCACCAAAGTAGCCATCATCTATGTTTATGTATTTATAGCCCTTTTCTGCAAATCCAAGTTTTAACATCGCATCTGCCTGAGCCTTTATCAAAGAATCATTGATTTCTACTCCGTATGTGTTCCAAGAACTCCACCCCATAAGAGGCATTTGCTGAGCCTTAGCATCAGCAAACAAAAAAAAGATAACTATAACGATTGCAAATAGTTTTTTCATAAAAGAGATAAACGAAAAATATTATGGACTATTATTTGCTATCCAATAAAGGATTAGATAATATTGTTTTTGCCCATTCAGAAAGAGTATTTACATACAATTTCTTTACGCCTCCATCAACTAAACGAAATTGTAATTTTGCTTCTTCTCCGTCAATAGAATTGTCATATACATAAAGACGATCCACTACGTTTGAAATTCTTATACAATTGTATATAGACTTTTTATATCTTGATATAATTTTTGTTATAGGCACATCATGACCGCCTTTCATTACTCGATTTGCAATTCGTGATGCGTTAATAGTAGGATTTGCCGTTGCAATAAAGAAAATTCTGATAAAGTAGCCTGCCTTTTTTGCACGCAAAATAAAATCTACCTTATCAGTAGCAGACATTACTGTTTCAAAAATAATGCTTTTCTTTTCACTCAAACATTTTTCTCTCCATTCTTCACAATATTTTGCAGCTTTTATTACCGCTTCATTAGAGTTCCAATCGCCAAAAACATCTTTTGCAACATTATCCGGATTGATATATATAGAATCTTCTAACCATTCATGTTTTAGAAGTTTAGATGTTATAGATGTTTTACCAGAACCATTAGGTCCTGCTATAACTATCAGTAAGGGACGATGATTTTCAGTTTTCATTACCTATTGATGCTTTGTTGATTTTGCATTTCCTCTATAATAGCCTTAGCTTCATTCTCCAATGATTCAAAAAACTCTTTATAAGCCTTTTGATTAGTTTCACGAGCCTCTTGTGCAACTTCCTTCATCAATTGACTCAACATTTCATCTGTCGGTTCCTCATTAGAACTAAATCGATAAGAATTCATTTCACACTCTAACATAAAACATTTATTGATATTTACGTTGCAAAAGTAACAAATTTATTCTTTAAAAAGTTGTTTCTGTATTCAAATTTATTAAATAACACATCTACTCTTCTTAATACTTTTGCTTATTATTCTTAAAATATTCCTATTTTTGCAGAAGAAAGAAACATTTTAAACTTATGATGAAAAAATATCTTTTAATCACATTGTTATTCATTGGATTCGTATCTTGTCAATCCACTTCAAAGGTAATAAAGACTAAAACGCCTGAGCGAGCGAAAGGACAAACTCACGTTGTTGGCTTAACCGCTCCAAAATTAGATACTGTAAGAATTGGAATTATTGGTCTTGGAATGCGAGGCATAAGTGCTGTTGAAAGATTTATTCACATTCCGGGAGTAGAGATAAAAGCTCTTTGCGACATTCGCCCTGAGTTGACCGAAAGAGCTGAAAAAGTATTGCTCAATGCAGGAAAAGAAAAGCCTACTTCTTATCATGGAGGGGAGGATTTATGGAAAAAGGTTTGCGAAAGAGAGGATATTGATTTGATTTACGTTGTAACAGATTGGGAAAATCACGCAAACATAGGAGTTTACGCAATGGAGCATGGCAAACACGTAGCAATAGAAGTGCCTGCCGCAATGAGCTTGGAGGAAATTTGGGACTTGATAAACACAAGCGAAAAAACAAGAAAACATTGCATACAATTAGAAAACTGTGTCTATGATTATTTTGAAATGACTACGCTAAATATGGCACAACAAGGCTTATTCGGAGAGTTGCTTCACACCGAAGGTGCTTATATTCATTACTTAGAAGAATTTTGGACTTACTATTACGACAATTGGCGTTTGGATTACAACAACGAACACCGTGGAGATGTTTACCCAACTCACGGAATAGGACCTATTTGTCAGTTATTGAACATTCATCGTGGAGATAGAATGAAAACCTTAGTATCTATGGACACAAAATCTGTGAACGGAAAAGCCTTCGCAAAGAAAATCGGAGTTAAAAACAAAGATATAGATTTTCAAAACGGCGACCACACTCTTACTCTCATTCAAACAGAAAACGGAAAGACGATGCACATTCAACATAATGTGATGACTCCACGTCCTTACAACAGAATGTTTCAAGTAACCGGCACCGAAGGTTTCGCAAACAAGTATCCAATAGAGCAATTCTGCTTTCAACCAAAGAATATCGATGCAAACATCATTCCTAATCACGAAGACCTAAACGTACATCGTGCAGTCAGTGATGAAATAAAGGCAAAACTAATGAACGAATACAAACACCCTATTCATAAAGAATTGGAAACAATAGCAAAACAAGTCGGTGGACACGGCGGAATGGACTTTATAATGGATTGGCGTTTGATTTATTGCCTTCAAAACGGACTTCCTTTGGATATGGACGTATATGACCTTGCAGAATGGTGCAGTGTGATAGAACTTTCTCGCATTTCAATAGAGAATAACAACGCTCCTGTTGAAGTTCCCGACTTTACAAGAGGATATTGGAACATAGAAAAAGGCTACAAGCACGCTTTTGTAAAATAATGGAAAAGAAATATAGCAAACACCCTTTTATTAAAATTGGCATTCTCGCAAGGGTTAGAGCAATAGAAGATTTAGGTAAATTATTTCTTTGACTTAGGAAATTATTTCTTAGGAATAAAATATTAAATGATAAGTTTGAGAAAACATCTTCAAAAACAAAAAAAACTATACCTTTACTAATTGAATTTTTATAAAGAACAAAGGATAAAATCAAAGCCTTACTCATCACATTCCAAAAGTCGTTTGCTTGGAACTTATGCCAACCGACATCTATGGGATAAAGGAGCGAGAGCATTCACTACAATATTTGCACAAGATTTGAAACATGTAATTGAAATTCAATAATACATCTGCAATAAGAATATATAAAATCTATCTTCTTTTCCTAAGCTCCATGCAATCTATATCAGGCATCTTGCCTTTGTTCGAATAGAGTCTTATTACATTGTTTCCTTTCTCCAACTCTATTTCAAAGCTTTGTTTTTTGTGCTTTTGTTCCCCAAATAATTGAAAGGAAAATTATTAAGTTTACTATTTTTTTCATAGGTACAAAGATAGCAAAAAGAAAAAAAGCGGTAATTTTGCAACCGATAAAAAATAATTAGAATTTTATATGAGAAAGTTATCTTACCTTTTACTATTTTTGGCGTTATTGCCACTCGGATTGTTTGCTCAAAAGAATAAATCTTTTGAAATCAAAGATGGTGATTTTTATTTGAATGGCAAAGCAACTCCAATCTATTCGGGAGAGATGCATTACTCGCGTATTCCACACCAATATTGGCGTCATAGGTTTCAAATGATGAGAGCAATGGGCTTAAATGCTGTTGCTACTTATGTTTTTTGGAATTGGCACGAGCAAGAACAAGGTAAATGGGATTTTGAGGGTGATAAGGATTTGGCAGAGTACATAAAAATTGCAGGAGAAGAGGGTTTAATGGTAATTCTTCGTCCTGGTCCATACGTTTGTGCTGAATGGGAGTTTGGAGGTTATCCTTGGTGGTTACAAAACATTGAAGGCATGGAAATTCGCCGCGATAACGAGCAATTTTTGAAATATACTAAACTTTATATTGAAAGACTTTTCAAGGAAGTTGGTCATTTGCAATGCACAAAAGGCGGTCCTATCATAATGATTCAATGTGAAAACGAATTTGGTTCTTACGTTGCTCAACGTACAGACATTAGTTTAGAACAGCATCGTGCCTATAATGCAAAGATAAAACAGCAATTGATTGATGCAGGCTTTGATGTTCCTATGTTTACTTCCGATGGCAGTTGGTTATTCGAGGGTGGTAGCACTCCTAATGCTCTTCCTACTGCAAATGGTGAAAGCAATATTGAGAATTTGAAAAGGGTTGTCAATAAATATCACAATAATCAAGGGCCTTATATGGTGGCTGAGTTTTATTCTGGTTGGTTATCTCATTGGGCAGAGCCGTTTCCTCAAACCGATGCTTCAAGTCTTGCACGTCAAACCGAGCAATATTTGAAGAATGATGTGTCTTTTAATTTTTATATGGTGCATGGGGGAACTAATTTCGGTTTTACAAGTGGTGCAAATTATGATAAGAAACGTGATATTCAACCCGATTTGACAAGTTATGACTACAACGCTCCTATAAGTGAGGCAGGTTGGGCAACAGCAAAGTATGATTCTATTCGTAATGTTATGAAAAAATATTTAAAAGATATTCCTGCTGTGCCAAAGGCTATGCCTGTTATTGAAATTCCTTCAATCAAATTAGATAAAGTAGCAGATGTTTTGGGTTATTCTTCTTTAATAAAACCTATTCTTGGAGATAGTCCTAAGACTTTTGAGCAGTTGAATCAAGGTTATGGTTATGTGCTTTATTCTCATCATTTCAAACACCCAATAAGTGGAACGCTTGCAATCAATGGCTTGCGTGATTATGCTGTAATTTACATCGATGGTGAAAAGGTAGGGGAACTTAATCGCAACACTCAGACCTACGAAATGGAAATTAACATTCCTTTTAATGCAACTCTGCAAATCTTGGTAGAAAATATGGGACGAATAAATTATGGTAGCGAGATTGTTCACAACACCAAAGGGATAATCAGTCCAATCACCATTGCGGGAGAGGAAATCAAAGGTGAATGGGAGATGTATCAACTGCCAATGAATGAAATGCCTGATTTTTCTAAGTTAGGTAGCAGAAATGTGTTAAAGAACGCAAGTTCGCAAGCAAATCGTTTGAAGGATTGTCCTGTTTTCTATGAGGGCACTTTCACTCTTAATGAAACGGGGGATACTTTCATTGATATGTCTGATTGGGGAAAAGGTATTGTATTTATCAACGGGCACAACATCGGTCGTTATTGGCAAGTTGGTCCTCAACAGACGCTTTATATTCCGGGCGTTTGGTTGAAAAAAGGAGAAAACAAAATTGTTATTTTTGAGCAATTAAATAAAACTCCTATGACAGAGGTAAAAACTGTGAAAACTCCTATTTTGATGGAGTTGAAATAAGCTTTGCTTTCAGAGTATTATTCATAGAATTTTCCCTTTCAAAACACCCTCAAAATTTTTCTTTGAAAAAAAGAAAAAAATCAAAGAAAAAATCTTTTTTTTCTTTGAAAAAATTTCAAAAAACAAAGAAAAATTTTGAGGGTTGTTGGATTGCTGATTTTCAATAGAAATTATATACATTTATTATTGTATTTTAAGGAGAAAATTGTAACTTTGCCAATAGTTTAAGTTTACTAATATAAATATGACAAAACGTACAGAATATATATTAGATGAAATTATAGATCAATATATGTATGCTGATTTATCTTTTCGTCCGTGGATTATTGGTTTTAGTGGAGGAAAGGATTCTACTGTATTATTAACTCTTGTTTGGTTGGCATTACAAAAAATTAAAAAAAATGCAATAGCACCATTTCAACTTAGACGTCCTGTGTATGTTGTTTGTAATGACACTATGGTGGAAAATCCTATTATTGCTACTTATGTAGATGACGTATTGAGTAAAATTGAAATTAAAGCAAGAGAAGAAGATTTGCCAATATTTGTTCGAAAAACAGAACCAAAATTAGAAGATTCGTTTTGGGTGAATGTTATCGGCAAAGGATATCCCGTGCCCAATACTGCATTTAGATGGTGTACTGATAAAATGAAGATTAAACCTACTGCACGTTTTATTATTGAACAAGTAGATGAGTGTGGGGAAGCGATAATACTAATAGGCACAAGAAAAGCAGAAAGTATTACAAGAGCTCGTTCTATCAAAAAACATGAGATTTATGGAAAAAGATTAACAAAACACACTATATTAAAAAACACTTATGTATATGCACCTATCAAAGAATTAATGATAGAAGAGGTTTGGCATATAATCAATACTATTCCATCCCCTTGGGGTGCTGATAATTCTGTAATTTTCAATATTTATAAAGACGCAAGTGCAGATGATTATGAATGTCCAACAGTTGTAACTGATAAAAATTATGGAGCATGTGGCAATAGTAGATTTGGGTGTTGGGTATGTACTGTTGTAAAAGATGATAAATCAATGCGTTCTTTAATCAAAAATGGTAGGGAATGGATGAGGCCATTATATGATTTTCGTATTGAAATAGAACAAGAACGAAATATTATAGAAAATAGAATGCCATATCGTAGAGATGGCAAGCGTGCTATTAATGATATGGGACCTTATATTTTTGGTTATCGTGCAAAGATACTTAAAAGATTGTTGGAAGTACAGTGTGAATTACAAAAGCATGATTCTAAAATAAAGTTAATTTCTGATCAAGAATTAATTGCCATTCAAGTGAATTGGTATCGTGATTTTAACTTTGGTTATCAAGTTTCAGAAATATATAATTCAATTTATAAAGAATCTTTCAGTATGGGAGAAAATGTTAAAAATAAATTAGAGGCAGATTTAATGAGAGAAATCTGTTCTGAGAATCCTGAAGAGGGTGAGTTGATAGAACAATTATTACTTTTGCAGAGAAGTAAATCTTTGATGCAACGTCGTCGAGGATTAAAAAATGAAATAGAATCTAGATTGAAAGAATTTGTAAATAATAAGAAGCAATGATTATAAAATCAATAGAACTTAATAATTTCCGTATATATAAAGGAGTTAATCAAATTACATTAACTCCAGAAGGAGACCGTAATATAATCATTGTTAGTGGAAACAATGGTTTTGGTAAAACCACTTTCTTGATGTCGTTAGTTTGGTGTCTGTATGGCAAAAATATGGAGAAGGTAGATGATTTATATAAAAAAGAAATTGACGAAAAAGGCGGATACAACAAATACATTGGAAATAGTCTAAATATCTATGCTGCACAAGAAGGTGAAACTCGTTTTTCTGTCTCTGTCACATTTACGGATGTTGAAATACCCAATACAACATGTACAGAAATAACCATTGTGCGTTCATACGATAGTGCAACAAGTACGAACGATGAACTAAAAATTCTTATAGATGGCAAAGATAATGATTTGTTCACCGATAAGAATGAGGAAGAAATGTTCATTCGTGATTACATTCTACCTATTGAGATTGCAAAATTCTTTTTCTTTGATGCTGAAAAAATTGTATCCTTTGCACAAATCAACACCCCAGAGCAAAGAGCAGAGTTAAGTAAGGCTTATTCTCAAGTTTTAGGCATTCAGAAGTACGACGAATTAAAAAAAGAATTAGAGAAACTTCAGGATGATTATAGACGAGAGTCTGCACAGCCCAAAGATAAAAAAGAGTTTAACGAACTATTGGCATCTATTGCAACAGACGAAGATAGTATAGTTGATATTGATTCAAAAATCACTGAATCTCGAGAAAATCTGATAGTCTTGAAATATGATCTTAATGAATTACAAGAAAGATTAATTCGAGAAGGTGATTTAATGAGCCTTGACAAACTTAAAGAGTTAAAGGCTCAACAAGAAAAATGTCAATCAGACGTAAATGAATCTCAAGAAGGACTTAAAGATTTATATAGTTATATTCCTTTTGGTTTAGCTGGTAATGGTATATCTACATTAGTAACACAACTTAAAGAGGAAAAAGCATATCGTCAGAACAAGTTACAACTTGAGGGTGTAGAAGAAAAAACTGATGATATATTAAACGATCTTGATAGAGCTAGGAATAATTTTAACGGTCATATTGATGTTAAAATTAGAAGTTTTTATGAGGCGGAGATTAAAAAATTGATATTAAAACACTTCTATAGTGATTTTGATGCAAGTAAATATAAAGATTTTCAGACCTTACATGATTTTACAGATATTCAATTTGACGATTTTCTATCTTTAATAACGAAAGTAAAAGAGTCTAAGTCTCTTTTTGAAGAACTTTCGAATAAGTATTCAAAAGCAAAAGCCGAATTAAACTCCATTGAACGTAGAATTAGGGATGCAGAGAAAAATGCAGAAAGTGATTATATCCAAAATCTAAGAAAGAAAAAGTCTTTAAAAGAACAAGAAATAACAAATATTCAAGAAGATATTGTTCGCTGGAATGTTCAAAAGGAACAGATTAAAGATCGCATAAAAGCATCTAAGCAGAAAAAAGAGATTTTATCTAAAAAAATCGATGTGTCTGCTAAAAACAAGGCTGTTGATGATGAAGCAACTAGGTTAATTCACACAATACAAAGGTTCTTACTACGCTTTAAAGATGAAAAGAAAAAAGCATTAGAAAAGAAGTTAGAGAATAAACTCACTAGTTTCTTACATAAGCAAGAATTAGTTCATAAAGTAGTCGTTGATATCCAGGGAAATGGTGAAGATGTTGACATTAATCTATATGACTCAAACGATAGAAAAATTGACAAAGGTATTTTATCAATGGGTGAGCGACAAATGTTTGCATCGGCTCTATTGGCTGCTTTGGTCGAGGAAACAGAGTTAGAATTTCCTGTGTTTATTGATAGCCCAATGCAAAAGTTTGATATTAATCACAGTCAAAATATACTAACAAAATTCTATCCCAATGTTTCCAAACAAGTTATATTATTCCCCTTGCTAATGAAAGAGTTGACAGAAGAAGAATATAAACTTATAGAATCATATGTAAATAGAGCTTATTTGATTGAGAATTCCAAGACTGGTTCTCACTTCAATGAAGTTTCTCCCAATGTATTATTTGATCAATATAGACAATTTTAGTTATGCAAATTAATATAAAAACTTCAGCTGCTAACCAAGCAATCGTATCTAACCTGACACAGAAGTTACCTGGTGGTGCTAAGGAAAACATAATAGCGCGTGTCGCTTTGGGGTATTCTTTGTCTACAGGTAAACGTTTTAAGCAAAATGAGTTTGGCTCATATGATTCTCAAGGTAAGGAATATAAAGAGCATATTCTTTTTGATTCTTATAAAGACTTTTATGTTGCCTTAATCTGCCAGGCATATGACATTAATAAAAATAACGAACTTATTCCTAAGTACGTTAAACTACATATTGACCATGGACTAGAAGTAATTAACTATCTTTTCGAGAATAGACCTCAATATACCTTTTTTGATTTTTTAATTGAAAATTTAGGTAAAGGCATTGATGCAATAGAAGATGCACCTGTTTCTCTCGATGCTGTTAAAAACAATAATCAGCACATAGATAAAACGACATTTACAGGTCCCATAGACATAAAAATAGGATATAATCCTAAAACACAGGAGCCTATTACTTTTTGTTTTAATAATACAAAAATATATAACAATCAACACATTGCTGTAGCCGGAAAGTCTGGTTCTGGCAAGTCTCAATTTGCATTAGAGTTCTTAAGACAATTAGTAGCCAAAACTCAAGGACAAGTTAATTTCCTTTTTTTGGATTTTAAGGGAGTTTCTAATGAAGACAAGAGGAAAATGGAAGGTTTTTTCAATGAAACTCACACAAAATGTATTAACGCCCCTGATGAACCATTTCCTCTCAATCCGCTTTCATTTATAGATAACATAAATGAAAGGAATAAGTTGGTTGGTATCAATAAATTTGTTGATATAATAGCTAAGTATTCTAATATTGGTAAAAAACAACAACAAACTCTAAAAGACGCAGTACAGGAAGCTTTTATCCAACATACTACTGGCGAATATCCTTCGCTGAAGGAAGTATATGACCTAATATTAGAGAAAGTTGGTGATACTAGGGATACTCTTACAGAGATTATGGGAAGACTTAGCGAATATGAATTATTTGCATCGAAGATAAACAATCCTAGTGTATTTCTCAACAACAACTATTATTTATCTTTGTCGGGTGAGTTAGACAGTACAGTCCGTTTTACCTCCGTATTTTTAATTATTAACTACATTTTCAATGTATTCTCTAACATGGGAGGTACTGAGGTCATAGATGACCACAGAGAGATGCGTTATGTACTGATGATTGATGAAGCACATGATTTATTCAGAGAAAAGAAATCTTTGGAGATTCTTGAAGTAATTTTGAGAAAAATTAGATCATACGGAGTATCAATATTCTTATTGTCGCAAGGTATTGCTGAATATAATACGGCCAATTTTGATTTCTCACAAGAGTGTGAAACTTCATTCCTATTACCTATTAATGATATGGCAAATACAAAAGCTATAAATAAGTTCCTAGGTCTTACAGTGAAAGATGGAAACACAGCGATTCATAATCTTGAAAAATTAGGTAATGGTCAGGCTATTTCTAATATGAAGGAATACCCCAAAACAGAAGTATTTAATGTTGTACAATATTGGAAGGAAAGCAAATGAAAAAGCAAATGCTTATGTGTTGAGTGATAATAAACAAACGCCAAAGTCTCCTAATTTACCCGAGTATCAAAAAGATTCTATGGACGAATTCTTTGATGATGTTAAGTTTTTGGCATCGTTTATCGGTTGCAATATCTTTGAAATTGCACAACCTAAATCGGAACACTTATTTTTCCTTAAAACTCGCAAGTGTGATGCTGTTGGTTTTTACAATTCAAGTGGTTTTACTGTTTTGAAAGATAGTATAATTGCTGATACTTCTGTGCAATCTTTTTATTGGAAAGAGAAACGTGAAGCAATGTTAAAAGAATACACAGCAATAGAGAATGAGAAATTAATAATGACTTGCGATAAAGTGTTTTCAAGCCCAAGCACCGCCGCAGATTTCTGTAATGGCAGTAGCAATAACGGTTGGATTGTGTGGAAAGACAAAGACGGCAACACCTTAGATTCTGTATATAGAAAAGATTTAGACAAATGATAATTTAGGTCTAATGGTCAAAATTCATGATAAAATCGCTGTAATTCACTGATTATTATTATCTTTGATCATTTGAAAAGTTATGAATAAAAAATTTGCTTTTATTGTGGTTCAAAACAAGTAGTAAAAAACGGCAAGAAAAATGGTAAACAACAATACCTTTGTCGCACTTGTAGCAAACATTTTATGGCAAGTAATCGCCTTAATAACAATGATCTTGCTGTTCTATTCGCCATTATAGTATTCCATTCTACAAATTCCTTTGCAAAATTAGTGATTATTTGGTAACTATTTTGCTAATAACTAATAAAATTGTAATTTTGTATCGTTTAATAATATTTAAAGATTATGAAGATAAGAAAGGTTAAATATAATAATCACCCGATATTGGGTAACTTAGAATTAGATTTTGTAAACCCTGCTACAAACAAGCCATATTCTACCATAGTTTTGGTAGGTGAAAATGGCACAGGAAAAACCACAATATTAGAAACACTGAATACTTTTTTAAGCATTGGTAGTTTTGAACCTTTTCAAACCTTTGAATATGAAGTTGAAAATTTTATAGAATTTGAAAAGAAGCATACATATATTTTAAAACCACTTAACTCTGGGACAATTAAAAATTTTTTCAAAAGATATGATCCTATAACAAAAAATTATGAAGAGATAAGAAGGGATAAAGGCAACAATATAGATAATATTCAAGAAGACGACAAAGACCCAAGATTTTATGGAAGTGTCTTTTCAAGACCAAGAGCAGACTATAAAACTAACAAAATTACATCTGTAACAACAAATGAGCTTGATAAAAACAAGTATGACTCGGATAATGATGATAATTTTACATCATTAAAACAACTAATTGTTGATGTTCAAAATCAAGATGATGAGAAATATCGTGAAATTAATCAAAAAATGGGGCAGCAACCTATGTCATTTGATAAATTTAAACCAGAATCAAAAATTCACAGATTTGAAAGTGCTTTTAATGGATTTTTTGAAACTATCAAATACAAGACAGTTCGTAATGCGAATGGAGCAAAGGAAGTATTTTTTGAAAAGAATGGCAAAGAAATCCCCTTAGATGCTTTAAGTACTGGTGAAAAACAAATTGTATTTAGAGGGGCATATTTGCTTAGAAACTTAAATCTTCTTGAAAACTCAACAATTATGATTGATGAACCTGAATTAAGTATGCATCCTCTATGGCAGAAAAAGATATTAAAATATTACAAGGATTTATTCACTACAAATTCTCAACAAACAGCACAACTATTTTTTGCAAGCCATTCAGAAGCGGTCATTAGCGAAGCTCTACAAGATTTAGATAACACAAAGGTTATAGTACTTAAAAATGTCAATGGACAAGTTGTAGCTAATTGTATAGATACTCCTGCTGTACTCCCATATACTTTGGCTGCTGAGGTTAATTATCAAGCCTTTGGATTAGCATCAACAGATTATCATAATGCATTATATGGTTATATCGATGCAGAAGGGGGGAAAGAAGATTTTAATGAAAAACATAAAGATACTATTACTAATTATACGTATGAAAAGGATGGAAAAACAAAACAGTGGAATATAACATTAACTGAAAAAATACGCCACATCATTCATCATCCAGAAAATAAAAATAATAGTTATACGCAAGAAGAATTAGAAACCTCTATAAATCTTATGAGAAATTATATTCAAAATAAATAGATGCTCTAATGATTATGACGAAGATGATGAACCTGATTCTTTAGATTAAGTTCTTTTCAACGAATATTCTCTTTATTAAACAAAAAAAGGCTGATTCTTTCTCTATAATTTCAGCCTTTTTTCTATTGCAACTATTGTAACATATAGTAACTATTCTCTTATTCCTTTTTTAATCTCATCATATATTTTAAATTAATCTCTTTAACTCCACCATCTTTCGACAAACTCGGAATAAAGCAGTCAAAAGATCCTATCTTTTACCCTAAGACATCCGATCTTTCACTCCAAAAGATCCGATCTTTTGCATACTCCCCAGCGAGAATATAAATCTTTCCGATTACACGCTTTTTAATAATTAGCCTTTCCCCAGACATATCTCTCAGTCCCTCTGTCCCTCTATCTTTAAGTCTCTTGATCTTTGACTTTTTCTCAAAGATTAAGGCATAAAAAAAAGAGCCTCGCTTTTCAGCGAAGCTCTCGGTTTAATCTGGCAGCGACCTACTTTCCCACTTGGTGTAGCAGTATCATCGGCGATGCAGGGCTTAACTTCTCTGTTCGGAATGGTAAGAGGTGTTCACCTGCTCTA
>JAZRIM010000007.1:0-1957 GCA_045645265.1 Candidatus Onthomorpha sp.
TGGGTAGGCTTTTTAGAAGGTGGCTACGGTGTTATTTTAAGCTGGTCTTTTGTTTATGCTTTCGGCGGTAAATATGAAATGCATTTAGGTCTTGCTAACACAATTATAGGTAATGCCGCACTTTGGTCTATGCTTTCTGCACCATTTGTTATTAAAAAATTGGGTAAACGTAATTTGCTTATTATTGCAAATGCCATAAATGTGTTTGTTATATTTTCTCTTTGTTTTGTTTATAATAATTTAATTCTTATGTGCGTTGTGTGGTACATAAACAACTTTGTAAATACATACTGGAATATAGTTCAGCATAATATAAGTGCCGATATGCGTGATTATCATCAATGGAAAACCGGCGTAAGGGTAGATGGACTTTTTGGCCCACTTGGTATGATTGGTACATTTATTGGTTTCTTTACAGGTATGTTTTACCCCGCAATATATGAAAAAATGGGTCTTTTAGACGATTATAATGTTCTTTATGATGACAATATGAGAAACAATCTGTTTGAAGTTTTGATTGTTTTCTCAGCACTTGGTGCTTTTTTAAATCTTGTTCCGTTCTTCTTCTATAATCTTACAGAGAATAAACACAGAGCGTATGTAGATGTGTTAAAAATACGTGCTATGTTTGAAAATTATTCTCTGGGTGCTTTAGAAGATGATGAATTAAAAGACGTAATGGCTATAATTTTGCAAGCAAAAGAGCTTTACGGAAAAGAAAAAATTATTCCTGATAAGTCGGAATTGAAGAACGCAAAGAAAATGAGTAAAAAATCTAAAGAAGAAAAAGAACTTAGAAAACAAGCAATTAAAAATGCTAAAAAAGAACTTGCAGAAATTAAAGAAACCAACCTTGCTATTGAAAGAGCTTTAATAATAATGCAGGATTTAGAAAAATTCACAACCGAAGCAGGAGTAAGAAGAATTGCAGAGGCTAAGAAAGACGTTGTGAATGGTGGTTTGTTTATTTATGATGATGCAAAAAATCAGTTGAAAATAGCAAAAAAACTGCCGAAAACAAATAAAACCGAAAAAGAGATACGTGATGATGAAATTAAACGCTCAAGGGTAAAAAAAGAATCACTCGCTCTTATAAAAAAATATGGCAAAGAAAATATAACAGAGCCGGATGTTATAGAAAAAGAAGAAATTTTAAACAGAGAAACCAATAGCTTCAAAGAGAGTATGAAGCAGAGAAAAGATTTGAGAGCTTATCTTAAAAAAGAGTCGATTTATTTAAGGGCTACAAAGCCTTACAGAGAAGCAGATAATTTAATAAAACAATCAGAAAATTATACTCATTACGAAGAATTGGTTGAGAAATATAATAGCTTCGCAATAGAAATGTAAAATCTAAAAACACAAGGACATTGGTTATTAGCCAATGTCCTTGCTCTTTTAATAAAGTTATCTGTTGTTGTCGTTGTTCTGATTGTTTTTGTTGTTTCTGTTGTTATCGTTGTTGTTCTGATTGTTTTTATTGTTCTTGTTATTTTTGTTGTTGTCGTTGTTTTGATTGTTGTTATTGTTGTTGTTGTTATTATTTTTGTTGTATTCCATTGCAATTCACCTCCCTGGAGCGAATGAAAACGCTCACTAAGTATAGTTTCTCTTGAATGCGGCAAACTATTCATAGAAATCAGAAAGGAAAATGTTATGATACTCATAAAAAACGGAACTTTATATACAATGGAAACAGAAAAGCCTGTTTTCAAAGATATTCTTATAAAAAATGGAAAAATTGCAGAAATTTCAAAAAATATTGAAGCAACAAGTGAAATGGAAATTATAGATGCAAAAAATAAGTGGGTTCTGCCTGGTTTTATAGATGCCCATAGTCATATAGGTATTTGCGAAGATAAGACGAGTGTAGGTGTTGATGAAAGTAACGAAGATACAACGCCTGTAACCCCAACAATGCGCGGAATTGATGCTATTAATCCTATGGATGGGGCGT
>JAZRIM010000008.1:0-1632 GCA_045645265.1 Candidatus Onthomorpha sp.
GAATCTGCCATCGGCAAACGATTTGACTTACGGAAATGGTCGATGACGAGGTTATGAGCGATACGCATCGCAAATTGTATGAACTTACCTTCTTCCTTATACGCACCAGCTTTAATGGTACGGATAATCTTTAAGAATGTGTCTTGGAAAATATCATCTGCAAGCTGTCTGTCCTTGACAAGCATTAAGATGTACGAAAAAACTTTATTCTGATGACGCTCAACTAACAATTCAAAACTAGCGACGTTACCGTTTCTGTAACTCTCGACTAATTCTTTGTCATTTAATATTTCTAACATTTTCTCTTATTTTAACAATTAAGAGTAAAGTTTATTCGATAGAGCGTCTCCTATTTTTTAGTTATACAATAAATTTAAAATTCTTTCGTAGAAAGTTCTGCAAATATAATAATCTTTTTATTACGGACGAATATTTACATCAAACTTTTTTGCAAAAAATAATTTATCTAGAATTGGTCTGTCATTCAAATTGCTTGAAAATTAATACAACAAAAAAGCGATCTTTGTAAGACCGCTTATATAGTGTATGAAATATTAGATTTACAACATTGTCTTTAGTTATTGATAACCATCACAATGCTGCAGCGATTTTTCTTATTTTGGAAAGTCTCTCTGTAAAAGTCTTATCACTTTTTGCAATCTGCAGATTATAATCCATTTGCATTCCTATTAATATATGTGCAGGTATTCCCAATGCAGCTTCAAACAAAAGTGCTGTGTTTGCTGTAATTGGTCTACGACAATTTAATATGTCGTTCATATTTTTGTATGGAATGCCAATCTGCTCAGCTAAAAGCTTTTGAGAAATGCCTCTGTATTCTATCTCTTCTTTGATTACATCACCAGGATGTGTCGGTTCAAAAGGCTCAAGATTGTTGGCAATCATTTTGGGGTCTATTCCTTTAACTGTAATCATAACTCTATTATTTATAATGGTTTGATAACTCTAATATATTACAAATGTAAACAATAGTTTCTGTATCTTGGTTCGATATAACAAACTCAATCCGATACTTATCGTTCACCCTTATTGAAGAAACTCCATTTTTGTCACCTTTAAGAACTTCATAATTAAGAGAATTAAACAAGAAAAGTTCTTCAATTCTTTTGGTTCTTTTAAGCAAGTCGATACGTTTCTTGTATAGTTTTATAACCTCAGGCTGAAAGCGATGCTTTTTATCATCGCTCTTTCCTTTGGTATAAAGACTCTCTAAATATTCCTTATCGAAAGTAACAATCATTTCAATATTTCTATTGTTTACAAATGCAAAGATAATATTTTTTTAATTATTTTCCTCTTTTTTTGAGGATTTTTTTTAAAAAAGTTTATTATCATAATTATTATGACTATATTTCACATTCTAACATTTCTTTGTTATTCTTCCCACGTTATTATTCCAACATTTTTTTGTAAATTCGTAAACTTTTTTATCGGCGTAAAATTTTATTGAATTAATGAAGAAATTAGAATATATCGACATACAAGGTGCAAGAGTTAACAACTTAAAAAACATAAGTTTAAGCATTCCTAAAAACAAATTCGTCGTCATAACGGGATTGTCTGGTTCGGGCAAGTCGTCATTGGCATTCGACACTATTTATGCCGAAGGTC
>JAZRIM010000009.1:0-118071 GCA_045645265.1 Candidatus Onthomorpha sp.
TTACTTTAAGGTAATGAGTCATTATACTATAAATAATATTCAAGTCTTTGATATGGTTGGGAAATTGCTAATAGAAACAAAGGTAAGCAACTTTGAAAAAGACATAGATATTAGCAATTTATCTTCGGGAACATACATAGTTAAGATAAACACCGCAAAAGGCAGTGTGAAAAAGAAATTGATTGTGGAATAAGAATAGAAAAATAACTCTAATTTTTTTAAAGGAATATTCCAAACTTTTTATTTGGAATATTCCTTTTTTATATATACTTTTGCAGATAATTTGAAACACCACAAAAGGTAGCATAAAAAAAGAAATATTTTCGCAAATGAATATATTAGAAACCAAAGAGGTTAGCAAATCATATTCTTCTCATAAAGTTTTAGATAAAGTCTCAATAAAAATTAAAGAAGGCGAAATTTTTGGTCTTTTAGGTCCTAACGGAGCCGGAAAAACTACACTTATCAGAATGATAAATCAAATAACAGCTCCTGATGAGGGTGAGATTTTGTTTTTTGGCAACAAATTGCAACGAGAAGACATTAAAAACATTGGTTATTTGCCCGAAGAAAGAGGCCTTTATAAGAAAATGAAGGTGGGCGAACAAGCAATTTATTTTGCCGAATTAAAGGGACTATCAAAAAAAGAGGCTAAAAAAAGATTAGAATATTGGTTTGAGAAATTTGAAATAGGCAATTGGTGGAATAAACGAGTAGAAGAATTGTCAAAAGGAATGGCTCAAAAGGTGCAATTCATAACAACTATTCTCCACGAGCCGAAACTGCTGATTTTTGATGAGCCTTTTAGTGGTTTTGACCCTTTAAATGCAAATCTTTTAAAGAATGAAATCTTAAATCTTAGAGAAAAAGGTGCTACAATCATATTTTCTACTCACAATATGGAGAGTGTGGAGGAGATTTGCGACTCTATTGCCCTTATAAACAAGTCGAAAAAGATTTTGGAGGGCAATGTCTATGACATAAAAGAGAAATACAAAAAAAATGTCTTTGAAATAATTGTTCCCTATCAAGAAAATGCAAATTCTTTATTGATAGAGAATTGCAGCATCATTAAATCTGTTGTCAATAAAGAGAAATTAGTTATGACACTTTCCATTGCAGAGGGTAAAAATGCAGATTTATTAAGCAATATTTTAAGACATACCAATATTCTTTCTTACAAAGAAATTCTTCCTTCAATGAATAATATTTTCATAGAAACCATAAAGAATAATGAATAAGATAAAAATCATAATAAAAAGAGAATATCTAAACAGAGTTAGCAAGAAATCGTTTCTTGTAATGACTATTCTCGGACCTATTTTAATGAGTTTATTGATTTTTACTCCATTTTTTCTCTCTACTATTGAGGAAGATAGATTGAATGTAATGGTTGTTGATCAAACTCTTAACGTTAGTCAAAACGATAGTGTATATTTATTTAAAAATCAATTTAAATCCTCAGATAGAATTAAGTTTGAGTATTTTGATAATATAGAAACTGCTCAAACTATTTTGAAAGAAGGGGGAGTTGATGGAGTTTTGGAAATTGTAAAGACTAATGACACCCCTCCTATTAAAGGTTTTATGTATTATGGTGAACAAGAAATTCCAGGAAGTGTACAAGAGGAAATAAAAAATCAATTAACAAATATATTGAAAAATAGCATTCTTCGATTGGATTATGGAATGAATGAAAAAGAAATTGCGTGGGTAAACAATCCTACAATAGATTTCTACACTAAAAATATATTTTCGGGAGAAGAATCCTATAATGAAGTCAAGATGTTACTTGGTATGGTATCAGGATTCTTGATTTATTTCTTTGTCTTTTTATTTGGTGCTCAAATTATGAAGAGTGTCTCGGACGAAAAGATGAATAGGGTTGTGGAGGTTTTGGTTTCAAGCGTAAGGCCAATAGAATTGCTATTTGGAAAGATAATTGCTATTGCTCTTGTGAGTCTTACTCAAATTGTATTGTGGATTGTAATTATTTTTGGAATAATTACTTTTGCTCAAACCGCAGCTCCTGAAATGTTTTCAGCTCCACAAGAACAAACAATCAATATTGACCAAAGAATTGTAACGGTTGATCAAATCAATGCAACAGAAGCTACGCAAACCTCTGAGCTTATAAGTGGTCTTTTTGCAATAAATATTCCTTTAATGGTTGGTATGTTTGTGTTTTATTTCATTATGGGATTTTTATTGTATGCTTCTTTGTTTGGTGCAATAGGTTCGCTTCTCGATGTTGACACTGACGGAAGTCAATTTACTCTTCCTATAACTATTCCTTTGATTTTAGCAATTGTTTGCTTGCCTATACTGAGCGATAACCCAACAAGTTCGCTTGCTTTTTGGCTTTCTATGATTCCTTTCACAGCTCCTGTCGCTATGATGGTGAGAATACCTTTTGGAGTTGCAAGTTGGGAAATTATTCTTTCTTGTGTACTTATGATTGTCTTTATTGCGATATGTGTTGCAATTGCTGCGAAAATATATCGCACAGGAATACTTATGTATGGTAAGAAAATAACCTATAAAGAGTTGTGGAAATGGTTGAGATATAAGAATTAATCAACGGCTTGTATTGCTCGATTGATAAATTCTTTGAACCTCATAGTTTTTTCAAACTCTTGGCTTACTCTTTCTAATAGATTGTCCGACAAAACATATTTGTCGTCAAGTTTTTTGCTTAGAATAAAGTCTTTAAGCTTTAAATATTCTGCGTTTATTGCCTCTTTGGGAAATTGTTTTGGCACTGTTTTCATTTTATTTTCAGAGTCAATTTCCCAACCTTTTGCTTGGTCGATACAAGACTGAAATTCTTGCGGAAGAGTGAATACATCTTCTCTTATGCTATTGATTATGTTGTTTGGAAGGCACACTGCTCCGCTTGCAAGCAAGTGAGAAGAAAGATATTGCTTTGATTGAGCTTCTAAATGAAAGTAATAGCCGCCTAATCCTGACTTTTTACCGTTTGGACAAATGTATGCACCGATGTGAGTCTTGTATGGGGTTTTGTCTTTTGAGAAACGAAGGTCGCGATATATTCTATATGTGCAATCTTTTACTTGCAGACCTCTAATTGTTGGGTCAAAAGTTTCTATATTTGCAATTAATTGTTGTGTAAATGTTTCAAAGCAATGTTTAGCTTCTTTGTAGAATGATTTATTTGCATCAAACCATTCTTTATTGTTATTAAGGCTTAGTTGATTTATAAAATCTAATACTATTTTCATTTGCTAATAATTATATATTCCTGACCATAGTTTTCTTAATAGTTCTCTTGTAGAGTTTTCTTGACGATTGTCCGCCGGTTCGTAAAGCGATAATCCTTGCAAATCATCTGGCATAAATTGTTGTTGCACAAAATGATTTGCATAATCGTGAGAATAGCGATATTCTGCCCCGTATCCTATTTGTTTCATTAGTTTTGTTGGTGCGTTTCTTAGATGTATTGGCACCGGTTTATCACCTGTTTGTTCTACTAATTCAATTGCTTTGTTAATTGCCATATATGTGGAATTGCTTTTTGCTGATGTTGCTAAATATACTGCCGTTTGCGAGAGTATTATTCTACATTCTGGATAACCAATCTTGCTTACTGCATCAAAACAATTGTTTGCAAGTAATAAGGCATTAGGATTTGCATTTCCTATGTCTTCTGAGGCTAAGATTAACATTCTTCTTGCTATGAAAAGCGGGTCTTCGCCCGATACTATCATTCTTGCAAGCCAATAAACCGCTGCATTTGGGTCTGAACCTCTTATGCTTTTTATGAATGCTGAGATAATATCGTAATGATTCTCTCCTTTTTTATCGTAAATTGCTATGTTTTGTTGAATTATTGAAGAAACAGTTTCGTTTGTCAAAGCAAAATCACCCCTAAATTGAGAAGAAACTAACTCTACTGCATTGATTAGTTTTCTCGCATCGCCTCCGCTTATTCTGATTAGTGCTTCTGTTTCTTTTATTTCTATTTTTCTGTTTTCTGCTTGCTCTAAATATGATACTGCTTTTTGGATTATTTTTTCTAAATGGTGTTTTTCAAGATTTTTTAGAATATAAACTTGGGCTCTTGAAAGAAGTGGCGATATGATTTCAAAACTTGGATTTTCGGTTGTCGCTCCTATTAGTCTTACTATGCCTTGTTCTACGGCTCCAAGCAAGGAATCTTGTTGGTTTTTAGAGAATCGATGAATTTCATCTACAAAAAGAATTGAGTTTCCATTGTTTAGTTTTGCTCTATCTATAACCTCTCTCACTTCTTTAACACCACTATTGATTGCAGAAAGGGTATAGAATTGTGCTTCTATGGTATTTGCAATTATGTTGGCAAGTGTGGTTTTTCCAACTCCGGGCGGACCCCATAGAATCATTGATGGTACATTGTTTTCTTTGATTGCTCTATGTAAGATTGCACCTTCTCCAATTAAATGTTCTTGTCCTATGTAGTCATCAAGAGTTTGTGGACGCAAAACCTCTGCTAATGGTTTTATCATTTCAATTTATTTGTATATTAAGAAGACTGTATTACGTTTATTCAAATCAATGGTGGTTTTCTTCCATTGTTGAATGGTTTTTGTTATGATTTGCTGTGTTGATAATCCTATATCAACTCCAAGACACAACATTGTATTTTGACTAAGCACCTCTTTTAAGACTTGAAGCATTTGATTGTTTCTATATGGTGCTTCAATAAAAATTTGAGTTTGAGAAATCTTATAGCAAAGCGTTTCTAATTCTTTTATTTTCTTTATTCTTTGACTTTTATCTATTGGAAGATAACCCACAAAGGCAAAGTTTTGTCCGTTAAATCCACTTGCCATTAAAGACATCATTAAAGAAGATGGACCAATCAAAGGACAAACTTTAAAACCTTCTTTTTGTGCCAATTTTACCAAAGCTGCACCCGGGTCAGCAACACAAGGAAGTCCTGCTTCGCTCATCAATCCAAGATTTTTTCCTTGTCTTAATGGCTCTAAGTAAGCATCTATTTCTTTTAAATCAGTATGCTCGTTTAGTTCATAAAACTCTACGTTTTCAAAGTCTTTGGTGTAGCCAGCTTTTCTAAGAAAACGTCTTGCCGTTCTTACTTGCTCCACAACAAAACTATCACATTCATGCAAAAGTTTTTGATTTACCTCTGGCAAACATTGATTTATTTCAATATCTGCAATAGGTGTTGGAAATAAATACAAAACTGCTTCACTCATTCTCTACCTCCTTTATTGGGTGTTTTATCATATAAATATAATAATAGGCTATAAAAAACAAAGCTAACATTATATCTCCATAAGAAAAGCCTCTATAACCAAGAAACAAAATAGGAACAAAAACAAGTCCTACTTTGCTAACCGCATATAAAAAAACTCCCGATTTATGTCCATACCACATCAGCATACATGAATAGATTGACAATATACTTAATAGAAACAAGAATAGGAAAAAGGTTAATGATGGGGTAAAAAAATGTAAAATATTTTCTTTCCAAAAATACATCATTTGCGGAAAATGAGCCGAAGAAATAAAATCAACAGAAAATGATTTAAAGAATAGACCAAAAAACGAAAATACTAATAATAAAAAAGCATTTGCAATAGAAAAAGGAAGGATTATGCGTATTCCCCAAGAGGAACGCATATCCTTCACACTTTTTTGTAGGTTAATATCTTTTAATTCTTTGATTTCTGTTATTTTCATTACTTAATGATTATCTCATCTGCAAAGCAATGTGCATCATATCCACAACCAGGGTGTCCTTCCGGGCATTTTCTAACCGTTTCTGCATAAATCTTCACATAACGTGCTTTTTTATCTTTGCAATTTGCCTTTACGTTAAGTATTTGTCCCTCTTTTGTAAGTTCAATATCGCTTTCGCTAATTTCTTTCCAATTTTTGTTGTCATCAGACACATAGAAATGCACCTTTGTTGGAAGGAATATCCAGCTACCTACGTTATCCAAGAAATTCAATGAAACAGAATTTATAGTTTCTCTTTTTTCCAAATCAACAACCACATCATAATCATATCCGTATGTACCAATCCATTTATCGTAACTCTTACCCGAACCAAATATTCCATCGGTTAACGCATTTTTTGTACTACCTGAATATTGTGGATTCATATTTTTAAGTTCATATTTCTTTCCTGTTGCTTTGTTAAGGTTGTATGTAGCCTTAAATAAGTTTGAAATAATCTTACCATCTCTCACAACGTATGCAGAAACTGTTGTTGTTTGAGAAAGAACAAGTTTTTGAGTCAATTTGTTTGAAGAAAGCGTTGGCTCACTTCTGTCAAGAGTGTAAATTATTTCAGAATTTTTTGCAGGAGTGTTAAGTTCCAATTCTACATTCTTTGTCTTAGAATTGAAACTCACGTCTGCTGAAATAGAATAATGTGAACGAGAATAATTCATTCCCATAGCATCATAATATTTCAACAACTTTTCTAATTTATCTAAGAAATTATCATAGTTTTTCTTTTCTTTTTGGCTCCAAGCTGTTTCACTCATTGCAGCCGTACGAGGATAATCCATATAGATTGTATAATCAAATGTAGGAATGTATTCTCTCCACATATTAGCTTGTACACCTATTATATGTTTTTCTGCATTTGTACCTGCTATTTCTTTTGGAACAGGCTCGTAATGATAAACTTTTTTAAGAGGAGTAAACCCTCCTATTGCCAAAGGTTCATTGTCTGCTTCTGCTTGATAGTAATCAAAATACAAATAAGCACAAGGAACCATTACAGCATCATATCCTTGTCTTGCAGCATCAACTCCGTCTGCCTCTCCAAGCCATGACATAACTGTAACCTCATCTTTAATTCCTCCTTCAAGAATTTCGCTCCATGCAATAGCTTGACGATTTTTTGTTTTAAGATATTGAGTTATTTGTTGCAAGAACCAGCTTTGCAATTCAAACTCATCTTTCAATCCATGTTTCTTTATTTGAGCTTGACACTTAGGACACTCTTTCCATTGTCCCTTTGGACACTCATCTCCCCCTATATGAATATATTTATATGGGAATATCTCAACTACTTCGTCTAAAACATTTTTCATAAACTCCACTGTCTCGTCCTGAGTACAAAGAACATCTTCTATAACTCCCCAAGTACAAGAAACTTCGTAAGTAGTATCTTTACAACCCAAGTTTGGATAAGCCGCAAGCACCGATTGAGAGTGCCCAGGCATTTCAATCTCTGGAATAATATCAATATTTCTTTCCTTAGCATAAGCAACTATTTCTCTTGCTTGGTCTTGTGTGTAGTAGCCTTGATGAACAAATCCGTCATAATTAGGATTGCGAGCATCATTATCATTATAATGTCCTATGATTGTTGATTTTCTTTTTGAGGCAATTGATTGCAAAGAAGGATATTTCTTAATTTCTATTCTCCAACCTTGATCGTCTGTCAAATGCCAATGCAAAACATTAAGTTTATGAAACGCCATATAATCAATATAACGTTTTACATCTTCAACATTCATAAAATGTCTTGCAACATCAAGATGCTTTCCACGATATGCAAAACGAGGATAATCCACTATTTCACAAGCAGGAATTTTTGTGCAGCACATTTTCACAGCATCGTGATTTCCAACAAACATTGGGTCGATTAACTGCAATAAGGTTTGAATAGCGTAAAAGAATCCTGCATTTTCGTTTGCTTGAATTACAATATTCTTTTCCGTAACCTTTAAATTGTAACCTTCATTGCCTAAAACTTTGTCGCTAATCTTTACAAAAAGAATTGCATTTGTATCATCTTTAAGCTCAGAAAGATTAGTTACACAAATATTCTTTCCAAAAGCATATTCAAGTTTTTCTTTTAAGAATTTAACCGATTGCATTTCCTCAGAATTCACATTCACTGCAATCTTAGTTGTTGAATTTAATTTAAATTCCTTTTCATTCAATTCCTTAACCGAAATAGGTTCTGGAATGATGCTTACTTTTGATTGAGCAAAACCAAGCATTGTTGCAATCAAACAAAAGATAAAAATACTCGTTCTTTTCATTATTTTTCTAATTAAGTTTAAAAATCAATCGGCAAAGATAACACTAATTCTTAATAATTTGAAGACAGATAAGCAAAAGATAGCTTTAAATTCGGAATTTCCCTTAAAGTTTTCACAAAATAATTGCTTGTAGCCGATGTTGTAATCACATCATCAATTATTAGAATGTGTTTGTTTGCTAAATCGGCTTTTTGCTTTAAAATGAATATATTTCTAACATTTTCCCAACGATTTTTAGATTGTATTTGAGGAGGATTATTAACTATTCTTTTAACTACATTTGTTAAAATAGGAATTTGTAGTTTTTTGACAATACTCTCCCTAACACCTCACTTTGATTATACCCTCTTTTATAGAGTTTCTTTCTATGAAGAGTGATTGGCATAATAAAATCCACACTTTCAATCCACTCAACTTCTTTTAAATGCTCTGCCCACAACTTTCCTAATTGCTTTCCTAAAAATAAATTCCCACCATATTTAAAATTGTGTAAAGCCTTTTTGCAATAAGCATAATCTAAGAATATATCAATATTCTCAACATTTGTTTCAGTAATTTTATACTTATATAGGCTCTCTCTACCTTTTGGATAGCGATAAAATCTATGACAATTAAGACACATTATTCGCTCCGAGCGAACTAATATATCATCGCAAAAAATACATCTTTGAGGAAAGAATATGTCAATTAGCGACATTTTTTCAATTCATCAGGGGTTTTGATTGGAATATCTTTGAAAACAAACATCACATCTCTAACATCCTCAGCATTTACTTTACTTTGCATTTGTCCAATAAGTTTTCCACTTATTTCTTCCCCATTTAATTCGTGTATAAGAAGACTCAAATTCTTTGGTGTAAGCATTAAATCAAACACACCTGCTTGTTGTGCATTTTTATTCTTATAAAACTCTGCAATTATGTTCTTTGGAATTGAATTTTCGCTCAATTGAAAATGCACAAACAAATATTTGTGATATAATTCCACATCAAAATCTTTCAAATCTTCGGTACAAACCACAATATCACACCAAGTAGGATTTTCCTTATTATCAACAACGGCATAACAACTACCTAAATCCTTTATTTTAGCCTTCCACACATCTGAGTCCTGAGAAAAATAAATCAACTCCTTACCTTGAAGAAAATCATCGGCAGTTGTGCTTGGCTTGTCTTCACAAGCAAAAAACGATAAAGCGAAAAAAGAAACTAATAATAAAAAAACTTTTGAGGCTCTCATAATCAATAATTTTAAAAATTTAGACTACAAAAATACAAAACTTATTTAAAAATCAAAAATTTAATCTTTCTATCAACAAATCTACATCTTCTTTTTTTGTTGCCCAAGAAGTAACAAACCTCACCTGAGTTTCCTTTTCCCCTCTTGCACCCCAAAGCTCAAAACCCACGTTTTCACTTAACCTATCTATCACTTCATTTGGCAAACAAAAGAATTGTTGATTTGTAGTTGAGTTTACTATCGGTTGAAAGCCTTTTTCTATAAAAGCCTTTTTAATTCTCATTGCCATATCCACCGCATGCTTACTCAATCTCTCATAAAGATTATCTGTAAAAAGCGTTTCAAATTGCAAGCCTAACAAACGCCCCTTTGCAAGCAAGGCACCGTGTTGCTTTATCAAAGGAAAGAAATTTTTCAATAAATTATCATTACACACAACAACCGCCTCTCCAAATAAAGCACCAACTTTTGTACCTCCTATATAGAAAACATCTGCCAATTGTGCAATATCTTTTAGTGTTACATCTGTATTTTCTGCCACCAAGCCATATCCCATTCTCGCTCCGTCAATATACAAAGGTATCTCCCACTTTTTGCAAACCGAGTTCAAATCCTGCAATTCCTCCTTGCTATAAAGCGTTCCATACTCTGTTGGAAAAGATATGTAAACCATTCCCGGAGCCACCATGTGTAAGTAAGTATCGTCTGCATAAAAGTTTGATATATATTTATCTACATCTTCCGCCTTTATCTTACCCTCATATTGAGGCAAAGCCAAGACCTTGTGTCCACAAGCCTCAATTGCACCCGATTCATGTACGTTTATATGTCCACTATCCGCTGCTAAAACGCCTTGATGTCTTAAAAGTAATCCGTCAATTACGGTAGAATTTGTTTGAGTGCCACCAACAAGAAAATGAACTCTTGCATCATCTCTTCCACACGCTTTTTTAATCAAATCCTCTGCCCTTTTCGTGTATTCATCACAGCCATATCCAACCGTCTCTTCAAAATTTGTTGCAACTAATCTATCTATTATTTCTTGGCAAGCACCTGCCATATAATCGGTTTCAAAATATATTTTCATAACTCTTTGTTTTAAAAAAATTTTTCTTTGTTTTATTTATGTAAATAAGCGAATAATTTTTTTGCTTTGGCTTTTCCTATACATTTTTCTATTTCTGAAAGCGAGGTTTCTTTTAGTTGTTTTACGCTTTTAAATCTTAGGAGTAAGTCTATTGCGGTTTTTTCGCCTATTCCCGGAATTTGAGTAAGCACTGTATGGAATGTTTCTTTGCTACGCTTGTTTCTATGATGTATTATGCCAAATCGGTGTGCCTCGTCTCTTATGTGTTGAATTGTTTGCAAGCTATGACTTCTTTTGTCCAAGCAAAGTGGATAAGGATTGCCTGGATAATAGATTTCTTCCAAACGTTCTGCTATGGAAATTATAGGTATTTGTCCATAAAGTCCTAATTCTTCCAAGGTTTCTACTGCAACGGCTAATTGTCCTTTTCCTCCGTCAATGATGATTAAGTCGGGTAATTCTTTTTCTTCCTTTAACAATCGACTATATCTTCTATGCAAAATCTCACGCATTGAATCGTAATCGTTAGGTCCTTCAACGGTTTTGATATTAAAGTGTCTGTATTCCTTTGGAGAGGGTTTGCCATTGCGAAAAACAACGCAAGCAGCAACAGCATTGCAACCTTGTATATTGGAGTTATCAAAACATTCCATATAGTATGGAGGCTTTGGAAGATTTAAGTCTTTTTGTATTTGTTTAACTAAGTTTTCGTTCCAACGTTCTGGATTTAAAAGAGTATCTCTTTTGATTTTATCGCTTTTTGCAAATAATGCGTTTTTTTGACAAAGATCTAAAAGTTTTCTTTTCTCTTCATTCTCGGCAAGACTCTGCTTTGCATAATCCTCTGGCAATGGAAGATTTTCTGGAACTATAATCAAATCGCTTTGCCACAAAAGTTGTGAACGCAATTGTATGATTGAGCTTGTAAAAATCTCTATTTTGTCTTCTTCAATCGGTGCTTTAACCTCTTGAGATATTGAAGAAATCAAACAACCGTTTACTACCTTCATAGCATTTACTATAATTCCGTCTTGCATTGGCTCATAGGCAAAAATTTCTGCATTAAGAGAGGTGTTATTCACCACAGAATTTTTCGTAGTGTATGTATCTAAAACTTGTATTCTTTCTTTTATTATTTGGGCTTCTTCAAATTCAAGATTTTTTGCACAAGTCATCATTTTATTTATTAAGTCTTTTTTAATTTGATTAAAGTCCCCTCTTAATAATCTTTTGATGTCGTTTATTATTGTGCGATATTCTTCTTTTGTTACGCAACCCTCACATGGTGCAGAGCAGATTTTGATTTGTTTATTCAAACATGCTCTATACTTATTCTTAAAGACATTTTCCTCTGTCATTGGAATTTTACAACGCCTATAAGGATAAAGTTTTGCAATTAAGTCTTGCAACTCTTTTAACAACTTTACACTTGGATAAGGTCCGAAATACAGCGAGCCATCTCTTGTTTTCTTTCTTGTAGTAAATACTCTCGGATATTCTTCGTTGCTTATACAAATCCAAGGATAGGTTTTGTCGTCTTTTAATAGGATATTGTATCGTGGTTTATATTGTTTTATGAAATTGTTTTCTAAAAGTAGTGCTTCGGTTTCATTCTTAACTACTACTAATTTTATATCATGGATTTTTTTTACTAATAATCTTGTTTTGGGTGAATGTGATAAATCTTTTTTAAAATAAGATTGTACTCTATTTCTTAGATTTTTTGCTTTACCTACATAGATAACGGTACTGTCTTTGTCTAAAAAACGATAAACCCCTGCCGAGGTTGGCAGGGATTTAAGTATAGTTTCTATATGTTTTTCTTTTGATGTTTCTAAAGACACTTGCTTATCTATCTAAATCCGATTTATTTACTTCAAGGCCTACTTCCATTATTCCTTGTAATTGGTATTTATTACACATATTCACTATTTCTATTGTGTAATTTCCTCTTTCAACAAAGGTAAAGAAGGTTTTAACATCAACCTTTAAGTCAATTATATCGCCTAAGGCTTCTCCTAACCATTCCTTTCCTTCTTTGTCTTTGAGTTTTATAGTGTGTACGCTTTCTCTTATAATAGAAGAAGGAGATGTGATTTTTACTTTAATTTTTATTTCATCTTCTGTTATGTAAGGAGTGTGACGAAAATGAACTGCAATATCGTAAACATCTTCTTCATTCGGGATATTGATATCGGTAAACTTTATAATTTTTCCCTCTTCTATTCTTTCCCAAGTGTAATTTGGCAGTGTTTTAAATTCTTTATACACTTGCGATTTATTACACGAAGAAAAAGTCGCTACAAGCAAAAAGACAAAAGCTATTTTTAAAATTTTATTCATCTATCTTTTGTTTAAATATTCAGAAACGTTTCTTTCAATTCTTTTTTCCAAGTCTTCGTCAGATTGTTCCGCAACAAATTTTTCGCCAATTATTTGTTCGTAAAGTTCCATGTAGCGTTCAGAAATAGAAGCGATAACCTCCTCTGTCATTTCTGGCACTTGTTGTCCTTCTTTTCCTTGGAAACCGTTTTCCATCAACCATTCTCTAACAAACTCTTTTGAAAGTTGTTTTTGTTTTTCGCCCTTTGCTTGTCTTTCTTCATAGCCTTCTGCATAGAAATAGCGAGAAGAGTCTGGTGTATGTATTTCATCAATCAAGGTAATCTCTCCATTGTATTTTCCAAATTCATACTTTGTATCAACAAGTATTAGACCTCTTTGTGCTGCTATTTGAGTCCCTCTTTCAAAAAGTGCTAAGGTGTATTTTTCTAATTGTTCGTAGTCTTCCTTGCTAACCAATCCTGAGGAGATTATTTCTTCTTTGCTGATGTTTTCATCGTGTCCTTCATCGGCTTTTGTAGTTGGAGTTATGATTGGAGTTGGAAATTTGTCGTTTTCTTTCATTCCTTCTGGCAATTGTACGCCACAAAGTGTACGCATTCCTGCTTTGTATTCTCTCCACGCACTTCCTGCCAAATATCCTCTTACTACCATTTCTACTTTGAAAGGTTCGCAAAGTTTTCCTAAGGTAACCATTGCATCTGGCACTGCTATCTTCCAATTTGGTAATATATCAGAGGTTGCATCTAAGAATTTAGCTGCTATTTTGTTTAAAATTTCTCCTTTAAAAGGTATTCCCTTTGGCAAAACCACATCAAAGGCAGAAATTCTATCGCTAACAACCATTGCCAATAATTGATTTTCTATGTTGTAAACATCTCTTACTTTTCCAACATAATGACTTTTTTGTCCTTCAAAATTAAAATTTGTACTAACTAATGCTTTCATATTTTTCATTATTTCTTTTGCAAAAATAAACTTAAATTGCAATTTAAACAAAAAAAAGTTGTATTTTTGTGAAAATTTAAATAGTAAAATCATGGGAGTAAAAAAAGTTATTGAAGATTTTAAAAGTTTTGCCATAAAAGGAAATATGATTGATATGGCAGTCGGTATCATCATTGGTGGTGCTTTTGGAAAGATTATAACCTCACTTGTAAACGATGTGATAATGCCTCCTCTTGGCGTTTTAATCGGTGGGGTAAATTTTACCGACCTAAAAATTACGCTTAAAGCAGCAGAAGGCGAAATGGCAGCAGTTACATTGAATTATGGTAACTTCTTGCAAGTTTGTTTCGACTTTCTAATTATTGCTTTCTCTATTTTTTGTTTTATTCGTTTATTATCTAAACTAAAATCAAAGAAAGAAGAAGCCGTTGCACCAGCTGCGCCACCTGCACCAAGCAAAGAAGAATTGTTATTAACAGAAATAAGAGATTTATTAAAAGAACAAAACAACAAATAAATGAAATCGGAAAGCATCGAAATAAAATACGAAACGCTTTCTTTTGATGAATTAGATGATAAGGAGAAAAAGTTGATTGAGTGTGCAAAAAAGGCTACTTATTCGGCTTATTCTCCTTATTCTTCTTTTAGTGTTGGAGCGGCCGTAAGGTTAGAAAACAATGAAATCATTCTTGGAAGCAACCAAGAAAACATTGCCTACCCTTCGGGATTGTGTGCAGAAAGAGTTGCTTTATTTTCAGCCGGCACAAGAAAGGAAAAAATCACCACATTAGCCATTGCTGCGAGAAATGAAAACAATGAATGGACAAAAGCATTCCCTTGCGGTGCATGTCGTCAAGTTTTGCAAGAAAATCAAATGAGGGGCAAAAAAGAAATCTGCGTCCTAATCCTTTTGAACGAAAACGAAGTTCTAAGATTAAAAAACGCAGACTCCTTATTACCTTTTAGCTTTTCTTTCTAAAAAAACTCGCAGGAAACAAATCTTGCGAGTTTTTTTGTACCTTTGCTATGAATATAAAACAAACAATTATGAGATATAATATTTTAGGATTTGACCAAGAAAAGGTCTTAGAATTAAAGGTAAATATAGAGGGTAAAGAAAAGAAATTAGATTTATCAGATTTGCTTATTCTCAATCACATTTATCATTTTTCGGAACGCAAAGGCATAAAAATAATCACAAAAAATGGTAAAAACTATTTTTGGGTTGAATACAACAGCCTTTTAAACGAATTGCCCATACTCAACATAAAAAAACATGCTTTAAGAGATAGAATTGACAAAATGTGTACCTTAGAATTGATAGAAAAAATCCTTGTAACCGATGACCGTTATTCAAATATGACATATTTTAGACTCGGGAAAAATTTTGAGGGGTTGTTATTTCAAACTAAGGAGGGTAAAGTAGTCAAACAACAGAGGGGTGTCAATTTGACTGACAGAGGGGTATCAATTCAAATGACAGACATGAATAATAATATAAATAATAACATAAGAAATAATAATGTTTCAAACAGAGATTCATTGTTTGAAAAATGTTGGGAAGCATATAATAGAAAAGGGAATAAAGAAAAAGCAAAAGCCCAATGGGATAAAATACCTGATGAATACAAAAAATATATTTTTGAACACATAGACGCATACGTATATGTTAGAGAATTTAAATATCAAAAAAACTTTGAAAAATATTTAAATGATAAAGAATATTTAAACGTTGTATTTGATAAACATGGTATTATTTACGACCCCGACGAAAAGATGAAAGAAATAAACAGAAAAATGCTTTGATTTAGAAAATTATTTCAAAGAAATATTGTTTTCTTTCTTTGATTTTTTTGTACATCTGAAACCTTGAATAAAAAGGAGAGTAAATCTACTCTCCTTTATTTATATATATCCGAAAAGTCTCTACGATTTAGTATGGAGCGTGCGAGGGTTTGTTCGTCTGCGTATTCTATTTTATCGCCTATGGCAACGCCTCGTGCGATTGCGGAGATTTTTAGGTTGTAATTTTCTAATAGTTTATTGATATAGAAACTTGTTGTGTCGCCTTCCATTGTGGTTGGTAAGGCTAAGATTATTTCTTTTATGTTTTCTTGTTCTACTCTTTTGATTAGTTGTTCTATTGCTATGTCTCCTACGCCTATGCCTTCAATTGGTGAAATTACTCCTCCTAATACGTGATACAATCCTTTGTATTGATTTGTTGCCTCAATAGCCATAACCTCTCTTATATTCTCTACAACGCATATTATGTCTTTTTGTCTTTCTTCATTGGAGCATATACAACATATTTCGGTGTCGGAAAGATTGTTACATTGTTTGCAATGTTTTATTTCACTAACAAGGCTTATTAAGCTTTTGGCTAATTGGAGTGTATTGTCTTCGCTTTGTTTCAAAAGGTGTAGTGCAAAACGTAATGCGGTCCTTTGTCCTACTCCCGGTAGTTTTGCTAATTCGTTTACAGCATTTTCTAAGATTAAAGAGGTGTATTCCATATATATTTGTTAAATTTGCAGTCAAATAAGAGCAAAATTACAAAAAAATCAAATACTATGGCAAATATTTTACTTGGTGTTTTTATTGCATATACAATTTTATTATTCTCTATCACCTTTATCACGGCTCGAAAGGCTGATAGTGCTTCGTTTTTCTCGGGGAATAAAAAATCTCCTTGGTTTATCGTGGCATATGGTATGATTGGAGCGAGTCTTAGTGGCGTTACTTTTATGTCGGTGCCTGGTTGGGTGGAGGATCGTGGCTTTACTTATATGCTAACCGTTTTCGGATATTTTTTAGGCTATCTTGTGATTTCGTTTGTCCTTATGCCTATTTATTATAAATTGAATTTGATTTCTATTTACAAATACTTGGAATCGCGTTTTGGTAAATTTTCTCACAAAACGGGTTCTTTCTTCTTCCTTCTTTCACGCACACTTGGTGCAAGCCTTAGAATGTTTATTGTAATCTATGTTTTATATGAATTTGTGTTTAGCACATGGAACATTCCTTTTGAGGCAACGGTTTTTCTTTTCCTTGCGTTGATTCTTTTGTTTACGTTCAAGGGTGGAATTAAGACTATTGTTTGGACAGATACTCTTCAAACAACTTGTATGTTAGCTGCACTTGTTATTTGCTTTATATTGATTGGAGATAAGATGAATTTTTCTTTTTCAGAAATGCTAACTAATGTTACGAAAAGCGATTATTTCACTTTTATTGAAACTGATTCTTCTTCTCGTCTTTGTTGGTGGAAACAAATTCTTGGTGGTATGTTTATAACTATAAGTATGACGGGGCTTGACCAAGAAATGATGCAAAAAAATCTTAGTTGCAAAAATATAAAGTCTGCTCAAAAGAATATGATGACGTTTTCTATTACTTTGTTTTTCGTAAACTTTTTATTTCTTGCCTTGGGTGCGGCTCTTTATATCTTCGCTCATAATCAAGGTATAGAGGTTAAGGGTGATGACCTCTTCCCTTATGTTGCTCTAAATGCTCTTAGTCCTTTTGCTGCTGTGATTTTCATCATTGGGCTTATCTCTGCTCTTTTCCCTTCGGCTGATGGTGCTTTGACTTCTTTGACAACGGCTTTCAGCATTGACTTTTTGAATATTGAACAAAGAAAAGACTGGAACGAAAAAAAGAAAACAAATATCCGACACTTGGTTCATATCTGTTTTGCTTTGATTTTTGTTGGTGTAATCATATTCTACGGAAATCATCGCGACCCTCACTTGATTGACATTTTGTATCAAATTGCCTCTATTACATACGGACCTCTTTTAGGATTGTTTGTCTTTGGTATTTTAACGAAACGACAAGTCATAGACAAATTTGTGCCTATTGTTTGCGTGCTTTCTCCTGTGATTTGTTTTATTCTTAGCAACAATTCACAACAATGGTTCAATTATAGCTTTGATTTTGAACTTTTGGTGTTGAATGGAATGCTTACTTTCTTAGGCCTATTGGCAATAAGCAAGAAAAAACTAAGTTAATTAAAAGTTTCTATTCTTCCTCCAAAAAGAATGTAGTTATTTTCATCGTAAACTACTACATCTTGTCCTTGCATTGGTGCAAAAACTCTTTGATTAAATTCAATAATTGAATGATTTATTGAAATATTTCTTAGAGTTGCAAAATTGCCTTCATCTTTTCCTCTGATTTTTGTTAGATATTGGGTGTCTACCTTAATATTTTCAATGTTTTGTGAAAAGACAAGGGTATTAAGTCTTAGGGTTGAGAAGTAGCAATCGTTTTTTTCTCCAACATAAATGGCGTTTTCCTCTGCAACAATCTTGTTTATATATTGTTTTCCCTCACAATTCAGTCCTTTATACTGCCCTATCGTGTAGAAAGGATAGCCTTTGTGGGAGCCAATTAGTTGATTGTTTTTATCAAATACTTTTCCGTTTTCAAGGTTTTTTAATTCCGGATATTGTTTTAATAAAAACTCGGAATAATGCTTTCCTTCCGTGAAACAAAGTCCAAAACTCTCTCTCTTGTTTGCTATATCCTCATAGCCTTTTTCTCTTACAAAATTCTTAACCTCATCTTTCATCTTTTCGCCAAGTGGAAGGAGTAGTTTTTTTCTTTGATTTTCTTTTAGGCGATATAGCATAAAACTTTGGTCTTTCCACTCATCTTTTGCTATTCCGATTAAAGAGCCTTGTTTTCTTGCATAATGCCCCGTTGCGATATAGTTACAGGAAAACTCCTCTGCATATTGCAATAGTTTTTCTATTTTAAACTCTGCGTTACAATGCGAACAAATATTGGGAGTAAGGCCTTTGAGATAGAAATCTGTGAAAGGGAGTATTACTTTTTTATGAAACTCCTCTCGCAAATCAATATAGTGAAACTCAATCTTGTTTTCTTGGCATATTTTCTTTACTTTCTCTAAATCTTTCGCCTCTTGATGAAGATGAAAGTAAACTCCTACCACAGAAAAAGGCTCAGTTTTGAGTAGAAGAGCCGTAGCCAAACTATCTACTCCTAAACTGAGCCCTACTAAAACTCTTTCTTGCATTTTATTTTGCGAACAAAGATTTTAAAGCCATACGACTATCTTCATCAGTACGAATATCTACATCTGCTTTTGGTTCAAGGATAATCAAAAGTTCTTTTCCACCATCGTCTTTTGTTCCTTTGATTGCTGAATAGTTTGCATAGACTTTATTTGTCTTGTTTAAAAGAAGGAATGTGTCGCCATCTGAAAGATTAACTATTTGTTCGTAGTGATTAAAGGCTTGAAACTTTTTGCCATTCTTTAACACAACACAAGTTTGCTTTCCCGTTGGATAGAAATATGCTATGTCTTTAAATTCAACTTCTATTTCTCCTTGACGAGTAGAGATTTTTACGGCATCGTATTGCAATTTACCATTTTCCCACTTTTGAATTTTAATCACATCGCCGTTTTCGTTCATAAAACTCCAAGTGCCTTCTTCTTTATCGTTTACATATTTACCTACAATTTGTTTTTTCTTTGAGGCATAGTAATGTGTAAACTCTCCATTTCTTTTTCCATTAGTGTAATTTGTAATAGAATATCCGTCAGCATAAAAATTCTTGTATTCCTCTCCTTCTTTTACGCCATTTTTATACATAGCCGTAACATTCACTCCTCCGTTTCTATCCCAATTTGTTTCTTTTCCTTCTTGTTTTCCTGCAACTAAGTTTTCTTCTCTTATTTTTCTTCCCTTTTCATCATAATAAGTCCAAACGCCTTCTTTCTTTTTGTTGATATATTTACCTTCACTCATTAGTTTTCCATCTTTGTAGAAAAATTTTGCGTTACCTACTTTTCCATCTTGTGAATACTCTATTGTTTGTGTGAGTTTTCCGTCTTTTGAATAATAAGAAAACGTTCCTACTTCTTTGTCATCTTTAAATTCTCCGCTATATTTTACTTGTCCGTTAGGATAAGACTTTGACCATTTGCCTTGTTTTTTTCCTTTTTCATCGGTTTTATTTTGAGCCTCCAAAACACAAGGCATCAATACCAAGGCACTTAAAATTAGTGCTAAACTTTGTTTAATTATTCTTTTCATTTTCAATATATTTTGCAAATTCTAATAAATTATTACTTACTTTATCTATTCTTTTTGGGTGTTTTCTTGCCTTAGAGGGTGAAGATGCAATGAAGACTGTGTGCATTTTCAAACGCTTTCCAAAAACCATATCACTAAGAGAATCTCCAACCATTATAGAGTCTTTAAATCTTATTTCTCTAAATAGTTTTCTTGCTTTAAGTCCCATTCCAACAGAGGGTTTTCTATCTATGGAGTTTTCCTTTGCAAGATTTGGACAATGAAACACTCCATCTATTCTTCCTCCTGCTTTTTCTACTTCTTTTTTCATATAAGAGTGTATTTGCTCCAAGTCATTTTCGCTCATAAGACCTTTACCTATTCCTTGTTGATTTGTAACTACAACAATCTTATCAAAGTATTTTGCAAAAATCTTAAAAGCCTCTAAGCTCCCTTCAAGAAATTCAAACTCCTCTTTACGCTTTACGTAATCATCTATTAACCTTAGGTTGATGACTCCATCTCTGTCTAAAAAAAGATAACGAGCGTTTTTTATAAGTCTCATAGTTATTTTATTTTTGTGGGAATAATTCCTCTTCAACTATTTGACAAATTATGTGTCCTATTAAAATATGACTTTCTTGTATGCGTGGAGTAAGTTTTGAAGGCACATTTATCAAGCAATCAGTTGAGTTTTTCATTTCTCCTCCACTTTCTCCTGTTAGAGATATGATTTTCATTCCTTTTTGTTTTGCAACCTTTTGTGCTTCCAACACATTTTTTGAATTACCAGAAGTAGATATTCCAACTAAAACATCTCCTGTTTTTCCTGATGCAGACAATATTCTTGAATATATTTGATCAAAACTATAATCATTACCAACTGCTGTAAGATATGATGTATTTACATGCAAGGCTTCTGCTTCTAAGGCAGGACGATCATAATAAAATCTACCAGAAAGTTCAGCCGCTAAATGCTGTGCATCAGCCGCACTTCCACCATTGCCACAAAACAAAACCTTTCCTCCTTTTTGATAACAATCTATAATAATTTGAGCAGCCTTTTCAATATTTGCAATCAAATTTTCATCGGATAGAATCAATTCTTTAACACCTATTGATTCTTTTATTATATTTATTATATTTCTTATTTTCATTTTTCAATATCTTTTTCAATTAGATAAGAATTTCTATTCGGAGAGTTTCTTCCTATCATTTCTGCTATAAATCCTGTCAAAAACAACTGACAACCAATTATCATTGTAACTAATGCCAAATAGAAATATGGACTATCGGTAATCAATCTCATTGCTTCATTGTTGTAAACTGCAACAAGTTTTTGTATTCCTAAGACAAAGGCAGACAAGATGCCAAGAAGAAACATTACACTGCCTAAAAGCCCAAAAAAGTGCATTGGTTTCTTGCCAAATTTTGAAACAAACATAATAGACATTAAGTCTAAATATCCGTTTACAAAACGATTCATTCCAAATTTGCTTTCTCCAAATTCTCTTTTTCTGTGTTGAACAACCTTTTCTCCTATTTTAGAAAAACCTGCCCACTTTGCAATAATTGGAATGTAACGGTGCATTTCTCCATACACTTCAATACTCTTAACAACTGCTTTTCTATATGCTTTAAGTCCACAGTTGAAATCATGAAGTTTAATTCCTGAAATCTTACGTGTAGTTGCGTTATAGAGTTTTGAAGGAAGGTTTTTCATAAGTTTTGAGTCGTAACGTTTTTTCTTCCAACCCGAAACCAAATCATAACCTTCGGTTTTAATCATCTTATATAATTCTGGAATTTCATCGGGACTGTCTTGTAAATCTGCGTCCATTGTGATTACTACATCGCCCTCTACTCTTTCAAATCCTACGTTTAAGGCTGCCGATTTACCATAATTTCTTCTGAATTTAACTCCCTTTATATTAGGATTCTTTGATGAAAGTTCCTCAATTACCTTCCAAGAATTATCTTTACTACCATCGTCAATCATAAGAATTTCGTATGAGAAATTATTCTCATTCATCACTCTTTCAATCCACTCTGCCAAGTGTGGTAAAGATTCTTCTTCATTAAACAAAGGTACTACAACTGATATATCCATAGTTTAAAATTTTCTGTTTTTAAGAATTAACGCAAGTAAAAAAGCATAGAATATATTACCTAAGAAATCTCCTAAAAAGCTTGTTACAAGCACTGTAACATAAAGGATATTGGTAAATCCCTCTCCAAGATTCAATTCGCCCATTCCCGATTGTTGCATCATTTCTTGGGTCATTTCAGCAAGGAGATTTAAGAAATTAGGGTCTAAGAACTCTATTCTTGCAAAAGTAAATATTAAATAGAAAAAGAAAATAGTCAAAGAAAATATCGCTCCTATCGTCATTAAGGCTGAAAACTCAACTCCGTTTTCTTTTTCTTGCAAAGTAAGATATTTCTTATAAACCCACATAAGTGAAAACAAGACAAAAAACGAGTAAATTAAGCCATAGAAAAAGTTGGTTGTAAATCCCAACCATTGCGACAAGAGATGAAAGGCAAAGCTAATGCCTCCACATATTGTTCCATAGTAAAAGCCAAATTTTGCAGGCTTCATTTCCTTTAATTCTTCAATTTCCATCATTTATTATTTTAACGAGCAAAGATAATGAATTATTTGAAATTCTAAGACAAAGGAAGTGAAAAATATTTCTTTGATTTATTTTTTTAATTCAAAGAAAAAAACAAAAAAAGCAAAGAAACATTCTCTCGTTTTCTTTGCTTTTTATCTCTAAGGATTTGACTAATATTCGTCTTCGTGGAAAAAGAAGTCTTCTTTCGTAGGATAGTCAATCCAAATGTCTTCAATAGAATCATAAATGTCGCCTTCGTCTTCTATTTCTGATAGATTTTCTACTACTTCTGCCGGTGCTCCACTTCTTAAAGCGTAATCTATCAACTCCTCTTTCGTTGCTGGCCATGGAGCGTCTTCCAATTTTGAGGCTAATTCTAATGTCCAATACATTTTTTTATTGTTTTTGTTTAATGTTTTTTTATATCTTAAACGTTATTGTTGCCAAAAAGTTTCTTGCTTGCCTTTTTGTTGCATTATATACCTACTTAGCATAAATAAATAATCAGATAATCTGTTTATATATTGCATACAAAGTGGGCTTACTTCACATTCTTGTAAGAGAGCTACCATTTTTCTTTCACAACGCCTGCAAATTGTTCTTGCAACATTGAGATGTGCCGCCGCTTTATCACCTCCGGGCAAAATAAATTGCTTTAATGGTGGCACCACTTTGCTCATTTCATCTATTTGGTTTTCTAAGAATTTTATATCTTCTTCTTCTTTGACTTGTGGCATTTTAAGAAGATACTCTTCTTTTTCGCAAGCTATTATGCTTTCAAGGTTAAATAACACATTTTGTATTTTTACCAAATCAGAAGCAAGACTTTCTTCTACGTATTCTCTGCATAAGCCTATGTAAGAGACTAATTCATCTAAGTCGCCATAGGTATCTACTCTCAAAGAGCATTTTAAAACACGTGATCCTCCAACTAAACTTGTTGTGCCTTTATCTCCTGTTTTTGTGTAAATCATAAAAAAGCAAAAATTATCTAACTACTCTTTCAACTGAAACAATTTCAGGAACAACTTCCTTAACTGCTGCTTCAACTCCGTTCTTTAAAGTCATCATTGCGTGAGGACAAGATCCGCAATGTCCTTGTAATTCAACGTAAACAACTTTTTCGTCTGTCATTTCAACGAAAGCTACATCTCCTCCGTCTTCTTGCAAGTATGGACGTATGCTTTCTATTACTTTTTTTACCTTTTCTTCTAATTCAATTCTTTCTTCTGCTGTCATATCTCTTATTTTTTTATTGTTTCTGCAATAACTTTTTCGGCTAATTCCATAAATGCCTTAGCCTCTGGTGAGTCAAATTCCAATGAAATAGGGTTTCCTGTGTCGTTTGTTTCGGAAATATCTAACGAAATTGGAATACTTGCCAATAAAGGCATATTTAATTCTTTTGCTAATTGCTCTGCACCACCTTTTCCAAAGATATAGTATTTGTTTTCTGGTAATTCCTTTGGAGTAAAGTAAGCCATATTTTCTACAAGTCCATAGACAGGAATAGAAACTTGGTCATTTTTAAACATATTCACTGCTCTACGAACGTCTGCTACTGCCAATTGTTGAGGAGTGCAAACAAAAACTGAACCACTTACCGAGAATTGTTGTACAAGGCTAAGTTGAATATCACCAGTTCCAGGAGGCATATCCAAAACCATAAAATCCAATTCTCCCCAATGGGTTTCTGTTAGCATTTGTGTAAGAGTATTTGCAGCCATTGGTCCTCTCCACAACATAGGTTTGTCCTTTTCTACAAAGAAACCAACACTCATCATCTTTATTCCAAACTTATCAAAAGGCAACATAAGGTTTTTACCATCTATTTCAGTTGCCATAATTTGTTCATTCTCTATATTAAAAAGCGTAGGTATAGAAGGACCATAAATATCCGCATCTGCAAGCCCTACTCTATAACCTTTCTTAGCCAAAGATATAGCAAGATTAGCCGCAACCGTTGATTTACCAACCCCACCCTTACCACTTGCAACAGCAATGATATGTTTGATAGGTTTCATCGCAGCATTGATAGCCTCTTGCTTTCTCTTTTGTTCTTCAAATATATTCATAATAGTTTTTCTTTTAAAAAGTGTGCAAAGATACTAAATAAATTGATAACGAATACATAAAACAGAAAAATTATTGTAATAATCACTGCTTTATTTTTTCTTTTTAAGTTCTTTTTTCTTGGCTTTATAGACCTCTATCACGCTTTCTATCATTGTTCCCAATTCTTTCTTCTTTGCTTTCACTACTTTGGGATTCTCTTTTGCCCATTTTTTCAAAGGTTCTGCACAAGCCTTGCCTACTTTGTCAAGTTCGGCTTTAGTTTTAACGGCTTTTATTCTTTTTTCACATTCTTTACATAAAGCCTTTGGCTTATCTAATTCGCCATCACTAAAAGCGAATAAAAATGGTACAAGTATTAAAGTAAATAATATCTTACGCATAAAATTAGTTTTTTAATTACTATTTAAGAACTCTTTGCTTTTTCCAAAAAAGCAAGACAAAAAAAAGCCAAATGCTTTGAAAAAAAACATTTGACTTTTTGTTTGCATTTTTTAAGGGTTTATTATCCTTTGTATGCTATGGTTTCTATTTCTACTAATACTCCCATTGGTAATTTTTCTACTGCGTATGCTGCTCTTGCTGGCAACATTTCATTGTAGTATTTTGCATATACTTCGTTCATTGCAGCGAAATCGTCCATTGAGTTAAGTAAACATGTTGTTTTTACTACGTCTTTGAATGTGTATCCTGCTTCTGTAAGTATTGCTTCTATGTTTTTGAATACTTGTTCTGTTTGTTCTGTTATTGTTTCTGGTATTTTACCTGTTTCTGGGTTTACAGGAATTTGTCCAGAGATGAAAAGCATTCCATTTCCTGCTAATATAGCTTGGCTATATGGTCCTATTGCTTTTGGAGCTTTGTCTGTGTTTATTACTTTGTTCATATTATTATTTTTTTAAGATTATTTGTTTTGTTGCTTGTTTATTGCCTTGTTTTATGTTCAAGAAATATACTCCGCTTTCAAATGAAGAAAGGTTGATTACTTTGCCATTGATGTTGCAATTTGTTTCTCTTAAAATTTCTTGACCTAAAACATTTGTAATTGTTAGGCTTTCTGCTTGTGCTTCTTGTGAGGATATTGTTATTTGACCTGCTGTTGGGTTTGGAAGTACAGTGTAATCAAAAATTAGTTCAACATTTTGAATTGAAGAATAGTCTTTTACATAGATTGCTTTCTCTGCTGAATAATCGGAAGGACATTGGTCTAATTGAACTTTAACTCTGTATATGTAAGTTCCTTCTGTTGTTGGAGTTTCACCAGGATAATTTTTTTGATTAAAGCCAAGCGATTCCCATGCTTGATTATCTATGCTTCTTTCCCAATCTATGATTGTTCCTCTGTGATTATTTAATTTCAATTGACCTGTTGCATCTCCCAAAGCTATTGTATCGTTACTAATATTCTCTGAAATCATACCTCCTCTTGTGATTTTAACATCTAAAAGCACTGTGTTTGAAATATGTTCTACTACTCCGTTTGATGTAACGATTCTTCTGTAATATGTACTATCTGTTATAGCTTCTGGTTGGTAGTCTTTGTTTGTTGATTCTTGTGTTGCATTAACCCAAGAGCCTGTTCTTCCTTTTTGTTGCCATTGATATGTAAAGTTTCCTCTTCCTCCTGTTGGCTCTGAACCTGTTAATAATTGAGGTGTTTCGCCTAAACAGAATGCTTGGTCAGAAGATATTACATTGTTGTGAATTTCTGGGAAGGTTGTTGTAAAGTTACGTTTTGTTCCGTATGCTGTTCCTAATGTTGTTGTTAAGTATGCTTTGAAATAATATGTCATTCCTTCTGTTAATTCATCAAGTGTAAGTTCGTAATTGCCTATTATAGTTGTATCAACAACTGGCACAATCCAAGAAGACTCCATATTTAAAGCATCTTCTGAATTTGTTGAAATAATGAATCCTTTTTCTACAAATTCTCCTTCTCCTAAATTAACAATTTTTCCTTTTACTGTTGCGTGAACAGAATCAACATTTGCTGCTGCCTGTGTCAATAAAGTTCCTAATCCACTTGGTGTGTTAAATTGTTTTACCTCTCCGTAAGAAGTTCCTGTTGCACTCTCTGCGTATGCTCTATAATATATTATTGAAGAAGGAACAAGTCCTATCAATTCTACGGTAAAGTTTGCATCTGTTGTATTTGCTGCAATTGTTGTTATGCTATCTTGGTCTAAGTTTCTTAACGCATCTTGATTTACGCTCCATATTGCACCTAATTCAGAGATTGTAGAGTCTCCATAATAAAGTACTGTTCCTGATACTGTGGCTGAGGTTGAAGTTATTGAAGATGCAGTCACTGCTCCTGTACCTACTGCTGGCAAACTTGACATAAAGTTAAAGGTAATAACTGAATCGTTTTGGTATTGTATGCTTGTGATTGGTTTGTTAGTTGGTGTGCCATTCATAAGGGTATTTGCAGGGGTTGTAACATTAGTAAAGTTTGAGTTTCCTGAGTTTCCTGGGAATGGTGCATTAGCTGTTTCTGTGTGAGCATCGTTTCCTGTTGCAGGAACAATGTACCAACCTCTATTACTTGGCGTTACATTTATATTATTACTACCATATTCAAGCCAATTGTCTAATCTGTTTTGTTGTGCGTGATAAATCAACATTCCTTCTCCTGGAATATAAGTGTCCCATTTTGTTTTTCTTCTATGTTCCAACATCAAAAATTCATTATTGTTTCCTAAATCAATTTTATAGAAGACTGCAGAGTCGTTGATTGCAGGTAAATAAATATTATCTGTTGTAGATGTTAAAACAATTGGTTGTGCCCAATTTGCTATTTGACGTTCTATTCCTGTCAATCCTGCTGGTGTTGCAGAGTTGTTAAGGTATGAACCAGAAGACATTAAATCCCAATCACCTGGAACGTATGCTTGTCCTCCTGAACCAGTGTAGTCTGTGTCGTAAAAGTCAGGAAATCCTAATACGTGACCAAATTCGTGACAAATTGTACCAATTCCGTCCATTGCAGAATAGTTTCTCTTTTCTGCTGAGCAAGAATATGGTCCAAATCTAACGTTATCTTTTACAACATTAGGGCTTACGCTACTTCTATGTGGCCATATTTCGTTATCAACGCCTGTTGAACTTTCTGGTGTTCCTGCAAAAATAATGTGAATTGCATCAACTCTATTGTCGCCATCGTTATCGTAATCAGCAAAATCAACATCTGGATTTGCAGCATCTATTGCGTGTCTTACAAAGTAGTCCATATTTTGGTCGCTTCCATAAGAATTATTTCCACCATAGTAAGCCATTGAATTAGGTAAAGTATATGGACCTGCCACATCTATATCCATAATGAATTGTTCATTAGAATTATCTTTGTAATAATCCTTTACAGAACCTGTTCCATTGTAATTATCTTGACTAACTAAATCTACGAAATTTTGATTTGTGTATGTGAAAGGTAAATCGCTAAATCCAACAAGAATAACCAACAATTTCACTGTTCCTATTGAAGGATATTTTGCATCGCTATTTGCAGGAAGTGATGCTGGTGAGTTTTGTTTTTTCAATTCTATTTGAGCATCAGAGTAAAACAAATTAACAGGTAATGTTGCAAGGAATGCTATTTCTTCGGCAGTACGTTCATTTGCATTTGAAGCGATATACTTTGATGCAACTAAGTCTCCGTTTTCATCTAACACACCATACGTAAACACTCCTTCGCTATTTCTTACCAAAGTGTATTGATCAAGAGTTGTTGCCCAATTTACGTACTCATCTCCACCAAGAACAAAAGTTAGAGTTTTGCCATTTGGTTGTCGAACAGTAACTGCTTGCTTGTTTGCAGGAATTGCAAACGCTCCTATGCTGATAAATGTCATCAACACAAGTAGCATCATACTTTTTAATAATCTTTTTCTCATTTTTCTTTTTTATTCGTTTTTTTGTTAATTTATCAAAATTATCTTTATCTCTTTAACTTGTTTTTCGTCTTGTTTATTTTCTATTCTTAAAAAATATATTCCGTTAGACAAATTTGTTAATGGAAGGTTTATTTTTTGTTCAAAAGTTTCAAACCTTACAATCTCTCTTGCATTTGAATCAAAAAGAGTTAGCAATAAGTTTTGTTGGGTAGGATTATTTAAAATTGCCTCTCCTTTGCTTGGATTTGGATAAACAAAATACATCTCTCCTGCTTGTAAATCCTCTAAGGATACATCTTGAATAACGTTTATTTTCAATGTATCTGAATATGCAATAGGACATTCATTCAATTGCACAACGGCTCTAAGATAAACCGAATCCAAAAGACTTGGATTGTATAATAATGTTGTATCTTGTTGTGATTCTGCAATTGTATGCCAAGAAAAATCTTGATTTGCTTCTTGCCAATAAATGATTTCTCCTTTAAAAGAGGTTAAAGTAAGGGTGTCCTCCTCGCTACTAATCCACTCGGTCTTTCCTTTTATTTTTCCACCCTTTGATTTTAATACTTTCATTTCTACCACATTACTCTCATCTCTAATCGCTAATGAGCCTACTATTCTTCTAAAAGAAGTTGTAGTAGTAAGCGCACCTACAACATAATCTTTGTTGTTTCCATCCTCTTCTATATCTTCCCAAGAACGTCCTTCCTCTTTTCTTTGCCATTGGTATGTGAAATTACCTTGCCCTGCCTGAGGTTGAGAGCCTAAAATCATTCCAAAATCTGAGCCCTCGCAAAGTGTTGCGCCTCCTGTTATTACATTATTTTCAACTGGAATAAAATCCGTTGTAGCAGATTTTTGTGTTGCATACTTAATGCCAAGAGCTGTTTTAGCATACATTCTAAAATAATACTTTGTTGCTTGTTCAAGTCCTGTTATTTCAACAGTAAATGTATCGCAATCTCCATAAAAACTAAGGACATTAGTTGTTGTATCAGGGTTTTGATTTATAGAATAGCATATTCCATATTCCTCAATAGGAAAATCGCCAGCAATCATTTTTTCTCCACCAACTCGCATTGAATTTAAACCAATATTTGTTGCAGAAAGGGTCTTCAAAATAGGCTGTCCGTCAAGTGTTGTAAAGGTTTTAACTCCTCCATACATTGTATCATTATCAGAAAAATAAGCAGTTCTATAATAATAGTTCTTATTATAGCAAAGGTTGTTTAATATAGTTGAAAAACTATCTTGATTAAATTCTGTTGCTTCAAAGGCTTGTTGAGTAGAAAAATCTTGTAGAGTGTCTATTACAAAACCCTTAAAATCATAGTCATACAATCCTTCATAAACCTCTACACCATTTATTTTGTAAGAAATGGTTGAAAGTTTTGTGTATTCGTGAGAGGTTTCCAATACAGCAGAAGAATCGGGCATCATAAAACGAAAACGAATACAATTATCACTTGTATCTCTTGTAATGCGAGTAATTGGTTTATTTAAACTCTCTCCATTCCAAAGAATGCTGTTTGGAGTAGAATAATCTGTAAAAAAGTTATTAAAAAATAAAGAAGGAAAAACATCCATTCCTAAGGTATGTTCACTATCGTCTCTATCTGCTTCTTCAATGTCATATTTTTGATAATTAGGATTGCAATTGATATTATAATCCCCTTCTTGCTTTATATGATATATCAATCCTCCATTATTAGGTACATAACTATCCCAAGAAGTTTTTTGTCTATTTTCAAAAACAAAGAACTCATTTTCATAAGGAGATGTTATAATGTAGGCTTTATTACTATCCATCAGTGGTGGCAAAACATACTCTCCTGCAACCTTTAATGTATCTAATTGCAACCAATTTAAACGATATTTTTCGTATGCTGTGAAAGATGCAGGTGTATTACTACCGTTATTATAACTTCCAGAAGCCATTATACTCCAAGTGTTTATTGCCGTTGCTTGCCCTCCTGAACCTTCATAATCAGTGTCATATAAATCTGGAAGGCCTAAAACATGTCCAAACTCGTGACAAACAGTTCCTATTCCGTCCATACCTCCACCCATTTTTTCAGCAGAACAAGAATAATCCTTCAAACTAACTCCATCAAAAGTTATATTCAATCCATCAGAAGGATAAATACTCCAACGATGTGGCCAAATAGCATCAGATTCACCTGTTGAAGCCTCGCCAGGTCCTGCAAAAATAACGTGAACTGCATCTATCATTCCGTCATTATTCATATCAAACTGAGAAAAATCTATTTCATTATTTGCCAACATACACGCCTCTGAAATCATCTCTTTTGGATTAACATCAGAGAAAGAAGGACCGGTTGCACCATAATATGCCATAGGATGAGACAAAGTATAAGGACCTACAACCGTAGGATTTAAATTCAATTGTCCAAAAGAAACATCGTAATAATAATCTTTCACACTTCCTGTTGCTCCATTGCGATTATAACCCGGTTGAGAAGCCAAAGAATCGAAATCCTCACGAGTATAAGTAAATAACCTGTCGGAAAAAGAAACTAAAATAATTAACAAATTATTATCTCCAACCGTTGGGTAATTAGTCTCAATTTTCTGAAAAGGAGTCTTTCTACTTGCAATTTGAGTTTGAGAAAAGGTTAAACGCTTATTTATTGTTAGTAGAAAGTCTTGTTCAGTTTTTGTTCTTTGTTCTTGATTTGCTGCAATATAAGAAGAAGGTAATAAATCGCCATTTTCATTAAGGTAAGCATAGCAATAATCGCCATTTTCATTCAAAAGAAGAGTGTAACCATCAAGAGAGCGACCAAAATTAACAAACTCATCTCCCATAAGATAATAATTCAGCAGTCTATTATCGGTTTGTCTCTTAGTTTTCATTGTTGTATCAGCCGGAACAGCAAAGACTTGCGAGCAAAGACTGAAAAAAAATATTAAAACAAAGAAATATTTTACTAATCCTAAATTTCTATTCATTATTTGTGCGTTTTAATTTTGTTTTAAGTTGGCAAAAATACAACAAAATTAACTTTTTACAAAATTGAAAGAAAAAAAAAGGGGCAATTCTTTGAGAATTGCCCCTTGTAAATATTATTTTGTTATTTCTTACTTACTAACAACAAACTTTTTAGTTTGTTTTTCACCATTAACATTTAAAGTATAGAAATATGTTCCGTTAGCCAAGTTTGCTGTGTTAACGTTTACAGTGTAATTAACACCTGCATTTTGGTTTCCTTCTTCCATATTCATAACTACTCTACCCATTAAATCTGTGATAACGATGCTAACATTACCTGCTTTTTTCAAAGAATAAGATATTGTAGCATTGTCAGTAGCAGGATTAGGATATGCGTTCAATGAAGTAGCAACAGCTATTTCTTCAGATAATGAACGAGTTGAAGCATCTCCTATAACCATGTGGATAAGTGGAGTTTTTCCATCGCAATAGTCTGAGTAGTATGGACGACCTCCCCATGCAAAGTTACCAGTAGAAGGGTTTGTAGGTAAACCTGGAGTGAATATCAACATAAATGATTGAGTGTATCCTGTAGCACCTGGCCCGAATGATCCTGGATAACGAGGGTCGTCAGCAGCTATCATAAATCTACCGTTAGATGCCATTCTGTAACAAGCAAAGTAAGTTTCACCTGGTTCTAATTCAACACTATTTTTGAAAGGTAAGTAGATTGAACGGAATTCATCTGCTCCTAATACATCAAGGAATTCAGGGTCTGTACATAATCCATTGTTAAGGTCTGATTGTTGCAATTCATAAACTTCTGATTCAACAGGAGTATCCCATGCATCCATTACTTCAACGATTAAACTTTCCCAATCACCAGCACTCCAGTCAATTTTTCTTAATTTTCCTATGATTTGAGCACCTGCTTGACAAGAGTCTAATGCAGGAACAACTTCAACACCATTTAAATATAAGTCTTCAGAAGTATAATCTGCTGTGAAAGGAAGACATATTTCATATCCTGCTCTATTCCATGCAGCTTCGTCTGTTAAATACATATTAGGACCTGAACGCATAAATCCATACTTGAAGTTACCCCAGCGTTCAATCAATACGTGACGGTCTCTTGCCCAACGATAAGAACCATTTAAGTCTGCAGATGGTTCAACAACTTGATAATATGTAGTATCGCCTACTAATAAAGGTTCAGACATTGCGTCTGCAGACACTTCTGAGATAACAGCATAAAGTCCTGGATTTTCAGTAACTAAATGAGTTGAACCAGCTACCATAGATACTGTACGCATTGCAGCAAATGTTGTATCAGAACCATTAATGCTTTCCACTACTTCATTTGTTGTATTTGATAATAAATATTCTTCAGAAACGTTTGCAGCTACTTGTGTATAAACATCTTCTCCTCCTTCTGTTTCAGCAAGTTGAACTGAATAGATTTTATTTTTTAGAACTGCATCTGTGTAGTCTGTTGCTCCTGTGTTTTCAATATCTGCTGTGAAAACTAATGTATCAGGAGTGATAACTGCAGGAAGTCTGTGATAAGCTCCAACATCAAATGTTGTTTTCACAACTTCACTTCTGTGTTCTGGTGATTCTACGTAACGAACGTCATCTATAAACCAGAAATATGAGTGAGGTTGTCCATTTTCTCCTGGTTCTCCAGCAGGTGAAGTGTATCTAAAACGGATGTAAACTAAATCTCCTATAGAGTTTGCATTAGGAGTGTGTTTTGGTAAAGTTAATCTTTTAACTCCTATTGCAGCTTCGTTTGAATTTAATTCAAGTCCTCTTACGTTAAACTCTAATGAATCGTAAGTTGTGAATGTTGGGTCATTACTCCATTCAATAAAATAACGTTCAACGTTGAATCTTTGCAATGCTTGGTTGATATAAATATCTGTTCCTAATGTACCTGTTCCTGAAATAGGGTTGTTTAATGCAAGATAACAGTCCATAACTCCTGTATGCAAGTCATTCCTCCAAATTGTTAAAAGGTCAAGGTAAGCAAAACCATTAGCCCAAGTTGGATTGTCATAGTCATAGCTTTCTGTATCAAAAATCCACCATCCGTCTCCTTCAGGATTTTCTTCAGATATTCCTAACAACCAATAGTTAAGATAGTCACCTGACAAACCGAAAGAACCGTTTGTGTCTGCTTGAAGATTCCATCCCCAACCTGAAACTGAATGAGCTGCATTTGTTCCGAATGAATATGCTGATGCATCAGAGAAATCACATAAGTCTTCTATTTCTCCATCTTTAGCAACTCTATCCACATTCTTTTTCATTTTTACTGTTTGTCTTTCCATTTGACTAACAGATTTCTTTTGCATTTGATGATCAAGTCTCAACATACCAACTTGTGCAAACAAGCCTGTTGAAGCTAACATCAATGCTAACGCTAATAATGTTCTTTTCATTTTTAATTGTTTTTTTGTAAGTAATTAATTATTTTTCACTTTTAATCGGTTGCAAATATACTACTTTTAACATTATCTACAAACATTATTAGTTTTTTTTTGTTCATTTCTTCTTTAATTATCTTACCTTTGCAATTAAAATTTTAAGAAATGAATATACATTTTATTGCTATTGGTGGTAGTGCTATGCATAATCTTGCTATTGCACTAAAACAAAAAGGATATAAAGTAAGCGGTTCTGATGATGAAATTCACGATCCTGCTCTTTCTCGTTTAAAAGCCTATGATTTATTACCTAAATCAATAGGTTGGAACATAGATAATATAACTAAGGATTTAGATGCTGTGATTCTTGGAATGCACGCAAAGAGCGATAATCCTGAATTATTGAAAGCAAAAGAATTAGGATTGAAAATATATTCTTATCCAGAATATTTGTATGAAGCAAGTAAGGATAAAATACGTATTGTTGTAGGTGGCTCTCACGGAAAAACTACAATTACAGCAATGATTCTTCACGTAATGCAAAATCTTGGTATTGAAACCGACTATATGGTTGGAGCAAAACTTGAAGGATTTGATGTAATGGTAAAAATAAGTAATGCGAAATATATGGTTTTGGAGGGTGATGAATATCTTTCTTCTACTCTTGATCGCAGGCCAAAGTTTCATCTCTATAATCCAAATATTGCAATAATAAACGGAATTGCTTGGGATCACATCAATGTTTTTCCAACCTTTGAAATGTATGTAGAACAATTCAAAATCTTTGCAGACAAGATAAGTGAAAATGGTAGTTTGATTTATTTTCAAGATGATGAAAACATCAATAAAATTGCTAAAAATGCAAGAAGTGATATAAAAACATTTCCTTATAGAGAGCTTAGTCAAGAGTTAGTTGAAAAATACCCTTTAAAAATTTTTGGAAAGCATAATTTAATAAATCTTTCTGCAGCAATGATTGCTCTTGAACAAATAGGAATAAAACAAGATGACTTCCTTAAAGCAATACAATCATTCAAAGGTGCATCTAAACGTTTGGAGTTAATAGCCGAAACATCAACACAAGCCTTTTATTCTGATTTTGCACACTCTCCTTCAAAATTAAAAGCAACTATAGAAGCAATGAAAAGTCAATTTGTTGAAAGAAAATTGACTGCAGTTATGGAATTACACACTTTTTCTTCTCTAACACAAGAATTTCTTTCCCAATATAAGAACACTATGGAGTTAGCAGATAATGCCGCTGTTTATTTCAATTCTCACGCTCTTGAATTAAAACGTCTTCCAAATCTTGACAAAACTTTAATCTATTCTTGTTTTGCCAAAGAGGGATTACAAATACTTACAACAAAAGAAGAAGTTGAAGAATTTGTAATAAACAATAGCAAAAAACAAGAAAATATACTAATGATGTCTTCCGGCAACTTTGGAGGAATAGACTTAAAGGCGTTAGCAAACAAAACAATAGAATATTTAAAGGAGTGATTTTAATTCACTCCTTTAAATATTCTATCCCAACGAATTTTCTTTAACAACGAGGATTGATCCTTGTTAAACGACATCCATATTACAGAAGCTTTTCCTACAATATGATCCTCGGGAACAAATCCCCAATATCTTGAATCAGCAGAATTATGACGATTATCCCCCATCATAAAATAATAATCCATATTAAAAGTATATTCGTCCCCTACTTTTGCTTCTTGCTTTTCAAACACTTTGATTGCTCTTTCATACAAAGCAAAGTTTTCTTCTGTTAATTTAATCTTCATTCCTTTCTTTGGAATCAAAACAGGTCCATAATTATCATTATTCCAACCCAAATTAGTGTGAGGGAACATATTAAAATCATTAAATCCTTTTCTTGTTATCACAGGCAAAACTTGCTCTACATTAGGATTTTGTTTAATTTGTTCTATAATTTCCTTTGAAAGAGGCAAGGTTGCATAATTCTTTAAATTACTTATTTCAATTGTATCTATACCTGCTTGCAAAAGAAAGTTTTGTTTATCATAAATATCTGGATGAATAAATAGTTTGCAAGAATATTTTGTTTGTTGTCCAGATAATTGCACATCTTCATTCAATGGTTCTACCTCTACAAAAGGATTTGTTGAAAAAGTTGTTATTTGTTGCTCAGTAAGATTTATATAATAGAAATAGTACATCATTGCCATATCTTCCTTACTTACTCCCATATCCAACAAATCATTTTCATTTAAAGAAGTATTTTCTTTAGTAATTATTCTATGAGTCAATTGATAATTCTCTGGGCTTTCTACTGGCTTCCCATCGATATACACCACTGCATTTTCAATTGATAGTGTTTCACCAGGAAGTCCTACACAAGTTTTAATAAAATTTTCTTTTTTGTCTATTGGTCGAGAAATGATTTCTCCAAACTCTTCCTTATTAGTCCACACTCTATCTCTTCCGTATTTTCTTACAAGTGAATAATAACTATCATTTGATTGATAAAACGTAGAAACCGTATCACCATCAGGATAATTAAACACAACTGCGTCTCCTCTTTTTACATTTGCAAAACCAGGCAAACGATGATAATCTAGTTCAATCCAATCTAAATAACTCTTGATATTTAACCCCGGTATAGTGTGATGCATAAGAGGTAAAGCAAGAGGAGTATTAGGAATTCGTGAACCATAAGCCAACTTTGAAACAAACAAACAATCCCCTACCAACAAACTTTTCTCCATTGAAGAAGAAGGAATCATATAACTCTCAAAAAAATAAGTTCTTATCACACTTGCTGCCACTATTGCAAAAACAATAGAATCAATCCAATCTCTTAATTGAGAAATCTTAAACACTGGTAAATCTTTAGGATGAGTATAGATTTCTTTTTTTGAAAAACCAAGTATTGGTAATATCACAAAAGGCACAAGAATAGAACACAGCTGATACCAAAAACCATTCTTTTTAAAACACTTAGTGGTTTCAACAATCATCAACATGACAATAAACACATTGAGAAATGGAATAAGAGAATAGAACAACCAATGCTTTTTCTTATCAATAATCTTAATCCAAATCCAAATATTCCATATAGGAATAAGAGTATAATAGCCTTTATACCCTGCTTTTTCAAACACTTTCCAAAGGCCTGCAATACTTAATGCAAAACCTAATAATATCAATATCAAATAAATATCCATAATTAAGATAATCTTTTAAAATAAAACTTTTATTTTAACGTTAGAGATAAAATAAATATTGTAAAGACCATGAAAAAATTACACCTAATTACATTCATTTTATGTAGTTGTTTTGCCTTTTCTCAAAACGACACACTTAGAATTGCCACCGCAAAAAACAATCAAACGCTCGCTTTGATTAACTATTTTTACACCGACACAGCAAACATTGAACAAATAAGCGAAAAAGGGATTGAGGCAATGCTAAAAGAACTTGACCCTCATTCCGTATTTATTTCAAAGGAAGAAGTAAAAAAAATGAACGAACCATTAGAAGGGAACTTTGATGGCATAGGAGTTAGTTTTCAACTACTCAATGATAGCATTCACGTAGTGGAAGTAATAAGTGGAGGGCCTGCAGAAAAAGTAGGAATGCTTGCAGGAGATATAATTATAAAAGTAGACAACAAGCCTTCAACAGGCGATACCATAAAAAATGACTGGATATTCAAACACCTAAGAGGCGAAAAAGGCACAAAAGTAAAAGTAACAGTAAAGCGCGCAGCACGCCAAGAACCAATCATATTTAACATTACAAGAGATAAAATACCTATTCATTCGATTGACACTTGGTTTATGCTAACAGAAAAGATAGGATACATACGATTAAATCGCTTTGCTCAAACCTCAACCGAAGAATTTGAATCTGCAGTTAAGAGTTTAAAACAAGAAGGAATGAAAGACCTTATATTTGATTTAAGAGGAAATGGAGGTGGATATTTAAATATTGCCTTTGAAATTGGAGACCATTTCCTATCAGGCAACAAAACAATAGTTTACACACAAGGCTTACATTCTCCTCGCCAAGACTACAATGCTAAAACAAAAGGTGTATTTGAAGAAGGAAAACTCGTAATACTCGTAGATGAATACACAGCATCTGCAAGCGAAATAGTAAGTGGAGCAGTACAAGATTGGAAAAGAGGAACAATAATCGGACGTCAAACCTTCGGCAAAGGATTAGTACAACGACCTTTTACCTTAGAAGACAAAAGCCAAATACGCCTTACAACATCAAGATACTACACACCAAAAGGACGATGCATTCAAAAACCATACGAAACATACGAAAAAGATTCCGACTCTATAGGAGATTGGGGAATAATCCCAGATATAAAAATTGATGAAGACACTTCACGAGCAAGCGACTATTTAATAAACCTACGCTCCAAAGGATTATTAAACAATTTCGCACTTAATTGGGTGGAAAAAAATAGAGAAGATTTCCTAAAAAAAGCACCTGATTTCACGACCTTTGAAAAAGAATACGAAAAACTTGGATTGTTACAAAAATTTGAAGACTATGCAAAACAAGAAGGAGTTGAAAAAACACAAGTAAAAAAACAATGGGTAAATCAAATAGTAATGGATTATCTAAAACAAGAAATTGAAGACTCTACTCAAACATTCAATAGCTATGAGGATTATGCAAAAAAATTAAGCAGCAAAGACAAACTCGTAAAAGAAATAATTGAAAAAGCAAAAGAAGAAGACTCTAAAATGCGAGAAATGAATAAAAAAAGCGAAACTTACATTGCCCTCACATTAAAAGCACTTATCGCTCGCAATCTATATGGAGTAAAATATTTCTATATATGCATAAAAGAAAGTGATGATGAATTACTAAAAGCAATTGAAGTTATAAAAACAAATAATGAATAAAAATAATCACACCACAATAGTTTAAAATAAACAAAAAAATAGCGACTGAAACTTTTCAAATAATCAGTCGCTATTTTTCTTTTTTGAATTAAATAAAAAAAGGCTTCTAAACTTTTATTTAGAAACCTTTTCATTGTGGTGTCACCAGGAATCGAACCGGGGACACAAGGATTTTCAGTCCTTTGCTCTACCAACTGAGCTATGACACCATCGTAGCGTTTTTTGCGAGTGCAAAGATACGACATTTTTTTGAACTACAAAATTTTTTCTGCATTTTTTTACAATTTTTTTTGTAATTTTGCAGAAATAACAGTCAATTACTATGAGATTTTACACAAAAGAAGATAAATTATTTGAAATGATATGTGCAGATTATCAATTACTTAATATCATTTCACGCTTTGGATTAAATTTAGGCTTTGAAGAAAAAACAATTGAAGAAGTTTGCAATGAAAATTCTATTGATTGCAACACATTTTTAGCGATAATCAACTTCACAAAGAACGATGGAGAGAATATTTGGCACTTAAATAACATCTCACTTCAAACTTTGTGTGATTATTTAAAACAATCGCATAGTTATTATTTAGATTTTCAACTCCCTGCCATAAGAAGAAAACTCATAGAAGCCATTGGAATGTTGCCTGCAAATGAAATCGCAAGTTTAATCTTAAAATTCTATGACGAATACTGCATTGAGGTGCAAAAACACTTAAAAACAGAGGACCGAGATATATTTCCATACGTAGAAAAGTTAATAAAAGGAGAAGTAGAGCCTAAGAAAAATCACGCAGAGGCTATGACAACACTTCATCGCAGACCTGTAGAGCAAAAACTCTCCGAATTAAAAGAATTAATCATTAAATATTTCAAAAGTAATAGCAATAACTATTTAGTAAACTCTGTTTTATATGATATTTTCCTTTTAGAAAAAGACTTAATCTGTCATTCAAAATTGGAAACACAAGTCTTTATGGAAGAGGTCAAAAACTTAGAAAACAAATACAAAGAAAACCCATATTTAATTCAAAAAACAAATTCCGAAGACAAAGAAATCCTTAGCGAAAGAGAGAAAGACGTGATAGTTTGCGTTGTAAAAGGAATGACCAACAAAGCAATAGCCGACAAACTCTTTATTTCCATAAACACAGTTACTACTCACAGAAGAAATATTGCAAAAAAACTAAACATACACTCTTCCGCAGGACTTACAATCTACGCAATAATGAACAAACTTGTAGATATAAAAGATGTAAAACTTTAAAAAAGAAAATAAAGCAAAGAAATAATTTATTAAAACAAAAAAACAACTCACTCAAACAAGTATTTTAAATCAGAAGACAAAAACTCTTCCAACGGAATTCCACCACTGCCAACTATAAATGTGTGAATAGGATTAAACTTTCCTTTAAATACACTCACTCCCGTATTAGTTATTCTTCTACCACTTTTAATCTCTATTGCAATACACTGACGATTATATTCTAAAACAAAATCTACCTCTTCGTTTCTTTCTCTCCAATAATAAATCTTATAATCTAACTCATCTGCAATATTAAGCAAATGAGCTCCAACGGCACTTTCCACCCATCGTCCCCACATTTTAGGATCTGTAAACACTTGTGAATAACTCAAACCATAAAGAGAAGACAACAAAGCAGTGTTATAAACCAACATTTTAGGCACAGAATTATACTTACGAGCATTATCGTTAGCATATTTTTGCAGTCCACACAACAAATGAGACTCATTAAGAGTAGAAAGGTAATTTGCCAAAGTTGTAATATTACCTGCATCTTGTAATTGACCTAATAATTTTGTCAAAGCAATCTCTTCCCCTGAGTAAGTGCAACCTAATTCAAATAATTGTTTCATTAACTCCGGTTTATAAACTTGTTTTGTCTTCAAAATATCATGAAAAATTGCAGGAGCAATAATACCATCCTTTATATACTTACGCCAACGAGTTTCATTATTGATAAAATTCACTCCACCAGGATAACCTCCAAAGAAAATGTAGTGTTCTAAATCCATTCCAAAAGCCTCATTCATTTCCTTAAAACTCCAATGAGACATATGAATCAATTCATAACGCCCTGCCAAAGATTCAGTCAGCCCATCTTTAATCAACAAACGTGAAGTGCCAAGAATAACGACTTTTATATTAACATCGTTAAACGTATCAGCGTCCCACTCTTTTTTTACTGCCTCACTCCAATTATTAACCTTATGAACCTCATCAATAACCAATAAATATTCACTTGTTTTCTTTAACTTCATTCTTTGACGAGCAGTTTCCCAAACCTCATTTATCCAAGAAACATTATTTTTTTCTACATTATCAGCAGAAATAAAGGTAAAATCAATTGATATTTCTTTCAAAACTTGCTTTACTAATGTAGATTTTCCCACCTGACGAGGCCCTGAAATAACTTGAATTTTATTCCTCACTTCCTCAATACGAGATTTCAATTCATCAAATTGTCGCCTTTTATACATAATTCTTTGATTTTGACATTGCAAATATATACAAAATCCTCAAATCTACCAAACAAAATCCTCAAATCTTCCTTACAAAATCCTCAAATCTAATAAAAATTTAGCAATTCAAAGCAAGAAATTTTACGAAAATTGACAAACTGGAAAAAACAAAGAAAAAAATAATTTTTTCAAAGAAATAATTTTAAAAAGTAAAGAAAATAATAAAAAAATCAAAGAGTTTTTTTTGCATTTTAAAAACAATCAAACACAAAAAAAAAGGAGTTGAAACTGTTTTCAACTCCTTTGGAAAATTAAAGGTTTGTATCACCAATAAGATAAGCCTCTATTTTGTTATGAAATGATAGTGTGAGCCATAGCGTTCAAAGGCTGCTCTATCTAATTCTTCTCTATGATCAGGGTGAGCCACTGAAATTAACAATCTTGCTCTTTCTTGTAAGCTCTTTCCGTAAAGATTTACTGCACCAAACTCTGTAACGAACCAATGAATGTGGTTTCTTGTTGTAACAACTCCTGCTCCAAGTGTTAGTGTGTTAGCAATTTTAGAAATTCCGTTTTTAGTTACAGAAGGCATTGCTATGATTGATTTTCCTCCCTTGCTTCTTGACGCTCCGTAAATGAAGTCTATTTGTCCTCCAACTCCTGAGAAGAATTTTGTTCCCAAAGAGTCTGCACATACTTGTCCTGTAAGGTCGATTTGAAGTGCTGAGTTGATTGCTGTCATCTTTGGTTGTTGAGCCACAACGAAAGGATCGTTTGTGTAAGCCACGTCCATCATTGCAACCATTGGGTTATTGTGTAAGAAATCGTAAACTTTTTGGCTTCCCATTAAGAAAGTTGAAACCATTTTTCCACGATCTAATGCTTTATTTCTTCCGTTGATTACTCCTTTTTCTACAAGTGGAAGAACGCCATCTGCAAACATTTCTGTGTGAATACCTAAATCTTTGTGTCCTCCAAGTTGTGCAAGCACTGCATTAGGAATTGCTCCGATTCCCATTTGCATACAAGCGCCATCTTCTATTAAAGCAGCACAATGTTTTCCTATCGCGATTTCTTGTTCGTTAGGTTCTGTGAAATGTCCTGGCATTAAAGGAGTGTCATCTTCAACAAATATATCTATCATACTCATTGGTATCAACGCATCTCCAAAAGAGCGTGGAACTTTTGGGTTAACTACTGCGATAACTGTTTTAGCTGTTTCTATCGCTGCAAGAGTTGCATCAACTGATGTTCCTAATGAAACAAAACCATGGTCATCTGGTGGACAAACTTGAACCATTGCTACATCGCAAGGCACATATCCTTCACGATAAAGCTTTTGTGTTTCGCTCAAAAAGATAGGAATATAATCTGCGTAGCCTGCTTGAACGTCTTTTCTTACGTTTGCTCCTACGAAAAAGGCATCGTGTTGGAATATTCCTTCAAATTCTGCACTTGCATACGGTGCTTCGCCTTCTGTATGTAGGTGATGAATGTAAACATTCTTAAATTCTTTGTTTCTACCTCTTTCACACATTGCATCTATCAAGCACTTTGGTGCTGAGGCAACGCTACTTAGGTGTATGTGATCGCCACTTTTAATACATTTTACTGCTTCTTGTGGGCTAACTGCTTTATATGTGTTATTCATTTTACTGATATTTTTTTGTTTCGTGGTGCAAAATTACACAAAACTTTTTGTTTTAAACAATTAAAACGCAATATTATTCGTTTTATTCAAAACTTAAATTTATTATTTTTATGAAAATTAAATCTTTTTTATTGATTTTGGCTTGTGTTTTAGCCAGTGGTTCGTCTATTGCTCAAATAGAGAATAATCAAACGTTGGAAACTATTTTTAATAGAACAAGTATTCGTTCTTATTCTGAGAAAGCAGTAGAAAAAGACCAAATAATGACATTATTAAGAGCTGGTATGTCGGCTCCAAGTGCGGTAAACAAACAACCTTGGGCTTTTGTGGTGATTGACGACAAAGCTTTGATGGAAAAAATCGGCGATGAGTTGAAAAATGCCGGTATGATAAAGAAAGCATCTTGTGCAATAGTTGTTTGTGGCGATTTAAAATTAACCTTAGAAGGTGCTGGACAAGAATATTGGATTCAAGACTGCTCTGCTGCGACTGAAAACATTCTTTTAGCTGCTCATTCTATGGGCTTAGGTGCTGTTTGGTGTGGAATTTATCCCGGAAAAGAGAGAATAGAAAAGCTAAGTAATTTACTTTCTTTGCCAGAAAACATTATCCCTCTTAACATAATTCCTATTGGAGTAAGAGAACAAGAACAAGAACCAAAAGACAAGTGGAAAGAAGATAGAATCCACTGGAATAAATGGTAATTATTTGATACGCACTCTTGGGTCTAAGAGTGCGTAAATTATATCTGTCAATACGTTTATTGCAATTAGTATTACACAAATAACGATTAAAGCTCCCATAAGCACAGGGAAATCATATTTTTCTAAACTATCCACAATTACAACCCCTACTCCTTTCCAATCAAAGATGTATTCCACAAACACAGCTCCTGCAATTAGTGAGGCAAACCACCCACTCACTGAGCTTACAATAGGGTTTAATGTATTTCTTAAAGCATGTGAGTAAATTATTCTAAACTTACTCAATCCTTTTGCTTTTGCTGTACGTATGTAATCTTGCGAAAGGACTTCTTTCATTGTACTTTTTGTTAATTCTGTAATCACGGCTAACGGACGTATTCCTAAGGTAACGGCTGGCAGAATAATATTTTTCAAACTCAAATACTCCCCCTCGCCAAAGTCATCTACGCTATATAAACTACCAAACATTGAAAGGCCTGTGTAATCGGCTAAAAGAAATGCAAATACCCAAGCAATAAGAATTGCCGCAAAAAAAGATGGCAAACTCATTCCAAGAGATGTGATAACTAAAATAATCTTTTCTAACCACCCATCTTTGAAAACAGTCGCTAATGAGCCTAATGTAACCCCTAAAACAAAGGCAATAGCAATGCTTAATAAGGCAAGATAAATTGTATTTGGGAAAGCTTCTTTGAGAATATCAACAACGGGTTTTCCACTTTGGTAACTGCGTCTTAAATCAAAATGACTTAAATCGTAAATATACTTACAATATTGATGATGTAAAGGTTTATCTAATCCTAATTCCTTATGTATAATTTCTATACTTTTCTCGTCTGCTCTTTGTCCAAGCATCATACGAGCAGGGTCGCCTGGCAATATATTGAATAACACAAAGACAAGTGTTATTACACCAAACATTACAAGAAAACCATAAGCAATTTTTTTAAGTATAAACTTTATCATTACTTAGTAGGTAAATTCCTCCACGACCATTTGTTTTCAACCTTTCCTTTTGATATTTTTATCAATCCAGGATTGGAACGAAGAATTGTTTTTATTGATTTATCATCTGAGGAGTAAATCAAAAAATTATTGGATTTAGGATATTTTTCTAAAAATGTTGCACAACCTTCACTATTTGTTGCTGTTACTATCAATACTCTATTGCCTTTTTCTATTAACTTCTCACAATAATCCAACATCTTTGTCAATCCCTTTTCGTTTGCTTTTCTTAAATCATACGAAGTAATCATATATAAATCGGAAGTAGTGTCTGAAAGAATGTCTATAGTCTCATCTTCTTCTCCAATATCTAAAAGAGTTAGCGAAAAGCCGTCTGCTGCAACCGTATTAGTGTTTTCAACTCTTGAATCTACAAAAGACCATTGTTTTGAAAAGTCTGGATTAACTTTATACTCTTCCATAAGTTTTTCCATCGTAAATTCCCTTATTTCTCCTGTTGAATTATTTTTATATTTTGCATAACTAACCGGAGGAGTTACATCATCGCCAACAGGAACCATTTGATTGCCTATTTTCCACGCTCTAAAATCTATCACAGGCTCATAAATCGCACTATAAATTGAAAAACTAAGGATAAATAATCCAAATATAGAGGTTAGTAATTTAGAATTTACTTTACTTAATCCAAATTCTACTTTACGTTCCAAAAGAATTATTCCAACTAAAATTACATCTAAAACAATATTCTTCCAAAATGTCTGCCAATTCGTTAGTTTTATTGCATCACCAAAGCAACCACAATCATCAACTTTATTAGTTAGTGCATCAATAAAAGTAAGCACAGTAAAAAATGCCATAATAATAGCGGCAGAATACTTAGATAATTTTGGGAAAAAGGCAAAGAAAATAAATACCCCTATCATAAATTCTATTGAACTAAGAAGAATGGATAGTGTTACTGGAAGAAATGAAATTGAATCAGTAAGCCAATTCATTCCAAAAACAGCAATATATTCTTCTATTTTGTATGCTGTTCCCCAAGGGTCCACTGCCTTAACGAATCCTGAGAAAATAAAAACTCCTCCAAAGATTGCTCTCAATAAAACAGAAAGTGCTTTCATATTATAAACCTAATTTAATACTTGCAAAAACTGAATAATTTACTATATCTTGATAATTGGCATCTACGCCTTCACTTACCTTTGTTTTTCCTTGATTATCCTCTATTTGTTTCAAACGAAAAATCTTCATTAAAATTAAATCCGTAATAGAACTCACTCTCATATCTCTCCATGCCTCAGAATAATCGTGATTTTTCTTTAACATAAGATTTTTAGTCTCGTTAGCATACTTATCATACAAAGAAAGTGCCTTTTCTATCGGCAATTCCATTTCTTGACTATCTTTTAACTCTATCTGAATCAATGCAATAATTCCATAATTTATCATTCCTATAAACTCAGAGAGTATTCCCTCATCTATCATTTGCTCTCCCGATTCTTGAATGCTTCTTATGCGAGAGGCTTTTATAAAAATTTGGTCTGTAAGTGAAGAAAGGCGTAATATTCTCCAAGAAGTGCCATAGTCAGAGAGCTTTGCTTCATACAATTCTCTGCACTTTTTTATAACATTATCGTATTCTACGTTAGTATTATTCATAATTTTTACTATCTTTGCTCTGTTAAAAAAATCAAAAATGTTTAGCGAGGGTAAAATTACAACATTTTTCAGAAAGCAAAGTATTATTTGCCAAAAAAAAATTTTTGAATTAAACTCCCCAAAGCTTATGGGGATACTAAATATTACAGAAGATTCCTTTTTTGACGGAGGAAAATACTCTTGTTTAGACCAAGCTATATTAAGGGCTCAGTCTCTTATTGAACAAGGTGCAGACATTATTGACATAGGTGCTTGTTCTACTCGACCAGGCTCAACTCTTACTACGGCAAAAGAGGAAATTTCAAAAATTATTCCTGTTTTAAAATCCATAAGAAAGCAATTTCCAGAAATAATTATTTCAATAGACACTGTTTGGAGTGAGGTTTCTCGTGCAGTTGTTGCAGAGGGAGCGGATATAATTAACGATATATCGGGAGGAAACTACGACAATCAAATGCTAAAAACTATTGGAGAATTAAACATTCCTTACATACTTACTCACAATGGAGAAATAAATAAAATAAATCAATATTTTTCTAAACGCATTGAGGCTTTGTATGAATATGGAGCAAAGGATATAATCTTAGACTTAGGATTTGGATTTGGTAAAACATTGGAAGAAAATTATCTTTTACTTGCAAAACAAAAAGAATTTAAAATATTCAATCTTCCAATTCTAACTGGAATTTCAAGAAAAAGTATGATTTATAAAACGCTTGAAACTTCGCCAGACAAGGCTCTTAATGGCACAACTTTCCTACACGCTTTTGCACTTGAAAATGGGGCAGATATTTTAAGGGTTCACGATATTGAAGAGGCGAAACAATGTATTAAATTATTTAACGAATATAAAAAACACTTAAAACAATGATATTAAACGCTATTGAAGGATTACCAACTTTTAAAATAATAGATTTTGTAGATATTCTATTAGTTGCAGTATTATTTTACTACCTTTATAAACTCCTAAAAGGCACAAATGCATTAAATATCCTTATTGGATTTATCCTTGTTTATATTGCGAGCGCTATTGTAAAGTTTCTTGATATGAAACTACTCACAGAAATCTTAGACCAATTCATTTCTGTTGGAGTAATTGCACTTATCGTAATTTTTCAAAGCGAAATAAGACGTTTTCTCATTCTTTTAGGTTCAAATGGCTTTCTTGACAAATGGAAAAAACTTATTTTCTGGAAAAGTAACAAAGAATTAAAAAACAATTTAGATGTCTCCTCAATAGTATTAGCTTGTAATCATCTTTCGCAATCATATACCGGGGCATTAATTGTTATTTGCAAATCAAATCCTCTTGAACAAATAATTCAAACAGGAGATATTTTCTCTTCTGAAATAAACTCTCAACTTTTGGAAACTATATTTTTCAAAAACACTCCTTTGCATGATGGAGCAGTAATAATAAATGAAAATAAAATTCAGGCAGCTCGTTGTATTCTTCCAGTAAGTAAAAATAGCGACATACCTGCTTCTATGGGTTTAAGACATCGTTCTGCAATAGGAATCACAGAAGTAAGTGATGCAATATCTGTAATAGTAAGCGAACAAACAGGAAAAATTTCCGTTGTAAAACAAGGAATTGTAAAACACGGTGTAAGTATTGACGAATTACAAACTTACTTAGATAAAGAATTTAATTCGTAGAAAATATTTGAAAGTTTTTCACAACTATTTTGCCAACTATATTCATTAGAAACATAGTTTTTCCCTGCATTTGCTATACTTTGCGACAATTCCTTATTATCTAACATCTCTATTATGCAATTTGCATAATCTTTTGCGTTATTTGCAATTAAGATTTCTTCTTTATCTTTTGCTTTTAAGGCTTGATTTGCCAACGGACTTGTGATACAAGGCACGTTCATTGCCATTGCTTCAAGCAATTTGTTTTGAAGACCTGTTCCTATTCGCATTGGAGCAATAAAAAGCTTTGTTTTAGAATAATACTCCTTCATATCATCTACCCAACCTGGCATTACAATTCTTTCGTTAGACAATCTCTCTAACCAAGTAGGCAATCCACCTCCTGCAATTGCTATTTTAACATCAGGTTTCTTTTCCCAAACAAGCGGCATTATTTCTTTTATTAAATATTCGGCCGCATCAATATTTGGAGCATAACTCATAGCACCTGAAAACAAAATATCAAAAGATTTTTCCTTTGGTTGGGGGTATGTAAAATAAGTTTCTGCTACTCCATTTGGAATAATATGAACCTCTTGCTTTCTTTGACTTGATAGTAATGCTCTATCGGCTTGTGTAATGATTGTAAGAGCATCAAAAATATCAAACATCTTACTTTCATACCTCGCCAAACGTTTTGCTTCTATTGTAAACAAAAATTTTTCCAAAAATTTTGACTTATCTGCTCTACGTTTCATATTCACCGACAGAGTATCTTGAAAGTCTAACACTTTTTTCTTATTTATTTTCTTTGCAAACGGAGCTAATCTAACAAATTGGAAATAACATAACTCTATTTCGTTTTTTTCAATGAAAGATTTAAAAGATTTTTTCGCTCGTTTAGAATTATAATACGCTGTTTGGAATGGAAGAAATGAAAGAATGGAAAAACAAACTCTTAATAAGCTTGAAAAAAGATTTAATTTTTCTATATGAATGGTTTTACAATACTTCAACAACTCTTCTTTTGCTTTTTTTTCTTCATCTTTATAGTTTAAGCAAAAAAGATAAATTTCGTATTGTTTACTCAATTCCTTAATTTGATAATAGGCTCTGAGTTTGTCGCCTTTCATTAAAGGAAATGGTATTCTTGTTAAAACCACTGCTATTTTCATAATATTTGTTGATATAAAGACAACAATTGACTAACTACCTCATCATTGGAATATTTCTCTGATATAAGTTTGTAAGCCTCTGCTCCTATTTGCTTACATTCAGAAGGATTTTCTACACAATATTTTATAGCATCGGCAAACTCTTGTGGAGTATTTGCAATCAGTATATTCTTTCTGTCTTCGTACATTATACCTTCTGCGGCTATTGTTGTAGCAATAACAGTCTTTCCTATACTCATCGCTTCTATTATTTTAATTCTAATTCCACTTCCACTAAGCAAAGGAACTACCATTATTTGTTTGCTTGTCATAAAACGAATACTATCTTCCACTTCTCCAACGATGTGAACTCCTTCTATATTGGAGTTTGTTAGCCATTGAGGCATATATCTCCCTGCAAAATAAGCTTGAATTTGCGGAGTAGATTGTTTAATCTTATCCCAACACTCATCTAAGAACCATTTAATACCTTGTTCGTTAGGATGCCAATTCATACTACCTATATGGAAAATTGTATTGTTTTCTTCAAAAACATCGGCAAGCAATTCAGGTGGATTCATTCCAAAAGGGATTCCTTTACACGGCTTTCTAAGTCCTTGATTCTTGAAATACTCGGCATCAACCTCTGTTACGGGGCTAACAGCGTCATAATCGTTGATGTGATTGAGTTCATAGTATTTCAAAGTCATTGCCAAATGTTTAATATATCCTCGTTTGAATGGTGTTTTTGTAGATTTGTAAATTCTTTCCCAAATCTTATGTTCTATATTCGGTGCTCTAAGTACAATTTTGGCTTTACTAAACTTTCGCATTATTGGAAGATATGGCGTAAGGAAAATACTTTCAACTTGAATTACATCAAATTCTTCCGCTTTTAGTATTTGAGTAAGTTTTTGCTTCATTTGCTCATTGACAAATCGCTTTACGTGATAACTCTCTCCACACAACCAAGCAATAAGCGCTCCAAGTATTTTTATATCTAAATCAACAAATACTGTTTCAAAACGAGTTTTTGTTACATATTCTTCTGGTAATTTATCCACTTTGCAAGGGTGTTTTTTAGAGTGAAAACTCAATACCTTAACTTCGTGACCTTTATTTATCAATCCTTCTGTTATATAGTGCATTCCCATACTGCCTCCGTCCAAAGCAGGAAAGGGTGGTTTATAACAAAATTGGAGTATTTTCATTTCTTATTTTTATATATTTTTTTAATTTTATTTACTAATTTTTCTATTGTTTTGCTCCACACTTCTGCATTCATTATACCTGCATCAGTTGTTGCTTTTGCTGTAAGAAACAATCCTACTGGTAAGAAAATGAATGTTGAAAGCCACATGCCTACCCAAATAGGTATTTCTTCTTCTCGTGCTGCATTTTCGCCCATTGTTCCTACTATGTAATAGATTATAAAGGCCAAAGATGAAACAACTATCGGCATTCCTAAACCTCCTTTTCTTATTATTGCACCAAGTGGAGCTCCTATGAAAAAAAGAATTAAACAAGCCACAGAAAGAGTAAATTTTCTGTGCAACTCTATTTGATGTCTTCTTATCATATCTTGTTCACTATTTAAACGCAAAAGATTTGCATTCATTTCATTGTATAGAAATTCTATTTTGCTTGCAGTAACGTGTTCTATATCTCTTTTCCTCTCTGATGGAAGGGAAGATAGTTTAGAATAAAAGTTTTCTTGCTTTTGATTATTTTGAGTATTTATTGTGAAATTTTCCTTAGTCAAAGAAGTAATGTTTCCTAAAATAGTAGATTCATTTTTATGTAAAGTATCTAAGTTCCTATTCAATGCTTTTATGTCTAACATCTTATAATGCCCCTCATATCTGTCTTCTTCGGCTTCTTTATAAGCAAAGTCTGATATATCAAATCTTAATATCTGTTCTTGAAAGTTTAATCGCATTAAAGGACGTGTATAAATATTCATTTCTGCTACGTCTTCATCAAATGTATATCCTGAATAAAGTTGAAAAATAAGGGTATTACCATCAGTGGTTGCATACATTTGTCCGCTATCGGCTATTGTAACATTTACATTCCCTAAATCCTTAGAGTGGTCATAAACAATTATATCTTTCATATTACGACCCTCTTTATCCTTACTGCCTATTCTTATCGTGTAATTTTCTATTTCCGAATAGAATTGATTAGGTTTTATATTTAAGGTAGGTTTTTTTGTTTTTACCTCATACATAATTGTTCTTAACTTCATATTTGCAGTTGGAATTACATTGTTTGAGAAGAAAAATGCCATAATTGACAACAACGCACTCACTACATTCAATGGACGCAACACTCTCCAAAGCGATACACCTGCTGCTTTCATTGCTACAAGTTCATACTTTTCTCCAAAATTACCAAGAGTCATAATTGAGGCAAGAAGCAAGGCTAAGGGCAATGCCATAGGCACAAGTGTAGCACAAGCATATACGACAAGTTCTAAAATAACCTCTATTCCCAATCCTTTTCCTATTATTTGCTCTATTTGTTTCCATAAAAATTGTAATAGAAAGACAAATAGCGATAAGGAAAAGGTCATCACCAAAGGTCCTAAATAAGATTTAACTATTAACTTATCTAATTTTTTCACTTTCTTTGTTTCAAAGAATTAAATTACAAAATTACTAAAACTTTCAATACAATTGACAATTCTTTGTTTTAAAAAAATATTTCTTTGCTTTATTTTTCTAAAACAAAGAAGTATTTTCTTATCTCTTTGAAATAAAAAAAATAGCGACTGAATTTTTCAATCGCTATTTTCAATTTAATTGTTACGAAAAGTTATTTAGTCTTCATATCCTATTAGATTTCCGTTTCTATCGAATACTATGTCTATTCCATTTCTTAACTCCACCTCATAATCTCTTCTATCTTTGTTTATTTTTATAACAAAAGTATTTGGATGTTTTGCAGTTACATAATTTGCTATTGCACTTGGAAGAGCCGAAGTTGGAACTCCTGTATTCGATTTCACTTCTATTTCTGTCCATTCTCCTTTTGCGTTGAAATCAACGTTTGAGGTATCTTCAAAAATCACTTCATAATCTTTATCAAACAAATCTTTATCGTGGAAAATGATCGATATTGTTTTATCAGAAAAATGACTTTTTACAAATGATTGTGCTTTTGCTGGTAATTGATTAAAATCTACTGCTATTCTTTCTTGACTTTCACAAGATACAAACGCTAATGCCATTACGGCGAACAATGCTAATTTTTTCATATTTATTCGTTTTTTTAAGTTATGTTTTGTTTATTTTCTTTTTACGCTTGCAAAGATATAAGCCAATTCTGAAAACATTCTGAAATTTTTAGTTTTTTGCAATAAAAAACGCATGTTTTTTTTCAACAAACTGATAATCAATACTTAAATTATGCTTTTTACATATAGTTTTTATCAACACTAATCCCAATCCTGTAGAATTTTGTTCATTTGACTCTTTATAAAAGTAGTTAAAAATCAATTTTTCGTTAAGTGGAGTCTCTTTTCCAGTATTACTAATTATCATTTTGTCTTCACTTATTGCTATTTTCACCTCTCCCATTTCTTTGTTATGCACAAACGCATTTTTCAAAAGATTATTTATTACCATTTCACAAAGAATAGAATCTATGTTTATTTCAAATATTCCTTTTTCTTCAAAAATTATGGCGATATCTTTTTGAGAGAATGTTTCTTTAAATAACTCTATCTTTTCTTTTACAATATCATTTACGTTTATTTTTTCTATGTTATTAAACTGATCGTTTTCTATTTTAGACAATAAAAGTAAAGATTTGTTCATTTTAGTCATTTTTCTCAATGACGAAAGGGTTGTAAAGACCTTTTGCATTTGTTCTTCCGAAAGAGTTTCTTCTTCAAGTAAGGATTCTAATTGTGTAATACTTACAGCGAGTGGTGTTTGTATTTCGTGTGAGGCATGACCTAAAAACAATTTTTGTTGATTATATGTCTCTTCTGCTCTCAAAGTTGAAGATTTTGCAGCGTCAAACAATTCTTTTATTTCTTTGATATTGCTATTGCTGTCGGGAAAATCTTGTTTTTCCTTTCCTAATTGATAGTTTCTATGCCAAGATAATAAAGAATAAAGTGGTTTTAGACTTTTTTGAAAAACCTTATAGTAGATTGAAATAACAGAGACTATGAGTAAAACAACTATAATTATAACTAAAACCAATATTCTTTCTCTTAATTCATATTTTTCTAAGGTCGGAGTATATACTGTTAGTTTATAATAATTATCTTCTATGTCATAAAAAGGCATTATCAATCTTTTGGATGGTTCTGTTTCGTTTCGCTCTTTTATAAAGATATTCGTATCAACAAAAGACATATTTTCCATCTGCATGGCTTCTTCTTTTGTTATTTGTTCTATAAAAAAAGAATTATTACTACCATCATAGAATATGGGATCTAACTTTCCTTCATTTTTTTTCTGAATTAAGCGAAAGGCATAAAGTTCTAAGGAATCCTCTGTTTCATCATCTATTTCGTGCATTACAGCAAAATAAAAGAATACAGACCATAAACAAATTAAAACGCTTATTACAATTCCTGCACCTAAGATTACTTTATATAGAGATTTCATCTTCTTTTTCCACTAATTTATATCCTAATCCATATATAGACTTTAATTCCAATGAAGCATTTGACTCTTTTAATTTTTTGCGGAGATTTTTCATTTGTGCATACAAAAAGTCATAATTTCCCATAGAATCAAAATCTTCTCCCCAAACAAACTCGGCTAATTGTTCTTTATCAATTAACCTGTTTATTCTATTAGAAAAGAATTCTAATATTTCAAATTCTTTTTTCTTTAAAAGAATTTCTTTATTGTTTACCAACACTTTCTTTTCTGCACTTAAAATGCAGACATTGCCAAAGCAACCATTTTTATTAGTTGGATTTTTTCTTCGAATAATTGTTTTAATTCTGGCTGACAATTCTGCAATGTGATAAGGTTTCGCAAGATAATCATCTGCTCCTAAATCTAACCCACTCACTTTATCGTCTATAGAATCCTTTGCAGATAATATAATTACACTTTCCTCTCTTTCTATTGTTTTAAGAATTTTTAATATCTGCAATCCATTACCATCTGGTAGCATTATATCCAATAAAATACAATCATAATGAATTGCTAAAATTTTATCTTTGGCTTGTTTTAGATTTGTAGCAACATCTACTTGATATCCTTCTTTCTCTAATTCTTTTTGTGTAATAGAAAGTAGGTTTTCTTCATCTTCTATTATAAGTATCTTCATATATTTACAAAAAAACCTCAACACAAATAATTATGTATTGAGGCTAAAATTATTATGAAAAAGTTAAGCTTTTATTTACTTTGAAGGAAGAACTTCAACTAACTCAATACGAAAATGGAGCAAACTACCTGCTGGAATTTCTTCGCTGTGTTGATTTCCGTATGCAAGGTCTGGATGAACCCAAAATTCATAAATAGAGCCTTGATTCATTAAACAAAATCCCTCTACAATGCCTGGAATATACATATTCAATACTGAAATTGTTGGATCACCTTCTCTTTCAAAGGTATTTTCAATTATAGGGGAAAATGTTCCGTCTGAATTTAGTACATTCAAAGAATAATTAAACCTTACTCTATCATCTGCACTTGTAGGCTTCACACCTTTTCCTTCTTTTTCTATTCTGTATTGCAATCCACTTGTTGTGGTCATTACATCTTTTTCTTCTTGGTTTTTAGCAAGGAATGTTTCTGCTGCTTTTCTATTTGGCGCTGCTATTTTGTTTAATTCCGCCATTTGTTTTTGCATCATTACTTCTTGATAAGACTGCATTGTTGTTTGTATTTGCTCTTGTGTCAATAAGCAAACAGTATCTCCATTTAATACTTGTTGAATTGCTGTTGCAAAAATCTCTGGATTTATTTCCACTCCTTGTGTTTTCATTTGCATTGCTTGGCTATAGCCCATTATATATGAGGCAGAATCTGTCACATTTTTCAAACTACTCGCAGAGACTTTTACTTCCTTTTGTGAACAAGCAACAAATGTTATTGAAGTAAAAAGTATAACACTTGTTAAACGAAATAATTTTTTCATTATTTAATCATTTATTATAATTATGTTGCAAAATTAGAAATATTTTATTGATAAATTATTATTTTTCCAAGAAAAAAATTAGGTAACTATAAACGAATTGTTTACTTTTGCACAAAATTTACAAACCAACCCACTTAGATTATATTTTTTTATACAAAGTAATTAAAAAAGATTCAAGAAATGAAGAACAAGTATAATGATTTAATTGAACAAACATTTGAATTTCCACAAGAAGAGTTCAAAACAGAAGAAAACGAATTACTTTTTCACGATATTCCTTTAATGGATATAATTAAGCAATATGGAACTCCTTTAAAAATTACTTTCTTACCAAAAATCACTTCACAAATTCAGCGAGCTAAACGACTTTTCAATGTTGCTATTGCAAAGACTGACTACAACGGAACTTACAATTATTGCTATTGCACAAAATCTTCTCACTTTTCTTTTGTGTTAGACGAAGTGATAAAAAACGATGTTCATCTCGAAACTTCATCTGCATTCGATATAAACATAATTAACGAACTACATGAACAAGGAAAAGTTGGCAAAGAACACTATATATTATGTAATGGTTTCAAACGCCCTCAATATATAGAGAATATTGCAGAGTTAATAAGAAATGGATTTACTAATGTTATACCTATCATTGACAATATGGAAGAATTGGATGCTATGAATACAATTATAGATTGTCCTTGCAACGTTGGCATCCGCATTGCTTCAGAAGAAGAACCTATGTTTGACTTTTACACATCTCGATTAGGCATTCGTTACAATTGTATTGTAGATTTCTACAAAGAAAAGATAGCTAATAATCCTAATTTCAAACTAAAAATGCTACACTTCTTCATTAACACTGGTATAAAAGACTCTGCTTATTATTGGAACGAACTTCAAAAATGCGTAAACGTATATTGCGAATTAAAAAAAGTTTGTCCAGATTTAGATTCCTTGGATATAGGAGGAGGATTCCCTATTAAAAATTCATTAGGCTTTGAATACGATTACGAATATATGGCAGAAGAAATTCTTGCACAAATAAAAGACATCTGTAACAAAAACGGAGTGCAAGAACCTAATATATTTACAGAATTTGGAAGCTTTACAGTAGGAGAAGCTGGCTGTATATTATATAGTATAATAGACCAAAAACGACAAAACGATAAAGAATTGTGGTATATGATAGACTCATCTTTCATTACTACACTTCCTGACACTTGGGGTATTGGACAACGATTTATTCTTCTACCAATAAATAAATGGGATAATGAATATCAAAGAGTATTTCTTGGAGGTTTGACCTGCGATTCGCAAGATTATTACTCTGCCGAAGTGCATTCTAATGCAGTATTCTTACCAAAATATTCCAATGACGAAGAAGAACCTTTATATATAGGCTTTTTCCATACAGGAGCTTATCAAGAATCACTTGCAGGCTATGGAGGAATACAACATTGCTTGATACCACAACCAAAACACATTATTTTAGACAAAGATGAGAATGGAGAATGGTACACAAAATTGTTTGCAAAAGAACAAAGCCATAAATCAATGCTAAAAATATTAGGATATTAAAAAACTTTCGTACTTTTGCACTTTATTTTATGCAAAAAAAAGAATTATTAATTAAATAACAAATCAAAATGGTTGACACAACAAAATATTCAGGCAAGACACGCCAAGAAACAGACCTTATAGGAACAAGAGAAATCCCTGTTGAAGCATTATATGGCGTGCAATCAGTAAGAGGTTTTGAAAACTTCAAAATCTCAGGTAAGCTAATGAACGATTATCCTAACTTTATCAAAGGAATGGCTTTGACAAAAAAAGGAGCAGCGATAGCAAACCACAAACAAGGTAAATTAACAGACGAACAATTCAAGGCAATATCACAAGCATGTGATGAATTATACGAAGGAAAACACCACGAATTTTTCCTATCTGATATGATTCAAGGAGGAGCTGGTACAACTGTTAACATGAATGCTAACGAAGTACTTGCAAATCGTGCTTTAGAAATAATGGGAAAAGAACACGGACAATATGAATTCTGTTCTCCAAACGACCACTTAAACGCTTCTCAATCTACAAACGATGCTTATCCAACAGCATTCCACTTTGGATTATATTTAGAAAACAGAAGACTTGCTGAAGCAATGACTAAAATTGTTGAGTCATTAGATAAAAAAGCTGAAGAGTTTTCTCAAATCATCAAAATGGGAAGAACTCAATTACAAGACGGAGTTCCAATGACATTAGGTCAAACATTCAAAGGATTTGCTAACCTAATCAGAAGAGAAATCGCTAACCTAAACAATGCAGCAGAAGAATTATTATGCATAAACATGGGTGCAACAGCGATAGGTACAGGAATATGCTCAGAACCTGGTTATAGCAAACTTTGTACAGAAGCTTTAAGAGAAATAACAGGTTGGAACGTAACATTAGCAGAAGACTTAGTAGAAGTAACTTCTGACACATCTGTTTTAGTTGGTTATTCATCAGAATTGAAACGTATCGCAATCAAAGCAATCAAAATTTGCAACGACTTACGTTTAATGGGATCAGGTCCAAGATGTGGAATCCACGAATTATTCTTACCAGAAATGCAACCAGGTTCATCAATCATGCCAGGAAAAGTAAATCCTGTTATACCAGAAGTAATGAACCAACTTTGCTACAAAGTAATTGGTAACGATACAGCAGTAATGCTTGCAGCAGAAAACGCTCAATTAGAATTGAATGTTATGGAACCAGTATTAGTTTACTGCTTATTTGAATCAATAGACTTATTAACAAACGGATTTGACACTTTAAGAACATTGTGTATTGATGGAATAAAAGCAGATGTTGAAAACTGCGAACGTCAAGTTAAAGGTTCAATCGGAATTGTAACAGCATTAAACCCAATCATCGGATATAAAAACTCTACAAAAATAGCTAAAGAAGCTATGGCAACAGGAAAAGGAGTTTACGATTTAGTATTGGAACACGATATTCTTTCAAAAGAAGATTTAGATACAATATTAAAACCAGAAAATATGATTGCACCAGTTAAATTGGATATCAAACCAAGAAAATAAGCAATCAATTTCAATTAACAAAAAGGCGACTAAATTAACTTAGTCGCCTTTTTATTTTGCCTAATTCTTAGTTATAAGAAAATAAACAGAAATACCCTCATATTTAGTTCCTATTTGCCTTTTGTGATTAACACATTTATAGGTAGCAAATGAAAAGATAGCAACTTTTTATTATCAATTATCACTTTCTCTCTTATTGAGGAACAAAATATAATGCAGTTGTATCGTAGCCTCTTTCAGCTATTTTAGCAAGAAGACCTTGTTTTATACTCTCTTCTAATTGAGGTGTACGGCTTAAAATCCATAGATATTTGTCCGAAGAGCTACCTACTACAACATAATTATAGTTTTTATCCAATTCCATTATGTAATAGTCGGAGTAAAACCATAGAAAGAATGACACTTCAAGCTTTCCAGGATCTTTAATGCTTATTTGCCTTGCTTTTCCCTTTTTTACCTTGAATTTTCCATTCTTAATTCCAGAATTAGTTACCTCAATTTTTCCATTAGGCAAAAGTCTGTAATTTGCTTTTACGTATGTCATTCCTTTTTCAAAAGAATGGTCATAGCGAGCTATTTCATACCATTGTCCCATGTAACGAGTTACGTCTAATTCTTTTATGGTAGAATTATCCACTATTTGAATTGACTTGTTGGAACTGCAAGAGGATAGTCCAAAGGTTAGCAATCCAATTGCGAATGCACTTTTTAGAATCTTTTTCATAATGTTTTAATATTTAAGTTCAAAGATTCAACAAAAGCAACGAAAGAATTGTTCATTTTAAATCAAACAATTCTTACTACATTCTCGCAACTCTTTCTATTCCTTCTACTTTTTCGATGTTTTGAATTAGTTTATTAAGATATTCAGCATTAGAAATATAAACCATAAGACTACCTTCAAATAGTCCATCATTACTTTCCATTACCAAACCTTTGATATTGACATTCCACGCCTCAGAAATAACTCTTGTAAGGTCGTGAAGAAGTCCTTTTCTATCTATTCCCGTAATTTTTATCCCTGCAAGGAATGTGATTTTCTCGTTTTCACGCCATTTAGCCTTTATAATCCTATGCCCAAACTTACTCATCTCATCAACAGCCTTTTTACAAGAAGTACGATGCACCTCTATGCAATCCTCTCTCAAAAGACCAATTATACCATCTCCTGGCAAAGGGTTACAACACTGTGCTGTGATATAAGGAAGGTTTTCATTTTCTTTTGCAATAAGCAATTGCTCTGGATTATTCCTTGTTTGCTCAGCTATTTCCTCACGAAGAGTTTTCGCTTGGTTGTCTTTCTTTTTTGCAGCAAGTCCATTCCTAAAAAACATCCAAGGAGAATTTTTTTGACTCTTTTTAAAACATTGCCTTATCTCTGTAAGACCAATTTTTTCGTCATAAATCTTATAGAAAAAGTCTATTTGGTTAGTTATTTTAACAAAGTGTCTTAATCTTTCTACATTATTGTCATTATATTCAATGTTTTGAGACTTAAAAAGGTCTTGTAATATTTTTACACCTTGGTCATAATAACTTTTTCTGAAATCTTTTATGTAATTTTTTATTTCGTTTGTTGCCTTAGATGTTTTAACAAATTCAAGCCAACTTTCTTTTGGTTGAACAATTTTTGATGTTATTACTTCTACTTGGTCACTTGCTCTAAGTTTATGTTCAATTGGAACAACTTTGTAATTAACCTTTGCTCCCATACAATGATTTCCTAAATCAGTGTGCACATTGTATGCAAAATCCAACACAGTTGAATTAACAGGCAAATCAATTGCTTTTCCCTTTGGAGTAAAGACTGTAATTTGTTCTGTAACTACGCTAAGTTGAAAGTCATTTACAAAATCAACTGCTGTAGATGAGTCATTATCTAATATATCTCTTACTTTTGTTAGCCAAGAATCAAGATTATTATCTAAATCACCTTCCTTAACTTCTTTATATTTATAATGGGCTGCAAGACCTTTTTCGGCAATGTCGTCCATTCTTTGACTGCGTATTTGAATTTCCACCCATTTTCCTTGACTGCTCATAACGGTGCAGTGCAAGGCTTCATAGCCATTGCTTTTCGGATTTGTAAGCCAATCCCTAAATCTATCCAAACGCTGTTTGTACATAGAACTTATTATGGAATAGACCGCAAAACAAGCCTCTTTTTCCGATTCAACAGGCACATCTAAAATTATTCTAATGGCAAAAATATCGTAAATCTCTTCAAATTTTACGCCTTTCTTCTCTATTTTTCCTAAAATTGAGGTTATAGATTTCACTCTTCCTGAAAGTGAAAATTTATAGCAACGTTCTACCAATTTTTGTTTTATCGGCTCGGAGAATATCTCTATAAATTTTTCTCTTTCCTCTTCACTATCTTTTAGCAACGCTTCTATTTCAAGGTATTCTTTTGAGTCGATGTGTTTTGTTGCAAGATCCTCTAATTCACTCTTGATTTCATAAAGCCCAAGCCTATGAGCAAGCGGTACATAGAATTGACGAGTTTCCGAAGCGATTTTAAGCTGTTTGTGTTTCGGCATAAAATCAAGCGTTCTCATATTATGCAATCTGTCACACAATTTTAAAAGAATTACTCTCATATCATCGCCCATTGCAGTGAAGAGTTTCTTAAAATTTTCCGATTGTATAGAGTAGTTATTATTTTCAAAAACTCCTTCAATCTTTGTTAGCCCATCTACAATCTGCGATACTTTTTCTCCAAATATATTTTCAATGTCTTCAAGTGTATAGTCCGTGTCCTCAACTACATCGTGCAACAAAGCACATACTATTGCAGTTGCTCCAAGTCCAAGGTCATACGATGCAATCTTTGCAACCTCTAACGGATGATAAATATACGGTTCTCCATTCTTTCGTCTAACCCCAGAATGTGCATTCATCGCTACCACAAAAGCTTTTCTTATCAATCTTTTATCATCAGATACGCTATTATGTGATACAATTTTTATTAGTTCTTTATAACGCTTTAAAATTTCTGCACGTTCTAATTTTTCGTCTATTATATACATTGAATCATCTCTTTTTCTTAAAAAAATCTTTTAACAACTTGGAGCACTCTTCTTCTAATACACCTGAGGTAATTTGTGTTTTAGGGTGATATATGTTTTCTTGTAATTTTGATGCTCCTCGTTTTTCGTCTTTTGCTCCATAAACAACTCTGCCAATCTGCGACCAATACAATGCTCCTGCACACATAACACACGGTTCCAAGGTTACATAAAGCGTACAGTCTGTAAGATATTTTCCTCCTATTGCATCTGTTGCACAAGTGATTGCTTGCATTTCGGCATGTGCAGTTGGGTCATTTAGTCTTTGAGTTTGGTTGTAGGCAGAGGCAATAATCTTGTTTTTACACACTATTACAGCCCCAACAGGCACTTCTTCCTCCCCTAAGGCACAAAGAGCTAAATCGTAGGCTTTTTGCATAAAATAAGTATCATCGTATTCTAAAATAGCCATTGAGTCATTTATTAAATTATTTCTTTACTTTAATAAATTATTTCTTAGGTTTAATTCACTAAACCTTTGTTTTAATTTTATCTTACTTTGAATTACTATACTCTTTCCAAAAACACAAGTAGGATATGTTTTAACAGTGCTTTTTTTGTATTGTAATTTCATTTTTTTAAAGTCTTTATGAGCTTTCATTACGCTTGCAAATTCACCATTTCTTTTAAGTAAAAATGTTAAAGCTGCAATAAAATCCAAAATTCGCCTTTTTCGCAAAATAGAATCAACCTTATCTTGTGGTAAGTTTTTGTATAGGGTAAGCAAATTATTTCTAAAATTAAGATAGGTTTTAAATGGAGAAGTTTTATTGAGAGTTCCTCCTCCTAAGTGATAGACTGTTGAAAATGGATTATAGAAAATTTTATACCCTGCATTCTTTAATCGCCAGCAAAGGTCAATTTCTTCAAAGTGTGCAAAGTAATTTTCATCTAAACCTCCAAAATAGTGATACAATTCACCTCTTACGAAAAACGCCGCACCACTTGCCCAAAATATTTCTTGTACTTGGTTATATTGTCCTTTATCCTCTTCTGTTGTATCAAAGATTCTACCTGCACAAAAAGGGTATCCAAGATAGTCAATAAAACCTCCTGCTGCTCCTGCATACTCAAATTTATTTTTCTGAGTATATGACAATAATTTTGGTTGACAAACAGCGATTTTTTCATCGCTTTCCATTAGATTTATAATCGGTTCAATCCAATTTTCTGTAACTTGAACATCTGTATTTAACAAGCAATAGTATTTTGCCTTTATTTGTTTCAATGCCCTATTGTATCCTCCTGTAAATCCATAATTCTCCTCTAAGCGAATTACTTCTATTTGAGGATAATTCTTTTGAACAAAACTTACAGACTCATCTTTAGAAGCGTTATCTACAAAAACAATTCTATATCCCTTAGAATAATTTACAACAGAAGGCAAATAAGTATTTAATAAGTGACAAGTATTGTAAGAAAGTATTACTATTGCTAAATCAGACTGCATTATAGATGTCCTTTTCTAAATTGAATACCTGCATCTCCCTCAACGCCTTCAGGAAGAGTGTATCTTGAAAGTACGCTTTCCCAATACATATCTTGTTTTTCGCCTCTTACATTAGAGTGTAGAAGGAAATATTCTGCCATATCGTTTTGTGGAGCATAGAATACAAAGGTTCTGTTTGATTCTCCAAAAGGAGTGTGGTCGTATCTCCACATTTGATAAGGTAAATAAACAACTCCGTCTGGATTATCGCGTTCTAATTCTGGTGTTGCTTCATAATCGGCACGTGTTCTGCGCTTAAAACCACTTGAACCTTTAAATTTTTCATCTATTATATTTGATGGTGGACCGTAAACCAAGTAAATTCTTCCCATATCTGTCTCATATCCTTTTTTGATATTGGTTGAAAATTTTTTATTTACGAAATCTAAACGGTTTCTATAGTCTTGCCATTCTTTTTGAGGGTTATCAGCATTTTTTGCTTGCCAAAAAGAATACAAAAAGTATAATTTAACTTCTTTTGTACTATTTTTAAAATCTTTATCTATAAATTCTTTCACGTATTCTGTGGCAATAGGATATAAAATCTCTATATTTTCATCTAATTCCTTATCTGAAAGTTGAAAAACAAAGGCATCTTGTGGTATTCCTATTTGATCGTAAGTTGGTTTCTTATCACTTTCCTTGAAAAAGACTTCTTTCTTGTAAGCATGCAATATATTATTTGCATCTCTTACCTCAATAGTTAAATAATAACTTCCTTCCTCTAATTCTGACAAATCAATATTTCCTATAATCACAGAAGTAGATTTTGATTTCATTCTTTCTGCTCTCATAATCCCTTCCACCTTTCTATTTGTTGAGAAGTTTTCTATCACAGTTGTTAAAGCATAAAGACTATCCTCTCCAAAATATTTGTCAGCGTTATAAATCTCTACATAATAATTTAAAATATTATTGTCTTTGGCTATTATATCAAACATATACGGCTCTACAACATAACCATTCTTTACATTAGTGGCTTGTGCTGTAGATTTTTTCGGAGGATTTATGATTTGAATATCCGAAAGCATTAGTTCATTTTCTGGATAATTCATTCTAATAACATCTTTCACCTCTAAGGCAGGCTGAGTTGAATTTTTATCCTTAAAAGACAAATAAAGAACATAATTTCCATTAGTTAATTTTGCTCGTTGTATATCAAGCATAACTTGATTGTTTGCATCTTTAGCTCCAGCCTTTATATTTCTTTTATCAACGTAAGCAACCTCTTCTACATTCTCTGCTTTACAAATAAGAGTTGTTAATTCAACTTCTGCATTGTTTTGATTGTAAATCACACTATTTAAATCAATCGAAGTACACAACTCTACATAACTCCCATTCTGAGAATTGAAGGTGTAGAACGAATAAATCGCATTCAAACCCTGTGCCGACAAAATATAAGGCAAGGATAAGAATAAGAAAACAATTATTTTTTTCATACTAATCTTTTTTTTTATTACACAAAATTAACGGCAAAATTACACAAATATTTTAAAAAAAAGAAAGAACGCTCATTTATTGAACGTTCTTTCTGTAACAAACAAAAATTAAATTAACAAATTACTTTTCGTTTTTTTCCATTTCTTCTTTCAAAGTAGCTAAAACTTCTAAATCACCAAGAGTTGTTTTTTCTAAACCTTCGTTGATTTTTTTCATTGCAGAAGATTCATTTTTTTCATCTTTCTTTGGTTCTTCAGCTTGCCAAGTTCTAAGGTGAGAAACAACGATTTTTTTGTTTTCTTTTGAGAATTCAATTACTTTAAATTGTAATTTTTCATCTCCTTTGGCAATTGTTTTATCTTCTTTTTGTAAATGAGATTTAGGAGCAAATCCTTCAACACCGTAAGGTAAAGAAATTACAGCTCCACCTTTTTCATTTACATTCATAACTGTTCCTTCGTGAACAGAATTTAAAGTAAAGATGCTTTCAAACACGTCCCAAGGATTTTCTTCCAATTGTTTGTGTCCTAAACTTAATCTTCTGTTATCTGCATCTACTTCTAAAACTACTACTTCCAAAGTTTGACCAACTTTTGCGAATTCAGCAGGGTGTTTAATCTTCTTGCTCCAAGATAAATCTGAGATGTGAATCAATCCATCTACACCTTCTTCTAATTCAACAAAGATTCCAAAGTTTGTAAAGTGTCTTACAGTTGCTGTATGTTTGCTTCCAACAGGATATTTTTCAGAAATATTTGTCCAAGGGTCTGGAATAAGTTGTTTTATTCCTAAAGACATTTTTCTTTCTTCTCTATCAAGAGTTAAAACAATTGCTTCAACTTCGTCTCCTATTTTCAAGAAATCGTGAGCTGTTCTTAAATGTTGGCTCCATGACATTTCAGTAACGTGAATCAATCCTTCAACACCAGGAACTAATTCAACAAAAGCACCATAGTCAGCTATAACAACAACTTTTCCTTTTGTTCTATCACCAACTTTAAGATTTGCATCTAAACCATCCCAAGGGTGAGGAGTTAATTGTTTCAATCCTAATGCAATTCTTTTCTTAGTTTCATCAAAATCAAGGATAACAACTTTGATTTTTTCATCTAATTGTACTATTTCATTAGGGTGATTGATTCTTCCCCAAGAAAGATCTGTGATGTGAATCAATCCATCTACTCCACCTAAGTCTATGAATACTCCGTAAGAAGTTATATTTTTTACTATACCTTCTAATACTTGTCCTTTTTCAAGACGAGCAATTATTTCTGCTTTTTGTGCTTCTATTTCGTCTTCTATCAACGCTTTGTGAGAAACTACAACATTTTTGTATTCGTGATTGATTTTTACAACTTTAAATTCCATTACTTTATCAACGAATACATCATAGTCTCTAATAGGTTTAACGTCTATTTGACTACCTGGTAAGAATGCTTCTATGCCAAATACATCAACGATAAGACCTCCTTTTGTTCTGCTCTTAACATATCCGTTGATGATTTCTTGTGAGTCAAATGCTTCATTAACTCTATCCCATGATTTAAGGATTCTTGCGTTTTTATGAGAAAGAATAAGTTGTCCACCTGCGTCTTCTTTTTGTACAACAAAGACTTCTATCTTGTCTCCAACTTTTAAATCTGGATTGTAACGGAATTCTGACAATGGAATAACGCCATCTGATTTAAATCCAATGTTTACAATTACTTCTCTGTTGTCTTTTGCAACTACAACGCCTTCTACAACTTGTTGATCGCCTATTTGATTGAATGTTCTATCATAAGCCTCAGTCATTTCTTTGTTTTGCTCTGCTGAGTAGTTGAATTCTTGTTCTCCAACTGCATTCCAATCAAAATCAGCCAATGGCTGAACGTTTTTTAAATCTCTCATTATAAGATTTTTCTTTTTTTTATGCCCCTTACCGAGCGGTTAAACTTTTATTAACTCTATTATAATTTTCAATGTTCAAGTTTTGGGTAAGCAAAGCCCTACTTATCAAAAATTGTGTGCAAAGGTACTACTTTTTTTCTTTATTTTACTATCTTTGCTCAAAAATATTTTTATGATAGACAATAAATTAGATGTTTTAAATAAACAAAAGGCTTATATAACTCTTTGCAATAGCATTCCCGTTAAGGAAAGAATTGAAATTTTAAAAAGACTACAAGAACTGATTCGAGAGAATGAAGTTAAGATTAAGCAGGCTCTTTTTGAAGATTTACACAAAAATTCTGCTGAGGCTTATATGACTGAAATCGGAATCACTCTTTCGGAAATTTCTTATTGTATAAAACATATTAAATCATGGTCAAAAACTCGCAGAAAACCATCTTCTGTTTTACTATTTCCTTCCAAGGCTTTTATTTATCCACAAGCCAAGGGAAATATTCTAATAATCTCTCCTTGGAATTACCCTTTTCAATTAAGTATTCTTCCTTTGGTTGGAGCAATATCAGCAGGTAACACAGTTATTCTTTCTCCCTCTTCTCAATCTAAAGCAACTAATAAACTATTACAAGAACTCATTAATTCAAATTTTGATAACAAACAAATATTCTGTACAAACGGCGACAAAGAATTGAGTTCTGAAATCTTAAAACAAGGAGTTGATCATCTATTCTTTACAGGTAGTTACACAACTGCTCAATATCTTCATTCTATTTGCAGCAAGAATTTAATTTCCACTACATTTGAATTAGGAGGTAAGTCTCCGCTTATAATAGATGAGGATTCTAATCTAAGCATTGCCGCAAAAAGAGTATGTTTAGGCAAGTTTATAAATTGCGGTCAAACATGTATTGCACCCGATTATCTTTTTGTTCATAAAGAAGTTAAACAAGAATTTCTTAATCTTTTAAAAGAAAACATAATTTCTTTCTTTGGCATAGAGGCTTCTGAGAGTGAAAACTATGGACGAATAATAAATCAAAAACAATTTTTACGTCTAAAAAATCTTCTTTCACAAGGGGAAATTATCTTTGGAGGAAACTACAATGAGCAAAACAATTACATTTCACCAACCTTAATTAAGCCTTACGAACTCAACAATTCACTAATGCAAGAGGAAATATTTGGACCAATTCTTCCTATTTTAGAGTTTGAAAATATAGAAAATGTAATAGAATACATCAATCAACGCCCACGACCTTTGGCTTTATATTATTTTGGTACTAAAAATGCCAATATAATCAAACAAACAATAAGTGGAGGTGCTTGTATAAATGACGCAATTATGCATATAATTCCTCACAACCTACCTTTTGGAGGTATAGGTCAAAGTGGAATGGGGGCATATCACGGGAAAAAAAGTTTTGATACCTTTTCGCATTACAAATCATTTCTTAAAACACACAAAAACTTTGAATTTAAAATTAAATATCCTCCTTACACTTCCTTAAAACAAAAGATAATAAGACTATTTATGGATAGATAAAAAATAAAACAAAGACTTAGCAAAATAAGTCTTTGTTTTAATAAATTATTTCTTTGATTTATTTTTTTATTTCTTTGAATTATTTTTTAAATTCTTTGAATTATTTCACAAAGTCTTTCATCATCTTTAAGACCTTAGGACTTATTGTTTGTTCTATTTGGAAATACTCATTTGGAGAACCTGTTTTACATTCTTGAAACAAGTGATTCAATCCTTTTAATTTATGTATTTTGTATGATTTATTACCGCCTTTTTTCAGTGCTTTTTCGATTGCAGGTAAGTTTTGTTTGTATAAGACTTGCAAATCCTTTGTTCCATTCAATACAAGTACAGATTGCTTAACTTTTTCCAAATAAACAGAAGGTTCTAATTCAAGGAAACATTTCATCCAAGGGTGAGAATGCCCCGCTAATTCCCCATTTTTTAAAGCCTTTAATTGTTCTTCTATTTCTTTTTTAGAATATCCGTTTACTTTAAGTATGGCTTTTGTCTGTTCTACTAAAACTTCCATTCCGTTCACTCCTGGTCCAGCCAAAAGAATTAAGAAATCAACTTCCGAATTGCGAGAAGCAACAATCGGAGCTATCAATCCGCCTTCGCTATGTCCTACAAGTCCTATTTTATCTGCGTCAATATTTGGGTGATTCTTTAATGCGTTTAAAGCAGACTCTACATCGTTTGCAAAATCCAAAGTTGTAGCATTAAAAAGTGCCGTATCCTCTGTACCAAATCCCCTATCGTCATAACGAAATACTGCGATTCCGTTGTTTGCCATATAGTCTGCTATGACTGCAAAAGGTCTATGTTGCATTATTTCTTCATCTCTGTTTTGCAAACCTGAACCACTAATCATTATCATCAAAGGATATTTTCCTTCTTTTGAGGGATAGGTTAGCGTTCCTTTAAATTCATAATCTACTCCTTCGGTTCTAAACGAGATTTCTTCTTGAATATAAGATGGATTTGCAGGAGGATTTTGTGGACGGTTTATTGTTATTTCTGGTTTTTCTTTTTTTACCAAACATAAAGGTATTTCTACAAACATTTGTTTAAAGTTTCCGAAAACAGAGTCTTTGGTTTCATTTATTTTTCCTTTGAATGTGGCTTTTAATTGTTTTACGGAAAATAGCAAAGAGTCATTTCTCAAAACTATTTTCGTTGCAGGAATAAGTTCTTTTGTTTGTGCAGGCGAGCCAAGCATAGCAATAGTGTCTTTATCTATTGTTACCTCTAAGGTTAATGGTAGTTTTTGTCCTTTAAACTCTAAATTACCTTCGTAATAGTCTGCCTTCTGTGCAGAAAGCACTGTTGCAAGTGCCATAAAGGTAAGAAATACTAACTTTTTCATGGTTTTATTTTTTTATTCTTTTAATTTCTGAAATCATTATCGCTGTTGCTATTGAAGCATTAAGGCTTTCGGGTTTGTTGTCTGTGCGAAAGCGTGGTATTGTTATTTTGTGATTTACATATTGTTGAATTTCTGGACTTATTCCATGAGATTCGCTTCCTATTATAAGGATTGCATCTTTTGAAAATTGTTTTTTGTATATATTTTCTCCTCCTTCTACTATTGAACCATAGATTGCATGATTAGAGGGTATGGATTGTAAGTATTCTTGCAAGTCTAAGTATTTTACTTTTACTCTAAAAATTGAGCCCATTGTGGATTGTACGGTTTTTGGATTGTAAACATCTACGCAATCCTGACTACAAATTATGTTTTCTATCGCATACCAATCGGCTAAGCGTATTATTGTTCCTAAATTGCCTGGATCTTTTATTCCATCTAAAACAATAGTCAATCCTTTGTTTGAATTATATGAATTTTCTTGCGGAATTTTTACAAGAGAGTAAACTTGATTTGGTGTAGAAAGCAGACTTATTTTATTTAAGTCTTCTTCGCTTATTTCTATTGTTTTGTTTACAACGTCTTTTGTTTGGATTATTGCTTTGTTTTTTTCTATCCATTGAGTCGTTGCATATATTGATTGTATATCATATTCAGATTCTAAAAGTTCTGATAGCATTTTTTCACCTTCTACAACAAATAATTCATCTTGATTGCGAAACTTACTTTGTTTGTAGCGACTTAGGCGTTTTATTTCTGCTTTTGATAACATTTTTTCAACTTTTAAGATAACAAAAAAGGAGCTCTCCTTTGAAAAAGGAGCTCTCCTTTGATTATTTTATCACAAAAAGATTACTCAGCGTAAACTTCAAATGTAATTTCTGATTTTATTTCTTTGTAAATAGATACAACAACTTTGTGAGTTCCTATTTCTTTTATTGCATCTCCTACGATTGATATTTTCTTTCTATCAACTTCAACATCAAATTGAGCTTTTATTGCATCTGCTATTTGAATAGTGTTTACAGAACCAAATATCTTTCCGCTTTCACTTGCTTTTGCTGCTATTTTTAAACCTTCTATTTTATTTAATGTTTCTGCAAATGCTTCTGCATCTTGTTTTATTTTAGCTTCTTTAAAAGCTCTTTGTTTAAGGTTTTCAGCTAATATTTTTTTGTTAGAAGGTGTTGCAACCATTGCATATCCTTGTGGTATAAGATAGTTGTTTGCGTATCCGTCTTTTACTTTTATTATCTCATCTTTATACCCTAACTTATTTACGTCTTGTTTTAATATAATTTCCATCGATTCAATCTCCTTTTTATTTTAATAAGTCTGCAACATATGGCATTAACGCTAAATGTCTTGCTCTTTTTACAGCTTGTGATACTTTCTTTTGATATTTATTTGAAGTTCCTGTTATACGTCTTGGTAATATTTTACCTTGTTCGTTAACAAACTTCAAAAGGAAATCTGCATCTTTGTAATCAATATACTTAATTCCGCTTTTTTTGAAACGACAATATTTTTTTCTTTGTGTTTCTACTGCGATTGGGGTTAAATATTTTATTTCTGTTTCGTTTGCCATTTTCTTTCTTTTTTAAAGGTTTATTCTGCTACTCTTTCTTCTGCTGCTTTTTGTTGGCTCTTTAAACCATTTGCACGTCTTTTTTCATTATATGCAATAGCGTGCTTGTCTAATGAAACTGTCAAGAAACGAAGTAATCTTTCATCTCTTTTGTAGGCTGTTTCCAATTTAGCTATTACCTCTCCTTCTGCACGGAATTCTATCAAGTAATAGAATCCTGTTGTTTTCTTTTGGATTGGGTAAGCTAATTTTCTCATTCCCCAATTGTTTTCAAATACTATTTCTGCGCCATTATCAGTCAATAAAGTCTGATACTTTTTTACCGTTTCCTTTATCTGTTCCTCAGATAAAACGGGAGTTACAATGAAAACGGTTTCATACTGTCTTACCATACGGTTTTGTTTTTTAATTTGTTAATAACTATTTTTTTGAGTTTGCAAAAGTAATACTAATATTTGATTTGACAAAATTCTTTCAAAGATTTATTTTTTTAACTCAAAGAAATATTTTTTTTATTCTTTGAATTATTTTACTAAATCTAAGAGTTAATTTTCTTACTTTTATGCTACCTCATTTTTCCCATGACAATTTTTATATTTCTTACCACTTCCACAAGGACATGGCTCATTTCTACCAACTTTTTTCTCTACATGAACCGGTTGAATCTTTTGTGGTTCTGATGGATTATTTGGTCTTGTTTCTTCTTTTCTTGATGTGGTTACTCCCCTATTGTCTGTTTTTGGAAGATCTGTTTCTTTTACTTGTTGTTGTTCTGCAATAGGCAAAGTCGCTCTACATAAGAATGAAGTAATGTCTTTATTTATTCCACCTAACATTTTTTCAAATAGAGCAAATGACTCAAATTTATAAATTAACAATGGGTCTTTTTGTTCGTAAGAAGCGTTTTGAACAGATTGTTTTAAGTCATCTAATTCTCTTAAATGCTCTTTCCAAGCGTTATCTATGATTTGTAGGGTTATGCTCTTTTCAACAGAAAGCGAAATTTCTTTTCCTTCTGTGTTATAAGACTTTTCTATTGGTGCTATTGCGGTTATCATTCTTTTTCCATCGGTTATAGGAAATGCTATATTCTCATAACGATAGTTTTTGCCTTCATAGATATTTTTAACAAATGGAAATGCTAATTTCCCTAAGTTATTTAATCTTTCTTTATAGTATGCGTAAACGTTTTCATACAATGCCTCAACGTTGTCTTTAACTCTATTCTTTATATATGTAGCCTCTTCTATTGGACATTCATATCCACAAACTTTTATAAATTCTAATGAAAATCCTTCGTAGTCATCTTTAAAGTCTGATACCATTATTTCTAATGTATCGTAAATCATATTAGATATATCTATTGAAAGTTTGTCTCCATACAAAGCATTGCGACGTTTTGTATAGACAACTGTCCTTTGATTGTTCATTACATCATCGTATTCCAACAATCTTTTACGTATTCCAAAGTTATTTTCTTCTACTTTGCGTTGTGCTCTTTCTATACTCTTTGTCATCATTGAGTGTTGTATTACTTCGCCTTCTTCTAAGCCAAGTCTATCCATCACTTTCACCATTCTGTCTGAGCCAAACAAACGCATAAGTTTGTCTTCCAAAGAAACAAAGAATTGACTGCTTCCCGGGTCGCCTTGACGTCCTGAACGTCCTCTTAATTGTCTATCAACACGGCGAGATTCGTGGCGTTCTGTTCCTATAATTGCTAATCCACCTGCTTCTTTTACTCCTTCTTGTAATTTGATGTCGGTTCCACGACCTGCCATATTTGTTGCAATTGTTACAGCTGAGGCTCTACCTGCTTGTGCTACAATGTCTGCTTCTTTTTTGTGAAGTTTCGCATTAAGAACTTGGTGTTCTATTTTTCGCAACTTCAACATCTTTGATAATAATTCTGAGGTTTCAACATCTGTTGTACCTATAAGCACCGGTCTTTTCTCGCCTATTAAGCGCTCAACCTCGTTAATTACGGCTGCAAACTTTTCTCTTTTTGTTTTATATATTAAGTCGTCATTGTCTTGACGAAGAACAGGGCGATTAGTTGGGATTGTAACAACGTCTAATTTGTAAATATCCCACAATTCTCCTGCTTCGGTTTCGGCAGTACCTGTCATACCTGCCAATTTTGAGTACATTCTAAAATAGTTTTGTAGAGTTATTGTTGCGTATGTTTGAGTTGCTGCTTCAACTTTTACTCTTTCTTTTGCCTCTATTGCTTGGTGCAAACCATCTGAATAACGTCTTCCTTCCATTATACGTCCTGTTTGCTCATCTACAATCTTTACTTGATTGTTTATAACGACATATTCCACGTTGTTTTCAAATAATGCGTATGCTTTCATCAATTGATTGATTGTATGCACTCTATCGGATTGCACTGCATAGTTTTGCATTATTTTGTCTTTTCTTTCTGCTTTTTCTTGTGGAGTTAGGGTTTCTTTTTCCAATTCTGCTATTTCGCTTCCTACATCTGGCAACAAGAAGAATTTAGGATCTTCACCTAATTTTGCAAGGAAATCCATTCCCTTTTCGGTTAATTCTATTGAGTTATGTTGTTCTTCTATTACAAAGTAAAGTTCATCATCTATTATGTGCATTTGTTTACTTTGGTCTTGCATATAGAAGTTTTCTGTCTTCAATAACAATGCTTTCATACCAGGTTCTGATAGGAATTTAATCAATGCTTTGTTTTTTGGCAAACCATGATGAGCTCTAAGTAAGAGTATTCCTCCTTCTTTTTCTTTTTCTGGTGTGTAACCTGGGGTTAAGCATTTTTTTGCATCAGAAAGAATTTGTGTTACTAATTGTCTTTGTGCGTTATAAAGCCTTTCTATAACTGGACAAAATCTTTCAAATTCTTGATTATCGCCTTTTGGTGTTGGACCTGAGATAATCAACGGTGTTCTTGCGTCGTCTATCAATACTGAATCGACCTCATCGACTATTGCATAGTTATGTTTTCTTTGTACAATCTCATTTGTGTTGCTACACATATTATCTCTTAGGTAGTCAAAACCAAATTCATTGTTTGTTCCGTATGTAATATCTGCATTATAGGCATTGCGTCTTGCTTCTGAGTTTGGTTCGTGTTTGTCAATGCAATCTACTCTCAAACCGTGAAATTCAAACAACATTCCCATCCATTCGCTATCACGTTTTGCCAAATAATCATTCACCGTTACAACGTGAACTCCTTTTCCTGGTAAAGCGTTAAGATATATTGGTAAGGTAGCAACCAAAGTCTTTCCTTCCCCTGTTGCCATTTCGGCAATTTTTCCTTGATGTAAAACAGTTCCTCCTATCAATTGTACATCGTAGTGAACCATATTCCATTCCATTGGAGTACCTCCTGCAATCCACACTTTATCAAAATAGGCTTTGTCACCTGAAATATTAACATTATCCTTTATTGTAGAAAGATATTTATCATATTCTGTGGCTGTAACCTCTACCTTTTCGTTTTCTGTAAAACGTTTTGCGGTTTCTTTTACAACTGCAAAGGCTTGTGGTAATATCTTATCTAAAACAGATTGTGTTTTATCGTAAATCTTCTTTTCTAAGTCTTCAATTTGAGTATAAATCTTTTGTTTTTCATCTATACTCATATCAAACTCATTCTCTACCCTTTGTTGCAAAGTGTCTAATTGCGATTGTTCAACATTAATCGCTTCTTTGATAAGAGATTTAAATTCTATTGTTTTTGCTCTTAGTTCATCGTTAGATAATTTAGTAACTTGGTCATAAGCTTCTAAACATTTAGCCAAAATAGGATTTAATTCTTTTAAGTCTCTTTGCGATTTACTTCCAAATAATTTTGTCAAAAAATTTGCCATATCTAATTTTATTTTTTGTTATCTATCAATTTATCTTCTTTTTCCTTCTTTGGATAATATATGTCTAAGGCTACTATCATTGCTGTTAAGCCCCAGAATGGAACTGCTAATTTTTCTGTTTCCAAAAAGTTATTAAAAACTCCGTGAACATAGTATGTAACTAAGGAAAGCACTAAAAATAAAGCCAAATCTGCTACTGCCCTATCTTTTGCTTTATGATAAACTCTCAATCCAATGCAAACGGTTGTCAAGTATAAGATAAAAACAGCTATTGTACCAAAAAAACCTTGTTCACTAAGGGGTTTTAAATATTCACTATGAGTACTACCTAATATTCCTGCATTTGTACTAATTTGAGTTAAGTTATAAGATTTTTGATAACCAGAATATATAAACTTATATGTACCTGGCCCCCACCCTACAATAGGTCGTTCTTCAAACATTGAAAATGCACACGCCCATCTATTCAATCGCTCTACGTTTGAGTCGTCTGTACTAATATTTGTAATCGATGTCATGTGCTCAACCATATTTCCCGAAGAATCTTGATTGTTTTGTTGCAACATTCCTAAGATTGAAGACCAAAATATCAAAACAAAAACTCCAACAACTCCAACTCCTATGAGAATAGTTTTAAGTTTTATTCTCATTTTCACCACAACAAACACTGCTATTGCAGCTAAAACACTTGCCCAAGCTGCTCTTGAATAGGAGAATATCAAGCCTAAAACCAAAACAATAAAGATAATTATTGAAAATATTCTCCAATAAATATTAGGAGTAAGCTTTTTGTTTCCTATAACAAAGACAAATGATAGTGGAACAAACAATGCAAGCACTGCTCCATAGGCTGTGTGATCGTTATAAAAAGGTTGCATTACATAATGAGCGTATGAAAGTGCAAAATTCTCGGTTGATAACAATCCTATGCAAACAATAGCAATCACACTTAAAGGAATTACATAACAAAGAAAGAAATTCTTTAAATTTTTAAATCTTTTAAACAATGGAATCACAACAAAATAGCAAGGAATTATAAACCAAAACTGTGAAAGCAAATATTTAAAAGAAACAAAATAATCAACACTAAAAACACTTGTAATAAAAGTCCACGCAAGACTAATATAAATTGCTATTGAAATAGGATGTTTAAGAACTTTTTTATCATATCGACTCGTAAAAAACACTTCCCATACAAACAAAAGCATAATAAAAATTAACAAAGGCTCCGATGGCAAACTTATTGCTAATTCTTTTATAGTATAAGTAACGGATAAGGGAGTAATGAAAGCTATTAAAAAAGGTGCAATTTTAATATTGAGACACAATAGAACAACAACAAATAAAATAACAGGAATTAGCAAATAGAAATAATACTCATAAAGAACCGTATAAAACAATCCACTTAAAAATAGTGAACACAACAAAACTATGAGCAAAGCATTTTGCTTTCCTTTGCTCATAGAATTCCACAAATTAACAATATGTTGTTTTATTTTATTCACCTTTTCCTCTGCCCCTAACGACCAATACACACAAAGCTAAGAATGTACAAGCCAAAGCTGTAACGGCAACAATAATTGAACGTTTAGGTTTATCCTTAGAGTAAGAAGGTGCTGCATATTCTACAATAAATTCTGTAGGAATTTCAGCATCTCTATCCACTTTAGCCTTTTCTAAATGATCAGTCCACATTCTCAAAGACTCTCTTCTATTTATAAGTTGATCTCTCAAATTAGCAACTTTTGCACCGGCTGCTTCAATAGTTTTCATCTTTGCCTCCAAGCGTGCAACCGCAGCAGTATTTCCTGCAGAAACTTGTTTAGCTAATTCTTGTGCAAAACGCTCGCTTGCACCATCAGGAAAATACACCCCATTCTCTTGACTAATCTTAGATAAACTATCCGACAACAATTCAATATCTGCAATAATTAAATTTCTTGAACGTTCAATTGCCGCACATATACTATCCGCTTTCTCCTTCTTCATTTCATTTCTCACAACACTTACTTCTCTAACAATAAAGTTAGCAATATTAGCAGCATATTCAGGATCAGTATCCCAAACCGTAAGTTGCACTCCCAAATTATCAGTACGTCTAACTTTTATATTATTGTATAATTTTCTACCAAGCTTTTCATCTAATTCCTTTCCTTCGGCTTTGATTCCGTAATGTTCAGCTAAATTAAATTTTTGGCAAGTTGCACCAATTACTCTACCACTTGTGATAATATCTAAAATATATTCACAATCCGATGCCATACCAAAATTAAATGGGTCCACATTATCCATTTGGCTAAGAACACCTTTTGAAATTGAATTAGTATCACTCGGCAACAAAGTAACCTGAGACTTATAGTAATTAGGCAAAAGCAAAGATATACCTGAGGCTACAATTGCCGAAACCAAAAAAGTTATTATCAAAACCTTTTTATGACGATTTAAAAACTTAAAAGTTGCTTTAAAACTTAATTCTTCCATTATTTATTATTTTAATTTTCACACATTTCAACCTGCAAAGATACATCTTTTTAAAGAAATCTCTACAATAAAACAAAGAATTAACGAATTATTTCTTTGTTTTATTTTATTTTTTCAAAGGAAAAATTCGTTAATTCTTTGTTAAAAAAAATTGCTTTAAAGACTATTTGGTTGCAATCTTTATTATCTCGGCAGGAACTCCACCAAACTGAGGCATAACCTCTCCTACGTTTGCTCCAATGTAAGTAGGGTCACAAATAAAGTAAATTTTATTATCTATCGTCATATAACTACCCTCTGCTTCTTCTGTAAAATTAACAGCAGTTGCTAAATGACCTGGATAATGCAAAAATACAACATCTAATCCTAAGAGCTCCCTAACTAAAATTGAAAATAAAACCGAACGGTCTTCACAATCGCTATAAGGATAATAAAAAATTTCATCACCAAAGAACGTTCTCTCATATCCAAATTGTTCATCGTCTGTTTTATACTCAAAGGCAGTTTGTACAAAGTTTATCAAAATATTTGCAGCCTCTAATTGAGTTTCTCCTTCTATTATTGATTGTAAACTCGGGTATAATTCCTTTTTCACAGACGAAGACAAAGATGCACGAGAGTAATAATTCCAATCGCTATGAGGATACTCCGTATAGAAATCCATTAAATTAGTATTTGGGGCAACTGAAACTTTCGCAGCAGAGTAACGCTCAGAAGCAAAAGTCTTTTTTTCTATTTTATTTTCTGTAAACCCAGGAAGATTATTCATTTGCATAGAGGCTAATTGTTCTTTTGGAAATTCTAATTTAAAAACTTCAAAACTACCTTTTAAAGCTTTATTAAGCACATAGAAACGTTGATTATCAAATTCTAAATAAGAATATCCGTAAATCTCTTCTTTGGTAGGCATAAGCAAAGTAAGATTACCATTACACTTTGCAATTCTCATTTTATAGCCCGATTGAGTAAGCAAATACATTTTCAAAACGACTATTTCATTTTGAGATTTTTCTCCCAAAAGGCGTTTTGACATTTTATCTAACATATCAATATAAGCCCAGTCGCACAATTGCATTTTTTCTCTTAAATTTAGACAATCTACTATTAAGCCATCATATTTTTTTGTTGAAAGAAGATTCCAAATCTCTGCAACGGCTTGTTCATTTACAGCAGATAGCGAAAAATTCATATCATCTTGCCAATCCACCTTACAATTTGTGCCATAAAAATCAAAAGAAAACTGTTTTGTTGTAATATTTTCTTCCCTAACAATAGGTACCATAGGTTGTGGAACTTCGTGTTTTTCGGGCACTTGCTTAACTTGCTTAATTTCTATTTGTTTTGCTTCTTGTTTTGGTTCGTCTTTTTTCTTTATAATAGGCTTTACAGGCTCTGGAAGTTCAGGAATAGGAATTGCTTCTTTGACTTCTTCTTCTTCCCATTTCTCCCCTAACATTCGAGCGAAGTCTTGATTAACTTTTCTTCTAAACTCATCAAATTTTCTTTGTTGTTCTTGCTCGTATGATGAGAAATTCTTTTCCGATTCTGCTTTAAACTGTTCAAAACTCTTTTCCAAATCAGTTTGAGACATTGAAAAAAAACTCAAAATCAAAGAAAGAGAAAAAAATAACACCTTTTTCATATCTCCAAATATATTATTCTATACTAAAATCATTGATTCCAAACACGCCCCCTTCTCTATCCTTTTCGGGTTGCCAAGTTCTTACGTGTATAACAGGCTTATCTGGATCTTCAACATCAACTCCTAAAAACAAATAACCAGTATCTCCGTACGTAGAAGAGAAATAATCTTGTTTTATTTGGATTCCATACATTTCCTTGTCTTTCTTGAATTTTTTTATTTCGTTTTCGGTAAATCGAAGATTGATAAACTCATTTCTTTTAAAGCAACGCTCCAAGTTTTTCATATACTCTGCCTTTGTATATTTATTGTATTTTGCATCTTTTTCGTTTAGTCTGATTCTTCCTTCGAGTTCCTGTGGTTTTGAAACGGTTGAACCTACAATAATCAAGGCATCGTCCGAGAAAATTTCTGTTAAATAATCCAAACGTTCAAGTGCGTAAGCAGTTTTATAGTTTTCTAAAAATCTAACTAAGACATGCTTTGAGGCCTTATTCCATTGCTCTTGCGAAGCAATATCGGAAACAGCCTCTTGTTCTAACTGGAAAGATAGATTCTTCACTTTTTTGTTTTCATCAAACTCAAAAACTACCGATTCTATAAATTCTTTATTGCCTTTAAAACGAAAACTCATCGGCATACTACGACAAATAACTCCTTTTTCAGACTTGTAGAACGAATAGCCCATTTCATTAGAAAGCAACTTAGCATTACCATAGCCTATCAATCTATTAAAAACATTTAATCCATCTTCTGTAAAGTGAGACTGTATTGAAGCATAACTTTTTTTCTTAATAGCGTTTTCAATCGCCGTAATAACATCTAAATACGGATTATGGTCTTCCACCATCTCAAACACAGCACTCTCTTCTGCCTTTGTTTCTTCTGCTTTGTCTGCCAAAATTTCCTGAGCCTTTTCTCTATTGTCTCCAACATTTATTTTATTGGAGTGAAAAGGTATTATCTCTGGCATTTGCTCAAAAATATATCTCAATTCCTCATCAAAAACAGCCTCTGTCTCAAAAACATATTCACTTCTTAAAGTAATACCCTTTAATTCGTGTATATCCGACAATTCAATTAAGCCTCTACCATCTTTAGCACTTACAATATTTGAAAAACCCTGTCCATCAAAGTATGTATAGTCATAATTCTGAACAGGATTTCCATTATAAGTAATCCAAAGTTCTACAGTTTGTTTATTTTCCTCCTTTTCCACCTTTACAATATCAGCTTTCAATCCCTCAAACACAGAATTGATTTTTTTTGTCACAAAAGGCATTAACAATTCCCCTTTTGTAAAAGTAAGAGTATCTGACTTAGGATAAGATTTCATAAGAGACAAAGCCCAATAATACTTTTGCAATGCAGTAGAGACCTTATTATTTTTTTCAGCCTCAATTGCGTCGGAAGTATATGCAACAATCTTGTTGCGTCTATCTAAAAACTGTTGTTGTAAATCAGACTTAGAAATATATCTCAACACCTTAGCATTTGGCTCATCTGAAATCATAAAATCCTTCGTATTGTTTAACTTCGCAGAAGAATAAGTCTTTATAATAGAGGTTACTCTTTCGCTATATTCTGCATCAGTTTCTGTTGCCTCTTTTTCAAATTGACTTTCAACATTAACACTTATTTTTGAAATCAAGTCACTCAAAGCTTCCTTATTCGCAGAACGCATAGTACTTCCGCTACCCTCTCCCCAAATATAAAGATTGCTGTTTTTGATTTCATCAACACTTTGAGCAAATAAAGCACTGCTCAAACTCAACACAAATAGAAATACAATAATTCTTTTCATTATATAATTACTTTTTATTTATTTTCCAACTTAATAATAATTTACTATCCTTAACTCCACTTTTTCTCCAATCGCACTTTAAAACATCAACGGCATTCAAACTAATCAACTCCTCAATTCTATCTCCATAAACTGTTTGCAAAGAAGAAACCTTTAAATTCTTCATTGTATATACAAATAAGCTTTCAGTAAAACTTTCAAACAAAGAAGACCAAAAGCTATACTGCAAAGCAAAACTATTTAACCTTTTTCCACCCACACAATTTTTACCATAAAACAAGTAATCCTTAGAATAATTCACCAAAGTGTCTTTCCAAATACAATTAACCTGTTCATCATTCTTTTCCCAAAAAGATTCCGTTACTTCAAATGCCGAACTTTTTGCATAAAACCTAAAATGCACATTTTTTTTCAACTTCGAAGGAATTGCATCCTCATATAAATTTCTTTTTAGCACTGCTGCAAAATCGCAACTACCAATTAAACGAGAACCACTGCCCACTCTGAGAGCGACAAACACCTCCCCATTTTCACTCCACCATTCTTTCTCTATTTCATACATTACATTCTTCAAGCCAACCGAAAGCAAAACAGTTTGTAACATTTTATCATTTTTCATATCGTTTACTTCACCTTTTGTTTTCTCATACAACTCGCTATTTTCCAAAATAGAAACACCATTATTCTTTATTGCATAAAAGAACAATGCTCTTTCCACAGCTTGTTGTCGTGCTTTTTCTTCTGAAACGAAAGGATCGGACATGCCAACATAAAGACTATCCTCAAAAACCCAAAGAGGGAAACAAGTCTTCTCCTCGATTTGGTGAGGAGAAGACTGTGAATAAAGATTGTTTATTGCAAACAAAGAAGTAAATGCAAGAAAAAACAATACTCTATTTTTCATTTAAAATCTTATTAGTTTTGTTCTTCTAATTTTTTCATTTCTTTTTCAAATTCTTTTTTGAACTTTTCGTAGTCGTAATCAATTCTTAACTTAGTGTTATCTTTGATTTCGCTTGATACTTTATTGTGAATACCTTGTAAAAGTTCGTCTCCTGCTAATTCAATCGCAACATAAACTTTATATTTCCCTTCTGGAGATTTCATAGTCTTTTCACAGATTACGCGAATGCCAGAAAGTTTTTCTTTAACTACGATTTTAGCCATATCTTCAAACTTTTGAGAACCTTCTTCGTTTTCTCCAACTTGATAAGAGTTAGCATAATTTACTGCAACCCTTTCTACCAATTGATTCATGCTTGAAGCCAATTGAGCAGACGCTTCTGCCATAGCTTTTTTCTTTGCCATATTGATTTCTCCTGCCAATCCCATAGCAGAAGCACGTAAATACTTGTCATTAGTCATAAATTCAGGACCAGAACAAGGCACAATAACTTCTACATCCCCTGTTGCAGGAGCAGTTTTTTTGCTACAAGAAACTCCAAACATAGCTGCGCAAGCCAATAATAATAGAATTTTTTTCATTTTCTTTGTATCGAGGTTATATACCATTACGACTCTTCGGTTTTTGTTAATAATTTATTTATTTAATTTAAAGATTAAAAATCTTCGTTGTCAAAATATTCATTTATTTCGTCAACTTCTTCTATCACTATACCCTCTCCCGAGCTCCAAATCTTAATTGTATTATCATCAGAAGCTGTTACTAGAGCATTTCCTTTAGGATGATACCTTACACTATTAATCCAATTTCTGTGACCGCCTAATGCTTTTACGCGTTCTTCCTTATTCAAATCCCAAATCCTAATTGTTCTATCGCTTGATGCAGTTGCAACAAAATTACCATCAGGACTAAATACCGCAGAGTTTACATAATGAGAGTGTTGTTCCTCAAAATGATTTACATATTTTAGACTTTCGCTATCCCACACCTTAAAACTCTTATCATCGGAACAAGAGACAAACTTTGTTCCGTCGAAATTAAATTCCGTATAGTAAATATCTTTTCTATGTCCCGAGCAATTCCCAATTTGGAAACCACCCTCAGCGTTCCAAATAATCATCTTCTTATCACGAGAAGAAGACACAAGACGTTTAGAGTTTGGATCAAAATTCACAGACGTTACAGGAGCAGTATGTCCGTAAAGAGTAGTAATATAATCTCCTGTTTTAGCGTCCCAAAGCACAATAGTCTTATCCCAAGAAGCAGAAGCAATTCTATCACCATTTGGACTAAAAACCGCATAAGAAACAGCATCGCTATGTCTTGAAAGAATTTTTTCGCAATCCCCTGTTGCAACGTCCCAAACTCTAACAGAATGATCCCAAGAAGCAGAGACAAGTTTTGTTCCTGCAGAGTTCCAATTCACCGAAAATACATCTGAGGTATGTCCTGTTAAAGTTTTAATACATTCACCAGAAGAAACATCCCAAATTTTTATTGTTCTATCCTCCGAAGCCGAAGCAATACGACTACCATCAGGGCTATAAGCTGCCATATACACATCATCATCGTGTCCTTCCAAAGTTGCCCTTAATTGCATAGCAGAATGAGAAAAATAATACTTTATATTTTGAGGCTCACCCTCCTTTATAGTAATAGAATACTCACCCAAACAAGAAGGAGCTTCTATTTTAACGAGATGAACACCAAAATCCAAATTCACACTCAAAGGAGAATTACCTACAAACTTATCATCGATATAAATTTTATCACCTTTAGTTTCGCCAGCTACTCTTAGAACATTTCCTTTAAGTAATTCTACGTTCAAATCCGTTGTTTTATTCTCTTTAATCGTAATATTCTCTTTCACAACAGAGTTATATCCCGGTTTTTTTAGTTCAATCTTATATGATCCAACAGCTATTTTAGGAATCAAAAGAGGAGTTGTGCCGTACAATTTGCCGTCCACATAAATTTCGGCGTCCATTGGATTAGAATTAACGTTGAGTTTACCACTCACAAGACCTATTTCAGGAATTGTATCACTAAAATCCGCTCCCTTAACAATCTCTATGTTTTCAGTATGAGTCCTATTGCCTTTTTTTGCAATAAGGCGATGACTTCCGGCAGACAAAACACCCGACCATTTACCAACAGCCTTAAACTCTTCATCGATAAAAATCTCAGCATCTTCATCTGTACAAACTATATTAGCTTTTGAGAAATTTGCAACCATAGGAACATTAACCTCAACAGTCTTTCCGTCCTCTACCTTCACTTGTATAGGTTGTGAAGTATAGTTTTGCAAAAAGGCTTGTATAGTATAAGTCCCGCTTGCTAAGGCCTGCGTTTTGAAAGGGGTCTTTTCGCTTTGCAACTCACCGTTTATCTCAATTTCTGCACCGTTTTCAGGCGAAGAAACAATATTCAAATACCCAAAAGCAGGCTCTAACTCTTCTGTTACGGTAGTTTTTGTCTCTTCTGTCAAGACAACGCTTCCTAATTTCTTGTGATAGAGCGGTGCCTCAATGCGATAAAAATGTTCAACGCCGATAGGAAGATATGCTTGTGCATTATTTTTTCCTTTAAACTCGTCATTGATAAATATCTTGGCATTTGGAGTCGGACTGCTTATGACTAAATATTGTTTTACCTCCTCTTGCAAAACGGGTTGTATCGCTCTCTCCGTTTTTAGTTTCATTTCGTAGGTTTTTCCACCCTCTATTTTTTGTGGAAAATTATAATTTTTAAGCGTTCCGTAATCTCGGTGCATTAAAGTAATGAATTTCACGCCCGGAGAAACGAATACCCAAATCGAACCGGTCTTTTGTTTGGTTGTTTCTATGGAGCAACCACCAAACTCAAAGCCTTTAACGGGCGTATTGACTATTAACAACGCACAAAGGTCTCCATTCTGATCTTTAATGTTTTCTGTGCGTGCTGTAAGGTCGTTTTCCCAACAACGAAAACTTGTTACAGTTATCGATTGCGATAAAACAAATGTGCCAACAAGCGTTAAAATAATTGTACTTAGTATTTTCTTCATTTATTTCTTTGTTTTAGAAAATTATTTCTTTGCTTTATTTTTTTATTTCTTTGTTTTAAAAATCGAATCCGAGCTTTATTATTAGTTTGTTTGTTTTTGGGTAGTTGAAGTGATAGTAATTTGCTCCCAAGGTAAGGGTTTTGAAAAGTTTTACGCCTAATCCTACTTGGTAAGCAACGCCTTTTTCAAACGAGTTGGTGATTGTTTCTTTTGAGGTCTCTCCTCCTATTGTGTAAGTAAGGGTTTGGTTTGTTGCTTTGCTGATATTTAGCCCTGCTCCTGCTTGTGCAAAGATTGAGAATTGCTTTGCGAGTTTTAAGTCGTAGTTTACGCCAAGCATAATAGGAAAATCATAGTAATAAGGCAGGGTTATCTTGCAGTAATCGTAAGAATTATTTGCCACATACTCATCTGCCATTTGTTGATAGTGTGTTTTAGCGTTTCCATTTGCCGAAGTGTAAAGCATTTCCGCACTTGCAAAGAATCCAACGCTTGCAAGAGCATGCGGTCTGTAAGTTAATTTCAATTCAGCGTTTATTCCAGAATCACTAAACGAGTCTTTCCCTCCCATATCTGCCACATATCCTGCACCAAGATAAAGTTCCCATTTAGTAGGAGTGCTATGTTTTTCTTCTTTCTCTTCTTTTTCTTCTTCCGGAGCAGGTTGTGGAGTAGCTTTTTCTTTTAAAACCAAATCGTACTTAGCGATTTTTCCCTCCTCAATGTTGATTTGTTCATATAAAGTGTTGTATCCGCTCTTTTCAAGCCTTAATTCGTGTTTGCCGACAAGGATTTCGGGAATCACAATCGGAGTTTCGCCATAAGACTTATGGTCAATAAAAATTTTAGCACCGTAAGGCGTTGAATTAAGGTTTAGTTTTCCTGTGATAGGTTCAAGAGCCGGAAGATTTTCCTTGTAGGGTTGAGACGATTTTACGGTGAAATTTTTTCTAAAAGAGCGATGACGGTCTTTTTTTAGTTCTAATTGATGAAGTCCATCGCCAAGAGAAGCAGAGAAAACACCTTTGCCACGATAGGAGCCGTCAATATAGATTTCCACATCTTTGTCTTGGCAACTTATCTCTACACTTGCAAAGGTTGGAACAAGGTTTAGAGTGATTTCTGTTGTGTCGCCATCTCTTACACTAACTTCCAAGGGTTGTGAAGTGTACATCGGCATAAAGGCTTGAACGTTATAAATTCCGCTTGCAAGCTCTTGCGAAAAGAAAGGAGTCTTTCCCTCTTGCAATCTGCCGTTTATTTCGATTTCTGCACCTTCTACGGGCGAGGTATTAACCTTTAAATAGCCAAAAGCAGGGTCTAAATCTATTTGAAGAGTGCTTTTTTGGTTTTCATCAAGTTTTATTTTTCCCTCCTTAGTGTGATAAAGCGGTGCCTCTACTCTATAACTATGTTCTTCAAAGAGAGAAAGCAGTTTCATTGCCGAATTTCTTCCCGCATACTCGTTATTGATAAATATCTTGGCGTCCGGAGTATTGCTTTCAATGATTAAATATTGTTCGGTAATGCTTTCTTCAATGATTTGCTTGATTCGTGCAGTGCGAAGTTTCATTTCATAGGCGTAACCCGACTTTATGCTTTCGGGAAAAGGGTAATTGATAATCGCTCCAAAGTCTCGGTGCTTTATTGTAATGAATTTCACTCCCGGAGAAACGAATACCCAAATCTCTCCCGTCTTTTGCTCGGTTTTCTCAACGTTGCAACCCGAAAACTCAAAGCCTCGCTCCGGTGTATTGAGCCTTATCAATGCACAAAGCTCTCCATTTATGTCCTTAAGCTTTGCAACACGTGCCGAAAGGTCATTATCTAAACAACGAAAACTCTCAATAGACATATTTTGCGAAAAAGCCAAAAAGCCAAGCAAAACAAAACAAATCAAAAATAAACTCTTCTTCATAACAACCCCTAATTTTCTCCCCAAATCTTTATGGTATTATCCCCTGAACCGCTAATAATTCTTGTGCCATCGGGACTAAATGCTACGGAACTGACACCTCCTGTATGTCCCTCCAAGGTTTGAAGGCATTCTCCTGTGTTTGCATCCCATATCTTAATGATTCCATCATACGAACCGCTGATTATTTTTGTGCCATCGGGACTATATGCAACGGAAAAGATATAACTTGAATGTCCCTCCAAGGTTTTAAGGCAAGAGCCTGTGTTTGCATTCCATATCTTAACGGTTTTATCATATGAACCACTGATTATTTTTGTGCCATCGGTACTAAATGCTACGGAATAGACAGTAGTAGAATATCCATTCAAGGTTTGAAGGCATTGTCCTGTGTTTGCATTCCATATCTTAATGGTTCCATCAGATGAACCGCTGACTATTTTTGTGCCATCGGGACTATATGCTACGGACAAGACATTCCATGAATTTACCTCCAAGGTTTGAAGGCATTGTCCTGTGTTTGCATTCCATATCTTAATGATTCCATCAGATGAACCGCTGGCAATTTTTGTGCCATCGGGACTATATGCTACGGACAAGACACCATATGAATGTCCCTCCAAGGTTTTAAGGCATTCTCCTGTGTTTGCATCCCATATCTTAACGGTTACATCCTTTGAACCGCTTATTATGCGACTGCCATCGGGACTAAATGCTACGGATTCTACATAACCTGAATGTCCATTCAATGTTTTAAGACATTGTCCTGTGTTTGCATTCCATATCTTTATGGTATTATCATAAGAACCGCTGACTATTTTTGTGCCATCGGGACTATATGCTACGGATTCTACATAACCTGAATGTCCCCCTAAGGTTTGAAGGCAGGTAAAGTTAGTTCCTGTGGTTGTACCTCCTCCTCCCGTAGTTTCTTCTTCGGTTGTGAAAGTTCTTACGGTTCCGTAACTTGTTCCTGCTTCGTTTGTTATATATGCTCTAAACTTATAGGTTGTGTTATCGGTGAGTGTGGTTAATGTTCTGCTGAATGATGTTCCGCTTACCGAGGCTGTATATTTCTTTACACCGGATGTGTTTATTGTAAAGTTACTTACAATTCCTGTATACAAGAGAAAACCTACCGTATAGTTGTTTGAATTTCCTTTACTACTGATTATTCCATTTAATTTGGCGGTTGCAGTCCCTATATTGGTTGCTGCATTTGTTATTACTGAGCCTAATTCCACTGAATTATTGTTATCACTTGGCGGAACTACTTCTCCGCTTGGATTTTCAACGCCAAAGGCTTCTACAAAGGTTTCTTCGCAGGCGGAGAGCGTGAGTGCGAAAATTATTATAAGGATTTGATAAATTTTATGCCTAATCATTTGTTTTTCCTCTTTGACTTAGGACATAAAAAAGTCGTGAACTTTTTCTTATTCCAGTGTCTGAGGTTCCGCAATACCCAACAAATCAAAATAAGTAAAGCTCACGATAATCATCGCGAGCGTTTACTGCTTTACTATGATTTGTTGTTTGAAATTTTGCGGATTTCAGACACTAAAAATTAAGCATTAAACGCTTTTTTACGTCAATATTTTAAAATTTTTCTTCGTTTTTTTACACTTTTTTATTCGTTTTCCATTCGTTTTGCAAAGGTAAAACATTTTTCAAGAACGACAAAAAAATTTGAAACAAAGTCTTGATTTTCCGCTTTCAAGTTTAAAGAAAAAAGACTTTATTTTGCGGAAATTTCGTTTTGAGATTTTTGCAAAATTTCTTGCGAAAAATTGACGAAAATCGGAGCAATTTTTTTGAAAATTTGGTCTTTTTTTACGAAAAGCTCGTTTAGAATTTTCTAAATCAGGGATAGAAATTTCTAAATCAAGGATAGAAAAAATTAAATCAAGGTTTTTTTTGGAAAAAATCAATGAAAAAATTTGAAAAAACAGCGAAAAAATCGCAAAAAACAAAGACTTTTTTCGGCAAAATTAAGGCTCAAAAAATTAAGTGCTTGATTTTGTGGATTTTAGTTAAGGGCTTATATTTTCAATATTTGCTAACGAAAATCTTTGAGCCGAAAATTCTTTAAGCATTCGGGCTTAACTTGTGGAGAAACTATTTTATTTTGCTTCAAGACACCCAAAAAACAATCGAAAACAAGAAAGGCTGCAAGGAAATCCTCACAGCCTAATTTTTATTCACAATTCTAAAACGATAGTTCTATTCTTCTGAGCAAACTTTCGCACACATAAATTCTCTATTCATACGTGCTATGTTGCTACGCTTGATTTGTTTTGGACATTCTGCCTCACATGCGTAAGTGTTTGTACAGTTTCCAAAGCCTAATTCGTCCATTTTTGCAACCATTGCTTGAACTCTTCTTGCTGCTTCTGGTTTTCCTTGTGGCAATAGTGCAAGTTGAGATACTTTTGCTGAAACGAACAACATTGCTGATGCGTTTTTACATGCTGCAACGCAGGCTCCACATCCAATACAAGCAGCTGCGTCCATTGCTTCGTCTGCATTCTTCTTTGGAATTGGTATTGCATTTCCGTCAGGCACTCCTCCTGTTGTTACAGACACATATCCTCCTTCTTGAATTATCTTATCGAAAGCAGTTCTATCAACAACTAAGTCACGAATAATAGGAAATGGTCTTGCTCTCCAAGGTTCGATAACGATTGTGTCACCATCTTTGAATCTTCTCATGTGAAGTTGGCAAGTTGTTACGCCGTCATCTGGTCCGTGAGGACGTCCATTGATGTATAATCCGCACATTCCGCAAATACCTTCACGACAATCGTTGTCGAAACAAACAGGGTGTGATAATTTATCTACTAATTGTTCGTTTAATATGTCCAACATTTCTAAGAAAGAACAGTCGGGCGAAATATTTTCTACTTTATATGTTTCAAAGCGTCCTTTTGCTCTTGCATTTTCTTGACGCCAAATTTTCAAGGTTAAATTCATTTTACTTGTAATTTCTTTGTTGAACTTTAATAAACTCGTAATTTAATTCTTCTTTATGTAATTGTGGTTCGTTTCCTTCTCCTTGGTATTCCCAAGCTCCAACATACATAAATTGTTCGTCATTTCTCTTAGCTTCTCCTTCTTCTGTTTGATGTTCTTCACGGAAGTGTCCTCCACAACTTTCTTCTCTGTGAAGTGCATCTTTTGCCATAAGTTGAGCAAGTTCAATATGATCTGACAATCTCAAGGCTTTTTCTAATTCTGGGTTCATTGAAGAAGTATCTCCTGTGATTCTAACGTTTGCCCAGAAGTCTTCTTTCAACGCTTTTAACATTGGAATTGCTTCTTGTAAGCCTTGAGCTGTTCTTCCCATACCAACTTTATTCCACATTATGTGTCCTAATTCTTTTTGGAAAGTATCTACACTCTTATTTCCTTTTATTGACATTAGCTTTTCTATTTTTGCTGCTACTGCTTTTTCTGCTTCGTCAAATTCTGGAACTGTTGTTGGTATTGGTTGAGAATAAATTTCTTTTGAAAGGTAATTTTGAATTGTGTATGGCAAAACGAAGTATCCGTCTGCTAAACCTTGCATCAATGCAGAAGCACCTAAACGGTTTGCTCCGTGATCTGAGAAGTTTGCTTCTCCTGCTGCGAATAATCCTTCGATTGTTGTTTGTAATTCATAGTCTACCCATAATCCTCCCATTGTATAGTGAACAGCAGGGTAAATCATCATTGGTGTTTCGTAAGGATTTTGTGCAGTAATTTTTTCATACATTTGGAATAAGTTTCCATATCTTGCTTCTACTTTGTCTTTTCCAAGACGTTTTATTGCAGAAGAAAAATCAAGATATACAGCTTGACCTGTTCCTACGCCATAACCTGCATCGCATCTTTCTTTTGCTGCTCTTGATGCTATATCTCTTGGCACTAAGTTTCCGAACGCTGGATAACGTCTTTCTAAGTAGTAATCTCTATTTTCTTCTGCTATGTCAGTTGGTTTAAGTCTTCCTTCTCTGATAGCTACTGAATCTTCTATGTTTTTAGGCACCCAAATTCTTCCGTCATTACGTAAACTTTCACTCATCAAAGTTAATTTTGATTGATAGTCTCCGTGAACTGGAATACAAGTTGGGTGAATTTGAACGTAACAAGGGTTTGCAAAACATGCACCTTTCTTGTAGCATTGCCAAGCTGCTGAACCATTTGAGTTCATCGCATTTGTAGAAAGGAAATAAACATTTCCATATCCTCCTGTGGCTACAACTACTGCGTGACCGAACCAACGTTCTAATTTACCTGTTTGTAAATCTCTTGTAATGATTCCGCGTGCTTTTCCATCAACTAAGACAACGTCCATCATCTCTTTTCTTTCGTACATTTTAACTGTGCCTGCCTTTATTTCTTTTGACAAGGCTGAATATGCACCTAAAAGAAGTTGTTGGCCTGTTTGTCCTTTTGCATAAAAGGTACGGCTTACTTGTGCACCACCAAATGAACGGTTATCAAGCATTCCTGCATAGTCTCTTGCGAATGGAACTCCTTGTGCAACGCATTGGTCAATTATATTGTTACTTACTTCTGCTAAACGATAAACATTTGCTTCTCTTGCACGATAGTCTCCACCTTTTATAGTGTCATAGAAAAGTCTTCCTATGCTATCGCCATCGTTTGGATAGTTTTTCGCTGCGTTTACACCACCTTGTGCTGCGATAGAGTGAGCTCGACGTGGTGAGTCTGAGATACAGAAGATTTTTACATTAAATCCTAATGCTCCTAATGAAGCTGCAGCTGAGGCTCCTGCTAAACCTGTTCCTACAACAATGACATCTAATTTTCTTTTATTAGCAGGATTTACTAACTTTTGGTCTGCTTTATATTTTGTCCATTTCTCGCTAAGTGGTCCTTGCGGAATTTTGGAATTAAGTGTTACCATGTTATTTCTAATTTGTTATTTACTTAATTATTATTTACAAAACATTACGAATAAAGGCACGATTGCAAATCCTAATGGCACAATAACTGCGTATGCTCCTGCTAAGTATTCGATTGCTTTATTGTATTTTCTATGATTTAAACCAAATGTTTGGAATATTGAATTGATTGCATGGAATAAGTGAAGACCTAAAATCACTAATGCTAATAAATAGATTAAAGAATAAGTCTTATTTGAGAATAATTTATTACACATTGTGTAGAAATCTGGCTCATATTCTGTGAAGTCTTCGCCTACGTATTGTTTAAGCTCTGCTTTTGTAAGATTTATCAATTCTTCTCTGTCCTTAGATAGTTTTTCAGAAGGTTGTCCTGTTTGTGTAAGTTGTAAAAACGGCATATATTCTAATTGAAGTGCCATCATTTGTTCTTGAGCTGCTTCTTGACTGATTTTTCCGTTCATCATTTGTTCTTGAATATCTACAACTTTTTCGTCAATGTGTTTTGCAACATCTTCAACCTCTACTGTATAAGTGTCACTCTCATCTTCAACAACTATTCCGAACTTTACAAAATAGAAATTGATAAAGTGAATAATCAAAAACGCAAATACAATTCCACCAGTGTAAATCATCCATTTTGAACCTGCATGAGTTTTACTCTTAGAGGCTACTGCATATCCTACAGGTCTTGCTTTTTTGTTTTCGATTGTTAATAAAATTGCCACAACTACGTGAACCAAGATACTAAGTATCAAGATAATTTCAAATATCTTGACAATCCAGTTTGTTCCCATAAAGTGGCAAACATTTCTGTACCATTCACCTCCGTCTTCTCTTAGAATACAAAGGTTTAACCCCATGTGCATTGGTAAAAACAGCAATAAAAATGCTCCAACCGCTGCAATGGTAATCTTTTTTGTGATTGATGCTAATTTTACTAAACTCATTTCTTTTTGTTTTTTATTATTATTTATTTTTTCCTAAGAATAATTTTGCAAAAGTATGAATTTTTCTATGAAAAACGAAAATATTATGAATAAACTTCCATTAAACAATTTTCGCAATCAAACTTTAATCTATATTTATGATTGTTATCTTTGAGAAATAAATCGCCTTGATAGTCTTTTTTTATGGTATGGCGTTTTAAACATTGACCTAAATTGTATCTTATGCAGTTTCTTGAACGCATTAAACAGATTTCGCCTTGTTTCATCTCTTTTTCCAAGGCATATTCCTTTATTTCAATTCCTTTATTTGCATAAAATGCTTTTGATTCTTCATTGCTTACATTTTCGGTGTAGTCTATTTTTGTTTTGATATAAGGAATAGAATAATCTATTTGGCGTTGCACTGGTGTGTTATAGGAATTTAATATTTGTTCTTGCAGACTTTCTAAAATATCTCTTCGTAAGGAATTGAGAAATGAAGTTGGGAAAAAGTATTTTTCTTGACAATCGTAAACAAAGTTATCTAACTCAAAAATAGTATTTCCCATTTTAGAAAATTGTTCCTTTGTTTTAGAAAAATATTCCTTTGAATTATTTGAATATTCCTTTGAATTAAAAAAATATTTCTTTGTTTTATTTCCGTGTTTGTCTGACGCCTCTATGTGATTGACTGAAAGGGTTATATCAACTTTAAGTTTTCTAACTGATTTTCCACTTAATTGTTTTTCAAATTGAGTGTCTTTATTTCTAAAAATCTTGGTCCCTTTTTTCAGATTAAGCGATTTGTTTATTTTTATCTGGTTTCCACTATAAGCATTTACTAAAAAACCTTCACTAATTCCGTTTTCGTCAATTGCTATCAAGCCATCGGAAGAAGAAAACACCTCATCGGTTTTCAAAATCAAAGTATTGGCTTTTGATTGCAAAACTTCTCCTACATATTTCCCTATACTCTTTGTTGTATCTATATTTCCCGTCACTTCTTTTCTTCCTCCAAGAAAGAAAGTTGTGTATCCGCGATTGAAACTCTTGTCTATATCGGTTTGAAACTCTTGTTTAACCTCACCAAAAGAAGAACGAGTATATTGAGGATTGTTTTCTATAAATTCATTAAGCAATTTGTTGTAATGACTCGTTACATTCTTTACGTATGTTATGTCTTTGAGTCTTCCTTCTATTTTAAAACTACAAACGCCTGCTTGAATCATTTCTGCCAAATAAGCAGATGCGTTGAAATCTTTTGTAGATAGCAAGTACTTATCTTTTTTTAGAACTTTGCCTTCTTGATTTATAAGGTCGTATCTTGAACGGCACGATTGAGAACAAACCCCACGATTTCCACTTCTTTGAGTTTGATAAAGCGAAAGATAACATTGTCCACTAACTGAGCAACATAGAGCCCCGTGAATAAAGGCTTCTAACTCAACTTGTGGACAAAATTCGTGCATTCTACGAATATCTTCAAGCGAAAACTCTCTTGGTAAAACGACTCTTTCAATTCCTGTGTCGTAAAGAAACTTTAATTTTTCCTTTGTAAAGCAATTCATTTGCGTTGAAGCGTGTAGCTGAATCGGAACATTCAAAGATTGCAAGTAAGCCATATCTTGCACTATTATTGCATCAACATTTGCCTCATAAAGCTCTTTTACTGCTTGTTTTGCTGCAGATAATTCTTCGTCAAGCAAGAGTGTATTCATTGTAACATAGACTCTCGCTCCAAAAAGGTGAGCATAATCCACCGTTTTCTTAATATCTTCAAGCGAATTAGTCGCTACACTTCTTGCTCCAAACTTTTCGTAACCTATGTAAACGGCATCGGCTCCGCAATCAATAGCAGCCTTTGCTATTTCATAATTTCTTGCAGGAGAAAGTAATTCTAATTTTTGTTTTTCCACCTTATCGCAACTCGTTTCTATACATTTGTATAGTTTTTTCTAAGCCATAGTAAAGTGCATCGCTGATTAAAGCGTGTCCTATTGAGACTTCTAAAAGATTTGGAATGTTTTCTTGAAAGTAACGCAAGTTTTCTAAATTCAAATCATGACCTGCATTCAATCCCAAGCCAACTTCTTGTGCTGTTTTAGCGGCAACAATAAATTTTTCAATTGCTTGTTTAGGGTTATTAGGGTATTGAGCGGCGTAACTTTCGGTATAAAGCTCTACTCTATCGGCTCCGCAAAGTTTTGCACCTTTTACCATTTCACTATCAGCTTCTACGAAAACCGAAACCCTACTAACTTTCTTTAAACGAGTAATTATTTCTTTTAATTGTTCAGCATATTTAATTGTATTCCACCCTGCATTTGATGTTAAAACTTCTGGTGCATCTGGAACTAAGGTAACTTGAGCCGGTTTTATGTCTTCTATAAGTTTCATAAAGGTTTCCGATGGGTAACCTTCGATATTAAACTCTGTTTTAACAACTTGTTTCAGCTCATAAACGTCTTTATATCTTATATGCCTTTCATCTGGTCTTGGATGTACGGTTATTCCTTGTGCTCCAAAGCTTTCACAGTCTATTGCTACTTGAATAAGATTTGGAATATTACCTCCTCGTGCGTTTCTAATAGTTGCAACTTTATTTATATTAACACTTAAATTTGTCATAAAGCTTTATCATTTTGAATTGCAAAGTTATAAAAATAAAGCAAAGAAATAATTTTTTAACGTAAAATATTACTACCTTTGCAAATAATTTTAATAGAATAATAATGACATTTGAACAAATAGGTCTTTGTCCCGAATTGCTAAATGGCGTAAAGGATTTGGGGTTTGAAACAGCGATGCAGGTACAAGAACAAGTTATTCCTACCTTGTTGGAGAGAGATTGTAATCTTATTGCACTTGCACAAACAGGAACAGGAAAAACAGCCGCTTTTGGTTTACCTTTAATTGAAAAGTTAAACTATAAAAACAATAATACTGAGGCTCTGATTATTTGTCCTACAAGAGAACTTTGTATTCAAATAACTAACGATTGTAAAAAATACGCTAAATATATCCCTTCCTGCTCTGTGGTTGCTACATACGGAGGTGCAAGCATTGAAATGCAGATTAAGGAATTGAAAAAAGGAGCAAAAATCATTGTTGCAACACCTGGCAGAATAAACGACTTGATTGACAGAGGTAAAGTTGATATTTCCTCGATAAGATACCTTGTTTTAGACGAAGCAGATGAAATGTTGAATATGGGATTCAAAGAAGATTTGGATTCTATCTTAGAACACACTCCTGCAAACAAATATACCCTGCTTTTTTCTGCTACAATGCCAGAAGAAGTTGAAGAAATCGCAAGCAATTATATTGAAAACCCTATCAGAATTCAAATAGGAGAACGCAATCAAGGCTCAAACAACGTACGACACTTTTATTACTTGGTACATGCCAAAGATCGCTATCTTGCATTGAAAAGAATAGCCGATTATTATCCAGATATATATGCGATTATCTTTTGTCGTACAAAGGTAGAAACACAAGAAGTAGCCGATATGCTTATAAGAGACGGCTATAACGCAGATTCTCTTCACGGCGACCTTTCACAAGCTCAACGCGATCACGTAATGAGTCGTTTTAGACTTAGAAATATTAAAATGCTTGTAGCAACAGATGTTGCTGCACGAGGATTAGATGTTAGTAATCTAACACACGTGATAAATTATAACCTACCTGATGAATTAGAACAATACGTTCATCGTTCAGGACGTACAGGTAGAGCCGATAAACAAGGTATATCAATAGCTATTCTTAACCTTAGAGAAAAACACAAAATAAAAAGCATTGAAAAGCTAATACAAAAAACATTTGAAAAGGCAGAAATTCCTACAGGAAAGCAGGTTTGTCGTAAGCAGCTATTCAATATGATAAATAAATTGGAGAGTGTAATTGTCAATGAAGAAGAAATAGAAGATTTTATTCCAGAGGTTATTTCTAAACTAAGTTGGTTAAGTAGAGAAGAATTGATTAAAAAATTTGTATCTGTGGAATTCAATCGCTTTTTAGAATATTACAAAGATGCTCCTGACTTGAATGTTGATGAAACTAAACAAGAAAAGGAAAAAACGAAAACAGACAAGAAAAAACTCACAAATAAGAATGGAGAATTTACAAGACTATTCCTCTCTCTTGGTAGAAAAGACAGAATTGTTCCTCAAAGAATAATAGGTTTAATTAACGACTATTGTCCAAACATGAGAGTTGAAATAGGAAAAATAGATATTCTTGACAATTTCTCTTACATTGAAGTCTCCACACAAGATGTTAATGATGTACTTTTTGCATTTGAAGACAAATTCTATAAAGGCAGACCATTAACACTTGAACTTGCTCAAGCTAAAAAGCCAAATAAAAAAGAAAAATCAAACAATAGAAACAGTAAAAAAAATAATAAAAAAAATAAAAGATAGAAATGGCACATTTAATCTCTCCTTCGTTGCTTTCAGCTAATTTTTGCAACTTAGAAAACGACATAAAAATGTTAAATGATAGTCAAGCAGATTGGCTACACGTTGATGTAATGGACGGAGTCTTTGTTCCAAACATTTCTTTTGGGCAACCCGTAATCAAACACATAAAAAAAATAGCACAAAAGCCACTTGACGTACATTTAATGATAGTAGAACCCGATAAATTCTTTGAAGATTACAAAAATTGTGGGGCTGACATTATCACAGTTCATTACGAAGCTTGCACACATCTTCATCGTTCGCTTAGCAAAATAAGACAACTTGGAATGAAAGCAGGAGTTGTTTTAAATCCACACACACCTATTTGCGTATTAGAAGATATTATTGATATGTGTGATTTAGTTCTTTTGATGAGTGTTAACCCTGGATTTGGAGGGCAATCATTTATTGAAAACACTTACAATAAGATAAAAACATTAAAACAACTTATAGAAAGAAAGAACCCAAATTGTTTAATAGAAATTGATGGTGGAGTAAATACTCAAAACTATAAAAAATTAATAGAAGCAGGTGCAGATGTTTTAGTAGCAGGTAATGCTGTTTTTGCTTCGGAAAATCCAATAGAAACAATAAAAGAGTTAAAAACAATTTAACATGGGATTGTTTAACTGGTTGAAAAAAGACAATAATTCTTTAAATGGAGTAGATTTATCCTTGCTCCATACCGATATTCATTCTCATTTAATTCCTGGAATTGATGATGGTTCTCCAAATATGGAGACTTCTATTGCTCTATTAAAAGAATTAGAGACTCTTGGTTACAAAAAAATCATTACAACCCCACATGTTAAAACCGAATATTTCCAAAATGACGTTAATCAACTCGATGATTTATGTGAAAGACTCAGAAGAGCCGCTCGTTTTGAGGGAATAAAATTAGATATAGAAGTTGGAGCCGAACATTTATTAGATGACGAAGTTAAACATAAAATAAAAAACGCTCAATTCAAGACTTTTGGCGATAATTACCTATTAATAGAACTTCCTTTTTTGATTCCGCCATTTGGATTAGATGGATATATTTTTGAATTGCAGTTAGCAGGATATAAACTCATTCTTGCTCACCCTGAACGTTATCTTTATTGGCTCAATGATTTCAATCAATTTGTTCGTTTAAAAGATAGCGGAGTTTTGTTTCAGGCAAATATTATTTCTTTGGGTAATTATTACGGCAAAGACGTGTATAACTTAGCAAAAAAGTTGATTGACAACAATATGATAGAACTTCTTGGAACCGACACTCACTCTGCGAAACATATAGCAGCAATTCAAAAATCTTGTTCAAGCAATTTATTAAAGAAATTATTAGAATCAGGTAGAATTATAAATAAAGAATTTTAAAATATGACAGCATTAGAAGCTATATCACCAATTGATGGTAGATATTCAAGACAAACAAAAGATTTAGCAAAGTATTTTTCAGAAGCATCTTTGATTAAATATAGAGTAAAAGTAGAAATCGAATATTTTATCGCATTATGCGAATTGGAATTACCACAATTGAGTGGTTTTGACAAGAAAAAATTTGAGGACTTACGCAAAATCTATATTGATTTCACAATTGACGATGCTAATCAAATAAAAGAAATAGAAAAAATAACAAATCACGATGTCAAAGCAGTAGAATATTTCATCAAACAACGCTTTGACCAAATGCAAATCGCCGAATACAAAGAATTTATTCACTTTGGACTAACCTCACAAGACATCAATAACACATCGGTTCCTTTAAGCCTTAAAGATTGTCACCAAGAAACTTTCCTACCTCTTTTAAACCAAGTAGTAGAACTAATATCTGAAAAAGCAAAAGAATGGAAACAAGTACCAATGCTTGCTCACACTCACGGACAACCTGCTTCTCCAACTTTATTAGGCAAAGAGATGCAAGTATTTGTTTATCGTCTTGAACAACAACTAAATTATTTCAAAGTAATTCCTTTCGCTGCAAAATTTGGAGGAGCAACAGGAAACTTCAATGCTCACAACATTGCATTTCCTCAATACGATTGGGTAAGTTTTGCAAACAATTTCTGTTCAACTATAGGTTTAGAACGTTCGCTTTACACAACACAAATAGAGAATTATGACCATCTTGCAGCATATTTTGACAATGTAAGAAGAATTAACATAATCCTTATGGACTTCTGCAAAGATATGTGGCAATATATTTCTATGGAATACTTCAAACAAAAAATAAAAGAAGGAGAAGTAGGAAGCAGTGCAATGCCTCACAAAGTTAATCCAATAGACTTTGAAAACGCAGAAGGAAACTTAGGAATTGCAAACGCAATATTTGAACATCTTTCAATGAAACTGCCTATTTCTCGTCTTCAAAGAGATTTAACAGACTCTACTGTAAGCAGAAACATTGGTGTTCCTCTTGCTCACACAATCATTGCTTTAAATTCTATTCTTAAAGGAATGAACAAACTAATCTTAAACCAAGAAGCATTGGAAAGAGACTTAGAAAACAATTGGGCTGTTGTAGCGGAAGCACTTCAAACCATACTAAGAAGCATGAATTACCCTAATCCATACGAAACGCTTAAAGCCTTAACACGCACAAACTCTAAGATAAATCAACAAACCATAGCAGAATTTATTGACACTCTTGACATAGACCAAGAAACAAAAGAAAGAATGCGACAAATCACGCCTTCTAACTATGTAGGTGTTTATGGCAAATAAAGAATACAAAAACTTTACAAAAAATAACTTAAAGCCATACACAGGGAGCATAATATTATTTTTTGCTCTCATGTGTATGGCAACTTTATTCTCTATCGCATCAATTCTTTCGGTTAGTAATTTCTTGCAAATTCTTTTTGACACGCCAACCGATGCGGTAGAAAATCCCTCACAATTAGAAATTATTCTCAACAAAGTATATGATTATTGCCTATCCTTTGGAAAACATAAAGCACTTTGGCTTTTTGCAACAATAATTTTTGTAATTTATTTTCTAAAAGACCTCTTTACTTATTTAGCCTCATACTTTATTGGTTCTACACGCAACAAAATAATACGCAATATAAGAAATCGTTTATTTGAACAATTCTCCACTCAAACAATAGGCTTTATCTCTAAATACAAAAAAGGAGATTTACTCTCACGTGTTAGTAACGACATAACAGAATATGAACAAAACGTTTTACAATCTCTACAAACCCTAATAGTTAATATAATCAGCGTAATATTATATTTTTCTGTTCTTCTATATATTGACTATAAAATCACATTACTTGTTTTGCTTGTCTTCCCTCCTGTTGCGGGCATAGTATCTTTCTTTTCTCGCAAACTAAAACGAAGTTCCAAACACATGCAACAAAAATCCTCTCACCTAACCTCTATATTGGAAGAAACGATTTCCTCATTACGTATAATTAAATCTTTCAATGCAATTGACGAAATGAACAATCGTTTTAGAAATTTCAACACTTCCTACACACGACTACGCAACAAAATCAACAGAAGAGTAAACTTAGCCTCACCACAAAGCGAATTCTTTGGCAATTGCTTAGTAATAGGAATTCTTTTAGCAGGTGCTCGCAACGTAATCTGTTCCCCTGTTCTTATGAGTGCAGATATGTTTATAGTTTACCTTATAATATTTTCACTACTCATTAAACCAGCAAAAGACATCTCAACATCTTTCTACAACATCAAGAAAGCCGATGCAGCAAAGAATAGAATATGCGAAATAATCTATGCTAACAACACCATAATTGAACCAGAAAATCCTATTAACTTAGAACAAATCAATCAAGGTATAACAATAAAAAATTTAAACTTTGCCTACGAAAAAACACCCGTACTAAACTCAGTTAATCTCTTCTTTAAAAAAGGAGAAAACACAGCAATAGTTGGAGCATCGGGCTCAGGAAAAAGTACATTGATTGACCTAATTATGAAATTCTACAACACAGAAGAAAACACCATATTCTTTGACGACATTCCCATTAACAAAATAAAGTCAAGCCAAGTAAGAAAGCACATAGCGATTGTTACACAAGATACAATCCTTTTTAACGACTCTGTAAAAAACAACATATCATTTGGAGACAATTCATTCAGCGAGGAAGAAATAATTTCAGCAGCAAAAACTGCCAATGCACATGAATTTATCACCAAACTACCACAAGGATACAACACAATAATTGGCGATAGAGGCTCTACACTTTCAGGAGGTCAAAGACAAAGACTTGCAATTGCAAGAGCAATTCTAAGAAAATGCGAAATCCTAATCTTAGACGAAGCAACCTCTGCACTTGATACCATTTCCGAACACTATGTGCAAGAGGCAATCAACAATCTCTCAAAACAAAAAACAATTATCACCATAGCACATCGTCTATCCACCATAAAAAATTGTGATAAGATAATTGTAATGGACAAAGGCTTTGTAAAAGAAGTCGGAACTCATAATGAATTAATTGCAGAAAAAGGAATATATCACCAACTCTGCAAACTACAAGAATTAAACTAATAAATATTTTTTTAATCAATGATATAAGAAAGCGTTTCGCTTGATTGTGTGGTGCAAAGTCTTACTCTATCTTCTCTTAGTCCACTTTTCAAAAGATATTCTTTGACTTGCGTAGCTTCCTCTTCTTTTCCCAAGAGTTGTATTCTTAATCGTGGATTTTCTTTCAAGTATTGAACAAATTCATCTAAGAATAACCTATCATTTTCCAAAGGATAAACCTCTGAATTTTGTAACATTTTGACTTCTATCGAAAGGCTATCTAAATCTTTTGGCACTTGAATTGCCTTACAACAAAAAGCGTATGAAGGTTTTTCTATTTTAATAAGATATTTATCTGTTGGCATAAGAGCAATAAGAGTTTCCTCTTTATCAGAATGCGTATAATAACTTACACTTGCATTTTCAGTTAGGTTAATCACATCTATCTTGCAGTTATATGCAGGCATTTGCTTATCAATGAGCGAAAGATTTAACAGATGCGCACTTTTTGCTCGGCATTTCTCTGGCAATTCGTAAAAAACTATATTATAATTTTTCGCAATTGAATCCCACTGTGAGCGATATGCTGTTTTGCCATCTTTTTTAAGCATTATTTCGTTTTCATTTCCTTCTGTGTTTATTTCTTGCCCTATATTTAAGGGCTCTTTCATTGTTATCTCATTCAGATTGATATAAAACAAATCTTGCCCACCAAATCCTTTCCAACCGTTTGAAGAAAAATAAAAACTTTTGTTATCTGGGTGAAGATAAGGCGAAAATTCATCTCTCGGAGTGTTTATTCTCTTTCCAAGATTAGTTGGTTTGAGCCAACTTCCGTTCTTACTCTTATGCGTAACCCAAATATCATAGCCTCCTTGCCCTGAATTTCTATCAGAAGAGAAATAAAGAGTGTTGCCATCAACCGTTATAAAAGGATCAATCTGATTAGCCGTTGATAGATTGACTATATTGCCAATATTTTCTGGCTCCGACCAAACTCCATCTACTGATTTAGAACAATAAATTTGATACTTGCCTGTCGTTTTATCCATAAAGGAAAGATACATCTGCTTTTTATCGGCAGTCATTGAGACTTTTGTAGGTTTATTCAAGGTATTTTCCAATTCTCTTATTGAAAAGCCCTCATCAAACTCCCAAATCTCTAAATCTTCATCATATTCCTTAAAAGCTTGGCATAAAACATCTTTTGTAATGAAAGAAGTTTGTTGATAAAAACTTTCTTCATTTTTTGATCTCTGCTTTACCTTTCTTACAAACAAGATTGTTTGTTCGTCAAGCGAAAGAAAAGGCTTTGTTTCATCTTGTTCGGTAGAAATTCTCTCTATTTTAGTAGGCGTAAAGGGATATTTATCTTTTTCCGACAAGGCAAGAAATTCACACCATTTGATATAGTTAATCGCAGTTGTTTGCATTTTGGAATAATTGTTATCATGAAGGGTTTCATCCAAAAATCTCTCAAAACAAACAACAGCCCTATCAAATCTATTATAAGAATAGTCTATCACCCCCAAATAATAAAACATCAAAGGGTGAGAATAGTCCGAACAAACCTCTCTTACCAAAGGAAAATACTTTTCTATCATTTTCGTATTCTCCCTTGCAACGCCTATCATTCCCATTAAAAAATATGGACTTGCAAAATCGGAGTCGTTTTCTATCAACTCCTTTAACAAAGGGAATGCCTTATCTAATTTTCCGTCTTTATAGTAGGAATAAGCCTTTTTAAATTGTCTCTTAGACTCTGCATCAATTTCTTCGGCACAAGCATCATATTTCTCAATTATATCTTGTTGAGAATAACTAAGGGTTGAAACAAGCAATAAGAAGAAAAAAATGAAGAGTTTTCTCATTCTAAATCATTGTTTCCATAGCCATTTTCATTCCATCTACCAAAGAATTGACAAATTTCTCCAAAGGCTTTTTCACCATCATTGCAATCATTGGATTAGCGTCAAGTTCCATTTTCACAATCACCTTTGTAACGTATGGCTCTACTCTTTCAAATTCAAAAATGATTAAAAAATTCAACGGCATTGAACTTGGCACATCTGTATCGTTTGAAATCGTGATTGATTCGTTTGGAAGTCTTGAAATTATTTTAAGACCCATATCCGTCATTCCCTTAATTGTAAAAGAACAACGGTCTTGTGTTGCCTTGAAATTTTCTATTTTATCATTTGCAACCATAGAAAAATGAGTGAAGTCTGCTAAATATTCATACACAAACTCAACATTTCTCTTTATCTCTACCTTTTTACTTTCTATCTTAACCATAATATCTTTTTATATAAAAAAGGCGTTACTCCTTCCATAACGCCTATAAATGAAAACAAAAACATTAACAATTAACCATTCATTCTTTTTTCGCTCCATTCTTCCGGATTTTTTCTCCACTCAGACAAAGAATCCAAATCTTCTGCTCTTATGAAGTTTTCTTCTGCGGCTAAATCAATTAGAGTGTGATAATCAGTTATTGTACTTAGGCTTACACCCGCATCTTCAAAAGCCTTTTTCGCTACATCTAAGTTGTAAGTAAAGATTGCTGCCATTCCTTTTACTTGACAACCGTTTGCTCTAAGTGCTTCAACGGCTTGTAAACTGCTTTTACCTGTTGAAACCAAATCTTCAATAACTACAACTGTTTGTCCTTCCTTTATGTCGCCTTCTATTTTGTTTTGCAATCCGTGAGCTTTTTCGCTTGGACGTACATAAACAAAAGGTTTTCCTAAATCTTGTGCTACCAACACTCCTTGAGGGATTCCTCCTGTTGCAACGCCAGCTATTACATCTACATCTGCAAATAGCTCATTTACAATCGCAACAAACTGTTGGCGAATGAATGTTCTGATTTCTGGATGCGACAAAGTAACTCTATTATCGCAATAAATTGGGCTCTTTCTGCCCGATGCCCATGTGAAAGGATTTTCATTATTCAATTTTATTGCTTTAATTTGCAATAAAAATCGGGCTGCTTGTATGGCTGTCTCTTTATTCATAATCATAATGCAAAGATACGACATTTTCAACAAACACAACAACATTTGCATAACAAATAAATGTTTTGCAGAGCAAGAATCGGCTCAACGAATAGTAATTGAGTGCGATAAAGACAACGTTAATTCAATCAATTTTGCTCAATTTTTTAACGAAAATTACAAAAAAAACGTCCTAATTATCGTAAAAAATTTAGATTTTGAAAAAACTTTTCAACAAATTACTAAAAAAATGATTCATGTCCCTGCTGCGGGCGGTTTAGTCCAAAATGAAAAGGGTGAATATCTATTTATTTTTAGGAATAATCACTTAGACCTTCCAAAAGGTCATCAAGAAGAGGGCGAAAATCTTGAAGTAACCGCAGTAAGAGAAGTAGAGGAAGAAACAGGGCTTAAAGACATCACCTTAGGAGAAAAACTTGGCGTTACATATCATACCTATAAAAGAGAAGGAAAAAGAGAATTGAAAGCAACTCATTGGTATAAGATGTCATCTAAAAGCACCGAAGCACTAACTCCGCAAGAAGAAGAGGGCATTGAAAGAGTAGAATGGTTGAGCGAGGAATATCTTTCGGAGCATAAAAAAGAAATCTATGCAAGTCTTTATCATTTTTTGAGAAAGCATTTAAAGATTTAAAAAAACTCTAAGTTGCTAAACCCCGAAACAGCGTTAAGTGGAGAAAATAAAATCCTTTTCCCTCCACTTAACGCCGAATGCGTGCGATATTTTCAACTTTAAGATTTCTGATTGCAAATTTTAAAAATATAAGCCCTTAACTAAAAATCACTAAATCAAAGACTTAACATTTTAAAGCCTTAAAAACGCCAAAAAAGTCTTTGATTTTTCGGATTTTTTCTTTGTTTTTTGCAATTTTTTCATTGATTTTTTCCCAAAAAAACCTTGATTTAATTTTTTCTATCCTTGATTTAGAAATTTCTATCCCTGATTTAGAAAATTCTAAACGAGCTTTTCGTAAAAAAACTCCAAGTTTGCGAAAATTTAACCTCAATTTTCGTCAATTTTTCGCAAGAATTTTTACAAAAATCCCAAAATGAAATTTCCGCAAAATAAAGATTTTTGTCTGTAAATTTTGAGTTATGAAATTAAGAGTTTGTATAAGATTTTTTTGTGCTTTAAGAAAAATGTTATAACTTTGTGGGCTGAAAAAATTATTGACGTAAAAAAGCGTTTTTGCTTATTTTTGGTAATATGAAATCTGGAAAATTTCAATTGTTTCGCCAAATGGATAAGTGGAAAACGCCTGCGAGTATATCGTGGGCTTTTCTTATTTGGCGAAAAAGGTATTCCAGAACCTCATATTACCATAAGACAAGGCTCACGTCTTTTTTAATATCTTTTTGTTGAAATAAAAATTTAATTTAATAACCAAAAAAATAAAAAAGATGAAGAAATTAGTATTAGTAATTTGCACTTTATTATGTGCAAACGTGCTTTTCGCACAAGAAAACATTACAAAAGAAAAAGATTTAGAAGCAGTAGTTGATAGCCTTTCTGCTAAACTAAAAGAATTGCAACATAATTATGATTATTTATATTGCCAACATTTATTAGATGATTTTAAACATTCGCAAACTCAAGAGAGTAATAGCATATTAATTAGAGTAAATCAGTTAAAAATTGATATATATCATGGAAGATTTAATTACAATTTATATAATGCATACAAAGATAATTATAATTCATCGATAGAAAAATTGGATGTAAGTAAAGAAAATGCAGAAAGTATAAAAAAACTTGTAACACTTAAAATGATTACATCTAACTTTTCTGAAAATGAACGTAGTGTATTGCAACAAGGATTAAAACTTTTTGATCATGCTATAAATTCAGTAGAATCAGCTCTTAGATTATACGATTTGTACATAAAAGAGTACAGAAATATGTAGTTTAATCAAGTGTTTACAAAAGAGTCTTTAAATAAATAATCTTAACTCAAAGAAAAACGCTCGTGAGTCTTTGTTTTATTTTGATAAATTAGCGTTTTGTTTTTTTATTTATTTTATTTAAATTATACCAAAATTAAAATATTATGAATGGAGAAGTTGCTAGTTATTTAATTGTTCTAATTTTCTTTGTTATATTTTATTTAATATACAAATTTATTAGGAATTTAATGAAGAAATAAAGTGTAATCCTCATAAACAATTTCATTAAAAAATCAAGATACTTCGTTGTATCTTGATTTTTTAGGTATACATATAATTTAAACAATGTTTTATTTTTCTATCTCTTCAATCAAGCACTGCAAGGTTACTCTATTTTTTTGTTCAATAAGAATTCTGCCTTTTTTGTTTAGGTTTTCTATTGCGTTTTGGTCATAGTGGCGGATTGTTATCAGTTGTAAATCGTTATTATATTTGACATTATAGTCTTGTTGCAAGGCTTCTATTAGTCTTGGCAAGATGTAATCGTTTTGGTCAAAGCATACGGAAAAGGTTAAGGCAGAATTTTGAATTAAATTCACCTTTACGCCAAAGGAAGATAGCTCCGAGAAAATATTTGCAAGGTTTTCTTCCACAATAAAGGAGAAATCTTTTGCCGAAACTGAAAGTAGGGTTTGTTTGTCTTTGAATATATAGTTTGGCACTAAGGGTTTGACTTCTTCGGTGTGCGTTATTACCGTGCCTTCTTTCTCTGGGTTTACGAAACTCTTTACATAAAGTGGTATTGCTTTGTTTTCAAGTGGTTTTATTGTCTTTGGGTGAATTACTGAGGCTCCATAGTAACTCAATTCTATGGCTTCGCGATATGGAACTTGCTCTAATTTCTTTGCATCGGGCATTCTTTTTGGGTCTGCCGACATTAAACCATCTACATCTTTCCAAATCGTTAAGGATTTTGCCTCAAAACAATATGCAAATATGGCAGCAGAATAGTCAGAGCCTTCTCTACCGAGCGTTGTTGTGTATCCCTCGCGTGTAGAGCCTATGAATCCTTGCGTAAGCACTAAATCTGTTTCAAGAAATAGGTTGTTGAGTTTTTCTTTTACTTCTTTTTCTGTTTTTTTCCAATCTACTTGTGCTCCACGATATGAGTTGTCTGTTTTTATTACTTCTTGTGCTGCAATAAGTCGGTGATTTATGTCAAGGCTTGTCATATATAGCGAAAGAATTGCAGTAGATATTTTCTCGCCGTAGGAAACTATGCTGTCGTAAAGAAAGTCGTAGTCCTTAGGGTTAAGGCTTAGTAGGTTTTGTTTTAGGTCTAAGAAAATTTCTTCTACCATAGAAAGTGCTATATCAAGAGCCGATGTGTTTTCAAACAATTCTTTTATTATGTTTGTGTGATATGCTTTTATAAAGTCAAATTCTTCTTGATTAAATCGTGTGAACCTGTACCATAAATCTACAATTTTCTCTAATGAATTGGTGGTTTTGCCCATTGCGGAAACAACTACTACTCTTGCTTTTTCGTCTAATTGCAATATTGATATGACATTCTTTATTGAAGTGGCACTATTGACCGATGCTCCACCGAACTTTTCTACGAAAATCTCTCTCATAAGAATTATATTTATGGTTTCAATGAGCAAAAGTAAACAAAAATGAGGATTTCCATTGAGTTTTTTCAAAAAAAGCGTATTTTTGCAGGAAAATATAAAGAAAAAAATAATGAAAAACAATCATAGCAACAAATCACACGGTCTTTGGAGTGCGAGTTTCTCTACAACGCTTAGCATTTCCTTAGTAATGTTTCTTCTCGGCTTTATATTCCTTTTTATTTATCATGCCTACAATGTGTCAAATGAAATAAAAGAGCAAGTATCCTTTACGGTGTATCTTAATTCCGGTGCTTCAATCGAAGATGCTTTGGCTTTGGAGAAAGAAATTCAACTTAACTCTAAGGTAAAGTCCACAAAATATATTTCTCCCGAAGAAGCGGCTCAAATGATGAATAAGATAATGGGCGATAATCACCTTATGGTTTTAGATAGCGTTAATCCCTATCAGGCATCTATTGAGGTAAACCTAAAAGCTCAATCATTGAACATTACACAAATAAGACAATTTATTTTAAGTGTTGAATCTAAAGACATAGTTGATGTTGTGGATTATCGACATGACTTAATTACCGATATAAATAATGTGATTTATAATATAAGTGCTTTTATATTTGTATTATTCCTTTGTTTGCTATTCATCGCAATTACTCTTATCAATCACACTATCAGACTTTCTATTAGCAATAAGCGTTTGCAAATTCGTTCTATGGAATTGATTGGAGCAAAAGCAAGTTTCATAAGACGTCCTTTTATTGCTAAGGGATTTATGCTTGGATTGTTTGGTAGCATTGTTGCAGATGTATTTTTGGCAGGTGTTTTGTTTTGGACATATTCAAGCATCGGAGGATTAAACCTTATGGAGCATATAAAAATCTATGCGATAATTGGAATAAGTATTATAATTCTTGGAACGCTCCTAACTCTTATTTTCACAGGACGTTCAATTAGAAAAAATATGAACTTAAAAAGCAGTAAACTTTACAGATAACAATATAAGAAATGAAAGATAATACAGAAGAAAAGCAAGGTTTTGCCTTCGGAAAGCAAAACTACATTTGGATGATTATAGGAGTAGTGGTTTTAATCTTGGGATATATTCTTCTTTCTGGTGGAGGAAGCGAAAATCCTGATGAATTCAACTATGCTCTTTTTAATACAAGACGTTTAGTGATTGCCCCTATTTTAATTGTTGGAGGTTTGGTAATAGAGGTTTATGCTATAATGAAAAAATCCAAATAATTAGAAAATGGAAATCTTTGAAGCAATCATTATAGCAATAGTTGAAGGTCTTACAGAGTTTCTTCCTGTTTCTTCAACCGGGCACATGATTATCACACAAGGTGTTTTAGGAATGGAAAGCACCGATTTTGTAAAACTATTCACTATTTGCATTCAATTTGGTGCAATTTTATCGGTCTTAGTTATTTATTGGAAGAGATTTTTCCAAACAATGAATTTCTATTGGAAACTCTTAGTGGCTTTTCTTCCTGCTGCAATAATAGGTTTCTTAGCAGGAGACTTAATAGACTCTGTTTTGGAAAACGTTTGGGTAGTTTCCGTTATGTTAATCATAGGAGGAGTATTTATGCTCTTTGTTGATAAATGGTTTAACAAGCCTTCACAAGACCAAACTATTACTTACAAGAGGAGTTTCTTTATTGGCTTGGTGCAATGTATTGCAATGATTCCGGGAGTGAGCCGTTCTATGGCGACAATCGTTGGAGGTATGAGTCAAAAGCTTTCAAGAGAAACAGCAGCTGAGTTTTCTTTCTTCTTAGCCGTACCTACAATGCTTGCAGCCTCAGGATACAAACTCTTACAAGCAGTATTAGAACCAGGAGGTGTGCAAATGATAACAGATAACATTACTGCATTGATTGTTGGTAACGTTGTAGCTTTTATTGTTGCAATTTTAGCAATTAAATTCTTTATTAGTTTTCTTACAAAGCACGGATTCAAAGCCTTTGGCTATTATAGAATTATAGTTGGTGCGCTAATCATCATCTTAATGCTTTGTGGTGTAAATCTTTCTGTGGCATAATGATTGATTTAGAAAAGGGAGGCGTTATTCTTCTTAACAAACCTTATGAGTGGACTTCGTTTCAAGCAGTTAATAAGGTTAAGTATTTATTAAAACACTATTACGACTTAAAGAAAGTAAAGATTGGGCATGCTGGAACCCTAGACCCTTTGGCTACGGGCTTGCTTATTCTTTGCATTGGTAAGTACACAAAAAAGATAGAGGAGTATCAAGCACAGGAAAAGGAATATACAGGAACGTTTTACCTTGGTGCAACAACTCCATGCTTTGATAAGGAAAAAGAAATCGATAACTACTACCCTACTGAGCATATAACAGAGGAAGATATTTACAAAGCAGCAGAGGCTTTCTTAGGCGAACAAGATCAAATTCCACCAATGTTTTCTGCCCTAAAAGTAAATGGGGTAAGAGCATACGAATTTGCAAGAGATAATAAAGAAATAGAACTCAAATCAAGAAAAATCACAATCAAAGAATTTCAAATCACTCGCATAGCCTTACCCGAAGTAGATTTTAGAATAGTGTGTTCAAAAGGCACTTACATAAGAAGCATCGCAAGAGATTTTGGTTTTTACCTTAATTCCGGAGCCTATCTCACAGCCTTATGCCGTACAAGAATAGGCGAATACACCCTAAACCAAGCCCAAGAATTAGAAGACATTATTTCCGAATACGAAAACAAAGAATAAAAAGAGTGCAACGTTAAGTTACACTCTTTTGTTAATAAATTATTGTTTAATTAAATTTTTTAAATTATTTCACTTCTTCAAAATCTGCATCAGTTACTTCTCCGTCTTGGTCATTAGATGAGTTGTTTGATTGATTTTGTGCTTGTTCTTGTTGAGCTCCGCCTTGTTGTGAGTACATATCTGCTGAGGCTGCTTGGAATACTGTATTTAATTTTTCACTTGCTGCGTCTATTGCAGAGATGTTTCTTGCTGCGTGTGCGTCTTTCAATTCTTTTAATGCACTTTCTATTTCAGACTTTTTGTCAGCAGGTAATTTATCGCCGTTTTCTTTCAATGCTTTTTCAACTTGGAATATCATTGCGTCTGCTCCGTTGATTTTATCTGCTTCTTCTTTCAATTTCTTGTCGGCTTCTGCATTTGCTTCTGCTTTCATTCTTTTTATTTCATCTTCGCTCAATCCGCTTGATGCTTCTATTCTTATTGATTGTTGTTTTTGTGTTGCTTTATCCATTGCTGATACATTCAAGATTCCGTTTGCGTCAATGTCGAATGTAACTTCAATTTGAGGAACTCCTCTTTGTGCAGGTGGTATTCCGTCTAAGATAAATCTACCTATTGTTTTGTTATCTGTTGCTCTTGTTCTTTCACCTTGTAGAACGTGGATTTCAACTGATGGTTGATTGTCTTGTGCTGTTGAGAATACTTGTGATTTCTTTGTAGGTATTGTTGTGTTTGCATCAATTAGTTTTGTCATCACACCTCCTAAGGTTTCAATTCCTAATGACAATGGAGTTACGTCAAGTAATAATACATCTTTTACTTCTCCTGTTAATACTCCCCCTTGAATTGCTGCTCCAACTGCTACTACTTCGTCTGGGTTTACGCCTTTTGAAGGTGCTTTTCCAAAGAATTGTTCTACTATTTGTTGAATTGCTGGTATTCTTGTGCTACCTCCTACAAGGATTACTTCGTTGATTTGATTTTTGTCAAGACCTGCATCTGCTAATGCTTTTTTACAAGGTTCAATTGTTGCTTTTATCAAATCATCACACAATTGTTCAAATTTTGCTCTTGTTAATGTGCGAACTAAGTGTTGAGGAACGCCGTCTATTGGCATTATATAAGGTAAGTTTATTTCAGTTGTTGTAGAAGAAGACAATTCTATTTTTGCTTTTTCTGCTGCTTCTTTCAAACGTTGTAAAGCCATAGGGTCTTTTCTTAAATCAACGTTGAAATCGCTCATGAATTCTTGTGCTAACCAATCGATAATTCTTTTATCAAAGTCATCTCCTCCTAGGTGTGTATCTCCGTTTGTTGATTTTACTTCAAATACTCCATCTCCAAGTTCCAAAATTGAAATATCGAATGTACCTCCTCCTAAGTCAAAAACTGCAATATTAGCATCTGAATCTTTCTTATCTAATCCGTAAGCTAAGGCTGCAGCTGTTGGTTCGTTGATAATTCTTCTTACTTTTAAGCCTGCAATTTCTCCTGCTTCTTTTGTTGATTGACGTTGTGCGTCATTAAAGTATGCAGGGACTGTAATAACTGCTTCTGTTACTTCTTGACCAAGATAATCTTCTGCTGTTTTTTTCATTTTTTGAAGAATGATTGCAGAAATTTCTTGTGGAGAATATAATCTTCCGTCTATATCTACTCTTGGAGTATTGTTATCTCCTTTTACTACTTTGTAAGGAACGCTTGAAACCTCATCTGCTACTCTGTCAAATGTTTCTCCCATAAATCTTTTTATTGAATAAATAGTATTATGAGGATTAGTTATTGCTTGACGTTTTGCTGGATCTCCAACTTTTCTTTCTCCTGATGATACGAATCCTACAACTGATGGAGTTGTTCTTCTTCCTTCGCTATTTGCAATTACAACAGGTTCGTTTCCTTCCATTACAGAAACACAACTATTTGTTGTCCCTAAGTCTATTCCTATTATTTTTCCCATGATTTTATTTTTTTTATTTGTTTATATTCTTAATTCTTTGCCCCTATATAAACAAATTTTGTGCCAAAATAGTTCATTGACACAAAAAATGACAATTTGTCACAAACAAAAGATTGTTTACTGACAAAAAAGATTTTGAAAATCAAAAAAAGTCTTTGTTTTTTTCAAAAAAATCAAAGAAAAAATTTAGAAAATCAAAGGTTTTTTTCAAAAAAACAAAGAAAAAATCCAGCAAGTCTAACTTACTTATTATCAGAGGATTTATTTTGACTCTCTTTTAAGGATTTTTCTTGTAAAACTTGTGCTCTACTCTTGCTTTGTGTCACAATATAAACTCCTAAAAAGACTAAAACTGTTGCTAAACTTTGTTTTAAACCAAAAATTCCAAGACCCATAACAACCGAAAGAATGGTTGTAACTATTGGTTGAAGGTAATTATACATTGAAAGCGTAGTTGGACGAATGCGAGTCTGCCCTATTGGAATTAAAAGATAAGTTAAGAATGTAGCACCGAGTATTACGTAAGTTATTTTTAAGGTTATATCCCAAGTGATTTGAGAATATTCTATTGTAGAGAGATGAGAAAATGTAAAAGGTGTTGATATTATTGTACCGAAAAGAAACATCCATTTCATCAATGTTATTGGATGATTTCTTTGAATAAGGGGTTTAAATGCTGTAAGATACAATCCGTATGAAAGACAACTTACAAAACAAATCATATTTCCTATCCAAGTAGAATTTGTTGCTGCATTTGCCGAAGAAAGAATAAGAATTAAGGCTCCGCTACAACCAACCAAAACTCCAAAAACTTTCTTTAATGTTATTGGTTCTTTAACAAAAATTGCTGAAAATATCATTGTGACAATTGGAGTTAGGCTTACAACTATAGAAGCATCTACAGGAGAGGTTTTAGACAAACCATAAACAAAGGAAGTTTGATTTAAGACAACCCCAAACAAAGAAGCAAGAAGAAAAAAAGGAATATCTTTCTTATTAGCCTTTGGAATTTTAAAGAGAATGGAAACTAACCAAAAGACTATCGTTGCTCCAATAAAACGAAGATAAGTTAAGGCGAGTGCATCTATTTGTAAAGAGGAATTAAGAATACTTTTGGTTATAGGGGTATTTATTCCAAATATTAGATTTACAGCAAAAATTGCTAAATGTCCTACGTAGGTTTGTTTCATTTTAAATTTTGATTATTTTTCATAAAAGGTGCAGACTACTTTTGTGTAAGTCTGCACCTTTTTATATTTGACATAACACATTGTTATGCTAATTGTCCCAAGTATTTTTTGTTAAAACGTTAAAAAGAATTATCAATCAATAAGCCTATATGCGTAAAACTTGTCGCATTTCAGATGTTTGACAAATAGGTTTATTATTGATTTCTTTTTTATCAAATAAGGCTATTTTTTGTTCTAACTTATTGATTTTATTTTGCTCTACAAACGAATCATTGTCTTGCGATGAGCCTCCGAAACCTTGTCTTCTTTCAGAAATAAGAACATTCATTTGTCCTTTTTGAGACTGTTGAGAATCAGTAATATTGTTAGTCTTTGCTAATTTTATAGATTTAGCAATTTTCAGCCTTACAATACTTGACGGAGTGCCTTGAACAGAGAAAGAATTGCCTATTGTGTGTGAACTAAACATACACACAACAAACAAAATCAAGAATAACGCAACCTTTTTCAGTATTTTATATTTCATTCCTCTTTCCTTGAACTGCAAAATTATAAAAAGATTTATAAATAAACTACACTTTTTTTACTTTTGTTTTGCAGAAAAGAAAAAAAAGTGTAGTTTTGACGAGTTTTTTATATACATATTTATTATGAATGCGGTACTAAAATTAAACAACAACAAGTGTGTTGCTTGCTATGGTTGCGTTAGGGCCTGTCCTGTAAAGGCTATTCAAGTTAAAGACAACGATCACAAACCTCATATAGTAGAAGAAAATTGTATTGCTTGCGGAAATTGTTTGGAGGCTTGCTCCTATTCTGCAATTGAACTAATAAGCAATATAGAAATCGTTGAAGAAATTCTACATTCACAAGCAAAAGTTGCAGCAATATGCGATCCAAGCATAGCAGGCGAGTTTTCCGATGTAAGAGATTATAGGAAATTTGTCAGCATGATTAGAAAATTAGGTTTTGATTATGTTTGCGAGGTGAGTTTTGGAGTAGATTTAGTCAGCAATAAGTTTGCTAATCTTTGCAATGGCTACAAAGGCAAGAGTTATATTAGTTCTCATTGCCCGGTTAATAATATGTATATAGAAAAGTATCAACCCGATTTAGTAAACAACCTATCCCCTATCGTACCTCCTGCAATTGCTTGTTGCTCTGTTGTAAAAAAAATGTATGGTGAAGATATAAAAGTAGTAAACATAACACCCTGCTTAGGATTGAAAAAAGACAACAACAGATATGAAAAAGGAGCTAAATTAGATGCATTTTTATCTTTCCTTGAACTAAGAGAATTGTTTGAAAAATATAAAATAAAAGAAGAATCTGTTGAATTTTCAGAATTTGATGCACCACATGGCTACAAAGGTTCTTTATATCCTATTTCGGAAGGCTTTGTTGAGGCTTGCGGTCTTTCGTGTTCACCTTCCGACAATCACATTCTAAGCGTTGAGGGAAAAAAAGACGCAATAGATGTATTGAAACAATTTGCAAAACACGGAAACGAATTTAACACTCACTTCAATATCTATTTTTGTAAAGGCTGTTTAATGGCTCACGGTTGCTCTAAGGGAGAGAAATTCCTAAGACACAACTTAGTTTTAAAATATGCCGACAAAAAAATCAACACCTTAGACAAAGAAGAATGGAATAAACATTTGAATCAATTTGAAAACATATCGGACTTAGTTGCTTTCTACAAGAATAACGACAAAACACTCCCTACTCCTAACGAAGAAAAAATTGAACAAGCCTTTGCAGAATTAGGAAAGCAATTTGCAGGAAGAAACATAGACTGTAAGGCGTGTGGATATGAGACTTGTCAAGATTTAGCAACAGCTATCGCACAAGGAATAGCCTCTGCTGATATGTGTTTCTCGTTTGCAAGAAAGGATTCAAGAATATCTAACGACAAACTAAAACTTGCAAAATCAGAACTAATAGACTTGCAAAATAAATACAACATTTTAGAAGAGAATTTAAACATTCAACTTCTCAATAATCACGAATTAACTTCTTCTTTAAGTTCTTTGATTCATCATATCAATCCCGGAATTGCGATTGTGAACGCAGATTTAAAAATAACCGATTCAAACAGTGGATTTATCGATATTTTAGGAGAAGATGCAAAAGAAATTGACGAAATTATCCCAGGATTGATTGGGGCAAACGCCAAATCTTTGCTTCCAGAAGAGATTTTCTTACAATTAGAATACGTCTTAAAAAACTCACAAGACATAATGAATAAAGATTTCGATTATAACGGAAGATTTATCAATGTTTCAATATTCTCACTTGTAGAAAACAAATCAGCCTGCATAATATTTAGAAATCTTTACAACGAAGAAGAGCGTCCAGAAGAAATAATCCACAGAGTAAATGACGTAATAAAAGAAAATCTTCTTCAAGTCCAACAAATAGGCTTCATTCTCGGAGAAGGAGCAGCAAAAACCGAAAAAATGCTTAACTCAATTATCAAAACCTATAAAGAACAAATAGGACAAAAGTAAAGACTAAAATGAACAGAAAAAAACGAGGGCGAAACTAATTAAGATTTCGCCCTCGTTTTTTTCTTTTATTGCTTAATCACTTTTTGCAGTGAAGTTTTTTCTTCATTTGTTAGTCGCAAGTAATAAGCACCTGCTGGCAATGATTCAATGTTTATTGTCTTTGCATTAGAGAAAGTAAGGATTGTTTTTCCTGTTAGGTCGATTACTTCTACCTTTTCTATTGCTTGACTGAAAGTAATTTCGCTTTTTGTAGGATTAGGGAAGAAAGAAATGCTTTCTGCTTCTGCTTCTAATAAAGAAGATTCATCTATTAAAGCAAAGATTGCAGTAAAAGCAGTGTCGCTTGTAAGAGAAACAACTCTTGGGTTTTCTGTATTTCCGTCATTCCAAATTACAAATCTGTAACCCTCGTTTGCAGTTGCAGTAAGCGTGCCGGTAGAGCAATCACTCTCAACAGCAACCGAGCCAAACGTTTCATCATTTACAGATACCTCAACGTTATATCCACTCTCCGAAATTCTGCCATTAAAGAACATATTCCAAAAAGAAGTCGCAGAAGAATAAGCCTCCAAACTACCGCAAGGAACATTCAAACTTGCAATATTAGGATAAGGGAAAACTGTATTGTCCGCAAGAGTCGGAGGATTAGTTGCCAAGCAAGTAACGTTTTGCAAGAAAGAACAATCATTAAACGCACCGCTTACAATAGAAGTTACATTCTCTCCCAAAGTAAGATTTTGCAAAGAAGGAATATTAAAAGGAGATTCATAAGTATAACTAGAGAAAGTTGAATCTCCTACAATATTACTCATATCAATAGTTATTGAAGTTAAACTACTGCAACCTTCGAATGGAGACCTTCCATACCCTGAACTAAGACGCCTTGCAATATAATTAACACTATTTGGAATATTAACAGAAGTCAGATTACTGCAATTCCTAAACGCTCCATCCATAATAGAATCAACTCCATCGGGAATAGTAATAGAGGTTAAAGAATCTAAATTATACGCAAAGTAAGCTGGTATCTTTCTAACATCTTCTCCAATATTGATTTCATTTATTGGACAATCTCTAAAAAAGTGATATTCTTCTGGGTCATCATAACCATGGAATCGACCCAAATTACCTATATAACATTCTGCATTATAATTTAATACTCTTAAATTAGTACAACCAACAAATGAATAACAATCTATGTTCCAAACTCCTTTAGGAATAGTAACAGAAGTCAAATTTCTGCAATCTTCGAACGCTTTATACCCAATTTCAATAACTGTATAAGTTACTCCTTCATAAGTTACCGTTTCAGGAATATTTGCTGTTGTTATTGTTGTATCTGCTGCATATACTTTTACACCAGTAATCCCACCACTATAGTCGTGTACATAGTATTCTAAATCTCCTATTGTAAATGTTTGTGCTAAAAGCACGTTTGCACAAAGCAATGTGCAAATAAATAATGCAAGTCTTTTCATGATTTACTTATTTTTTTAATTTGTCAATCAACTCCAATGAACTTTCCCACCATTTGATGAATGCGTCTGCTTGTTCTTCTTCATCGAAGTATAGGCATTCTTCATAATTCTTTTCGTTACCCAGATTTATTTCTACTTCTTCTTTTTTCATTTTTCTTATATGTGAACAAATTTCATTTTTAATATACCATTTTTTTGCCATTGTTTTAATACCCTAATTCGTGTCGGGCACAACTTTTAATTTGTTTTTAATTATTTTTTAATTGCTTTGCCCAAGTCCCAAATGGCGATATGTTATTTCTTTTCTTTGACTTCAAGGCATAAAAAAACGTGGGACTTTTTTCTTATTGTTTCTTGAGGTCCTGGAACTACCTAACTACCAAATAAGAAAAGCCCACGATTTCACTCGTGAGCGTTAATGGCTTATTCTTTTGGTAGTTTTTTGAAATTTTCCAGGTTTCAAGAAACCAATTATAAGCTAAAACGCTATTTTATGTCGTAAAAATTTACTTAGTCTTAATTATCTTTCTTTTTCTATTACCATAGGCATAGTTTTTAGTTTCTAAATTTTCAATCTGCAAATGTATAACAAATTTTTTAAAGCACAAAAAAACTTCAAACAAAGTTTTAAGAGGTAAAAATCTTTATTTTGCGAAAATTTCATTTTGCGAAAAAAAGTAGTTCCTTGACCAAAATTGAGCGAAATCAAGGGTAATTTTTCCGAAAGCTCGTTTAGAAATTTCTAAATCAGGGATAGAAATTTCTAAATCAAGGATAGAAAAAATTAAATCAAGGTTTTTTTTGGAAAAAATCAATGAAAAAATTGAAAAAAACAGCGAAAAAATCGCAAAAAT
>JAZRIM010000010.1:0-108126 GCA_045645265.1 Candidatus Onthomorpha sp.
TGATTTTTGCGATTTTTTCGCTGTTTTTTTCAAAAAAAACCTTGATTTAGAATTTTTTATCCTTGATTTAATTTTTTCTATCCTTGATTTAGAAATTTCTAAACGAGCTTTTCGTAAAATAAAGTCCGATTTTTTGAAAAAACATCCTTGATTTCGTTCAATTTTGGTCAAGGAACTACTTTTTTTCGCAAAATGAAATTTCCTTAAAATAAAGGTGTTTTCCCTTAAAAACTTTGTTTGAAGTTTTTTTTGTGCTTTTAAAAATTTGTTGTACCTTTGCACGCTGAAAATTTAATGACTTAAAAAAGCGTTTTTGCTTATTTTTGGTTGTATGAAATCCGCAAAATTTCAAACAATATGCCAATAAGAATAAGTAGAAAATGCCTGCGAGTATATCGTGGGCTTTTCTTATTTGGCATATAGGTAATTGCGGAACCTCATACAACAGTAAGACAAGGCTCACGTCTTTTTTTTGTCTTTTTATTAGTGAAACTATAATTTAATTATTAACAAATAAAAAGTACAAAAAATGAAAAAATTATTTTTAAGTTTGGTTGCAATGTTTTTTGCATTCACAGCGGTAGGACAATCGTTCAATTTCATAGAAGGAGATTTACTATACATGGTTAGGACTGGGACAGATGTAAGGGTAATGGGAAAGGAATGGGGTGATCCTTCATTATTGGGAGCAATAACAATTCCGGAAACAGTTACTCATGATGGAATAACTTATACTGTTACAGAAATTGAACCCTATGGATTCAATGGTTGCGAAGGTATAACTTCTATTACTATTCCAAGTACTGTTACTAACATTGGAAGTTATGCGTTCAGTGGTTCAAATTTAACTTCCGTTACTTGCCTTGCAGAAAATGCTCCTACGGTTGGCTCTGGAGCTTTTAATATGATTTATACTAATACTAAGACTCTAACAGTTCCTTTTAATGCACAAGGTTATACACCTAATTGGGGGAATATAACTTCTGGTACAAATTGGCAAAAGATTTATCACAAGATAAACGAAGGTGAAAGAAAAACACTAAGCAATACATTTGAAATAACAACTGCAAATAAAAGAGAAGTAATAAATGATGGAGTATTGGTAATAGAACAAGGTGGAGAATTAGTGAACGAAATAGATGAAACAAACGTTGGGGGAATAATAGAGGTAAAAACAAAATCATTGCCTAATGATAAATGGTCATTTATTGGAGCACCTTTTGCAGGATATAAATTAGAAACAGTTGTACCTGGTGCACATGATATTTCAATTTCTGAATTTGATTACACAAAAGGTCAATGGAGTTCACGTTGGGCAACAATTTTAACCGAAGTAGGAGCAGGGGAAGGATTATTTGCATGGTCATTTGCTTCTGAGCCTACAATATTCACTACTTACGGAGATGTTTATACTTACGGAGATAATTATAATGGTTTCGTACCAGTAGATACCTTCTATTATAACTTTAATGTTGACCCTATGTACGCAATAAACAACGGAGATGTACCCGTTACACAAACTGTTGGTGCTAATAATAATGGTAATTGGATGGCACTTGCAAACCCTTATACCTTTAAATTAGACATTGCAACATTCCTTGCTAATCAACAAAACGTGCAAGGAGGCGTTTCTTATAGATTTGATGGTACACAATGGGTGACAACAAATCAAGGTGTGATAGATGTAACAGAAGGATTCTTTGTAAACTTTACATCAAATGGTTCGCAAACAGCAACTTTCAAGAAAAGCCAACGTTACATACCAACTCCAACACCAACACCAGCCAAAGCAAGTGTAGAAAGAGAATATGTACGCCTTGCTATGCTTGATGAAGAAAGAGAAATAGAAGTATTATTTTCACAAAACGATGAGGCAAATGAAAACTACGATATATTCGATGCAAACAAACTATTCTCACCTATTGAAATAGCAGAACCATACTTTGTTGTAAACAACATTGCTTTGGTAAAAGAAGAAGTAAATACTTTGCCTTACTATGCAACAATGAACGTTCGTTCTTATGGAAATGAAGAAGTAACATTCAAAGCAAACTATATTCCAGAAGGATTATCAGTTAGCATAATAGACGGAGAAGAAACAATAGACCTAAGTGAAGGAGTAGAATACACAACAAACATAATCGCAGGCGAAAACGCAGATAGATTCAAAGTGTTGATTAAAAAATCACTTTCAATCAGCGATGCAGAAGAGTTAGATGTTAATATCTTCAACGACAATCGTCACATCAATATGGAAACAATGGAAAACGATTTACAAGTTGAAGTTTACAACGCATTAGGTCAAAAAGTTCTTTCTACAAAAGACAGAAACTTTACATTAAATCAAGTCCCAGCAGGAGCTTACTTGATAAAAGCGTTCAACAACAAAGCAAGCAAGACTCAAAAGATAGTTGTAAAATAATAAAAACAATAATAACCTCATTTACAAGAAAGGCGGCGGTTTAATTTTTAAATCGCTGCTTTGTTTTTTTGAAGGAACTTTTTTAGAAAGGCGTATAGCCCTAATCCTATAATAATAAGAAAACTAAAAAAAGATTCACCCTTTTTTATTTTTGTATTGATTTGTTTTTATAAATAATCCGTGTTATCTGTTAGGTTGTTTTGCTCTAAGGCGTTGGAGTAGGAAAGGTTTTCTTTTGTTATTATCTTAAATGTATATTTCTTTTTATTTGGATTTGTTAGCTTATGGGCTCTTAATTGTGGGTTAAGGGTTTTAAAATATTTGTATGGACAGTTTAGTTTTTTTGCAAAGGCTTGCATATTTGTTATTGTGGAGTCTATTGTTATTGTTTCGTATTGCAAGGGTTGATGACAATCTCTTAATCTTACATAAAAGCCATATTGTTGTGGGTTTTCCATTAGAATTTTGTAGGCAAGTATTCTGTAAACGTAGCGTGATGTTTCGCTATTTATATTCAATCCCCAATAGTCTTTACAGTCTTGATTTGCCATTTGTTTTCTTACTCCTGCTTCTCCACAGTTGTATGCTGCACAGGTTAATGCCCAATCGCCAAAACGAGAGTAGGAGGCTTTTAAGTATTCAACAGCTGCTCGTGTTGCTTTCTTTAAATCGTATCTTTCGTCCCATTCTTCTGTTACTATAAGTCCGTATTCTTTTGCTGTTTTTGGCATAAATTGCCAAAATCCTGCTGCTTTTGCTGGGGAAACTACGTCTGATAATGCACTTTCTGCAACGGCTAAGTATTTTAAATCCTCTTCTGCACCGTATTCTTTAAGATATTGTTCTATCTCTGGGAAAAATCTCCAACTTTTTTTTAGGATTTGAAAGGTTGTTCCGTGTTGATACATTATTGAGGTTAGTTCTCTGTCGAGGGCTTCTCTTACAAAAATATTATCTAACGGCACTTCTTGTCCACAAAATGTTAATTCTTTTGGTAAGGGTGCTGAAAAATTATGTAAATGATCGCTTACAGCGGTTTTATATACTTCTTCTTCGTCTGGTTTGTGGCTTGCCATTATGAAAAAGTTGAGGCTTATTGCACAAATGCTAAGGCTTATTGCACAAATACTTAGTATTAGAGTGTAATTATTTTTCTTCATTTTCGTTATTATTAAAACGTGGCAAAGATACAATAAAAATCGCTAAAAGGATTTTTTTTATTAACTTTGCGAGTTCAAAATATATTGATATGAATAGAAAAAAGTTATTTGCATTTTTAGTTTTTGTGCTTGTTTTTTGTGGACTATCGGCACAAGTTTTATCTCCTTCTACAAAAAAAGATATTATTTCTCAGTACAATAAACACATTAAAACTATTTCTTCTATAAGTAGTGAGAATTTTGATTTGATGTCGGTTTATAAATATCAGTTAGAACAAGCTGAGGAGTTTGCAAAAAAACAACAAGTCAATAATTTTGATAATGATATTTATGCAAAAAATATTGAACTTAAACTTCTTATTGATCAAAATAAGGAAATAGTTGAGTTTATGATTCCAAGAATGAGTGATTGGTATTATAAAAAGGCTGTTTTTGCTAATTTGAATAATAAAAAGCAAGAGGCTTATAATTATTTGTTGAAAAGTGTTGAGGCTGATTCAATGAATGTAATGGCAAATTATGAGTTGGCAAAGATAAGTTTGGATTCGTTTCAGGTAAGCAAGACAACCGATAGATTGTCTCGTATTTTGAAAAATAATGATATTAGTCAAGAAGAAAGTCAGCTTTGTAAAACTCTTTTAGCTTTTGCTTATGATAAAAATATTATTACTTCTTTGGCTTTTATTAAAGAAGGAAAGTATTCTGAGGCAGAGGATATTCTTTTGCAGTTGCAGTCTTATTGTAAAAATGATGTGTTGAGTATTTGTAAACCAAACTTAATTGATAAAAACATTAGTATATGTAAGAATGGTATTTATAAAGATCATATAAAGATTACAAAAACTGCGGTAGATAAACAAAAAACAAAGGTGGCAGGAGATTTTTTGGTTAATACCTATGATTATCTTCAACGAAATAGAGGAGAGATTACTGATACTTCTGATTTTGATGATATGGTTAAGATTGTGGTGGGAAATTATCTTGCAACTGCAAAAGGATTGGTTGAAGCAAAGAATAATGAGGCAAGAATAGATCTTATTCATAAAGCAAAAGAATTAGCCTCTATGCTTGGAGGGGATTATGAAACAGATGTTTTGAAGCAAATTGCTATGATGCAAGGTACAACTAATATATCTGACCCTGTATTAGATTCTTTGGAAAATGCAGCTCCAAATACTGGTTATGCCGATAAGTATCCTGAATTTGTAAAAGACACAACTACCAATGTAGAAAAAGAAATAAAAGAAATAGAGGATAAGTTTGTTTATGTAAAGGTTAATAGTCAAGCGAAGGCTGTTGAATTTTTAGAGCAAACTAATGAATTGCCAAATATTAAATCGAAAGATAAATTATCGCAAGAAAATATTGCTGCAATAAGAGAGGTGACGGCAAAGAGAATGAATAAAGCCGAATATGCGATATTTCAAGACAATGTTCTAACTGCTGATAGCTTAGTTGCTATTACAGAGGCTCTGCTTGATAAATATAAAATGAAAGAAGATAGTGTTGTTGTTAAGATAATGAACAATTATCTTAGAGCGATAGACAAAAGAGTTTGTCAAAAAAAACAAGAAGAGGTAGATGTAATGGTGCATAATGTGTTGGATTGTATTAGAAAAAATGATTTTTATTTAGCAGAGGAGTACATCAATATAGGAATGCAAATAAAAGGTAGTAGTGAGTGTAGGCTGAATAAGCAAAGACTAAGAGCGTTAAAAAGACAAATTGAACAACCTTTGGAATATGTGAAAACAAAAGAAAGTGTTGATGAATTATTGCAAAATGGTGACACTGCAAGATATTTAAAAGAATATGCAGCGTTGGAGAATTTTTATGTTCTTCACAATCTAAGAGAAATGAGTGTGCAACATAAGCCTATTAGAGATATAATTTATGAGTTTGGAAGTGATCAATTAGCAGTAAATACTATTGAAAACTTAATGAAATATCGTCAATATGAACAAGGAGTTGAGGCTTTGGCTGCTTTAAAGGATTTTGGTTATAAGGCACGTCATACAAAAAAAATACAAAAACAACTGGGTAAAATGATGTCTTTAGAGGAAAGTAAACGAAATGAGAAAATCGCTCAATCTAATAGACTGATGGATAAATATGGAGAAGATAAATGGTTTAAATATCTTATAAAAAGCTATAATAAGAATTTAATAAAGTGGAATAAACAACAAAGGGGGAATTAAGATGATAACTTGTGATGATGCAGTAATAGAAAAAATGGTGGTTCATAGGGTTGGCAATAAGACAAACAATGAACCGTTGAAAATTTCGCCAGCACCTTTTATGATTCATGGAGAAATTGGTGGGGTTTTGTTAAAGTATTTTACTTCAAATTTTAAATCTCCTCAAACTTATCATCTTTTTTCGGAAGCAGGAGTAGAACATAATTTGGTTTATCAGTGTGTGAGAGATATTTTTGCTGATAAAAATGAATTGTATTCTCAAAGCGTAAAATTGGCACAATCGCTTTATGAGGTAAGTGAACATCCTAATATCAAATCTGGTGAATTGTATATTACTTATCTTTCTCAATGTTTTATAGATGGAGATTTAGTTGATGCAATCGGTATATTTAAATCGGAAAATAAAGAAACTTATTTAAAAGTTTTTCCAAAGGGAGAGGGATTTGAAATAGAAAGTGAAAGCGGAATAAATATAAATAAATTAGATAAAGGTTGTATTATCTTTAATAAAGAGGCTGAAGAAGGTTTTGTTGCAACAGTTGTAGATGTTTCAAATAAAGGTGGTGAGGCTGCTTATTGGACCGATGGATTTTTAGGACTTAGAGCAAGACATGATTCTTATTTTAATACCGAACATGCAATAAATCTTTGCAGGGGGTTTGTTACAGAATTTTTGCCTTCGGAATATGAAATGAGTAAGGCAGATCAAGCAGAATTATTAACTAAAACTGCTGATTATATGAAAGAGTATAAGCAGTTTGATGTGAATAAATATGCGGAAAATGTTATAGGAAATAGCGAACTTCAAGAAAGATTTGAAGATTATAAGAATAATTACGAAAAGGACTTTGAAATGGATTTTACGGATAACTTTACAATTTCGGAACAAGCCTTTAGAAAAGGTCAAAGAGGTTTTCGTAGTATTTTAAAGTTAGATAAAAATTTCACGGTCTATATTCACGGCTCGCGAAATAGAATAGAGCAAGGCGAAGACGAGGATACAGGGTTGAAATATTATAAGTTTTTGTATGATAATGAAAATTAGTAAGCAGTAGTTGCTGTTTTCTAAGAAAAAATAATTATTTTTGCAGTTGATTTTTTAGTAGATTATAATTTTTAATTAAAGGAGAAAAAGAGATGTCTCAAATTATTGGAATTCATTCAAGACAAATCCTCGATTCAAGAGGTAACCCTACGGTTGAAGTTGAAGTTTATACAGAAGCAGGTGCGTTTGGTAGAGCAGCTGTACCATCAGGAGCTTCTACAGGAGTACATGAAGCTTGCGAATTAAGAGATGGAGATAAAAGTTATTTCTTAGGTAAAAGCGTTTTGCAAGCTGTTAAAAATGTTAATACAACATTAGCAGATGAATTACGTGGAATGCAAGTTGCTGACCAATCTGCAATTGATGCACGTATGATTGAAATAGACGGAACATCAAATAAAAGCAAAATAGGAGCAAATGCAATATTAGGTGTTTCATTAGCTTGTGCAAAAGCTGCTGCTATGGAAACTGGTCAAGAACTTTATAGATATATTGGTGGAGTAAATGCAAGAACACTTCCAATTCCTATGATGAATATATTAAATGGAGGTTCTCACGCAGACAATAGTATAGATTTTCAAGAATTTATGGTGATGCCTGTTGGAGCAACTTCATTTTCTCACGCTCTTCAAATGGGCGCAGAAACATTCCATAATCTTAAAGCTGTGTTAAAAGCAAAAGGTTATTCAACTAACGTTGGAGATGAAGGTGGTTTTGCTCCTAATTTAGGTTCTAATGAAGAAGCTATTGAAGTAATTCTTACTGCGATAGAAAAAGCTGGATATAAACCAGGTGAAGATATTTATATTGCATTAGACCCAGCATCAAGTGAATACTATTTACCAGAAGAAAATGTATATCACTTACATAAATCAACAGGTGATAAATTAACTCCTGATCAAATGGTATCTTATTGGAAAGAATGGGTAAATAAATATCCTATTATTTCAATAGAAGATGCTATGGCAGAAGATGATTGGGCTGGTTGGAAAACTCTTACAGACGAATTGGGTGGAAAAATCCAATTAGTAGGAGATGATTTATTTGTTACAAACCCAGCTCGTTTAGCTATGGGAATAGAAAAGAGCGTTGCTAACTCTATTTTAGTAAAGGTTAATCAAATTGGTTCATTAACAGAAACTATAAATGCAGTTAATCTTGCTTATAGAAATAAATACACAGCAGTTATGAGCCACCGTTCAGGAGAAACAGAAGATACAACAATTGCTGACTTAGCAGTAGCATTGAATACAGGTCAAATAAAAACAGGTTCTGCATCAAGAACAGACAGAATTTGTAAATATAACCAATTATTAAGAATAGAAGAAGGATTGGGTGATCAAGCAATTTACTTGGGTAAAAACTTTAAATTTGCGAGATAAATAAAGGCTTTCTTACCTTTTTATTAAACAAAAAAATAATAAAAGTCGAAAAAAGTTTTGTCAATTCAATAAAAAGTGCGAAATTTGCAAATCGATTTTTGAAATAAAGAATAAAAATAAAACAATATAGAGATGGCAAAGATTTGTGAAATAACAGGAAAGAAAGTATTGACAGGAAATAGAGTTTCTCACTCTAATGTTAAAACAAAAAGAAGATTTTACCCAAATCTTCAAATGAAGAAATTCTATATTCCAGAAGAAGATGTGTGGGTTACTTTAAAAGTTACACCTGCTGGAATGCGTACAATAAATAAAAAAGGTTTGTTGGCGTGTTTAAATAACTCAATCGAAAAAGGTATTATTAAGTTATAATTATATAAAATATAACTACAAAAAGAGAGTCTTGCGAATGCAAAACTCTCTTTTTTGTTAAATTGAAATATTATGGTAGCTTATTTTGATTACAAGTTTAGAGTAGGTTATGTAGATACTGATAAAATGGGTATAGTTCATAATAGTAATTATTTTCGTTATTTTGAAATAGGAAGAATTGAACTAATGAGACATTTAGGTGTTAGTTATAAAACTATGGAAGATAATGGAATAATGATGCCTTTGATAGAACAGTATGCTAAATATTTGAAGCCTGCATATTTTGACGAGGAATTAATAATCAGAACTTCGTTAGAGCAAATGCCAATTGTGAAAATAAGGTTTGATTATAAGATCCTGAGGAAAAAAGAAGAGAAAGAGGAATTGATATGTGAGGGGTATAATATTTTGGCTTTTATTAACGAAACAACAAGAAAGCCTCATCAATGTCCAGATTGGATTAAAGAAAAATTAAAAGAAATTTTGTAGGTTTCTGAGAAATTATTACTTTTGCAGTGTAAATTATCAAATTATTTATTAACAATTAAAAAAGAAAGAGGTATTAATTATGATTATTGTTCCTATTAAAGAAGGTGAGAACATCGAAAGAGCTCTAAAAAAATTAAAGAGAAAATTTGAAAAAACAGGTGTTGTGAAAGAATTGAGAAATAGACAGAAATTCACAAAGCCTTCTGTAGTGGCAAGAGATCGTAAATTGAAAGCTATTTATATTCAAAAGTTGCAAAGAGAAGCGATGGATAAATAGTTTTTCAAAAAAATAAAAAGCTTGCATTTTTGTGCGAGCTTTTTTTTAAAAAAAAATTGTTAACTATGAATTTTGAAAATTTTATAGAATATTTAGAAAGAGAAAAAGGCTATTCAAGCAATACCCTTATAGCTTATGTCAATGATTTACGTCAATTTGAGAAAGTTATAAAAGAAAGTTGTGGCGTAGAAGACGAAACAGAGGTTTCAAGTGCTATGCTTAGAATATGGTTAGTTGCGTTGAAAGACAAAGGTGTGTCTAATCGCAGTATAGGAAGAAAAGTTGCTTGTATGAGACTATATTTCAATTACTTGATGAGAGAGGAGAAGATAAGTGCTAATCCTATGTTGAAAATAGTTGCGCCAAAGATTCAAAAAAATGTAAGAGATTATGTTTTTGCAAATGAAATGGAAAATTTGCTTCAAATAAAAAGTGAAGATAAATCGTTTGCAGGAATAAGAGATGCTTTAATATTAGAATTATTGTACTCAACAGGCATTCGTCAATCAGAATTATTAGATTTATGTGAAGAGGATATTGATTTTATTGGAAATGAAATCAAAATTCTTGGAAAAAGAAGAAAAGAAAGACTTATCCCTGTGCATTCAGATGTGATGCAGAGAGTGAAAAATTATATTGATTTAAAGAGAGCAAACGGAATATCTTCAACACGCTTTTTGATTAACAACAAAATGGAGCCGATGTCAAAGAAACAATTGTATTCGTTTGTTTGTAAAGAAGTTGCTATGTTGCAATCTTCAAACAAATCATCGCCACACACACTTCGTCATAGTTTTGCAACCAATACATTAGCTGCTGGTGCTGACCTTTCTTCAATAAAAGAACTTATGGGACACTCATCTATTGCTTCAACCCAAGTTTACACCCATACAACAATAGAAGAATTGAAAAAAGCCTATAAACTTGCACATCCAAGTGCAGAAATAGATGAATAATTATAAACATTTAAACAAAGGAGGTCTTATGAAAATTACAGTAAATGCAGTAAAGTTTAAAATGGATCAAAAGTTGGAAGATTTTGTTTATGACAAAGTTTCTAAACTTGAAAGACAAGCCTCAGGATTACTTGGAGCAGAGGTTACTTTGAATGTTGATAAACCTGAAAGTGAACACAACAAAATTGCAGACATTAAAATAGAAATTTCAGGAAAAGATTTATTTGCCTCAAAACAAGCAGACACCTTTGAAGAAGCAGTAATGCTTGCAATAGATGCCTTAAAAACGCAAATAAGTAAGTTTAAAGACAAAAAATAATCTTAGTTTAAAGAAGTTAATTCTTTGATTTAGTAAAATAATCCAAAGGTTTAGAAAATTATTCCTTTGGATTATTTTTATTTTTCTTTAAGTAAAAAACAATAGTTTTATAAATTTGTAATTTATAGTTGATTATTTCGTGATTTTTTCGTTACTTTGCAGTCTTAAAATAAAAATATATACACAAGATGATGGACTTAAAAGATACTTTAGGCGTAATTCCTGAGGAGAAATTAAAATCTACAAGGGAATATGTGCAACAATACATCAGTTTGCGATTGGCTACGATGGGCGTGGAAATGAATACTGATAATATAGATGAGAATGAACAAAATTTTATGAGAATATTAAAAGGGTTATTGTCTAATTACAAAGAAAGAGAAGCCCTTTACGATAATTATCTCTGCCCAGCTGATGCAAGAATACAAAACTTTTTAGACCGATACTTTGCCTCAGTAAAAAGTGTTCCAGATATAAAAATACCATTAAGAACATTCACTTTGGATACGTATGGGATAGCAAGAGAATTATCACTTCCAAACGGAGCAGATGAATATAAATCTACTTATGTTACCTCTTATAGAGTAAAACAAGGGGTTTTGCACAATCCAAAGAATGATAGAAGAACGACAAAAGGCGTATTCCATATTGCAGAAGGCGGATTACCTATTCCAAACGATAAAAAATCAGTTCCAATAGAAACTGCAAAATATATTTTTCATAGAGCCTTTGCAGAATCAGGCGAAGTAATGGAATTGCCGTACACCTCACAAACTCCAACCCCAATAAGACTAATGGTATCCTTACTTTTAAAACCTACAATTTGTCCAGAGGTTGATGATGTGAGCGAAAGAAAGAATATGGAAATAAGATTCTTTGCACCAGGCTCACTTGTAAGCAATTTAGACTTTGTAGAAAGCATTTTTGGCAACGGAGGAAGTCCTTATCACATAAAAAACGATTCAGCATTAGACGTAGAACATTGGACAGGTCACACAGGCTGTATAATTTTAGCACCACAATTAACGCAATTAACTAAAAAAGAATGTGGATTACCTCATATTTCTAACGCAACTGAACGTCAAAAGAAAGACGGAATGTGTTGGGAAAATGAAAATGAACTATACAATGACGGCCAATCCTTCAAATTATGCGTAAGAACAGACGAAGGAATAATAGCAACAGTAATTGCAGATAACTATTTCGGATACTCAAAGAAAGAAGTAAAAACAATGATGAGTTATTCAGCAAACATATACGGAAATGCTGAAGAAGAACATGCAGGAGGAGCCTTAGTATTCCCTGGATACAATCAAGGCGATACATACTTCGCTAATCCGATGAAAGTTCGTAATACATTTGAAGACGTAAGAAAAAATTGTCAATCATTCATTGACTTCAAAGAAGAGGGTTATGGAATAGATAAAAACTTCTCAAACATATATTATCTTCCGGAAAATGCAAACTTCTATGTTCCAACCCAAGAAATAAAATGGAAAAACGATAAAGGCGAACATAAATTAAAGCTACTTCCAAATCGTATTTACATTTTGCCAAATGGAAGTAAGTTTCGTATGGAAAGCTACTCAGGAGCTTTGAATTATCGTTTAATAGAAACACTTGGCGATGGATTGTTCTGTCACAAGCCTTGTACAGTTTCAGGGGGAGGAAAATCAGAAATTTCTAAATCACTTGAAGACGCAATCCTTGGAGGCCCATTCTTTGTTAGTGATTTTGAAACAGACTTTGCAAAAGTAGAAGAAATAATCAATTACGATTATTCACAAAGATATGAAAAACACGATGCAATACCATATAGTCGTAGTTTTCTTTCTCCACTTCGCTCAATGGGTTCAGTAATCAAATTACTTACACCAAGCATAGAATATTCAGAAAGATACAATGAATGGTTAAGAAGTCTTCCTCAACACATAAAAGGTATTGCACTAATTATTAAACGATTCTATAAAGAGGAATGGGGAGAAGATTGGAAGAAACACTTCAATGTAGATATTCTAAACGGTACACCAGCCAATGAATTGAAATTCGAAGACAAGAAAATATATGCACGTTATCTAAGAGTTGGATTTGAAGAAAATGGAACTTGGAGAACATTTAAACTAAGACAAGACTTCGTTCACTCAGATAAAATACAAATGGAAGATGATATAAGTGCATCAACAGTAGTTCCAACAAAATTACTTTCAAATTTAGGAAAAGCAAAAGACAATTTGAGTGTTAAAATAGTAGAAAACTGTGAGTATCGCTTCTTCCAACGCCCTGATGATGCAGTAATAAGAGGTTATGATAAAAAAGCAGAATTGGATTTATCAACACCTAATACATTTATTTCTAATTATGAGCCTTTAACACAAGAAGATGCTCGTGAAATGACAGAAGATGTAATCAATTTTGATAAATTTACTCAACCAATGAAAAACCTTATTTCTTCAATGGTTGATGATAAAGAATCTAATTATTTTGTTTCATCGGCAAATCCAAGACTTGTAAATGGAAAACCATCAAAGAATGTTCGTTATCTACAAACAAGAAACGATTTGATTTATCCGCAAGAAAAATATATTGCAGAAATGGGAATGCGTCTTGCAAGGAGAATTCCAGAAGACAAACCATTATATGTGCCAGTGAATGCAGTGCTTCCAGGAAGAAGAAATAATAGAGCAGAAGATGGTATATTACCACTTGCGGTTTACAATCCTATTCACTTCCAAGAGTTGCCAGAATTGTTTATGGATTTCGTTTGTTCGCTAACAGGAAAGAGTCCATCAACCACAGGAGCAGGTTCGGAAGGTGCATTAACCAAAGGACCATTCAATGCTTTGTGTGCGGTGACAGATTTGAACAATGCGTTGATTTCATTTATACTTACAGGATATGATGGATTTACAACACCAGCAGGATACATTGGAAGTAAGTATAGAATTGACCATGATTTATCTTTATTGATACCAGAAATATGGGCAAGATTATCACCAGAAGAAAGAGATCCTAAATTCTTGATTGCAAATAATTACTTTGAAAAAATAGATAATTTCAATTACGAAGGAAAAGAAGTGAAAGCATCTGTTTTAGGATACAGAGTAACAGAGAAGTTTATACATAACTACTTTGGAAGAGTGTTTGAAAATCCTAATGTTGTCTTTACAGATGAAATGTTAAAGCCTGAACTTCAAAGTATGCAAGAATTTGTAGATGGAGTTCGCAATATTACTGACAATCAAGCAAGAGTTGCAAAAATGTATTTTGAAGACGGAAGTGTTGCAGGAGCGATACCACCGTTGAAAGCAATCCTTCATATAATGGCATACGGAGAATACGAAGGAAAAACACTATCTTCTCCTGAAATAAGAGAGATGTTTACAAGAGAACATTTGCTGAAAAGTAATTGGTATGCAGAAAGATTAAGAAATAAACACGTAAGCGACATCGCTTTATGGCAAAGTCATCAAAAATACATAAGTGATTTATTGAATGAAGCTGTTAATTTGCCAGATGATAAGAAGCAAGAGTTGAAGCAAATACTTGTAAAAACAAAAGAAAATTTAAAATACGTTAAGAGTCAAGCTTACTATGATAAGTTAATAGGCACAATAGGTAAAGATGATTTGTATAAAGGATAATAAAAAGTAAAGTGTTTTAAAAAATAATGATAGGGTAGTTGAGAAAAAGATTTCAATTACCCTATTTTTTCTTTGAAATAATTTTGTAAAGCAAAGAATTATTTTTTTAAAACAAAGACTGTGAAATTTTTGATTTTATAATTTCTTTTGTAAATTTGCAATTCTTTAATCAAACTAAAAAAAGAATAGTAAAAGTGGGACGTTTAATGGCAATTGATTATGGTTTGAAACGTGTTGGGTTAGCAGTTAGCGATAATATGCAAGTGATTGCAACTGCGTTAAACACTGTTCCGACTGTTGATATTTTCCCTTATCTTAAAGATTATATGAGTAGGGAACAGGTTGATGCGATTGTTGTAGGAGATCCAAAGCAATTGGATAATACTCCTTCAGAATCGGCAAGGGCTGTGCACTTATTTGTGGAGGAATTGGGTAATCAATTCCCTGATATAGATATTTATATGATAGATGAGAGGTTTACCTCAAAGATTGCAAGTCAAACGATAGCCAAATCAGGAAAATCTAAGAAGGCAAGACAAGAAAAAGGTTTGATAGACACTGTTGCGGCAGTTTTGATTTTGCAAGATTTTATGAAAATGAATAAAATATAAAAAGAAATGATACTTCCAATAGTAGGTTATGGACATGGCGTGCTAAAAAAAGAAGCACAAGAAATTACGAAGGATTATCCTGATTTGCCAAAACTAATAGAAAATATGTTTGAAACAATGTATGCGGCAAATGGGGTAGGCTTAGCGGCTCCTCAGGTTAATCTTTCAATTCGTTTAGTTGTTATTGATGCAGAGCCTTTTAAAGAGGTGTATCCTGAAGCAGAAGGCTTTAAAAAGATTTTCATTAACCCAATAATCTTAGAGTATAAAGGAGAGATGTGGAACGACTTTGAAGAGGGGTGTCTTTCTCTTCCGGATATTCACGAAGAGGTTTCACGTCCAAGAGAGGTTGTTGTGAAATATTATGATGAAGATTTCAACGAGCATATTGAAGAGTTTAGTGGAATACGTGCAAGAGTGTTTCAACATGAGTATGATCACTTACAAGGAAAGGTTTTTGTAGATAGGTTATCTGCACTGAGAAAAACTCTTTTGAAGAGAAAACTAAATGATATTGCAAACAATAAGGTGCGTACAAGTTATAGAATGAAACCAAATCCAAAACGATAATATGAAAAAATTTATTTTATTATTTTTTGTTTGTGCTTTCATCTCTTGTTCTGCCGATAAAAAGGAGCAAGCACGTCAAGCGATTGCTCAAATGGAGCAGATAACTATTTCAGATGTTAAAGCCGTTAGTTATGAAAAAGCAGACTCTTTGATAAATGGCTATTTAGATTATGTAAAGACTTATCCGGAAGATAGTTTGTGCGCCACCTATCTTTATAGAGCAGCAGATGTTTATGCAAACACTAAACGATGTGAGGAATCTATAAAGACGTATGATAGACTAATAAAGAATTATCCTGATAATGTTCTTGTAGAACAAGCATATTTTTTAAAAGGGGTTGTTTTCTCTCAAACTTGTCTTAATAAAGAAATGGCAAAAGAGGCATTTGAAGAGTTTATGAAAAAATTTCCTTCATCACCATTATATAACCAAGCACAAGTGCTTTTGGTTATGGATACAATGAAAGATGAAATGGATTTGATACGCCAATTTGAACAAAAAAATCAATAAATTTTGCAGATATAATAATAATTACTATCTTTGCAAATGAAATTAGGGAAAGAGGGGACGTAAGAAGTTCCCTTTTGTTGTATATATAAGAAATGAAAGATAAGAATTTTATAGAAGAGAAGGTAAAAGAAATACTTGGTAAAGAAGACTTGTTTTTAGTAGAAGTAAAAGTCTCAAAAAATAATAACATCCAAGTGTTTATAGATGGCGATAATGGAGTGAAGATTCAAGATTGTATAGATTTGAGCAGACAATTAGAGGAGTGCTTAGATAGAGAGAGTGAAGATTTTGAACTTAGTGTTTTGTCTTTTGGATTGGAAGAGCCATTGAAAATGCAAAGACAATATGTAAAAAACATAGGAAGAAGTTTGCAGGTAGAAACAGAAGAAACATCTGTAACAGGGGTTTTGATAAGTGCAGAGGATGAGTGTTTTACTATTGAGTTAAAAAAGAAAAATAAAAAAAACACAGAAAACGAAAATCAAAAAACATATAATTATAAAGAAATTAAATCAGCAAAAGTTGTAATATCATTTAAATAATGGAAAATTTAAGTTTAGTAGATACATTTTCAGAGTTTAAAGAGTTCAAAAATATTGAAACAGAAACTCTGATGCGAATAGTTGAAGAGGTGTTTAGAGGAGTTTTGATTAAGAAATATGGTTCTGATCAAAATATAGACATCATTGTAAATGTTGAGAAAGGGGATTTGGAAATTTGGAGAAATAGAATAATAGTTGCAGATGATGAGTTAGAGGACGATAGTACACAGGTAGCGTATTCAGAGGCAGTAAAGATTGAGCCAGACTTTGAAATTGGAGAAGAACTTTCGGAAGAAATTAAATTAAAAGATTTTGGAAGAAGAGATATTCTTGCAATTCGTCAAAATCTTGTTGGAAAAGTACAAGAATATGAAAGAACAAGCATTTTCCAAAAATATAAAGAAAAAGTAGGCGAAATAGTAATTTGTGAGGTGTATCAAGCTTGGAAAAGAGAAGTTTTGCTTTTAGATGAAGAAGGTGTAGAAGTGATTTTGCCAAAGAGTGAACAAATTCCAGGAGACTTTTTCCGTAAGGGCGATACTGTAAAGGCAATCGTTTTGAAAGTTGAAATGAAGAATGGTATTCCAAGTATTGTTCTTTCACGTGTTTCACCTATATTCTTAGAAAGATTGTTTGAACAAGAAGTTCCTGAAATTTACGATGGCTTAATAATAATAAAAGATGCTGTTCGTCAACCAGGAGAAAGAGCAAAGATTGCTGTTGAAAGTTATGACGATAGAATAGATCCTGTTGGAAGTTGCGTAGGGGTAAAAGGTAGCAGAATACATAGTATAATCAGAGAATTGAGAAACGAAAATATAGATGTAATCAACTATACTAATAATGCAGAATTGTATATCACACGTGCACTTGCACCTGCAAAAGTAATATCAGTTACAATAGATGAAGAAACTAAAAAAGCTGATGTTTATATGCAACCAGATCAAGTTAGTTTGGCTATAGGAAAGGGTGGTTACAACATCAGACTTGCAGGAAAACTTACAGGATATGAAATAGAGGTGTATAGAGATACTGATATGGATTATGAAGATGTTGCGTTGATTGAATTTAGAGACGAAATAGAAGATTGGATAATAGAAGAATTACAATCTATTGGTTGTGATACAGCAAAGAGTGTTTTAGAACTTTCAGTACAAGAGTTAGTTGATAGAACTGACTTGGAAGAAGAAACAATCTTGAATGTAATAGCAGTTTTAAAAGCAGAATTTGAAGAAGACTAAACAAGTCCTATAAAAATAAAAAATAAGGATACTGTATAGCAAAGTGTTAAGTAAAATAATAAAATATGTCAGCAGATAACAATAAGGCAATAAGATTAAAGCAGGTAGCAAAGGAATTGAATGTAGGGATACATACAATAGTGGAATATCTTGGTAAAAAAGGTAAGAAAATAGATGAAAATCCGAACACAAAAATAGATTCGGATATGTATAATTTACTTTCAAAAGCATTTCAAGGAGAAAAGAAATTAAAAGAAGCAAGTAAAACAACTAAAAAAGCAACAAAACCTGTTGAGATAGTTCTTGATGCAACAGAGGTTGTGAAAAAAGAAAAAGAAGAAAGAGAAGAAGATGAAGTGCCAACTAATGAAATCGTTATAAGAGATGTGACATTAGGAAAAGAAAAAAGTAAAGAAAAAGATGCTGACAAAAAAGAAAAAGTTGTAGAAAAAGAAGAAATAAAGGTAGAAGTAAAAGAGGATGTGGTAGAAGAAAAAGTTGAAGTACCACAAAAGCAAGAGGAAGTAGAGGAAGAAAAGACAGAGGAGTCTACAACAATAGGTGGTTTAAATATTTTAGGTAAAATAGATTTGAAATCATTGAACCAAAAGACTAAACCTGCAAAGAAAAAGAAAGATAAGAAGAAGGATAAAAAAGAAGAAAAAAAGGAAACTCCTGTTGCAGTAACAGTTGAAAAGAAAATAGAGAAAAAAATAGAAAAAAAACCAGAGGTTAATCCAGAACCAAAGGTTGAAAAAAAAGAAAAAGTAGTACCTGCAGCTGAGTTTATAACAACTTCTTATGTAAAACTTACAGGCCCTGTTTTAACGGGAGAAAAGGTAGATTTATCTCAATTCAACAAACCTAAAAAACAACAACCTGTTGCCTCATCAAGCAAAGGTAAAATAGAAAACAAAGAAAAACAAGATAAGGAGAAGGATAAAGATAAAAAGAAAAGAAAAAGAATAAAACCAACTCCTGCACAACAAGTACAGAATGCTAATCCTGCAACGCCTAATGTTGCTCCTAAAAAGGAAAATAAAAAACATAAACCTAAAAAAGAAGTTAAGAAAGTAGAGCTTGATTCTAATGAAATAGAAAAGCAAATTAAAGAAACATTGGCGAGACTATCTCCAATGGGTAAGAGTAAAACATCTAAACACCGTAGAGATAAACGTCAATCCATTTCGCAACATATGCAAGAAGAAATGTTGCAAGAAATGGAACAACAAAAAGTATTAAAAGTAACAGAGTTCGTTACAGCGAATGAGCTTGCAAATATGATGGACGTTCCTGTTACAAAAATTATTGCATCTTGTATGTCCTTGGGAATGTTCGTTTCAATCAACCAAAGACTTGACGCAGAAGCGATACAACTTATTGCAGACGAATTTGGATACTCAATAAAATTTGTTTCAGCAGACGTTGTAGAAGCATTAAGTGAAGAAGAGGAAGTAGATAGAGAAGAAGATATGCAACCACGTTCTCCTATCGTAACCGTAATGGGACACGTTGACCACGGTAAAACTTCTCTTTTGGACTACATTAGAAATGCAAACGTAATTGCAGGAGAAGCAGGGGGAATCACTCAGCACATCGGAGCTTACGAAGTATCACTTCCAGAAAGTGGAAAGAAAATCACATTCTTAGACACACCAGGACACGAAGCCTTCACAGCGATGCGTGCTCGTGGAGCTAAGATGACAGATATAGCAATTATTGTTATCGCTTGTGATGACAAGATAATGCCTCAAACAATAGAAGCTATCAACCACGCACAAGCAGCAGGCGTTCCAATCGTTTTTGCATTAAACAAAATAGACCGCCCAGCAGCAGACCCAGATAGAATTAAATCAGAACTTGCTAATATGAACTTATTAGTAGAAGATTGGGGTGGAAAAATACAATCACAAGAAATATCAGCCAAAAAAGGTACTAATGTAGATTTACTATTAGAAAAAGTATTACTAGAAGCCGAAATGTTGGAGTTAAAAGGTAATCCAAACAAGAGAGCGAAAGGAACAGTAATAGAATCATCATTAGACAAAGGTAGAGGATATGTAGCGAAAATACTTGTACAAGACGGAACAATACGTCAAGGCGATGTAGTATTGGCAGGAGCCACATACGGAAGAGTAAAAGCGATGTATAACGAAAGAAATAAACTCTTAAAAGAAGCAGGACCGTCAGCACCAGTCTTATTACTTGGTTTGAACGGAGCACCACAAGCAGGGGACACATTCAACGTTATGCAAAGCGAAAAAGATGCTAAAGACCTATCAAACAAACGTACACAATTACAAAGAGAACAAGGCTTAAGAACACAAAAACACATAACATTAGACGAAATAGGTAGAAGAATTGCAATAGGCGACTTCAAACAATTAGACCTAATCGTAAAAGCAGACGTGGACGGTTCGGTAGAAGCATTGTCAGACTCATTGTTGAAACTCTCAACCCCAGAGGTACAAGTAAATGTTATACATAAATCTGTAGGACAAATTACAGAATCAGACGTATTGTTAGCAACAGCAAGTAATGCGATTATAATAGGATTCCAAGTACGTCCAAGCGTTGGAGCAAGAAAGCTTGCAGAACAAGAACAAATAGACATAAGACTTTACTCTATTATCTACACTGCAATAAACGAATTAAAAGATGCGATAGAAGGTATGCTATCACCAGAAATCCAAGAAAAGATAGTAGCAAACCTTGAAGTAAGAGAAACATTCAAAATCTCGAAAGTTGGAACAATTGCAGGCTGTATGTGTTTAGACGGAAAGATTGCACGTTCTACAAAGGTTAGAATAATTAGAGATGGAATCGTAGTCTATACAGGAAAACTTGCATCATTAAAACGTTTCAAAGATGACGTAAAAGAAGTAGTTATGGGACAAGACTGCGGATTGAACATAGAAAACTTCAACGACATCAAAGTAGGCGACATAATAGAAGGCTACGAAGAATTAGAAATAAAGAGAACATTAAAATAAAATGCTGAAAAGCATGCCTTCATAGTTCAAGGGATAGAACGAAAGTTTCCTAAACTTTAAATGTAGGTTCGAGTCCTACTGGAGGTACAAAAAAAGCGGTTTGATTAATTTCAACCGCTTTTTTGTAAATAATAAACTTTGAAAAAATAATTTAATACAATTAATATGGAGACTTGGGAAAAAGATTATGAGACAATTCATGCAGTAATGAATATTTTGCCTGATAAATTAGAAGAAATAATCAATCAAGGAAAGTTTAACAAAGATTTATTAGTGAAAGTACCTGGCGGTTATTATGAGGTTCCAATCTATTATGTAACTAAGGCGTGGGAATATTTTATAAAACCTGGCAATTGTGGAAGGTTTAGGTGCTTTGCTTCTGTGTATTATTTTGAAAGTGAAGAATACGACAGTCTTGATACTACTGATGAAGAAATAGTAATAGAGGAATGGAATAGAATGTATAGCAAAGAATCAATAGAAGTGTACGGAGAAAAACGTAGAACTTTTTATCAAGCATATCAAGACAATAAAAAAATAAAGGAGATTTGGAAAAGTAAATTTAATATAGATATTGATGCATTGGAGATAGACTTTTCTTTATTCAACCGTATGCTTCCGCCACAAATTGACGAGTATGATAGTTTTGCATATTTTGTAAAACCACCAGAAAGTAAAGATGGCTATTTTGTTTATCCTATAATAGATCTATACCCTTATTTCATTTGTAGTTATGGTATTGAAATAGAAAAAGATAATGTTTCTACATTGATGGAATTACTTGCTTTTTCATTACAAGACGATAAAGAAGATATGGATGATGAATATATATATTCTCCAAATAGCGTAAATTGTAACGTATTAGAAGAATAACAAGTTTTTAATCTTTGTCTTCTTCGGCGTGTTTTATATTTACTTTAATTTCTATTTTGTCAATATTGTCAGAATCAAAAGTGTATTTCTTTTCTTTTGAACTTCTTGGTTTGTTTTCTTACTCTACACTCCAAATTTTAAGGATTCCATTATCTAATGCAGTTGCAAAATATTTTCCATTCGGACTAAATTGAGCAGAAGTATAATAACTCTTTTCATCTTTTAATGTTTGTAATTCTGTTCCTGTATTCGTATCCCAGATTTTCACTGTTCCATCTTCCGATGTTGAAAGTAGTAAATTTCCACAAGGACTCCACGAAACAGAATTTGTTTCATGCAAATGTCCTTCAAGGATTTTAATACATTTCAAACTATTTATATCCCATATCTTAATACTTCCATCTTCTGCTGTTGTAACAATGTATTTCCCATTAGGACTAAATGAAGCGAAATAAACATAACTATCGAGTGTTTCTATAGTTCGCAAGCATGTTCCACTTATAGCATTCCAAATACTAATACTGCCAACATTGCAAGCAGAAACTATAAGCGTTGAATCTTTATTATATTTAGCACTATTAACACTTGAACCGTTATCTCTTAAAGTTTGTAAACACTTTCCGCTACTAACTTCCCATATTTTAATAGTCCCATCTTCGGAAGCAGTTATAATATATTTCCCATCGCAACTAAACTCAATGCAATGAACATACCCACGATGCCTATTAAGAATTTTAATACATTGACCATTACTTACACTCCATATCTTCGGATAATAATCATACGAAGCGGTAGCAATAGTATTTCCATCAGGGTCCCAAGTTACTAAAATAAAGTGTTGATATTCTTCTTTGAAAGATTGCAAACATTGACAACTATCTACATCATATATTTCTATGTCTTCGTAATCAAAACCTACAGCAAGACGTTTTCCCTCTGGGCTCCAAGAAATAGAAAATATGCTACTGTTTTCTGTGTTAATTGTTTTAATGCACCTAAATTTCGGTTCTTTCATAGTATTCTTTATTTTAGAATATTGTTACAAAGATACAGAAAAATAATTCAAAGAAAAAAACTTCTTACTTATCGCTTTTTTGGCGGTTGCATTGTTTGCAGAGCATTTGACAGTTGTCTTTGTCGGTTTTTCCGCCTTTTGACCATGGCAAGATATGGTCTGCTTCCATTTCTTCTATTGAAAAGTGTTCTTCGCATTTGATGCAAACGCCAAATTGATTTTCGTATGCGTAGCGTTTGTCGCTTTCTTTGAATTGACGTATGTTTAAGTGTTTTTCATCGCCGAATAAGACGTATTGATATATGCCTTTGCGACTTGTAACGTCTTCATCTTGCATCAATTCAGTAACTTGTTTTTCTAATTTCTTTGAGTCAAGAGGGGTATCTTTTAATTTATTGTACCAAAGTCCCCAATCTAAGCCTTTCATTTCTTTTCTATATGTTGGGAAGACTATTTTTACCCATGCTATTACGGCTTGAAAATATAGCCAAAGTTCGTTTGCGTTAGCATCATGTTGATGATTGCCCATATAGGTCTTGATATTGCCCTCGCTAATCCAAGAAATAGTGATTTCTAAGTAGTCTTGACGGATAGGAGTGCCGCTCATATATTTTTCGGCTAAGCCATAAGCGGGGCAATTGCTTTTAGAAAAATAACGTTTTGCATCAGTTGTCCAACTGCCTGAATAGATTGCGTTAAGAATTTCTTGATTTGTTAGTTTTTCTCCTGCAATATTTATTCTCTGAAACCAAGATAATTTCTCGCTATCGGTGCCTTCGCAAAAGTAAACCATAAGTTCATAATTCAAAATCTTCTCTTGCTCATCTGTTTGTAAGTTATGATAGTACATCATATTGTGAGAGAAAATTCCACTTACGTATTGACAAATGCTTATCGTTCTTTGCTGTCCGTCAAGCACCTCATATTCATCGTTTCCGCTCTTTACCCAATACATAATGTTTAAAGGAAAGTTTTGAACAATGGTATCAATAACTGCTTGCCTTTGTTGGTCTTTGTAAACGAACTCTCGCTGATACTTAGGCCTTATATTCAACTTTCCACCCCAACCAAAAACGCCTTCTTCCTCATTATCAACATAACCTTCCACTAATTCCCTTATCTTAATCTTCTTTAATTCTATTTTCATTGCTGTTTTATTTTTTTCTAATTAGTATTCTTTTATATAATCCTTTGCCTGCTACAACAGGAGCATCGTATCTGTCGTGTGGTATTTTGAATTCTTCAAGCATTCCATCGCCTCCTCTATCTGTTGTCCAGATTAGTTCAAATTGTTCGGGATTATATTTATTCATAAATGTGATTGGCACTCCCATAACTCCGTTATAATTCATAGGAATCTCTGCTGTTTTGCTTACTTCTATGGCATTGTAATTTTCATACTTAGGATATTCATTAGGAAACTTTTCAGGATTATATTCTTTGTAAAGTATAAGTTCTTCATGTCTTTTGTTGTGTTCCAAATTTGTAAACCATGTAACTCCCGAAACACGAATCATTCCTTCTTTATGGTCTCCTGCTGTTGCTACGTCCTCATATTTTGATATAAAATGACCTGCTGAGCCTTTGAAACCATAACCTAACCACATCTTATTCTCTTTTAATAGAGGAAATATCTCTTTATAAGTTATTGCATTTTGGTGTCCGATTATCAAAAACTTCTTTTCATATTCTATAAGTTGTGCAACGTATTCGCGAAATAGGGAAAAGGGAGGATTTGTTACTACTATGTCGGCTTCTTTTAGCAATTCTATACATTCTTTGCTACGAAAATCTCCATCGCCTTGTAGTTCTTTGACCTCTAATTCGTTGTCATCAACTTGTCGGTTGCCGTTTTTGTCTCCTTCATAAATGATATAGACTGCTTTTTCGCTATTTTCTTGGCTGAAAAGGTCAATATCTTGATTTTTATAACAAGTTGCTATCAGTTTTTTCAAGCCTAAGTGTTCAAAGTTTAAAGAAAAATAACGGAAAAAGTTACTTACTCGCGGGTCATCGCAGTTACAGAGAATTGTTTTGCCTTTAAAGTGTTCCCAATAGTGCTTACATTCGTTTTCTATGTCGGAAAGTTGAGTGTAAAACTCATCTGCCTTTGCTCGTTTTGCCTTGTGAAGATTGTCATTCTTTGCCATAATTTGTCGGTGTTTTGACTTGAAGCCATAAACTCCGATTCGGGCAAAAGAAAAAGGCGTTACCGTTTTTTAATTGCTTATTCCCATTGAGGTACCGCCAAGAACCCACACACAAAATAAGCACAAAACGGTTCACGCCCTAAGACGCGAACCTTCAACTGCTTATTCCCTTGTGTGAACTGAAAATTGGCGGTTTTCAATTGGAGAGAATAAGAGCTTAAAGCTCAATCGATTTATATATTATTTCGTTTTTCTATCTTTACATTTTTCTTTCTTTTTTTTCTATTTGCAAAAGTATGATTTTTTTCTTTGAATTAAAAAAATAAAGCAAAGAAAAATTTTAAAAAATCAAAGAAAAAAAATAAAAAAACAAAGAAAAATTTTACGAAAAAATTGCTTTGTTTTTTTGCTTAAATATCTAAAAAAATCTTTTCTAAAACTCTGTAATTTAAGCCTTTATTTTTGTAATAACTTTATTAGTAATAAACTTATTAGTAATAACATTATTACAAAAAATATAAGCATTAGTCGTGGAAATCTGTATTTTTTTAATAGATTTCCACAACTAATACTCTTTTTTCTTTACTTGCTCATTATTTTGCTTATCTCATCAAGTATTGGTTGTGTGCTTATGTTTGCTCCAACGGCTTGTTGCATCCATAGTTGAGGAGTTAGACGTCCGATTGTATAGATGCGTTTGATTTCATTTGCAAAATCTTGTTTGTTTGTGAATTTTGCAAAGTGGCTTTCAAGTTGATATTCTATTATGTGGCCTAATGGGTAGTTTGGCAAGTACATTGGAGAATTTACCATGTGAGAATAGATTGCTAATAGTGGAGAATCTTTTGTTCCAAGTACAGGGTAGTAGTATTTGTTCCAAGTTTCTTTTGCTATCTTTAAGGTTGCGTTCTTTAAGTCTTCGGCTGTTGCTTCCGGATTGTTGTATAGCCATTGCCAAACTGCCATATCTACAAGTGCAACACCCATTATTTCGTACAATCCCCAGAAAATATCAAGTGTTGTGTTGTCATTTCTTTCTGATTTAAAGCCCAAAAGGTCTAAGTCTCTTTTTTGGAAAATGAAAGCAAGGGCTTCTGTAAATCCTGTATTAGGAACTCCGTTTAAGGTGTAGTAATCTATTTTGTAAAGGTCAAGAACTTGTTCTACATTATGACCAAATTCGTGTACAGCAATGTTATATCCTTTGTAATCCATACCATTGCCAACTATTCTTGTACGAAGTCTTGCTGGTTCCCATTTTCCTTGTGCGCCCCAAGCGTGTCCCGAACCTCTTGCACCTTCTACAACTATTCTGTCTGAGAGATATTTTGCGTCTTCTTTGCTAAATCCTAATGCTTCTAACATTCGTGGCATATCTTTTTCGAATGCTTCGGCGTTTGGATACATTGCTTGTGTTTTTGCAGTAAGCATATCTTCTGAAAGTGAGGAACGGCTCTTGAATCCATCGTACCAAATATCGTATGGACGAAGTTCTCTTCCTAAACGGCTTTTTATCAATTCTCCAACTTGTTTTACTTGCTCTGAAGATACAAGATGAATAAATAGTTCTTTTAGTTGTTCAACAGACATTTCCATTCCGCCTTCAAAGTTACGTTGAATGCCTGTTGGAAGTGAAGGAGTGTAAGGGTCAATCTTCTTTTCTACTTTGTAAGCGTCTAATATGTGTTGATAACGTCTTGTTCCTTCTGCTTCAAGGGCTACTTCTTTTCCGTCTTTGTAGGTTTTATTTGTGTAAGGGTCCCAATCGTAAGTTGCATTGTTGATTACATCAAGTGGAATTGTTTGATCAACAATTCTTTCCATTACCTTGTAGATAATTTCTTGCTTTTCGTGTGCGTTAGGTATGTTTGCGTAGTTTGATTTTATTTCATCACGCAAATTCCAGTGCGAAAGCAAAACCATATCCTTTGGGAAAAGTTTTTCACCCTTTTCATTCAAAAGGTGTCCCATCATTATATTGTACTCAGCTATGTAGTTTTCGCCGTTTCCGCTTGCAACGCCTTTTTCAGCTGTGAGTTCGGCAGGCACTCTGTTTGTGAAAATATCGCCAAGTCTTGCATAAGCCCATTGTAATCTGCTCCAAGTTTTGCCAAGAGAGTTTTTCTCTTCCAAAGTGTAGTTAGGGAAGTTGGCAATTGTGATAAAGGCAAATTTATTCTCAAAAAGGTCATCGCTAAGGTGTGAAAACGGAGTGTAAGAGCCCATTAGGTAATCTACTTCTATTGGATCGGCTCCTGCAAGGTGCAAAGGCTTTTGCAATTCGACTGTTAATTGATTAGATGTTCCATAAAGCCTTTCCATTATGTAACAGATGCGAGAGAAAAGGTATTCTTTTTCTTCGGGAGTCTTTGCATAATTTTTTACAATCAAGGTTTTGAAGTCTTCTTGTGTGCCGTCTTCTACTTTCCATAAAGCAGCGGCTTGATTAACTCCTCGTTCCAATAGTTTTACATCACACTTAGGAGCGATTTTCTTTACTTCTTCGATTGTTTGCTTAATTGTGTCGTCAGAAATGAACTTTTTTGTTTCATTGTCTGCTGATTTACAGCCCACAAATACACATAGGAGTGATAGTAGTAAGGCTTTGAATGTTTTTTTCATACGTATATATTTTTATTGTTTATTTTTATAATTTTATTTCCCAACCTAAGTTTATTATTCCTTTTGAACCCCAACCAAATTCCATAAAAAATCCGTTATCTTTATTGGTTGAGAAACAGAATGGATAGAAGTTAAACATCGGTGAAAACAAATTTCCTGATGAAAGGGAGTTTTCGTATTTGCTATGGAAAACAACAAAACCAAAAACGCCTAATCCAAAAGATCCATACCCATAAAAATTATCTCTTTTAAAATATGTTATGTCTAAATTCGCCATTAGCGTAGGAGTAAGTATAGTAGAATAATCTCTATAAGGACTATTGGTAAAAGTAGAGTATCTTCCACTATAGCCAATAGAGGCTTGCAGACCAAGACTTATGCTATTGTTAAAGGAATACGTTACTTCAAAGTTAGGAGTGATTATAGGATAAATTTTAATTATTTCATCGGTTTGATTTCCTTCTATTCCATCGTATCCAATTTCAATTAAACCAAATAAATCTTGTACAGAAATAAATCCACCTCCTAATTTAGCGTTCCATTTCGATGTTTCTTGTGCTGAAAGTGGTTGAAAACCTACGCAAAGCACTAATGCAATTGCTAAAAATGTTAATATTTTTTTCATATTCTTAAAGTTTTTCTTCTAATTTTTGAAACTATAATTTCATTTCCCAACCTAAGTTTATTAGTCCTTTGCTTCCATAGCCTACTTCCATATAAAATCCGTTGTCTTTATTGGTTGAAAAGCATAAAGGATAGAAGTTAAACATAGGTGTTACAAGATAAATAAGGTTTGTGGAGTTATAAGGGTCGTTATTTACTACAAAATAGTTTGTTGCTCCTAATCCAAAGAGTCCATACATTGAAAAATTATTTTTTTTAAGGTAATTGACTTTCAAATTCGCCATTAGGGTAGGGTAAAGCATAAATGAATTACCTTTTTGAGTTGTGTTGTAATATTCATATTCTTCGCTGGCGAAACCAAGTGTTAATTGTGCTCCAACGCTTATGTATTCATTGCACGTATATGACATTTCCAAACTCGGAGTAATTAAAGGTAAAAATCCTGACGAAGAGACAGTCTCTCCATCAACAAATTCCCCTAATCCAATGGTTAATAAACCAACTACATCTTGTGCTCCAAATATGCCTAATCCTAAACGAGCGTCCCAACGGTTTGTGTCTTGTGCTGCAAGTGTCTTAAAACCTACGCAAAGCACTAATGCAATTGCTAAAATTTGTAATGTCTTTTTCATAATATAAAAGTTTTTTTTGCAAATATACTAAAAGAAATGAAAAACTCTTTGTTTTAATAAAATAAAACAAAGAGTTAGTAAATTATTTCTTTGATTTTATAAAGTAATTCTTAGAGAAAATCCTCCTTGTGTTGTAGAATTAGGATAGGAGTTTGAAACGAATGGTGTATTCATTGTCATTTCAAAGTAGGCTTTAAGAATTAACTTTTCGGTTAAGGAATATTCTCCCGAAAGGTTAAGAGAAAGAACTTTGGCTCCAGAAGATACAAGATTGACGTTTTGGTCTATTTTACGAAGTGTTGTTTTGTTTATATTTAATGCAAAATCGGCTTTTACCAAAACATCACTCTTTAAATTCTTTGTGTTTCCGCCTCCCATTCTTATGTTTAATTCTACGTCTTTAAAGCGATATCCTCCTCCAAATACATAAGACATTCTGTTGATTTCTGTTAATTGAAGATTAGAGAAAGAAAGCGATAGACTGCGTTCGCGTCTTATTTCAAAATTTGTTTGGAAACTATTTTTAAGATTAACGTCCATTTTAATCAAAGGAGATAATTGTTCGTTAATCGTTACTTGGTCTATTACATCTCTTGCAATGAAGTTGTTGCTTAATTCATTTCTTACCCATTCTGTACCATAATCGTAGTCAGGATTTGAAATTGGCACTCTATTGTCGGAAGTAAATGCGCCAATTGAGTAATCGCAAGAATAATTTGAAGATAAGGTAATGGAATTTGCCCATTTCTTAACCCATTCATTTTTGTTTAATCCAGTATAGCTTATTTTCCAGTTAGGTAAAGGAATAGATAGGAAAGGAGATAGGCTTTGTGAGTTTACATCTGTGCCAGCGTATGCAGCAAGGAAAGCAGGTATTAAAACTTGTTGGCTTGTTGCTCCATAGCCGTCAGGATATAATCTTCCGTTTACGCTATCTTGAATCAACATGCCTGAATAGTCAGGATTGAAAGCTGCATTGCTTGCTGCCAATCTTTGAGCTATTACTTCTCTGTTTTCAAGGAACTGATTGAAGATAGAACTTACGTTATTGTCATCAGCTCCTATGAAATTGGTTGGAAGAGCAAAGAAAGAAATGCTATATCTACCGGTGCTTAACGGCGAAAGTGGCCCTTCTACTTCTTCGGAGAAAGAGTCGTATTTATAGTATGCAGAATATACTTCGCTCTTGTTGCGTTTGAAACTTATGTCTATATTAAATTCTTTTATTGGTTCAATTTTTATTTGTGCATTTATGTTTTCAGTCATCTTTTGATTTAAGGCAGCGTTTAGCATAGTGTCTTTACTTAACCAGCCATTTTTTACTGCATTTTCCATAATGGATAGGTCTTGTGAGCCAAAGACAAAAGCAAATCCAGGTGCAAATTTATTGCTTGGAGAAGTTCCTAACCATTTTGCAACAGGCATATATCCAGGAATTGATGTTCCATCTGTACGACTGTAATTTATTGAGGCAGATTTCACACAGGTAAGAAGTCTTACTGAGAAATAAAGGGCTTCTTTTAAGAATTTTTGTGAACTTGAAATAGAATCTTCTACTACTTCTTGTTCTACTTTTTTGGGTTCACTTTCTCTTTTTCTTGACATACCCATTTCTGGTCGTTTTGGAGCGTTTGACTTGCCTTGTTTTTCGTATGCTTTCTTTACAATTGGTAGTTTGTTGTAGAGTGTCATTAAGTTAAAGTTGGCTGTTGCAGAAATCCTTCTTGAATTTTCTATGTTGTTTCCAAGAGAGCGTGTTGCTTGTGTGGAAGATATGAATTTGTAGGTACCACTGTAAGACCCGTTAAGACGAACCCAATCAAATATTGGAATTTTGTTTATAGGTATGTTTGCATTTAACTTATAATTTTGAGTGAATTGTTGAGCGCGTCCAAGTTCTAAAATAGAATTCCATACAGAGTCTTTTTTCTCGTCTGTGTCTATGCGACCCCTTGGCTCTTCTATTAGAGAATTAATAGTAGCATCATATTCAAATTTGATATTTGAAGTAAGGTCATATTTAAATGTGTAAGCCCTATTAACATAGAATTGTTTGAAGAAATAAGGTTCCATTAAAATCAATCCTTGGCTTTTGGCTCTAAGTAGCGTTTCTTCGAAATCTCTAACTACTTCTGCTCTAAACGAGAATGATTTAGGATAAAAATGCAGAGTAAAGTCTCTTAGTATAGCAAAGGCTTTTGGTTTGAAAATTTTCATCTTGTTGAAAGGTTTCCAACCTTTTGATTTTACATCGTATTGATAGGCTAAGGTTCCTCTATGTTGCTCTTTTGAATTGTATTCTATATCTACATCTCTCATAAAGGTAGAAGAGTAGGAGTAGGAACCGTTCCAGTTTTCTATATCATAGAAATGACGTTCTAATGCTCTGTCACCTAAACGGTCTTTTCTTATGTTCATTAAGTTAAAGTTTGTACGACTTACGTAATCTTGCACCATGTGACGAATAGAGTCGCGTTCTTTTTCGGTGCGATAACTTAATAAATCGTTTTCTAACTTAACGTCAGGGTCCAATGGGTTGTATTTTGGATTGCTTACTGATTGTGAATAGTCAAAGTGCACAGGTAGACGAATGCCCCATTCTTCTGGGAAGAATTTTCCTACTTCTATGTTGGTGGCAAAGTCAAGTGTTGAAACAGCTTCTTGTGAAATTTCTGAAATTGATTGTTCTAATGAGGCAAATCCAGCAGAACGATGTGAGGCAGATAAAGAAACATCTCCTAAATCAGCTAAATTGGTTCTTGCAAATCCTGTTGCGGCCCAACCTCCTGAGCGATTAAAGTCGGTAAGTCGCAATTCGTTTATCCAAATTTCTGCTGATTTCGGCAACATGTCATCGTTATCGTTTATGCTTTGTTTTTTTGGATTTCGTATTCCTATCATCAAAACTTTTACTCCTGCTATATTTGGCATTCCAACAACGGTCATTTTTTTGCCATCTATGATTTCGTAATATGGAATGGTAGATGAAACGGTTAAATCATTGGCTCTGATTTTTGCATTGCGATTTTCTTTTACTTTTACAAGTTGTTCTAAGTCTATATCTACATTGTTGCTCTCTGGCCAAATGAGTTCTACATTGTTATAGCCAGTATACCATGGTGTAAAGGTTAGTGGTAGTTCGTATTCGTAGTAATTGTTTGTAAAGTCTGTACCTAAACGTACAAAAAGCGATAAATCTCCTTTGTTGTATTGGTCAAATTCATTTAATTGTTCTGCATGGACAAACATCCTTAGGTGTTTGTATTGTCGCATGTCTAATTCCATTGATTTATATATTGCCCTTGCATCTCCATCTGAAAGTTCTCCGATTTTTAAACTTTGAGATTGTTCGTTCATATCAGTCATTGATGTTGTGGCATAAATTTTCTCTCTTTCTATTCCAGGAGGTAAAACATAAGGAACAGGAGTCCTTTTACCATTTTCTTCAATGTTTACAGAGGCTACTGTAAATGTTGTGTTTTCTGATTGAGTTCCGCTCGGATATAAGCCAGGGGTGAGAAGATTGTCTGTGTATTTTCTCCATTCTCCACTGACAAGTTCAAATGTTCCAAATCTTAGAATTATTGGTTCTTCAAAATCTTTTAAGAAAACTCTAATAAATTTGATTGATTGATAACCGTCAATCAACCCTACTTTACGATGTGGCTCTCTTATTGGAATTTTAAATTGATACCATTTGCAATTTGCGTTTGTTCCATTAGGTAAGGGAATGCTTGTGGCTTCTTGAATATCTGTAATAAAGTTTCTGCCTACTACCATATCACCTGGTGTTAGACTTATTACGTATTCGTAGTAGTTTTCAGCCTCACTTAATGTATTGTCTTGGTTTATGTCCTCTACGTTAGGAATAGAAGTGGCTTGAGAAGAGTATTGAGAGTTGTCGGATACGACAGAGGAGTTTTTTTCTACGTTATTGTATTTTTTATAGCGTTCTACAACTTTTATATTATTTTGATCATAATCTTGATTACGGAAATAAATAAAGTCATCGGCAGAAGGGTCAGACAATATTTCATTGTAAGCTTGTTCTTCTACTTGATTTTGGATTTTTTGTAAAAATGCTTGATGATAAGTTGCCTCATCGGTTGAGGCAAGTCCATCATATCCTACGTCTTGATATTGTCTTGCTTCAGGGTCATTGCTAAATGCGTTTACAATTGCTTGTAATTTTGGAACCCTTCCCCAAATTGTAGAATCTACGTCTACGACTTCTGCTGAGGTAGGTAAACCATTTTCAAATGATTTTCTTCCATCTCGTAATATATCTTCAGAAACTTCACCTAAGTTAAAGTAAAGTTTTCCTCCACTATGGTATGGATTTTCTATAAAAGGATCCATTAACCAAAATTCAATGTATTCTATATTTGTAGCTTCGAAATCGGTAGATTCTAATTTTCGCATAATTCCTCCCCAACGGGTTTCAGGAGAGCGAAGTGTTCCATCAGGATTTAAACCTGCTGAATAAGTAGATAAAGTGTCAAAGTTGTAAGGTCCTCTCTCACTTGGGTAATATGCAATGTTGAATTCCCTTAGATTTTGCACTTGTCCGCTTTGCATATCCTTGTTTGGACGAATTTCAACCTCTCTTATAGGACGAGCATATGGCATAGAAATGTCATCATTAGTAATGTTGGTTGGTCTTGCTGAACGATAAAAATTGTCATCGATTGTGTACCAAGATATTTTTGCTCTATTAAATCCATAGCTTAATCCTAAATTTTTACTTGTCTCAGGGAACAAAGGTGCAGATGTAGTATAGTCTTGTGGAGTTGAAGCTAAAAACCAAGAACCTATCATTTTTAGGTCGAAAGAGCGCTTTGCGGCTTCAAAATCATCAATATATGCTGTTCCACTATTGCCTATTACGTTTGGATTTCCTGGAATAAAATGAGCAAATTCCCCGGTTAAATTAAGAATTGAAGGAGATTTTGTTTGATAGAAAGGTAAAAAGTCTATTAGTTTTGTAATAAAAGGAACTTCTTTTTTGTATGTTAAATCCATTCCCCATATTGTATTGCTGATTGGTTCTTCTTGATAATTTACTTTTGGAGTTAGAGGGCTTTCTCTTAGATTCATCATTGTAGCACCAATCATAAAATCTTTGTTGATTTCATAATTGGCTCTTACTCCTGTTAGGTATTTTGTTACAGGAGAGAATGTGGAATTTGATTCGGTAGAAACACTTATCGGTGTTCCGGAATTTAGATAGCCTTGATTGATAATTCTAACTCTACCCATAGCATAATCCACTGTGTAATCGACTCCTTCGGTTAATACAATACCTCCCGCCATTACTTTTACCGAACCTTGTGGTATATTCATAGCATTTAAAGATATTTCCGAACCAGAGGAAGATTTATACCTACCTTCTAAATAGAATTTGTTCTTATCGGGATATTGTTGAGCTTGGGAAATGGTTAAAGTATAGAGAGAATCAAAACAATATTTGTCTGCGAGTTCGTCATCTTGCAAAATTTCTCTTAAATCCTTACCAAAAGGCTCTACAAATGGGAAATAAATAACCCCTTTGTTTTTTTCAATTGTTCCTCCTGCAGTAGAAGCGTTGTCAATAAAGTCAAAAACTCCGTCAGGGTACATATTTTGTTGGTTATCCATTCTATCCAAACCAAAAACCTGTATCAAAGGAACACCATTCTTGCTTCCCTCTCTGAAATAGCCTGTTTGAACACCATCTTCGTTTGCTTGATAAAGAATATTTAGCCTAAAATCTTCTTGGGATATTTGATATGCGTCAAGTTTGTAAACGTTCTTCATCATCAACTTCCACATAGGATTTCTAACATTTAAAGAAGAACTTTTTAATAACTTAACCACAAGAGTATTTGGATCAGCTATTCCTTCATCTGAAAATTCCCCAACTTGATATAAGGTAGTGTCGCCAACAATTTGATAACGGAAAGCAACAGCTAATACTTGGTCGGCAGCCAATGATTGATTAAGCGAAATAAAACCTAACTTTGGATTAAAAGAAAATTCAGAAGGAGAAAGCTTTCTTGCACTTTCTATTTTTTCGTAGTTTTGTCCAGAAACAAAACCCATAGTTTGCAGATAAGGACTAACAGAATTTATATCTCTAATAGCGTTTACATCTACAATTTGAAGCAGTTGATTTGCTATTGTTTGGTCAGGTAGAGCAGAAACGCTGGGAACCTCTATCATAGGATTTTGTCCGAAAGGTTTTGCTTCGCCTAAATCGGCAAAAGCAACAAGATTTCTATTGTTTGTTACGGCTGAGCCTATGTTTGTACGCCATACCTCAATTTTTGTAATGATAATATTGGAATTTATAATAGGAAGAGTACTCATTGCAGTGTTATAATTTTCATAGAAGTACTGCGAGAGGAAGAAATGACGATTTGCGTCATATTCATCAGCCTTAAAATTAAATTCTTCCATCTGAGCTCCACCTTGAATAGTCACTGAACTTGATTCGGATTTCTGTTGCGAGACGATTGCGTCCAATGTGAGATTTCCAAATTTGAGTCGTGATTTTATACCCCACAAAGATTGAGTTCCTTGAATAAGAGTAAGTGGCAAAGGAAAAGAAACATTTCCAGCTTCCATAAGTTGAATAATATCATCTTCCTTTCCTTCAAATTTTAACTTCAATTCGTTTTCAAAATCAAAGGTTGCCTCTGTGTTAAAATTAAGATTGAAATTTATAGCATTGCCTATTTGCACCATTGCATTGATTTGCATATTCATGTCAAAATCAAATCTTGTGGTGCTACGATTATCTTCACTCAAAGCAAGGTTTTCGTTGCGGTTATTAACCACTCCCATCTTCAACTCCACATTTCCACTTGGACGAATATCAATAGTTTGACCTCCAAAAATAGTTTCAAACAATTCACTATTTACTTTAAGTTGAGGAATGAGACTTCCAAGCATTCCATCATTGGCAGAAGATGAAATTTTTGCAGTAGCAGAACGACTTTTCCAATAATTATTTATCATTTTGTCTAAGTCGTAATTTTGATAATCCTCAAAAGATAACGCTATTCGTTCAAGGACTAAATTACCTGCTTTTTTAATTAAGATATATTCATTATTTATTGGGTCATACTCCACCTCGGTAGTAATATTGCTTGGAGTATCTAAAAACAATGGGCTATCTGAGTTTTCCTCAATATTATATTTTAAACTATCTGTTTGTGCAAAAACTCCATTGCAACAAAATAAAACAAATAGTACAAAAAATATTTTATTGATAAATAGCTTCATTAAATCTAAAAATTATAAAACCTTTAACGCTTGTCTAATTAACTCCTCTACACCCAAGGAAGCGTTCGTTTTTAGTATTTTATCTAAAGTTTTTTCTATAATAGCCTTGTTAAATCCAAGCGTTTGCAATGCTAATAACGCTTCTTCTTTGTTTTTATTGCAGAAAACACTCTCCGTTTTAACAATTTCAAACTTATTTAGATTATCTTTTAAGTCTATTACAATTCTTTGAGCCGTTTTAAGGCCAATTCCTTTCACCGATTTAATGGTATTGAAATTTTCAGAAATAACAGCCTCAATCAAATCATCACAACTAAGCGAAGAAAGAATCATACGTGCGGTGTTTGCACCAACTCCGTTTACGCTAATTAAGTGTCTAAAAAGTTTTCTTTCTTTTTCGCTTTCAAAACCAAACAAAAGTTGAGCATCTTCTCTAACTATATGATGAACTAATACTTTTCCTTCACTTTTATCTTTTAAGATACTATATGAGTTTAAAGATATTTCTATTTTATATCCAACACCACCGCAATTAACTACTATATAAGATGGTGTTATTTCAACAAATTTTCCTTCAAAAAATTCAAACATAATTTTCAAACTGCACAATTTCGTAGCAAAAATACAAATAATTATGCAAAATAACGCATATAAAGAAAAACATTAGTACTTTTGCCGTTCAAAAAACAAAGAAATAAATACAAAAACGATGTCAGTAGCAACAAAAGATACAAAAAGAGTAACCGTAAAGACATTGCAATCAATGGCAGATAAGAATGAAAAAATTGCAATGCTTACAGCTTACGATTATTCTATGGCAACCTTGGTTGATTTAGCAAAAGTAGATATAATTCTTGTGGGAGATAGTGCAGCAAACGTTATGGCGGGATATTCAAGCACGCTTCCAATTACTCTTGATGAGATGATTTATCATGCAGCGAGTGTTGCAAGAGCATGTAATCGTGCTTTAATTGTGTGTGATTTACCTTTCGGAACCTATCAAGGCAATTCCAAACAAGCACTCTCTTCTGCAATTCGCATAATGAAAGAAACCGAGGTGCATGCCGTTAAATTAGAGGGTGGAGAAGAAATATTAGAATCAGTAAAAAGAATAATATCGGCAGGAATCCCTGTAATGGGACATTTAGGCTTAACTCCACAATCAATAAACAAGTTTGGAAGTTACGCAGTGAGAGCAACCTCAGAAGAAGAAGCAGAAAAACTAATAGCAGATGCACACTTGCTTGAAGAAGCAGGTTGTTTTGCAATTGTTTTAGAAAAAGTACCAGCACAACTTGCAGGAAGAATTGCAAAAGAATTAAGAATACCAATCATAGGAATAGGAGCCGGAGGAGAAGTTGATGGACAAGTTCTTGTGCTTCACGACATGCTTGGAATAACACAAGAATTCACTCCACGATTTCTAAGACGTTACCTTAACCTTGGAGAAGAAATAACAGAAGCAATAAAGAGATATGTTGATGATGTAAAGACATCAGACTTTCCGAATAAAGAAGAACAATATTAAAAAGCACTATAAGGTTCGAAAGCACCAATTATGTGTTCTAAGGATTGAGTTCCATCTTCTGTTTGAATGATTGAAATTACATCGAACCTCGCTTCTAAATCTATGTTGCGATTGCGTATGTACGCATTCGCAACTTTTATTATAGCCTTTTGCTTTTTGAAATCTACTGCTTCAAAAGGTTGAATGAAATAGTCAGTATTTCTTGTCTTTACCTCCACAAAAACAATTCTTCTTTCCCTTTCATCTTCTGCAATAAGGTCTATTTCATTTTTTTGCCACACAAAATTTCTTTCCAATATCTTATAGCCTTTGCCGACAAGAAAATCGTAAGCCAAGTCTTCACCTAAATTTCCTAAAACTTTCTTTCCAATCATAATTGTCTTGTAGTAATAACATTATTCTTTACCTCAATTTCCATTTCCCCACCAATAATAACAGCATTGTTTCTTTCCTCAATATGACCTACGCTCACGCCAAAAATTTTTGGATAATCATATTCCTTAACTGCATCTTCTATGATTTGATACGCTGTTTTGCCAAAAGGTATTGTATTATCGTGCATCTGAGTCATTGCTCCAACAAGCAAAGCTTTTAAGTTTTTTAGTTTTCCAGCACGCCTCAAAGCCTGCATCATTCTATCTATATGATAAAGATACTCATCTAAATCCTCAATCAAAAGGATTAAATCATCGGTTTGACTAAAACTCTCACTTCCAAGCAAGGAATACAAAATCGAAAGATTACCTCCAATAACCCTTCCTTTGACTTTGCAATCTTTTTGAGCAAAATCGCTACTTGTAGAGAAAGAAAACTCTTTTCCAAAAAGAAGATTAAATAAACTCTCTATTGAAGATGAAGAATAAATTTCACTTTTAATATTTATAGGCATAATTGCGTGAAGAGAAGCAATAGAATGTTTAAAATAAACGTGATTTAAAATCACCGTTACATCAGAATAACCAATCAGCCATTTAGGATTAGTTTCCAAAGGCGAGAAATCAACCTTATCAATTATTCTTACGCTTCCATAACCTCCTCTTGCAAAAAACACAGCCTTTATTTCCTTGTCATCAATTGCCTTTTGCAAATCTTTTGCCCTTAAATCATCGTTTCCAGCAAATTGATTTTCTTCTTTTTCTATGCTTTCGCCCAAGCAAACCTTTAATCCCTTACTTTCCAATAAAGAAATAGTATCGCAAAGTTCTTGTTTTGAAATTTTTCTTGCCGAAGCCAAAATAATAACTCTATCGCCTGGTTTAAGGAAAGGGGGGATTTTTATCATATTTTTCACTTTTTGAATAATTAAAGTGCAAATATAGGAAAAAACATCTAATTTTGCAGTTATGAAAAGATTTAGTTCAATATACTCTCGCTCTGAGAAAGTACAAGAAATTGTAAGAAACATAAATGATTTCCAAGAACCATTTTATATAAAAGGACTTTCGGGTTCAAGTCTCTCACTTATAACCTCTGTTACTTGTGAATTAACAAAAGATTTCACTCACATCTTTCTTTTTGAAGATAAACAAAAAGCAGCATACTTTTACAACGATTTAGAAAGATACTATAATGACTCGGAAATTGACTATAATGAAAAACATATTCTTTTTTTCCCTTCTTCGTTTTTTCACGAAACAGACACAAACAAACTAAATAATGCAAATATTCTTTTGCGTACTGCAATATTAGAAAGACTCTCTTGTGGCAGTGCAAAAATAATCGTTACTTATCCACAGGCTTTTTGCGAGAAGACAGTCGATAAAAAATCTTTTAATAGCAAAGTAATCACCATTACAAAGAATGAGGAATTGAATATTGATGAATTGATAGATATTCTCGATGAATTTGGATTTGAAAGAAGCGATTTAGTTTATCAAGCAGGGCAATACTCAATTCGAGGAGGGATTATAGATGTCTTTTCCTTTTCACAAGAAAATCCATACAGAATAGAATTGTTTGGAGACACAATAGACAGCCTTAGAACCTTTGATGTGCTAACTCAACTCTCAATAGAAGAAAAAGAAAGTTTTAATATATTGCCTAATTTCACTACCTCGCAAGAGCAAATCACTAAATCGCCATTTACCAAATGGTTTGACAACAAAACAATTCTTTGGGTAAATCAAGCCGATTTGTGTCTTGCGAAAACAATGCAAATAGAAGAAAAACAGAACTCTAACGATACGTTCATAAAAAGCAAAGAATTATTAAATTTAATCAAAGGAAAAAAAGTTTTTTTCTTAGGAAAAAATTTTCAAAGCAAAGAAATAAATCCGCTAATCTTTAACATAACTCCTCAACCCGTTTTTAACGCAAATTTTCCAATGCTTGTAGATTGCTTAGAGCAAAAACAAGAACAAGATTATCAAACTTGCTTTTGTGTTCTTGATGCTCAGCAAAAAGAAAGAGTAGAAAAAGTATTAGTAGAGTTTGCAAAAAATAGAAATATCATTACCCCAACCTTTTTACAAGGCTCAATAGCCGAAGGATTCATAGACAACGATCATAAACTCTTGCTTTTTACCGACCATCAGTTGTTTAACCGTTACCATAAGTATAAGTTACGAGACGGAAGCAAAGAACAAGAAAAAATAACGATGGAAAGCCTGCTTAATCTCAATGTTGGAGACTACGTAACTCACATAGACCATGGCATAGGTGTGTTTGGCGGATTAGCAAAGATAGACAAAGGCGGACGAAAGCAAGAAGCAATAAGACTAATCTTTAAAGGAAATGACACACTCTATGTTTCCATACATTCTTTACATAAAATAAGTCGCTATTCCTCAAAAGACACAGTCAATACTCCTAAATTAAATCGCTTAGGCTCTACAACATGGCAAACACTCAAAAACAAAACCAAACAAAAGGTAAAAGACATAGCCAAAGACTTGATTGCACTTTATGCAGAGCGTAAATCAACAAAAGGATACGCCTTTTCGGCAGATTCTTACCTTCAAAACTCGCTCGAAGCCTCTTTTATGTATGAGGATACTCCTGATCAACTAAAAGCAACCAAAGATGTAAAGCACGATATGGAGTCTTCCTATCCTATGGACAGGCTTGTGTGTGGAGATGTTGGCTTTGGAAAAACAGAAGTCGCAATAAGAGCAGCCTTTAAAGCCGTTTGCGATAGTAAACAAGTTGTTGTGCTTGTTCCAACCACTATTTTAGCGTTTCAACATTGGAAAACCTTTTCACGCAGACTTAAAGATTTTCCTTGTAGAGTAGATTACCTTAACCGTTTTCGCACAACAAAAGAAAAAAATCAAATACTCAAAGACCTGCAATCAGGTAAAATAGATATTCTTATAGGCACTCACAGAGTTGTAGGCAAAGATGTAAAATTTAAAGACTTAGGATTGCTTATCATAGACGAAGAACACAAGTTTGGAGTTGGCGTTAAGGAAAAATTAAAACAACTAAAAGTAAACATAGACACTCTTACGCTTTCGGCAACTCCTATTCCGAGAACTTTACAATTTTCTTTAATGGGTGCAAGAGACCTTTCAATCATAAATACTCCTCCTGCAAATCGTCAGCCCGTAACAACACAAGTGATAAACTTTGATAAGGAAGTAATAAGAGATGCTATCGATTTTGAAATTCAAAGAGGCGGACAGGTTTATTTTGTACATAACAGAGTGCAAACAATACATGAAATTGCCCAAACTTTGCATCAGCTTCTTCCAAAGGCGAGAATAATTGTTGGACATGGACAAATGGAAGGCGAAGCTTTGGAAAGGGTTATGCTTGATTTTATTGAAGGGCAGTATGATATACTTGTATCAACTACAATAGTGGAAAACGGATTGGATATACCGAATGCCAATACTATTATAATAAATGATGCACAAAATTATGGACTTTCAGACCTCCATCAATTAAGGGGAAGGGTTGGAAGAAGCAATGCAAAAGCTTTTTGTTATCTTATAGCTCCTGAGTCTTATCTTTTAACTCCCGAAGCACATAAAAGACTTTCTGCAATTGAAGAGTTTTCAGCAATAGGTAGTGGATTTGCAATAGCGATGAGGGATTTGGATATTAGAGGTGCAGGAAACTTGCTTGGAGCCGAACAAAGCGGATTTATTTCCGATATAGGATTTGAAACATATCATAAAATACTTAACGAAGCCATGGACGAAATCCGTCAAGACTGCGGACAAATCCAAGAAGACGAAACAAAGCGTGAATGTGTTATAGAAACAGATTTGGAAATCCTTATTCCAGATAATTATATCACTAATGTGGTTGAACGATTGAAGGTTTACAAACAATTAGACTCTATGGAAAACGACCAAGATTTACCTGCGTTAATTCAATCTTTAACCGACAGATTTGGAACGATTCCTTCGCAAACCTTAGAGTTGTTTCAAATTGTTAAACTCCGTATGTTAGCAAAAAAAATCTATGCAGAGAAGATTTCTATCAAACAAAACAAAATGGCAATAACTTTTAATCTTCAATCAAACGCAGCAGATAGGGTAGTAGCCTATGTTCAAAGTTATCCAAGTCAAAGTACGGTTGTAGAACAAGAAGATAAAGTGATTTTAAATATTAAATCCATAGACAATTTAGAAAAAGCAATCAATGTATTCACCTACTTACAATAGGATTTCAAACGATTTGTAACTTACTTATTTCTATTGACTTATTTTTTCTTTGATTTAGGAGATTTTTTCTTTGATTTATTTATTTTTTTCAAAGAAATATTTTTTTAAATCAAAGAAAAAATATAGAAAAACGCAACAACTTTAAAAAAAATAGTGTCAATATTGTGATTTTTTGTAATTTTGTGCATTCAATATAAATAGAAAAAATAAAAATGTCAGATATGAAGAGAATTTTTTGCATTCTTTTTGCTTTGTTTCTTACATTTGCAAGTACAAGTCTTGTAAATGGACAAGGCTGTGTTGATATGGGAATAAAAAGATTAGTAAATTTTGATACCGTTGAGTTTACCGGCTTACAATATAACAATGGTATTCAATTAACTTGTGATTTTCCTCAAGACACTCTAACAGTAGTTGTTTTTGCACCGGGTTATTTTGTTAATCCTGGCTCAAATGAATCACCATATGTTTGGGAGGAAATTCCTTATGAACCACCAGTTCCGTATAATCAAGGAATACAAGTGCCAGGTCTTACTTCGGATGACGTTTGGGGAAGTATTGTTTCTTTAAACTATGCAACACCAGGAGCAGCAATTCCTTTTACTTTTGACTTTTATGGTGAGACTTACGAAACATGTCAAATAGGTGCTAATGGATTAATTTCATTTTTTAAAGAAGGAATTGGACAAACCTATACACAAGGAAGTCATTGTCAGTACACACAAGAAGGTCAAGGACCGATACCAAATGATGGAAGATATGAAAATTGTATAATGGTTCCATATTATGACATTACTTTTTCTGGTGGTAATGGTCAAGTGTTTTTTCAGGTTATTGGAGAATATCCTTGTAGAAAAATGATTCTTTCTTACTATCAAGTTCCAATGTTTAGTTGTACTAGCTTAAAAGCAACACACATGGCAGTATTGTATGAATCTTCTAATACAATAGAGTTTTATTTACAAAATAAACCAATTTGTATGCAATGGGAAGATGGACTTGCAACATTAGGAATACAAGATGCTGATGGAGAAAGAGCATGTTGGGTAAGTACATTCAATAATACAGTTTGGTCAGCACAAAATAAAGCATACAGAATACGTGCAGCAAGTGAATTGGAAAAAACTTATGCAGTTTACAAAAGAAGTGCAACAGATTTTAATGCGCCTATGGTACCTGTTGCATTAGATGCAGAAGGTAGATTTCTCGCTAATCCAACTATTGAAGAAGGACCTACAAGATATTTTGCAGAAGCAACAATCTATCGTGCAGATGGAAATGAAATAAATATTTTAGATTCAACCGCTATTTATTATCCAATAGATCTTGATCCGATTGTAGTAACTCACAACGGAAGTACTGCAGCTACAAACGAAGTATGTAAAGGTGATCAAGTGAATTTTGAACTTAGCGGAGGAACTCGTTACAATATGGTATTGCCACAAGAAGTTGAAAACGTAGGTAGCACATTTACCCGAGTAAATACAGCAAATCAAGATTCAGTCGTTTATCAATTTGAAGTAATCAATGAAGAAAACGGAGTAATCGTTTGTACAAGAATGAGCAATCCTGTAACTATTTACAATATATCATTCAATGTTCAAGTAAATGATGATATGACTATATGTAGAGGAACAGAAATTACATTGACAGACGTATTGAACGAAGAGGAAGGAGAATCTGCTTGGAGTACAGGACAAATAGGCGACACAATTCAAACAATCCCTCAATCAACAGGCTACATTACTCTTACAAAGACTAATTATCTTGGTTGTACTGCAAGTGATTCAATATTGGTTAATGTAAACGATGCACCAGATATTGAAATTGTTGGAACAATGAATATTTGCGAAGGAACATCTACTGTACTTACAGTTAATTCTTCATTACCTAATTGTTTATTTGAATGGAGTAATGGACAAACTACTCAAAGCATAACAGTAAGTCCTGCATCTACTCAACAATATAATGTAAGCGTAAAATTACCACCTGCAATGTGTGAAAGATTAGATAGTGCTACTGTTGTAGTTGAAACAGCTCCAAGTGTAGTTTGCACAGGAGATGTTAGCGTTTGTGAAGGCGAAACAGCAGAAATAGGAGTTAATGGAGACGCAACAAGATATATTTGGGAAACTGTTCCACAAGACATGTCGGTTAATGGAGGTAGTCAAGCAAACTACACAGTTAAGCCAAGTTCTACAACAATGTATGTAGCGCATGCTTACAATCAAATCAATTGTCATTCAACCGACACAGTATATGTAAACGTACAAAGAACACCTTCAGCAGCCATTAAGTTTAATCCAAGTGTTATTGACGCCCTTGACCCAACTATTATATTTACTGATGTATCGAGTGGAAACTCTACAAGAGAATGGGAATTAAGTGATGGAACTACATCAACCGAAGCAGAATTTGTTCACGTTTTTCCTGTAACCGACACAACACTTCGCTATGATATTAAATTAACTGCATATTCTCCACTTGGTTGTTCTGATACTACCTCAGCCTTTATTAGAGTTCAAAGAGAACATCACTTATGGGCTCCAACAGGAATTTATTTGCATGATAACAATCCTGACAATACTCGTTTCCGTCTTTGGATAGATAACATAATTGAGTATGATTTGAAAATCTATAACCGTTATGGAGAAATGATTTTCCAAACAAACAACATTGAAGAAGCGTGGGATTGCACATATAAAGGCGAAACAGTAATGCAAGGCGTTTATACATGGAGCGTACAGTATCGTCACAATGACGCACCTAATCGTTTGGAAAGAGAACAAGGCACATTTATGATTTATAACTAAGATAGATGATAAACATAACAGAAATAGAAAAAGCCAAAACGCTTTTAGAGGAGAATAAAATTGAAGAAGCAATAGAATTATTAAAAACTTTGGTCGAAGATTGTCAAGAAGAAAACAAAGATATTGCTTACTACGTATTAGGAAACGCATATCGCCGAGGAAATAATTGGCAAGACGCAATCAATAGTTATTCGCGAGCAGTGGAATTAAATCCTTCATCACCTGCAAAAGAAATGAGAGCAAATTGCATAAAGATTTTAGACTTCTACAACAAAGATATGTATAACCCGTGATAAGAAAAAAACGAAAAAACATAAAACGCAAATGAAAAATTCATTCATTTGCGTTTTTTATTATACTTTTGTAAAGAATAAAATAAAGAAAAATGAAAATTTTACACACAAGCGATTGGCATTTAGGACACATTCTCTATAACTATGAAAGAACAGAAGAACAAATATCTATGTTAGAACAAATGATTTCAATAGTTCAAGAGCATAAACCAGATGTTTTCTTAATTGCAGGAGATATTTATCACACTTCTCAACCATCTTCATTTGTTCAAACCTTGTTTGCAAACTATATAATGAAACTTCATAACCTCAATCCACAAATGCAAATCATCATAACTGCAGGAAATCACGATAGTGCAATAAAACACGAAATTTTTAGAGAGCCTTGGCAAGCCTTAAACGTACATGCAATAGGTTCAATTGACAGAGATAATATTTTTCAACACATAATAGAAATAGAAAATAAAGGATTTGTAATAGCAATTCCTTATTCTCACGAAAGAAATATACCCGAAAATTTCTATCAAACCTTGCTTTCAGAGACAGAAAAGCGTAACACAAAGAATTTACCTGTAATACTCTCGGTACATACCACTATCTTTGGAAGCGATTTCTCTGGTCACGAAAGAGCAAACGAAAAAATAGTAGGAGGAATAGAATCCTTAGAAATAGAAAGCATAGGAGAGGGTTACGATTATTTAGCCTTAGGGCATATTCACAAAGCACAATTTGTCGATAAAGCCAAAGAAAAAGTGCGATACAGCGGAACACCTTTGCCAATTAGTTTTGACGAAAATTATCCTCATTCAATAACAATTGTAGATATAGAAAAACATAATCAAATCCCTCAAATCACAACTCACAATATAGAAAACCCTTATCCACTTGTTACCTTGCCAACAGAGGGTTTTGCCTGCTGGGATAAAGTTAAAGAATTGTTAATTTCTTTTCCTTTTGACAATCCTGCATACTTACGATTAAACATAGAGGTTGAAGACTTGTTGCCAGCAGAGGTTAATATAGAAATACCAAACCTTATAAAAGATAAACTATGTAAGGTTTGCCATATAAATACCAAAAGAAAAGACAGTCCAATTACAGAAATAACCTCGCTAACCCTTTCTGAATTTCAAGAAGAAGAACCAATAGAAATTGCAAAGAAATATTTAGCATATAAAGGCATTACATTTGATGAGCAAATGCAAGAAGTGTTTAATCAAGTCTTAGAAAAAATAGAACAAGAAAGCCAAAACAAATAAATAAATTACTATGAAGTTTCAACGCCTTAGCATTTACAATATAGCATCGATAGAAAACGCTGAAATAGATTTTACCTCTCCACCTTTATCCAATAGTGGAATATTTTTAATCACAGGAAAAACCGGTAGTGGTAAATCAACAATATTAGATTGCATTTGTTTGGCTCTCTATGGCACTACTCCACGAATGAAATCTACTAATATAGAGGGAAAAGTTATAGACAAAGACAAAGAAATGCTTGCAAGCGACCCACGAATGTTGATGAGAAGAAATACAAGTGAATGTTTAGTTTGTTTAACCTTTATTGGAAATAACAATAAGCATTATCAAGCAGAGTGGAGTTGCAAAAGAGCAAGAGGAAAGATAGATGGAGCCTTACAAAGCAAAGCAAGACAACTAATAAATCTAAGTGATAATTTAACTTTTTTAAAAGATAAAGAAATTGATGAAGAAATAAAAAGAGTGATAGGCTTAGATTTTGAACAATTTCTAAGAACTGTTATGCTTTCGCAAGGAGAATTTACACGATTTCTTAATAGTAAAGACAACGAAAAAGCAGAAATTTTAGAAAAACTAACAGGTGTTGATATTTATTCAAAAATAGGCAAAAAGATATTTGAACTCACAAAAGAAAAACAAACAAAGAAAGATAATATATTCTCACTTCTTTCTCAAATACCCTTAATTGACCAAGAAGAAGTAAAAGAAAAACAAGAAAAATTAAGATGTTTAACACCCAATTACACAAATTTAAAGCTTAATCTTGATAATGAAAAAATAAAAAAACAATGGCTAAAAACAAATCTTGAATTAGCAAAAGAATATCAAGACTTGAAACTTAGAAGTCAAGAAAATAAAGAAATAATATCAAGTGAGGCTTTTAAGAAAAAAGAAAATTCTATACAAATATGGCGAAAAACTTATGAAATTCGCTCTAAAATTACTCGTCAATTGAGTTTGAAGCAATCTTGTCTAAACTTTGAAGAGAAAATATTGCAATCTAAGAATGAATTTCAAAGACTTGTTAGTGGTTATTTATTCATTAAAAACGAAAAAAACATAAAACAAGAAAAATTAAACGAATTTGCAAAATATCTTTCTCAACAAAAAAATCAGCAAGAATTAAGAGAATTTTTACAAGATTTACATTCGCTAAAACAATGCTTGGAAAACGAAAAATATTTCAAAGAAAAAATTTCTCAAAGCAAAGAAAAAATTTCTCAACTCTTTGAAAAAATTTCTCAAAGCAAAGAAAAAATTTCCTTGCACTTAACTCCACGTTTAGAGGCCTTAAAAACAGAGGTGGAAAACTATAAATCGCTTTATGAAAAGCAAAAAGACAGCGTAGATAAGTTTGCAAAAAATCTCAGACAAACTCTAAAAATTGGGGATATCTGTCCTGTGTGTTTGCAAAAGATAGAAAAAACTTTGCCAATAGAGGAAGAATTGTTTCAAATTGTTAATACGCTAAAACAAAACTATGAAACATCTAAACAAAATCACGATACAATTCAAAGAGAAATAAATAAACTATTGGCAGAGATAGAAACAAATGAAAAAATATATAAACAAGAAAAAGAATACTTAGAAAAAGACACCTCTCTTCAAGAATGTGAAAGAAGGATTAAAGAATTGAGTGAAAAATGTGGCTTTAAGCAAGAGGGAATTGAAGGAGAAAAAATAAAAATAGCAGAGGAAAATGCAAATCAAGTCTTAAAAACGATTGATGAATACAATGATTTGAAGCGAGATTTTGAAGTGTTAGAAAACGAATGCAAAATCATGAAAAATATTTTCTTGAATATATTTTCTCAAATGCCTGAATGGAAAAATCAATCGAAACAACAGACTGTGAAAATCAGTGATTTGCAATCACAACTCAATAAATTCAACAATGATTTAACACAACTGCTTACGAAATTCAACGAATGTAAAAAAGAAATAGGAGAATTGGAAAAAGAAATTGATAGTTTTTTGCAGGCAAATCAAGAATATACTAAGGAGAAATTAGAGATAATAAATTCGGTTGAAGAAAGGCGTATTGTAGAAATAGAAAAAGAAATAAAAACTTATAAAGAAAAACATATTTCTTTTACAACAAGTGAACAAGATTTAAAAAACAGAATATTAGAGCATAATCAAATCAAACCAAACATAGAAGAAAATCAAACAATAGAACAGATAGAAGAGAGAATTGTTGAATTGGAAAAACAATTAAAAGAGACAAGTGAACAAAAGGGAAGTTTGGAAAAAGAAATAGAGGTTTCCTTAAAATATATTGAGCAAAGAGAGGGGATAAATCAGCAATATCAAGAAGCAGAAAAAGAATATTTGAAATGGGATAAGTTGAATAATCTCATAGGGGATTCATTGGGAAAAAACTTTCGCAAGATTGCCCAAAGTTATGTGTTAGAAAATTTAGTAAACTCAGCAAATTATCATTTAAAAAACCTAACCGATCGCTACAAACTAATAGTTAAACCAGGGACTTTTTTAATAGAATTAGAAGATGCCTACAATGGCTTTACCCTTCGCCCTTCTACTACAATTTCTGGTGGAGAAAGTTTTTTAGTTTCTTTATCTTTGGCATTGGCTCTAAGTGATATTGGACAACATCTTTCACTTGATATACTTTTTATTGATGAGGGTTTTGGCTCTCTTAGTAAAGATGTATTGCAAACAGCGATTGAAACTCTTGCGATTTTGCATAAAACGGTTAATAAACACGTTGGAATAATTTCTCACGTAGAAGAGTTGCAGGAAAGAATACCTGTGCAAATTCAAGTTAAGCAACAAGGCAATAATTCAAGTAGTAAAATAAGCGTAATAGGGTAATACTTACTTAATTTTTGCGTTATTTTTTGAGTTTTATCAACTTATTTGTATTTTTGCAAGAATTATGTTTTTTATATCTTTAATATAATTTGGCTATGCACATAGCGATTGCAGGAAATATTGGAAGTGGAAAGACAACTCTTACAGAGCTGTTGGCAAAGCATTTTAAGTGGACGCCTATTTATGAACAAATGGACGATAATCCCTATATTGCAAATTTTTATGAAGATATGCGTAGATGGTCTTTTAATCTACAAGTATATTTTCTTCATAAGCGTTTTAAATATGTAATAGATTCTCGCAATACTTACGATAATATTGTGCAAGATCGTACACTCTATGAAGACGCTTACATATTCGCTCCAAATTTACATGCTATGGGACTTATGAATACAAGAGATTTTGAAACATATAAGTCATTGTTTGATTTAATGGAAAGTTTCATTACTCCACCTGACTTGTTGATTTATCTAAAAGCCTCAGTGCCAACTTTAATTAAACAGATTGAAAGACGCGGAAGAGAATACGAATCTTCTATTCGCTTAGATTATATAACATCTCTTAATAATAGATATAATTCTTGGATAGAAGAATATTCAAATCGCAAACTTATAATAAATATGGACGATTTGAATATTACAGATAATCCAAAAGATTTAGGATTTGTAGTAGATAGTATTAACGCTGAAATAAACGGTTTGTTCTAACAATGAAAAAAATTGCTATTATACCCGCTCGTTATGCAAGTAGTAGATTTCCGGGAAAGCCTTTGGCTCTTTTGAATGGAAAACCTATGATTATGTGGGTGTATGATGCAGTTTGTTCTTCTTGTCTTTTCAATAAAGTTGTTGTTGCTACCGATGATAAACGTATATTTGACACTGTGCAGGCTATGAATGGAGTTGCGATGATGACAAGCGAGAGTCATTCTTGTGGAACACAGCGTTGCGAAGAGGTAGTGCAGAAATTGTCTTCTGTTGGAGAGAATTATGATGTTGTTGTTAATGTTCAAGGAGATGAACCTTTGATTTCAAAGGAGCAGTTAGAGATAATTCTTTCTTGTTTTTCTTCTCCAAATGTGGAAATAGCAACTTTGTCAAAAAAGATAGAGAATCAAGAAGATGTCTTAGACCCTAATGTTGTTAAGGTAGTCTCTGCAAATAATAGGGCTTTATATTTTTCTCGTAGTCCAATACCTTTTACTCGTGATATTTCACTTACGCAGGCTTTAAATCAAGGTGTATTTTTTAAACATATTGGAATATATGCCTATCGCTCTGATGTCTTGAAGAGAATTGTTTGTTTGGAAAAAGGAAACTTAGAAAAATTGGAAAGTTTAGAGCAATTGCGTTGGTTGGAAAATGGTTTTGAAATAAGAATTAAAGATACGTGTTTTGAATCTATTGGAGTTGATACGCCAGAGGATTTAAAACGAGTTAATGATTTGATAAAAAAAGATTAGATAATATGAATGTTGCAGTAAATTTATACGAATTTTTAAAAGAAAACGATTGTGCAGAATTGGTAGGCTTAGGAACATTTTATGTTTCTACTCAATCTGCAAGAATTTCTTCTCTTACTGGAGAAATAATACCTCCTTGCCGTAAATTAAGTTTTAAATTGGAAGAAAATAACAATTTAAATTTTGTTATGAATATGGCAGAGAAAGAATTTATTTCTCATGAAACAGCATTGATTTGGATAAAACAATATTCAGAATCAGTAAAGGAAAAGGTAGAAAGCGGAAAGAAAGTAGAAATTGGAGAGTTGGGAGTATTATCTAAAGACTTTTATGGTAATATTGTTTTTGAGGCCAGCGAAAAACTTAACCTTATGGATAATTCTTTTGCATTCGCGCCTTTGAATAATGTGAAAACTTTTGATAATTCAGACGAAACAATTGATTTAATCCACACAATAGACCCTAATGTAAAGCAAGAAGTAGAGCAAACACCTATTGTGGAAGAGGAGCCTGTGATTATTCAAATCAAAGAAGAGGTTCTACAAGTAGAATTGCCAAAAGAAACTGTTCAACATACAGAAGCAGTTGTCTTTTCTGAGCAAGAAGAGGTTAAGGCAGAGCAAGAGGTTGAACAAAAGGTTGAATTAGAGGTTAAAGCAGAAGAAACTGAACTTAAAGAGATAGAAAAAGAGGTAGAAATTGAAGATATAAAACCTGCTGACGAGGATTTAAGAGCAAAGGCACAAGCAATAATAGACGCAAGTAAAGAAGAAAAATACACAGAAGAAATAGAAAGAGAAAAAGACAAAAAGAAGAAAAAGAAAAAAGCGAAAAAACGTAAAAAAAGAGCACTTTTAGTAATATTATTTATTCTTTTGTTCTTGCTTTTGGCTTGTGGTGGATTGGTAGCTGCTCATTATTTTGGCTGGCTTAAAGACTACAAGTTTATGAATCCTATTTCAGAAAAATTATCTGTTTACATAAAGCCAAAAACTCAAAAAGTGGTAGCACTACCTGTTGAAACTCAAACAGAAACTATTGTAGAAGAAGTCGTAAGTGAGGAAACTGCAACAGAAACCGTTTCGGAAATAGCTTTAGAAGAGGTAAAACAAAATCCTATTCCAAAACCTGTGCCAATAAATCAAGCAAAGAAAACAACAAATCAAACAAATAATACTCCAAAACCAGAGACTGAGAAAAAAACTGAAACTGTAGCTTCATCAACTGTTGATACTTCTCCTGTATTGGTGCAAAATTATTCTAAACTTGGCTGTGATGTTGTAGGCGGTGTTTACAAGGATAAAACAACTGCTGAAAAGAAAGCAAGAAAAGCAAAAAGTCTTGGTTACGATAGCTATATTCTTCAACGCGTTCAAGGAGGAGAGCAAGTTTATTATGTGAGTTATGGAAGCAGACGTTCATTAGCAGAAGCAGAAAAGTTGGCTACAAAAATCAAAGAAAAGATTGGTGGTGACTTTTACGTAATTTCAAGATAGTAATTGGCACAAGATATTTATAATTTACACGAATTAAGAAATGGGATAAGAATAATACATAGATATTCTTCTTCTCCCGTTTCTCATTGTGGAATAACGATAAATGTAGGTTCAAGAGACGAAACTGAAACACAGAATGGTATTGCTCACTTTATTGAACACTCAATTTTTAAGGGGACTAATAAGCGTAAGGCATTCCAAATACTAAATAGAATAGACGGAGTAGGAGGGGAATTAAACGCATTTACCACCAAAGAAGAGACTTGCATTTATGGTTGTTTTCTTCACTCTTATTATGAAAGGTTTTTAGAATTGCTTAGCGATATTGTTTTCAATTCTACTTTTCCTGAAAAAGAAATAACAAAGGAAAAAGTTGTTGTAATAGACGAAATAAATTCTTATCAAGACACTCCTTCTGAGCTTATTTACGATGAATTTGAGAAACAACTCTTTGGCGAGCATCCTTTGGGAAGATTGATTTTGGGAACGCCTGAAAATGTAAATAGTTTTACGAGTGAAGGAATAAAGGCTTTTATTGACAAAAACTATTCGACAGATCAAATGGTTATTTCAATAGTTAGTTCTATTGATTGTGAAAAATGGTTTTTGCTTGCCGAGAGATATTTTGGAGGCTATGAGAAAAAAACAAGCAAAAAACAAAGAGAAAAAATTCTTGTAAGAAAAGCCGAAAAAAATATATACGATAGAGACACTTATCAATCGCATGCCATAATTGGAACAATGGCCTACGGATACAAAGACGAGAAAAAAGCAGCTTTTAGTTTGCTTAACAATATGCTTGGTGGATATGCTATGAATTCTTATTTGAATATGCACATTAGAGAAAAGTATGGATTTACCTATACAATAGAATCTAATTATACTGCTTACTCTGATGTTGGTGTATTTAGCATTTATGCAGGTACAGACAAGAAATATATGGATAAAACCTTGCGATTGATAAATAAAGAATTGGAAAAGTTTACTCAAAGCCCACTTGCAGAAAAGACCTCGCAGAAATTCAAACAGCAAATGAAAGGACAACTTGCAATTAGTTGCGATTCTAATCAAAATGAAATGCTTTCAATTGGTAAGATGTTACTAAATTTTGGTAAAGTGGACACATTGCAAGATACATATAAGACAATAGATGAAATTTCTTCAAAAGAAATTCTTCAAGTAGCACAAGAGATATTTGTTCCAGAGAAACTTTCAATTATACAATACATTTAGTAAATACAAATCAATAAACATAAAACTAATATGAAAAAAACACTTTTAACGTTAATGGCTTTCGTGCTTAGTTTTGGTGTTTGCTTTGCAAATCCAAAGGCTAATCCTGACGAAGGTATGTGGTTGCCAATGTTTTTTAAGCAACTAAATCATTCAACAATGCAAAAAATGGGCTTAAAGTTGAGTGCAGAAGAACTTTACAGCATTAACAACTCATCTTTGAAAGATGCAATCGTTCAAATGGGCGATTTCTGTACAGGAGAGATTGTTTCCGACAAAGGATTGATGTTTACAAATCACCATTGCGGCTATGATGCAATCGTTTCTCAATCAACTGTTGAACACGATTACTTGAATAACGGATTCGTTTCTCAATCTTATGAAGAAGAACTTCCGATTCCGGGCTTGTATGTTTCATTCCTTGTGAGAATGGAAGATGTTACAAAAGACGTTTTGGCAGAAAACATCAACACTCCTGAGAAAGCAAGCGAAGAACAAATACAAAAAAACATTACTTCTTTGATAGAGAAGTATTCGGAAGAAGGAAAATACAAAGTAGAAGTGAAACCGTTCTTTGAAGGCTTGGAATACTATATGTTTATCTATGAAGTATTCAACGATGTTCGTCTTGTGTTCGCTCCTCCTGCATCAATCGGAAAATATGGTGGAGATACAGACAACTGGATGTGGCCAAGACACACAGGAGACTTCTCTGTATTCAGAGTTTACGCAGACAAAAACAATCAACCTGCCGAATACTCAAAAGATAATGTGCCTTACAAACCAAAACACTTCCTTCCAATCAGCATAAAAGGCGTAGAAAAAGGAGATTTCACAATGATATGGGGTTATCCCGGTTCAACAGAAAGATATATGACCTCTTACGAAGTGTCAAACACTATTAACATTGCCGATCCTGCCGTTATAAAAGCGGGAGAAGCTCTTTTGCCGGTTATGAAGAAGATGATGGACACAGATAATGCGATAAACTTAAAATATGCTTCTGATTACGCAAGCTATATGAACCTTTGGAAGAACAAAAAAGGCGAATTGAGAGGATTGAAACGCCTTGATGTTTACGGAAAGAAAAAAGCTATTGAAGACCGTCTTGTAGAATGGATTGCAAAAGATGCAGACAGACAAGCAAGATACGGAAATGTTTTATCAGACCTTGAATCGGCAAGCAAAGTTATTGCAGCTGAACCGGCAAATCAATATTCTTGGTATGGAAATCTTGGTCTTATGACTTCAAAAACAGCATTGACAGCTTTCCGCTCTTCAATGTATGCAGGAATGCTTGAATCCGGTCAAGTGCCTGAGGAAGGTCTTCCTTTGCTTGTTGGAGCTTTGACCGGTGAAATAGAGAATCTTTATGCTACAACAGACCTTGCAACAGAAAAAGAAATGTTTAAGGCATTGGCAAACTTGCTTTTGACTGTTCCAAGCTTGCAAGAAGCGGAAATTCTTAAAGAGTACAAAGAAAATCCTGATAAATTCGTTAACAAAGCCTTTGAAAAATCAGTTTTAACCAATAGAAAAGCTTTTGAAAAATTTGCAAAGAAACCTAATTTTAAGGCGTTCCAAAAAGATAAAATCGGACAAGTTGCAATGCTTGCTTATGCTTTGATAGCAGAAACATCACCTGAATTTGAAGAAGCAAACGTAAAATTTGCACAAGCAAAGATGTTGTTTGTTGAAGCATTGAGAAAAATGGACAACACTTTGGTTCAATACCCTGATGCAAACTTTACAATGCGTATGACTTACGGACAAGTTTTGGATTACTATCCTGCTGACGCTGTTCACTACGATTACGTAACTACAATGGAAGGTTTGATGGAAAAAGAAGACGCAACAAATCCAGAATTCATTGTTCCTGCAAAATTAAAAGAACTTTACGAAGCAAAAGACTACGGTCAATATGCAGATAAAGACGGAAAACTAATCGTTTGCTTCCTTTCAAACAACGATATCACAGGAGGAAACTCAGGAAGCCCTATCTTGAATGCAGAAGGACACCTAATAGGACTTGCATTTGACGGAAACTGGGAAGCAATGAGCGGAGATATTGCATTCGAACCAGAATTGCAAAGAACAATCAACGTAGATGCACGTTACGTTCTTTTTGTTATGGACAAATTTGCAGGAGCAAAGAGATTGATAGATGAATTAACAATAGTAAAATAAGAAGAAAGAAAATGAAATTAACAAACGACACTCAAAAAATTAGCTATATCATAGGAGAAGATATAGGATTCTCTTTCCAAAGAGAAGGATACGACATAGATGTTGATGTATTGGTAGAAGCATTGAAAGCTGCTGCAACAGGAAAAAGCGAAAATCTTTTGACTGAAACTGAAAAAAATGAAGTTATGATGCGTTGGCAACAAGAAATGCAAGCAAAAAAACAAGCTCAAATGGCAGAACAAGGAAAGAAAGCAAGAGCAGAAGGTGCTGCATTTATGGAAGTAAACCGCAATAACCCAGGAGTATTTGAAACAAAGAGCGGATTACAATACCAAGTAATAAAAGGAGCAGAAGGAAGAAAGCCTGCTGCAACAGATACCGTACACGTACACTACCACGGTACTCTTTTGAATGGTCAAGTTTTCGATTCATCAGTAGAAAGAGGCGAACCAATTTCTTTCCCATTGAATCAAGTAATCGCAGGTTGGACAGAAGGAGTGCAACTTATGAGCATAGGAAGCAAATACAAATTCTTCATTCCTGCTGACCTTGCTTACGGCGACCAAGCTGTTGGAACAATTCCAGCAGGTAGCACTTTGATTTTTGAAGTAGAATTGTTAGACATTAAATAAGAGAATTGGAGTACTTTGTTTTCAAGATAGAAGATTGTGAAAAGGCGTTTGGCATTGACAAATCTTTGTCTCGCCCAAAGCAAATCTCACTACTTGCAAAACAACAATTACTTTCAATAATCAAAGAAAAAGGTTTGTCTTTTCCAACCACTATTGCAGTGAAGGAAAAAGGCAAACCTTATTTTTTATATAACGAAAATCTACATTTTTCTATCTCTCACACAAAATCACACATAGCAATAGCCCTCCACGATAAAGAGATAGGAATAGATATTGAAAACACAAGAAAATGTAACCTCAATTTAGCAAAACGCTACTTTCATCAAGAGGAATATATCTATCTTTCTTCACTGCCAAAAGAAGAGCAAGATGAAGCATTTACAAAAATATGGACTCAGAAAGAAGCATTCGTCAAATGCACAGGCGAAGGAATAGCAGGAGGGTTTAATAAATTTTCTGTAATTCCCAGTTCACAAAACATAGACAAAAAATACAAAACACAATATCAAGCAAAGGATTATCATCTTAGCCTTTGCTTTGAATCATAAGCAATATTAGTTAAATATTTCTTTGAATTAAAAAAATAAAGCAAAGAATTAAAAAATTATTTCTTTGCTTTATTAAATTATCTCTTTGTTTTATTTTAGTCTTTTATTATATATATGATTTCTTCTGCTTTATTGAAGTTGTATTCTTGCGTTAATTCTTTTATTTGAAACCAATCTATTATTGCCCAAACGCCCAATCCTCCTGCGGTTAGCAGTTTTAATAAGCCGATGTCTGTTTGTCCGATAACAAATCTATCAACGCCTAAAACATTTGTGAGAATTGAAACTGCAAAGTTTACGTTTGGATTAACAAAGTCTGTCTCCATAAAGAGTTTTAGCTCTTCCTTTGAAAGACTTTCTAAATCGGCTTTAAGTATATCTAAATCGAAGTCGTTGAAATAGTTTTTGTGCTCAATCAAAAATTGAACTATTATGGCATTTTCTGCTGTTTTTATGCCTTTGCTACATTCTTTTGTTTCTTTTACTGCGATTGTGTCTTGCGAAAAGGCGTTTGTACTTATCATAACTAATGATAAAAATGCTAAAAAGATTATTCTCTTCATGATGTTTAAGTTTAAAATTTCGGCAAAGATAAAAAAAAAATCATATCCTGCAAAAATAGGATATGATTTTTTTGTTTTTATTTGTTTTTTCTTTGTTTTGATTGAAAAATTCTTGGTATTTTTGTAGAACAATCATAGAAATTATGTTACAGGAAATACAATTCATTTTATATAATTTGCCTAATGAAGATGCAAACGTTCAAGTAATTGTCAGAGATGAAACTCTTTGGTGTACGCAAAAGGCAATGGCAAAACTTTTTGACGTAGATAGAACAGTGATTTCAAAACATCTTAAAAATATATTTGAAACGCTTGAATTAGAACAAGATTCAGTATGTGTAAAAATTGCACATACTGCTGAGGATGGAAAGGTCTATAATACTCAATTTTATTCTCTTGATGCGATTATCTCTGTTGGCTATCGTGTAAACTCTGTTAAGGCTACTCATTTTAGGGTTTGGGCGACAAAGGTGTTGAAAGAGTTTATTCAAAAAGGGTTTGCACTTGATGATGAACGCTTAAAACAAGGTAAAACAACTTTTGGGGTAGATTATTTTCAAGAGTTGCTCGAAAGAATACGTTCTATAAGAGCGAGTGAACGAAGAATATGGCAAAAAATCACAGATATATATGCTGAATGTAGTATTGATTATGATAAAAATGCGATTACAACAAAGGATTTTTATGCTATGATTCAAAATCGTTTTCATTATGCTATTACAGGTCAAACAGCTGCTGAAATTATATATTACAATGCTGACCATAATAAAGAGAATATGGGATTGACTACATGGAAAAATTCTCCGAATGGACGTATTTTGAAATCAGATGTAACGATTGCAAAAAATTATCTCAAAGAGAATGAAATTAAAAGCTTAGAGCGTACTGTTTCTTCTTATTTTGATTATATAGAAAGCCTTATTGAACGTCAAAATGTTTTTAATATGGAACAATTTGCTGAAAGTGTCAATAAGTTTTTAGCGTTTATGGATTATAGGATTTTGCCTGATAAGGGAAATGTCTCAACTGAGCAAGCAAAAATTAAAGCTGAACAAGAATATGATATATTTAATAAAACGCAAATAATAAATTCAGATTTTGATATACAACTCAAAAGGTTTTTAAATGAAATTGATTGAGATTATATTAAAGGAGCAACGTTGTGATTAACGTTGCTCCTTTTTTGAATGTTTGTTATACATCTATTGTTTCCCAAAAGAATATTCTTAAACCTTGTTCTGGTGCTGAGTTGTCTAAGGCTTGTATTCTTTTTTTAAGGATAGGGGCAATGTTGTCATCTACTATGCAAAGCGTTGCCATGTTTTTGGCTGGCCAAGCGTGAGAACCTAAGTGTGGTTCTCCCGTTTTTGAGCCTCTTCCTTGAATGTCTTGCCAACGTGTGTAGCCTCTGATTGATAATTGATGAAGTATGTCTTCTATGTCTTGCACGTGGGCTTGGTTATATGCTATAAATGCTGCTTTCATCTTTTTATTCTTTTACGGTTCTACGACTTAAATGTAAGGAGTGTTTCTTTCTGTATGATTTTACTTCTCTTGATGCGAACCAACAATAAACAGTTGGTATGATTACAAGGGTTACAAGTGTGGAAACGGTTAATCCTCCCACGATTGCTATACCCATTGGTTGCCATAGTTCACTTCCTTCTCCAATTCCCATTGCCATTGGAACCATACCAAGGATTGTGGTTGCAGAGGTCATAAGTACGGGACGTAATCTTGATTTTCCTCCTAAGATTACGGCTTGACTGATTCCCATTCCTCTTTCTCTGTTTAGGTTAATGTAGTCTACAAGTACGATTCCATTCTTTACTACTATACCAACAAGCATTACTCCTCCGATTAAGGACATTAGGTTGAGTGTTTCGCTTGTTATAAAGAGCGAAAGTATCAATCCTACGAACGCAAACGGTACTGAGAACATGATAATGAATGGATAGCGTAGTGATTCAAACTGTGCTGCCATTACGATATAGACTAATATCAAGATTAGTACTAACAGTAATCCCATATCGCCAAAGGATTCTTGTTGGTCTTCAAATGATCCTCCTATTTGTGTTCCTATTTCTACCGGAATGTCCATTTTGTCAAGTTCGCTTTGTATGCTTGCTACGGCTACGTCAAGGGTTGTCCCGTAAAGTGTGGCAGTTACTTTGACAACTCTTTCTCTGTCTTGACGTTTTATTGAAGGTGGTGCTTGACGTTCTACAACTTCTGCTACTTCTGAAAGTCTTATTGCTTTTCCTTGTGTGTTGTAGATTAAGATATTCTCAATATCTTCGATTGATTGACGGTGTGCGCGATCGTTTCTTATCTTTATTTTGTATTCTTCTCCATCTTCACGGAAAATAGAGGCTGTCATACCGTTCATTCTGTTACGAACAAATGATGAAGCTGTTGCTACGTTTAATCCATTTAAGGCTAATTTTTCTCTATCAAACTCTATTTGGAATTGAGGTTTGTAGTCTTCTCTATCGATTCTTACGTCTTTCAATCCTTCTATGTTTTCCATAGCGTGTTTTACGTCTTCGGCTATTCTTTCTGTTACTCCAAAGTCGTAACCAAAGATTTCAACATCAATTGTACTACCAGAGGTCATTCCCCCACCGCCTCCTGCTGAAACAGAGAATTTATCTACTTCGGTGTATGTGCCAATTTCTGCTCTTAATTCTTCGGCTATTTCAAACATTGTGCGTTCGCGTTCTTCTACGTCTTTAAGTCTTAAACGGAATGATATGTAGTTACTTCCTGAGGCGTTCATCATTGCGAAAGAGTTGTTGTCATCGTCCGATGGTGTGCCGACTGTGTAGGTGAATGATTTCTTTTCTGGAACTTTTTGTGCTATTGCTTTTTCTAATCGTTGTGCAATTTCTTTCGATCTATCTACATTTGCTCCTGCTGGTAGTTCTATATTTCCTGTTATTTGTCCATTGTCCGATGCTGGTATGAATTCAGAGCCTAATCTGCCTGCCATAACTAATGTGATTACAAACATCGCACAAGCAATTATAAAGGTAATCATTTTATGTCTTACAGCCCAAGTTAGAAGTCTTTCGTATAATACGTCAAGTTTGTCTAAGCCTTTTTTGATTGGAGTGTATATCGCTCTAAATGCTTTATTGTGTTTTTTGTCTTTTTCTCTTTTAAGCATTATTGAACACATCATCGGAGTAAGTGTAAGGGCTGAGGCTGTTGATACTATCATGATGATACAAATCATCCAACCTAATTGCTTAAACATAATTCCTGCCATTCCACCCATCATAGTGAATGGGAAGAATACTGCAAGTAGGGTAAGGGTTGTTGCTATTACGGCAACGGCTACTTCGTTTGTTCCGTAAATTGCTGCTTCTTTTGGTTTACTTCCTCGTTCTATGTGTGTGGTTACGTTTTCTAAGACAACGATTGCGTCATCGACCACCATACCTAAGGCAATTGACAGAGCTGACATTGAGATAATGTTGATTGTGTTGCCGGTTATTAATAGGTAAATAAACGATGCAATAAGGGCAACAGGGATTGTAACCATAATAATAATTGTTGCTCTCCATTCTCCAAGGAAGAATAGAACAACTATTACAACGAATAAGCAGGCAAGTACGAATGTTTCAACTAATGAACTAATTGAGTTTTCGATATTGTCTGTTGTGTTCATTACTTCTTCTAAGTGAATGTCTTTTGGTAGATTTTTTTGGATTTTTGGAAGTTCTGCTCTGATTTTTTTCATAACTTCCACTGAGTTTGCCCCTGTTTGTTTTTGGATTACAATGGTTGCACCTTTTACTCCATTAACAAAACTCTCTTGTGCTTTTTCTTGTATTGTGTCGCTAACGTATGCTATGTCTCTAAGAAAGATTGGCTTTCCTCCATAGTTCGCTACAACTACGTTGTTTAAGAGTTCGCTTTCTTTTAACTCACCTTCTATACGTAAAGAATAGGTTTCGCTTCCTACGTCAATGCTTCCTCCTGGTGTGTTTATGTTTTCGGTTGCAACGGCTGAACCTATTTGTTCTATTGTAAGGTTGTAGGCTTCTAATTTATTAGGATCACAATTTACTACAATCTCTCTTTGTGGTGCTCCTGAGATTGATACTGATCCAACTCCGTTTATACGGTTCAAAGGGTTTGCAACGGCGTCATCTAATATCTTATAAAGTGCGGCAGTGCTTTCATTTGATGTTGCAGACAAGATTGCAATCGGCATCATGTCGGTTGAAATCTTTAATATCATAGGATTGGTACAGCCATCTGGTAAGGCTTGTTTTACCATCTCTATTTTGTCTCGCATATCGTTTACTGCGTCATCTATATCTATACCCCAATTAAATTCACAGCCTATGATTGCAGTGTTTTCTTTTGAGGTTGATGTTAATTCTTTTAAATCACTGACTGTGCTTAATGCACTTTCCATTATTTTCGTTACGTTGTTTTCAACGTCTTCTGCACTTGCTCCTGGGTATGAAACAATGACAAAGGCCTGGTTCATTTCTATTTCAGGCATTTGGTCAATGGAAAGTTTACTTAGTGAGAATAGCCCTAATATTATTATGGCTATAAATATCAGTGAGGTGGTTATTGGTCTTTTGACCGAGGTTTCGTATATTTTCATATTGTTTTATCTGTTTTTGTGTGTGTCTTTATTTTATAACCTCTACTTTTGTTCCGTCCATTAGTTTGGATTGTCCTGTGATTACTACGTTTTCTCCGTCTGCTATACCTGAAATTATTTCTATTTTATCTTCTATTCTTCTTCCTAATTGTACTTTGCGATATTCAACTACTCCATTGTTTTCTACAAATATGTATTTGTCGTTTGAACCTGATTGTTTAACGACTGCTTTGTCTGAAACCATTATTGTTGCTGCTTTTCCAAGGTTTAATTCTACTCGTCCAAACATTCCTGGTTTTAGTTTAGAGTTTGCATTGTTTACTTTTACCTCGCAAGTGAATGTTCTTGTAAGTGGATCTATTGTAGGGTAAATTAAAGATACTGTTCCAGCAAATTCTTCTTCGCCAAATATTTCTGTTTTTGCTATAACTTGCATTCCTTTTTTTACATTTGTGTAGAAACTTTCAGGAATATTGATTTTAAGCTTTACAGGGTTGATTTGCATTACTTGAAGAATTGGTTGTCCTGCTGCAACATCTCCATTGTCAAAGTTTCTTGCAGTAACAATTCCGTTGATAGGAGAGGTAAGGTATATGTTTTCTTTTAGGTTATCGGCACTTTTTTTCGCTACATCATATTGCATTTGCAATTGATCAAGTTGTTGCTTGCTTACTCCACCGGATTGATATAGCGCTTTTATTCTTTCTAATTCTATTTTAAGGTTTTCTAACTGTGCAAGAGAGGTTGCAAGTTGCGTACTTTCCATTTTTACCAATTGTTGACCTTTTTTAACAACATCTCCTACTTCTACAAATATTTTTTCTATTCTTGTTCCACCTGCAGAGGCGATATAGTTCTTTACGGCTGCATCAACTGTCGTAGAATATTCGTATATTCTATCTATTTCACGGCTTTGAGCTTGCTCTGTTTTTACTTTAAATACATCTGTTGTTTTCTTAGTTTCGTCTTTTACTTCTTTTTTTGAACAACCTACCGCAATTAACGATAGTAAACTTAGAAAATAAATTGCCTTTTTCATTGTTTTCTTCTGTTTTTAATGTTTTTTATAATTATTTTATTCTTTTCCTAATACTTTTTCAAGATTTGTTTGAGCAATAAGATAGTCGTATAATGATTGTTGATAAGTAAGATTTGCTTGTGTCATAGACAACTCGCTATCGTTAAGTTCTAAAATAGTGCCAGCTCCTGTTTGATAGCGTACTTTCGCAATTTCGTATCCACGTTCTGCTTGTTTAATGGCATCTTTATTTGCTTCTAATTGTTCTTTTGCAGCATTCATATTGTTAATTGCTGCTTGTATTTGTAAATCAATGCCTTCTTTTAAATATTCTTTTTGAAGTTGTAATTCTTGTAAAGAAATCTTTATTTGTTTTGCTTTATTTACAACTGTACGTCCATTAAAAATCGGAATATTCAGTTGAAGACCAACTGCAGCGCTACCAACCCAATTGTAATCTGCAAAGTTGTAATCTTCGGATTGTGTAAGGTAAGAATATTGTCCAAAAGCAGATAAAGAAGGTAGGTGTTGCGAGTTTACTAACCTTAAAGAATTTTGTAAACTTACTATATTTAAGTCGATTTGTCTTAAATCAGAGTTGTTTTCTGCAGTGTTTTCATTTAGATTTATTTCAGTTACTTTGTTAGAAAAGTCTTCTAAGTTTTCTTTTAAAACGATTTCTTGTCCAGTAGGAAGAGATAGTATCATTTTTAATTGTAATATGGCTAAATCTAAGCCATTTTTAGCAGAAATATAAGTTGGGTTAAGATTGTTTACTTGAACCTGAGCTCTGATGTAATCATATTCTGAAACAACTCCTTGTTCGTAAGAAGTTTTTGTGGTTTTTAGTGTCTCTTTTGCGTTGTTTATGCTACGTTCTAATACGTTTAAACTATTTTTTGCTAATAATACGGCAAAATATGCGTCTTTTACTTGTTTGGTCATATCTAATTTTGACGCTCTTGACTTTTCTATTATTATGTCTATTTCGTTTTGTTTGCCTTTTATTTGTTCCCAAAGTGAGAAGTTTACTAATGGAAGAGCAGCTGAAATAGTTGCTGTATAGGAGTTTTTGTATCCTATTTCCATATACTTAGCTCCACCCGTCATCATGGAGAAACTTTCTGGCATAAACATAACTGATTTCATTATGTTATTGGTGTATTGACCCGATGCAGAAAGTGATGGGAGTAGGTTGCCTAATGCTTCTTTTTTGCTATAATCTACTCTCTCTATTTCGAGTTCTGCAATTTTTATAGTCGGATTATTGTCGTGTGCAATAGTGAGAGCAGTGGCTAAATCCAACTCTAATGTTTCTGTGTTTTTAGATTCTTGACCGTAAGTGCTTTGTGCCAGTAGAAAAATACTGATAGCAAACGCAATTTTAACAGTTGAAAACTTCTTTTTTGCCATTTTATTTTTTTATTTTTTTACTTTATTAAATTCTTGTTTTAATGAAACGATAAAAACACTCTTTTATTTTAATTTTTTTTATTTTTTTTAATTTCTTACGTCTATCACTTTTCTTATACCACTTCCTAAGGCGAAAAATGATAAAACTAAAAGCATTATTGCTATTCCTGGTGCTATTGCCATATATGCGGCATCTAAGATTATGTATCCGTAATTTTCTTTTATGATACTTCCCCACGAAGGCATAGGTGGCTGCACTCCTAAGCCAAGAAAACTTAATCCTGCTTCTTGTAAAATAGCGCTTGCAAAGTTTGATGCAGATATAACGGTTATTGGTCCTATTATGTTCGGAAGAATTTGTTTTGTGATTATTCTTGTGTGGCTAAATCCTAAGGCTTTTGCGGCTGTAACAAACTCTTTTTCTTTTATACTCTTGACCTGCCCTCTTACCATTCTTGCTATATCTACCCACATTGTAAGACCTATTGCAATAAAGACTTGCCAAAATCCTTTGCCTAAGGCAAATGTTATTGCAACTACTAAAAGTACTGTTGGAATTGACCAAACTACGTTGATTAACCACATTATTACATTGTCAATCCAACCTCCGAAATATCCAGCTATTGCTCCGAGTGTAATGCCTATAAATAAGGAGATGATAAGTGAAATAAGCCCTACTGCAATTGAAACTCTTGTGCCAACAATCAACTGAGATAATAAACAACGTCCATATCTGTCTGTGCCTAAATAATAAGTGCGTTTTTCTATTTTGTAATCCGTTCCGGGATTTATGCAAATTATTTCTCCATTATTAGGACTGTCGCCTGTGTAGGTCTCAACGAAATGTTTATCTCCTTGCTTCCAATCTCTGAAAATAGGAGTGGCAATATATTCTGATGGATTCCCGTAAATAAGTCTTTGAAAAAAATTATTTTTTCTTTGATTTAAATTTTTAAAACAAAGAAATTTTACGCTGAAACCAGGTTTTTTTACGGCTATCTCTAAGTGTTGCTCATTTGCATAAGGAGTCTTGTCGGGGCTTATCAAATATGCTCCGACAGAAAGGAATAAAAAAATGCTGATAATTAAAATACTAATTAGACTTATTGGGTCTTTAAGTAATTTAATTATAGGTTTATTATAAGAATCCAAGTTCAAGTTTTGCTTCATCGCTCAATTTGTCCATTGACCAAGCTGGTTCAAAAGTTATTTGTACTTGAACATTATTTATTCCTTCGGTTTGCTTAACGGCTTCTTCAACTTCCAAAGGCAAACTCTCTGCAACAGGACAATTAGGTGCAGTTAGAGTCATTACAATTAAAACATCGTTGTTGTCATCTATGTCAATTTCATAAATTAAACCAAGTTCGTAAATGTTTAATGGTATCTCTGGATCGTGAATTGTTTTTAAGCGTTGAATTATTCTATCTTTTAGAATTTCTTTTTCAATATTCTTGTCCATAATTATTGATTTTGTTTTACGCTAAATGCTAATGCGTAAAGTTTTATTTGTTTAATCATACTTAAAAGACCATTTGAACGAGTAGGAGAAAGGTGTGATTTTAACCCAATTTCATCTACAAATTTCAATTCTGCGGCATAAACATCCTCAGGCTTTTGATTGTTGAATACTCTCAAAAGAAGAGTAATAATTCCCTTTGTTATCACAGCATCACTGTCAGCAGTAATTTGCATAAGTCCATTTTCGTCTAATTTAGCACTTACCCAAACTCTCGATTGACAACCTTTTATAAGATTATTTTCTGTTTTCTCCTTTTCTTCTATGATTGGACAAGAATTACCTATTTCAATAATGTAACTATACTTATCCATCCAATCCTCAAAACTTGAAAACTCTTCAATAATTTCTTGTTCTATTTCTTGTATGCTCATATTATTGTATTTGTTTTAATATTTCGTCAATAAATTTTCTGTCATTAGATAAACGAGGTACTTTATGCTGACCGCCTAACTTACCTTTGGATTTCAACCATTGATAAAAAGTTCCCTGAGGTACTTTAATGATTTGTGGTTGCTTTAAAACAAAATCTTTATATCTCTTCGCCTCATAGTCAGAATTTGTTTCCTGTAATGCTTTGTCAAACAAATTACAGAAAAGTGAAAAATCCTCAGGTTCTTTCTCAAATTCCATTATCCATTGATGAGAAGTCTCATTTTTTTCTTTTATAAACAAAGGCGCAGCTGTATATTCGCTAATCATAGAATTAGTAACAGGACACACTTTTTCAAAAGCCTTTATCGCATTATCAACAATCAATTCTTCACCACAAGCATTTATGAAATTTTTTGTTCGTCCTGTAATTTTAAATCTATAAGGATATTTTTCGGTAAAAGAGATTGTGTCGCCAATCATATATCTCCAAAGTCCTGCATTAGTACTTATGATGATTGCATAATTCTTTCCGATTTCCACATCAGCGAGATTTACAACTTTTGGATTGTTTGAATTTAGTTGATCAATAGGTAAGAATTCGTAATAAATGCCGTAATCCAATAAAAGTAACATTGAATCTTTATTTGGGTCGTCTTGTAATCCGAAAAAGCCTTCTGAGGCATTGTAAGTTTCCATATACCTTGTTTTTTTAGGCAAAATAGATTCAAATTGACTTCTATAAGGAGAGAAACTTACACCTCCATGAAAGTAAACTTCAAGATTAGGCCATAATTCCTTTATATTTTTATTTGTTTTTTCGATAACCTTTTTCAAAAGTACCATCATCCAAGAAGGAACTCCTGATAAACTCACTATATTTGCATCTATAATCGAATCAACCATTCGATTAAGTTTTTCCTCCCATTCTGGCATAAGAGCAATCTCCTTTTTAGGAACTCTATACAGCTCTGCCCAAAAAGGAAGATTGTCAATAATTATTGCAGACACATCTCCACAAAAAATATCGCTGTTTAATTCGTTTTCATGTTTTGAACCACCTAAAGCAAGGTTCATTCCCCCAAAAATATTATTGTTATTTTTATAATTATTGCAGTAAATTGCAAGCATATCTTTGCCTGCTTTGTAGTGGCATTCATTTAAACATTCTTCGCTTACAGGGATAAATTTAGATTTTGATGAGGTTGTGCCAGATGATTTAGAGAAACGTCTAATTTCTGTTGGCCATAAAAGATTATATTCTCCTGCTCTAACTCTTTCAAAGAAAGGTTGAAGATTTTCATATGTATTTAAAGGGACCTTATTGTTGAAATCTGTCCAAGATGTTATGTTTTTGTAATCATAAAATTTACCCCACACAGTTTCTCGTGCTGATTTAACAATCGTTTTCAAAATATTATCTTGTACCTCAATAGGATTTTTCATGTAATTCTCTATTTGAGGCATACGTTTCTGAATAATTTTATTCATCAAATCGTTAATCATAATGTTTTTTGTGTTTTATTTAGGTGTTTTTCTTACTAAAATAAATGCAATAACTGCGTAAATCAGAAGCGGGACTGCGGTTGCGAAAAATGGAGATAAGGAACTATTTGTTGCAAATACGTTTGTAAGTTTCATCATCATAATTAAACTAAATGCTAAAATGATTCCAATCGCCAAATTAAGACCAATTCCCCCTCTTTTTTTATGAGAAGATAACGCAACGCCAATAATGGTTAGTATAATGTAAGCAAAAGGATTTAAAAGCCTTTGATATTTTTCTATTTTCAGCTCTGTAACTACGCTATTGCCTTTTAATTCTTCTCTTGCTATCGATTCGTTTAATTGTTTATAGTCTAAAACCTCTACTTTAATTTGATTTAGATTGAATTCATTGGGTAAAATACCTATGTCTATGTGTTTTTGCTCTCCTTTTTCTATTTTCTCTTCCTTTTCCTTTATGTCCCTAATATGATAGTTTAACATAACCCAGTCCATCGTAGAAGAATCAAATACAATTCTGTCTGCATAGGTTTTTTTTGTTATTTGGCCATCTTTTATTATTTCTTGCGTGAATTTATGCGCAGTATTGTTTTTGTTACTGAAATGTTGAACATAAACTTGCTCTCCTATCTTTGGTTGTAAGTGTATGTTGTAAAATTGATTGCTATAAGGGTTTCTGTAATACACTTTTTCAAATTCCAATCTTGGTATATTAACCTTTGGAATTAACACATTACTAAGCCAAAGATTAACAAGACCGACAAAAATAGCTGTTAAAACAAAAGGTCTTAGCATTCGTTTAAAACTGATTCCACTACTTAAAACAGCTATTATTTCAGAATTTGCAGCCAATTTAGAACAAACAAAAACAACTGCAATAAAGAAAAAAAGATGTCCAAATAAATTAGCAAAATGTGGAATAAAATTTAGATAATAATCAAAAATTAGTCCCTTGATTGGAGCGTTATTAGAAATAAAATCATCTAATCTTTCGCTTAAATCAAAGATAATGGCAATCATAATAATAAGAAATATTGCTAAAACAAAAGTTAGTAATAATTTCTTAATTATATAGATGTCTAAAATAGATAGAAATCCGTATTTTTTCTTGCCTAATTTCATTTATAAGCGATTAGATAATTTTTTTACCATAATATTTTTCCACGCAATGAAGTCTCCTGCAATTATATGTTCTCTTGCTTGTCGCATTAGTTCAAGATAGAAAGCCAAATTATGAATACTTGCAATTTGAAGTGCTAATAACTCTTGCGAAACAAATAAATGACGAAGATAAGCTTTAGTGTAAAGTTTATCAACAAAGGAAGTGCCATTTTCATCTAAGATAGAAAAATCGTCAGCCCATTTTTTGTTCTTCATATTCATAACTCCATCCATTGTAAAGAGCATTGCATTTCTTCCATTACGAGTTGGCATTACGCAATCAAACATATCTACTCCCAAAGCAATGGATTCTAATAAATTTACAGGCGTTCCAACACCCATAAGATAGCGTGGTTTATCTTTTGGAAGCAAAGAACAGCACAAGTCGGTGAGTTCGTACATCATTTCCGCAGGTTCACCAACAGCAAGTCCTCCAATAGCGTTTCCTTCGCATTCAAAAGAAGCGACATATTCGCAAGATTGTTTTCTTAAATCCTTATATACGCTACCTTGTACAATAGGGAAAAGTGCTTGTGAGTAATTATATACATTTTCTGTTTCATTAAATCTATTAACACAACGTTTCAACCAACGATGAGTAAGAGATAATGATTTTTTTGCATAATCATAATCACACGGATAAGGAGTGCATTCGTCAAAAGCCATAATTATATCAGCCCCAATCACTCTTTCAATATCCATAACCTTTTCTGGCGTAAAAATATGCTTAGAACCATCTATGTGAGAGCGGAAAATACAACCCTCTTCTGTGATTTTTCGTCTATCTCCTAAGGAATAAACTTGAAATCCGCCACTATCGGTCAGCATAGGCTTGTTCCAAGAATTGAATTTTTGTATTCCGCCAGCTTGTTTTATAATATCAAGACCAGGTCTTAAATAAAGATGATAAGTATTGCCTAAAATGATTTGAGCATTTATATCATTGGCTAAAATATCACTTCCAACCCCTTTTACGCTTCCAAGAGTGCCAACAGGCATAAAAATAGGTGTTAAAATATCTCCGTGATCAGTTTTTATGACACCTGCTCTTGCGTTACAATCTTTTGAATTATAGTTTACTGTGAACTTCATTGCTAAGTTATTAACAAAAAACGTTAAAAAAATAATCTACAAAAATAACTCTAAAACTTGAATAAAGAATATTTTTGCCAAAAAATAATTAAAAAAATGATGAATTTAGAATTTTCATTGACCATTTTGAATTTGGTTATCTTAGGCGGCACAGCTTTATTTTTACTTGTGCAAATATTATATTATTTAGTAGTTTATGGAAAGATTGCTTTCAAAAAACATTTTACTGTAAAGCTAAAAGAAAATAGTGAATTGCCACCAATTTCAGTAATAGTGGCTGTGAAAAATGATGAATATAATATAAAAAATAAGTTAATAGAAATCCTTGAACAAGATTATCCGGTATATGAAGTAATAGTTGTAAACGATGCTTCAACCGATGAAACAGAGTATGTGCTGAAAGGACTTTCTGCAGTTTATCGTCACTTAAAGGTTGTAAACATTGTAGAAAATGTAAATAAATTTCAAGGACAAAAATTCCCAATATCTATCGGTATAAAGTCGGCAAAATATGAGCATTTAGTGCTTACGAAAGCCGATTGTAAGCCTAATTCTTTTGAGTGGTTGAAATACATCGCTTCCAGCTTTGAAAAAAATAAAGAAATAGTTTTAGGCTACGCTTGTATTGAAAATAAAAAAGGATTACTTAATCAATTGATACGTTACGATCACGCAATAAGGGCGATGAACTATCTTTCATTTGCTTTATGCAAAAATCCATACATGGGAGAGGGCTATAATTTGGCATATAAGAAGAGTTTATTTTATAAAGTAGGTGGATTTATAAAGCATTACAACCTTTCAGCAGGAGATGACGATATGTTTATAAATCAAATTACTAATAGCAAAAATACAGCAGTTGTTTTAACCACCCCTTCTTTTGTAAAATATGAATCATTTCGTAAATACAAAGATTGGATTAAGTCAAAGAAAAGCAATATTATTTCAAAAAAACACTTTAAAGCCTCACATAGATTTCTTTTGAACCTTCTTCCGATTTCTACTTTTATGTTTTATCTTTGTATTGCAGCCTTATTTTTTATTAAAATACCATGGTTGTATATGGTTTTAGCTTTTTTATTAAAGTTTATCATTCAAATAATTGTATATTACAAAACATTTAAGAGGCTTAAAATAAAAAATTTATTTATATTTGCACCGATTTTAGAAATCTATCAAATGATTCTTAATTTCTTTTTGGAGTTAAGAATTGCAACAACAAAGAAAAGTAAATGGAGATAGTAGTTTCAACAGAAAAAGCAAAGAGAGATTACGAGCTTATTTGTAAAGCAAGAGAGAAAGGAGATCAAAGAGCCTATACTCAGCTGATGGAATTTTACAAAGAGCCACTTTATTTTATGCTTTTAAAGATGACAAACAATACAATAGAGGCTGACGACTTGACAATTGAGGCTTTCGGAAAAGCATTCAAATCTATTGATAAATATACTCCTGATTTTGCTTTTAGTACATGGCTTTTCAAAATAGCAACCAATAATTACATAGATTATAAGAGAAAAAAACGTCTCCAAACCATTTCTATGGACCAAGAAGAGAGCGAATTGAATTTTGTCTCTCAAATAAAAAATCCAGAAGACAAAGTAATTGAACAACAAAAGTATGAAGTGCTTAGAACTGTTATTGATAAATTAAAGCCTCATTATAAAACTCTTATAGAAAAACGTTATTTTGAAGAAAAATCATACGAAGAAATTGCACAAGAACTTTCTTTGCCAATAGGCACGGTAAAGGCTAAACTTTTTAGAGCGAGAGAATTTTTATATAATCTTGTGAAAGATAATACTGCTTTTTAAAAGAAAGAAATGATTTCTATAAAAGAAATATCTCAAAGCCCAGAAGAGATAAATTTTTCCAAAGACCTATATGAACAAAGCTTTCCAATAGAGGAAAGAAGAGACTATTCCTTAGTTTTAGATATTTATAAAACAGATTCATTGAGCCTTAATATAATTTATGACAATCAAACAAAGGTTGGAATCTTAAATATTTGGGATTTTAATGACTTCTTATATATAGAACATCTTGCTATAAGTAAGCAATACCGTAACAGACAAATAGCCTCAAAAGTTTTAGAACAATTAAATAGTCAAAACAAGTTAATAATCTTAGAGGTAGAGTTGCCAAACGATGAATTGTCAAAAAGAAGAATAGGCTTCTATGAAAGAAACTCCTTTACAATTCAGCCCTATTTTTACATGCAACCACCATATCGCAAGGGAGAAAAAGGAATTAAAATGCACATAATGGCAAATACGCAAATGCCTATAAATAAGACTATATACGAGAAGATTATAAAAGTTGTAGAAAAAAAAGTCTATGAAAAATTTTGGTAGAACAAAAAAAAATTCTACCTTTGCACACGCAAAAAAGACGGCCACGTAGCTTAACTGAATAGAGTCCCTGATTACGGCTCAGGAGGTTGCAGGTTTGAATCCTGCCGTGGTCACAAAGGTGATTGAAATTTTCAATCACCTTTTTTTATTACTCATTTAGAAAATTATTTCCCTCATTTAATAAAATATTTCTTTGAAAAAATAGTTTAATACAAAGAAAACAATTAAATTTGCACTGACATAATAATATTAAACTAAAAAAGAAAGATTATGCAAAAGAAATGGATTTGTACAGTATGTGGATACGTACACGAAGGTGCTAACCCACCAGAAGCATGCCCACAATGTAAAGTGCCAGCTTCAAAATTTAAAGAATTAGAACAAAACACAGAAGCATTACAATTTGAAACAGAACACATAATAGGCGTTGCAAAAGGCTTAGACGAAGAAATGATAAAAGATTTGAACGCTCACTTCAATGGCGAATGCACAGAAGTTGGAATGTATCTTGCAATGAGTCGTCAAGCCGACAGAGAAGGCTATCCTGAAATAGCAGAAGCATTTAAGCGTTATGCGTGGGAAGAAGCAGAACATGCAGCAAAATTTGCGGAACTTTTGGGTGACGTTGTTTGGGATACAAAAACAAACTTGGAAAAAAGAATGGCAGCCGAAGCAGGAGCGTGTTCAGACAAGTATCGTATAGCTAAAAATGCTAAGGCAAGAGATTTAGACGCTATTCACGACACTGTACACGAAATGGCAAAAGATGAAGCACGCCATGGCAAAGGATTTGAAGGCCTTTACAACAGATATTTCAAAAAATAAAAAAGAGATAAATAATAAAAAAAGGTGAATTAGAACATCTAATTCACCTTTTTTTATTATTATTGTTTCTTTGCAATCCTTATTTCACAAGGAGGATTGAGTGTTTTGTTCCTTGATTTTGATTGTTCTTTGATTTGAGCCTCCAATTCCTTAATTGAAGAACCTCTTGTAGTTATTCTACTTTCTGCAATGCCTTTTGAAACAAGATATTTCTTAATTGCTTCTGCTCTTGCTTTGGAAATTTCGTTGTCTTTTTTAACATTTAGTCCCTCGGTCATAATTCGACCAATTATATTAACGTTTATTTGAGGGTATTGATTTAAAATTGTGACTACTTCTTCTAAAACCTTATGGCTTTCTTGCATTAAGAATAATTCTCCTTGCTCATTGTTATCAAAGTATAAGTCTCCGTTTATTGGAAGAGGGGAACCTGGTTTTATTTGCACAAGTCGTGCCGACAAAATAGTGTCTTTACCAATTGCTTGAGCGTGAGAAATTGTTCTTGTGTAGTTAAAAAATCCTTCTTTATTCAAAGAAATTTCGTAAGTTCTTTCTGGCAATAATTTTATTCTAGTTGAACCAGCGTTTTGTTTGTCTATAACAGTTCTTCCTGTCTCTAATTCTTTTACATGTAGATTTGCAGTTGTTCTTTGTTGCAATAAACTATCAATAGGATTGATTACAAGAGGTGAATAATTGGTCCAAACCTCGCAAGTAATGGTGTGTCCTAATCCTGCATCGTTTAAATTATCTACAACAATAACATAACTTTCACCAGTCTTAACATCAATGTATTGTCCGTAGGCTTCGGTAGATTCTTTTGAAACGTGAGCGATGCTACTTTTTAAAGAAAGTCCTGTTTTGCCTTGAATCTCTGTATTAACCACCGATTGCACGCTACGAATAGGCTTTACTCTGTTTTTTTCTACTCTATTGCAGAAATATTTGTCAGTATACTTATACACAATGAAATTATAATCATCGGAAAAACTCTTAGGCACAATGTCAATTAAAAGCTTGCCGTCATAAGGTATTTCTAAAAAATACCAAATTGAGTTATGCTCTTGTTCAAAAACATTTTTTGTTTGAGCGTCTTTATGAATTTCGTTCACATAACCATGACCTCTCAACGGCTCTGTTGGCCCAAAAGCAACATCTGCTTGTAATGAAACAGGGAAAAAACAATCGGAACATCTATCTGGAAGAACCACTTCAATAGGAGCAACAGGTGCAGGTTTTTTTTGTTTCTTTTTTTTGCCCTTGCTTTGAGCCATAAGCCCAAAACTTAATAAAAGAGTGAGTGATAAGATTATAAATTTTTTCATAATAATAACTTATTTTAATTTCTGCGACAAAACTAATTAAAAAATTTTGAAAAACAAAAAAAACTTTAAAAAATCTATAAACAACTCTTTATTCCGTTTGAAAGTTTTGTGGTAATTGTTATTCCAAAGAAATTATACCAATCTTTATTCTTTTCATTACCTCGTGAAAGGTTGTGTTCATTATAAAAACCTTCTCTTCCAGGTAATTCATTTGTTCTGTCGGCAACCGCAGCACCAAGTTCACCAGACCAATTCACCATTTCATAGTGATCAACGTATCTTGTGCTTATGTCATCTATATAATCGGTGAATGTTTTTCTAAATCCCCATTGTAGAGCGACTGAAATATAGCTGTTAATGCTAAATTTACAACCTAAACCAAAAGGAATAGCTAAACTATATCTTGAATAAGGCTTATCATAGCCTGGCATACCTTGTCCTTCTGTATTATAAGGTTGCAATTCTACTGATTCTTCAATTTGTGTTATTGGATTGATGATGTCAGTCTTAGGATTGAAGTGAAATCCTGCTAATCCAGCAAAGATAAATGGTGCAATTCTATGCTTTTGACTTCCTGTTTGATAATCCAAAAAGTTAAATTCTACAACCATACTAAATTCTTTTAGGTCTGAATAAAAACTTAGATTTCTTGGATTGTTGAAATACGCATCATTTCCTTCTAATCGTGAAAGTGAAAAAGAGGTGTTTAACACCCAACGAGGATTAAAATTGTATCTTGCAACGACTCCCCACATGAAATTTACGTTATAGAAATCAAAACTTGATTCAAATTGATTCCATTGTTTGTTTTCCTTGTTGCTGTTAAAGGAAGAGTTTATATCTCCCACATAATTACTTCCGCCAAACGACATTCCTAATTCTAATTTGTGCAACTGGGCATTTGCTATTAAACAAACACTTAACAATAATACAAAAGTAATTGTTTTTTTCATTCTTATAATTTATTATGTTTATCAAATTCCATTATATCTAAGTCTTTTGCCTTGCCATTGTCAAGACAAAATTTAACCAATGTTGATTTTAGGTGAAATCCTTGTCTGCCACATGCTCCTGGATTTATGAGAAGAAAATCTAAATCTTGGTCATACATTATTTTTAATATATGGGAGTGTCCGCAAAGAAAGATGTCAGGTTTTTCTTCTTTAAGTTTTTTTACTATGTGTTCGGGATAGTGCTTTGGATAGCCTCCTATGTGAGTCATAAGAATCTTTGTGTTTTCTATTTCTAAACTTTGAAATTCTTTTACATCGTCTAACTCATAACGACTATCGCAATTGCCCCATACGGCAATGGTTGGTTTAAATAATCTTAACTCTAAGAGTACGTCACTTGCGCCTACGTCTCCGCAATGTAAGATTAAATCCACATCTTCAAAGAAAGAATAAACTTGTTTGGGTACAAGCGAGTGTGTATCACTCATTACACCAATTTTTGTCATATTATTCTTCTATTATTACTTCGTCTATAAATAGCCAAGCTTTTTCTCCTGCGGATAAATGCCAGTCTGGATTTACTCCAAGATTGAATGCTTTTACTTTTATGTAACGTGTAGTAAATTCTTTGTTAGTAAAAAATGTTTTAATTAAAGAACCTTCGGTTTTTTGTGGTATATCATTTTCTATGGTTTCTAATAATTGAAAATCGATTCCGTTATCAGAAATATAATATTCCACTTTTGTTGGCATAAAAATCCAACTTTTTTGGTCTTGAATGAAGTTTCCTCCAACTCTTTTTACGTTTTGTTTCTTTCCTAAGTCGATAACTGCCTCTAAGTCTTCGCCCCAGTATCCTTGCCAACATCCAAGCTTCCAGTTATCGTTGCCTTTTTGTAGGTCAATCAAAGCATAATCTCCCGAAGCCGTATATTGCGAGTTGGCATTGGTAAATACCTTTACGCTTCTTCCTGCTGGAATTTTATAAAGCTTTGTTTCAATTTTCTCAGACTTTGTTTTATTTTGCGCAAACGCTGAAATAATTACAGATTCCTTTACTTTAATTTTGCCACTTCCTACAAAGCTATAATTCTTTCCGTTAGATAGTGAAACATATATAGTATCTGTTGGATTGAAAGCGTTGAAATATACATCTAATTTTTTAGTAAAAGTTCCTGTTCCTTCGTATGAAACGTATGGAGTAGTGCAAAAATGTTCGTTTTCTATTTTGCTATAAGGTCTATCTTCTTTTGCAGTTGCAAATTCTTTAACTGCTTTATCGCTCATAGTGAATTGAAGTTTTCCTCCATTCTTTATGTCATCGTAATTGATGAATGACTTATTGTAATCTTTGCCATTTAGTTTTATCTCTTTAACGTATGGAGTCTTTTCTGCATTTGGAGCCTCTATCACGAATTTTTTGCCATTTTCAAGATTGATTGAAATTTTTTCAAATAAGGGTGAGGCAATTACATATTGGTTATCTACTGGGCAAACAGGGTAAAATCCCATTGCACTCATTACATACCAAGCTGACATTTGACCTACGTCATCGTTTCCGCAGATTCCGTCTGGTTTTGCAGAGTATAGAGTTGTTAAAATTTGTTTTACCAATTCTTGTGTTTTGTATGCTTGACCTGCGTATGCGTATAAATAAGCTGTGTGTTGAGAAGGCTCGTTTCCATGACAATATTGTCCAATCAATCCTGTAACATCGGCTTGATTTCTGCCGGTTGTTTTTTCGCTTGTAAAGAAACAAGAGTCGAGTTTCTTACAAAACTCAGCGTCTCCTCCCATAATATCAATCAAAGTGTTAATATCACTCGGAGCATAGAAAGTATAATGCCAACCATTGCCCTCTGTATAGTTTTGATCTATTTGAGTAGGATTGAAATCCAACATAAAACGTCCGTTTTCTTTTGGTTGAATAAAAGTATTCTTTGGATTGAAAAGATTTTTGTAGTATTGAGCCTTGCTAATCATTGAAGAATAAACATCTTGCTTGTTTTGTAGTTGAGCAACCTTTGCAACGCAATAAGCATTGTAAGCGTATTCTACTGTTTTTGATACACTTTCGTGTTCTTTTTCTGAGGAAACAAAACCGTTTTCAAGGAAGAAATCAAATCCAAACTTCTTTTTGTCCATTGAACCAAGCATTGATTGCAGCGTTAAGTCTTTATCTGCAATTATTCCTTTGGTGTAAAGGTCAGCCATCATACTTATACCGTGCATTCCTATCATGCAGTAAGTTTCAAAAGAGGCTAATTCCCACATTGGTAAGAATCCACTTTGTGAATAAATGTCTAAGGAAGTTTTTGCAAAGTCTAAACTTCTTTCTCTATCAATTAAGGCAAGCAAAGGGTGAAGTGTGCGATATGTATCCCATAAAGAAAATATTGTATAACGATTATAGTTGTTTGTTGTGTAGATTTTATTATCCATTCCTCTGTATCGTCCATCTACATCGGAGTAAAGATTTGGTGCAATCATACAATGATAAAGTGCTGTGTAGAAAGTGCTGAGTTTTTCTTTGTCTTTGCTTTCAATTTCTATTTTACCAAGTTCTTTATTCCAAAGATTTTCTACGTTTTTCTTTGCTTGGTCAAAAGATGTGAATGTTTCAGCATGTAAATTATTTATAGCACCACCCTCATCAACAGAAGAAATTGAAACGATTGCTTCAATTTTATTATTTTCTTGGCTATTTGATACGCCAAAGCTTAGATATAATCTTTTACTTTCCGCATCGAATTTAGTATTTTGTATATCGCAGTTGAATTGTGCCGCAAAATAAATTCTCTGATCGGTATTCCAAGCCTCAGAACGTCTATATCCCACAACAGTGTTTTGATTTACTATTTTGTAGTCCATATCCAATAATTTATCTCTATGCTTAAAGTCAATTACTATGGCTTTTTCTTTTCCATTTTTAGGGAAAGTGTATTTGTGATAGCCTGCTCGTGGCGACGCTGTAAGCTCTGAGATAATTGTATCTGTGTTATATGCTTTTACTTTATAGTATCCCGCATGTGCATACTCATCTGCGTGAGAGAAATTAAAAGTATAATCTTTACTATTTGCAGACTTCATTGTTGGAGTAAAAAGAAAATCTCCATAATCAGAACAACCCGTACCAGAAAGGTGAGTATGAGAAAAACCATATATTACATTATCCGAATAATGATAAGCACTACAACCGTCCCAACCATCAAGGCGAGTGTCAGGCGATAGTTGCACCATACCAAAAGGAGCAATTGCACCAGGATATGTGTGTCCGTGAAAATCGGTTCCAATAAAAGGATTTACCAATTTGTGATATTGAGTTTGATTGTTTTGACCTTTGGCAATAAATACCAAAAAACATAGACTAAGTGTTAGAAAAATCTTTTTCATTCTTAATTGCATTTTAAATATTTAGGATAAACAAAATATGAACAATTATCTAATTTTATCAAATTGTTGTTTTCATCTTTATAAGTGCCGATAACCTCTAATTTTGTCATGCTTTCTTCATAATAGCCAATATCTTTTTTCGCTATTTCTAAGACACAAACACTTCTCATTTGAGGAAGATTTTGTGATTCTATTTCAAACGAATATATTGCAGTATTATCACAATCGGTAATCTTACCTGTCAAATCCATATTAAAGTTATTCCAAGACGTATTTATTACATATATATATATGGTGTCTTGACAAGAGAATTTATCAATACTTATAACAACAGGAGCAAACGATTTCTTAATTGTGTGATAAACATCTTTTTTTAAATATTCAACATCAATACAGCTCCAACAGATTGCAGGATAAGGCTCGTTGAGTTGCCAAGTCAAACTACCCATACAATAAGGCATAGCACGAAGATGCGACTCAATTCCAATAGAAAACGCCTCTGAGGCAACAATAGAAGACTTATTTAAGTAATCCTCATCATTAGAATAAGTATCAAAACGTTCTAAAATTCTATTTTCAATCAATTCAAATCCACGATTATGTTTTTGATGAATAGCAAAAGCTTTATTGTCCTTTGAATAAGGTAGAGTGTAATACTTTTCTACTGTTTTTTTATTAGGAGTTGATTGAAAGCCAAACTCACTCATAAAACGCGGAACCTTTCTTGTGTAGGTTTCAAACACAGAATCGCCCCACCAAACGCCCCAATAATGACAATCTCCTTCGGTAAGACTTTCTTTTCTTCCCCAACCATTAAGCGGAGATGAATGAGTATAATCTATTGTTGGGCAATATTCATTTACAATATTTGGAAGAAGCTCGCGAAACAAAGTATTATAGTTTTTAACTGCAAGAGCAGTGTCTTTAATCTCTTTATCCCAAGACCAATTGCCCCAACCTTCCCAAATTTCGTTGTTTCCACACCATACAGCCAAAGAAGGATGCGAGGAAATTCTTAAAACATTTTGACGGGCTTCAGTTTCAACTTCTGCTAAGTAATCCTTTGTTGCAGGATACAAAGCACACGCAAAAGGAAAGTCTTGCCAAATCAAAATACCCTTTTCATCGCAAGCCTTATACATTTGTTCATCAACATAATATCCACCTCCCCAAACTCTAAGCATATTCATATTACATTCTTTTACCAAATCAATATGCTTAGCCATTCCTTCATATCTTTCTTTGTGCATTGCAGAAGGAACAAGGTTTGCACCCTTTGCAAAAATTGGCTTTCCGTTTACAATAAAACAAAACTCACTACCATATTTATCCTTTTTCTGAGAAAGTTCTATTGTTCTAATTCCAAATCGCGTCTTTACACTATCTAAAATTACAGAATTCTCATTACAAAGATAAATAGTAGCATTATAAAGCGTAGGATTACCATAACCGTTCGGGAACCAAAGTTGAGGATTCTCTACATTGAATCTAAATAAAGAAAGATTATCTTTTAAATTTTCAAGCCTTAACTCTCCTAAATCTAAAGTTGTTATTTTGTTATCAGAAGTAGAGTAGGAGAGTTTAAGATTATATTTTTCGTCTTTAAGAAATTCGGTTTTAATAGTAAGCAACATATTTGCTACTTCTTCCGAAATAGCCTCTGTTTGCACGCTTGCAAATCTTAAATATTCCTTTTCGTCCTCAAAAGTCAAGCAAATAGGAAAAGAAATCTCACCTGCAAGTTGTCGAGGAGCCCAATCCCAACCAAATTGAAAAGCAGCCTTACGGAAAACAGCTCGTTTTTCGGAATGAAGTATGTTGAAATCATCACTATTTACCGCTTGCCATTTTTGATATATAGGTTCAATCTCTACAATCAATTCATTTGCTCCTTTTTTCAAAAACTTCTTTACATCAAACTCATAAGAACGAAATGCGTTCTTTGTTTGAGCAATTTCTTGCCCATTAAGAATGATTTTAGCATAAGTATCTATGTAATCAAACTTCAAACGAATAATATCTTTCTTTAAAAGAGCTTTATCTACTTCAAAGTTTAAAACGTAAGTCAAATGACAAGTATCTAAAAATGAATAATTCTCCTCATTTGCTCCAAAGAACATATTTTCATTTCTTTTTTCTGCAAGCAAATCATAAATATTTGTCTTGTCATCGTGGATTTCAAATCTTTCGTTGTTGCAAATCAAAACGCCGTTATTGATTTGAATCCTTTGAGCAAAAGAGAAACTCCAACACAATAAAGCAATTATGCTGAAAAATAGTGTTTTCTTCATAATTCTAATAATTTAAAGCCGCTGCTCCTAAGATTGCAGTGTCGTTTTCTTTTAAAGCCGATTGTTCAACCACTATTTTACCACGAAAAACAGGGTAAAGATTTTCCTCTAAGTATTTTCTAAAAGGATTAAGCAATAAATCGCCAGCTTGACTTAGTCCTCCTGAAAAAATAATCTTTTGAGGCGATGTGATAGCAACTGCATTCGCCAAACCAATTGCAAGCATTTTTGCTGTAAGGTCAATACATTCTAATGCCAAAGCATCATTTTTTCTTGCTGCCTCGCAAATTGTGTATCCGTTTATTTCGTCTTGATTCAATTCTCTAAGCAAAGACGGTGTCATGTCTTTTTGAAGAAGTTTTAATGCTGTGCGTCTTATTCCTGTTGCAGAAGAATAGGTCTCTAAACAGCCTTTTCGTCCGCATCCACATTCTCTTCCGCCAATTTGAACAATCGTATGTCCAACTTCTCCTGCGAATCCGTCATGTCCGTAAATCATTTTGCCATTTGAAACAATAGCACTGCCAACTCCTGTGCCGAGTGTAATCAAAATAAAGTCGTTTACGCCTTTTGCTCCACCATAAATCATTTCTCCAATGCCGGCTGCGTTTGCGTCATTAGTGATTGTGACTTTCAATTCCCAGCCTTCGTTCAGCAAAAGCATTTCTAACATATTTTTTATAGGAATAATGCCTTTGAAAGGAAGGTTTGGAGCAAGTTCAATTGAGCCTTTATAAAAATTTCCATTAGGTGCTCCAATTCCTACACCTAAAATGTTTTCAGGTTCAGGACAATGAGCAATCAAGTCTTTGATTTGTTTTACTAATTCTGTTAGATAATCCTCCAAAATAGGAAAATTCTTTGTTTTTATTGCACTTTGATATATTATTTCTGCATTTTCATTTACCAATCCAAAGCAAGTGTTTGTTCCTCCTATGTCAATTCCTATTGAGTATTTCATTTTATGCTTTTTTTATAGGTTTATAAAATCTTTCATTGTAAAAACGCCTTTTTTGCCTAAGAGCCAATGTGCTGCCATAACAGCTCCGCTTGCAAATCCTTTGCGATTATGAGCTGTGTGTTTGATTTCTATCTCATCAACTACGCTCTGATAATCTATTATGTGAGTTCCGCAAACTTCTCCTTCTCTTATTGATTCTATTTTAAGGTCTTCTTTTTTTATATTATGGTTTTCAACAAGAGTTTCTCTCAAAGTAATCGCTGTACCCGAAGGAGCGTCTAATTTATGTATGTGATGAATTTCCGTAATCTGTGGATTATAGTCAGAAAAGTCTTTCATCATATTTGCTAAATAAGCATTTAGTTTATTGAAAAGAAAAACTCCTATTGAAAAGTTTGAAGCCCAAAAAAGTGTTTTTCCTTCTTGGTTTGCTCTTTGTGTTATTTCTTCTAATTTATCATACCAACCTGTTGTGCCTACAACGATTGCAATGTTTCTTTCCCATGCTTTTTCTATATTTTCTAAGACTTTGCTTGGAATAGAGAAGTCTATGGCTACTACATCTTTGAATGAATTGTTTTTGTCAAAACTTTCCCAATCTTCATCTTTGTCTATTATTCCTACAATGGTGTCAGATTTACTTAAAGCAATTTCCTCTACCATTTTTCCCATTTTTCCGTAACCTATTATAAGGATATTCATTTCTCTTGCAATTTTTTTTACAAAGATAAGAATAGTTTGTTTAAAAATACTATTTTTGCAAAAAAAGAAAATGAAATATCTCTATTATATAATAGCAATTCTCTGCTTTTTCCCATTCGTTTCAGCACCTATGGCTTTGTTTTGTGGTATATTATTTTCGCTTCTAAAAATTGAAAAGCCTTTTCAGTACAAAAAATATTCATCTCCACTTTTGCAATACTCTGTTGTGCTTATGGGATTTGGTATGAATTTGCAACAAGTTATAGAGGTGTCTTCAAAGGGTATTATTTTAACGGCTTGTTCTGTTGTTTTAGTGTTTTTAATAGGGCTTTTGCTCGGCAGACTCTTTAAAGTAGATAAAAACACTGCAACCTTGATTAGCTCAGGCACTGCAATCTGTGGAGGAAGTGCCATCGCAGCAGTTTCTCCTATTGTTGGAGCAAAGGATAGTCAAATTTCCTTTTCCTTAACCGTTGTTTTTGTACTTAATGCCATTGCATTATTTATATTTCCCTTAGTTGGAGAATATTTTAATATGACTCAGGAAAATTTTGGCTATTGGGCAGCAATTGCAATCCACGATACATCTTCGGTTGTTGGTGCAGGAGCAGAATATGGCAAAGAAGCCTTGCAAGTAGCCACTACCGTAAAACTCGCAAGGACGCTTTGGATAATCCCACTCTCTTTCTTGGTTTTGCTAATCAATAGAAAAGAAAACTCAGGTAAAGGAAAAATCAAAATTCCTTGGTTTATACTTTATTTTATTGTGGCAATACTTATCGCAGGCTTTATTCCAGTAGGACAGCCTGCATACAGCCTACTTTCTTACATAGGAAAGCGTGGAATGGTCTTAGCATTGTTTATGATAGGCAGTGGATTTAATCTCCAAGACCTTAAAACCGTAGGCGTAAGGCCTTTTATACTTGGCTTAGTTTTGTGGATAATAATCTCAATTGCTACTTTCTTTATTTTTATCTAAGAAATAAAAAAATAAATGAAAGAAAAATTTTTGTAAAGCAAAGAAATAATTTTTTAAAACAAAGAAAAATATTAAGCAAATAAAGACGTTAAAAAAGCAAAGAAAATTTAATAAAAATAAGATATGGCAAACAATAGTATTTTAGCAGATTTAGAACCAAAAAGCCTATTTAGATTTTTTGGAGAAATACTTTCAATCCCAAGACCTTCAAAACACGAAGAAAAAATGACTGAATACTTAGTCAATTGGGCAAAAGAAAGAAACTTAGAGTACGTTTCAGATGAAATTGGCAACGTAATAATTCGTAAAGGAGCAACAAAAGGAAAAGAAAACTCACCTTGGGTTTGCTTACAATCACATATAGATATGGTATGTGAGAAAAATAGCGATAAAGACTTTGATTTTGAAAAAGATGCCATTGTTCCAAAAATAGAAGGCGAATGGTTAAAAGCCGATGGCACTACATTAGGAGCAGATGATGGCATAGGAGTTGCAACAGCCTTAGCAATCTTAGATGCAAACGACATAGAGCACGGACCAATAGAATGTTTATTCACAGTAGATGAAGAAACAGGACTATCAGGAGCAGAAGCCCTTTCAGCAGATGTATTAAAAAGTAGAATACTTCTTAACCTTGACAGTGAAGATGAAGGAGAAATCTTCATTGGTTGTGCAGGAGGAATTGACACAGTAGCAAAACTTCCATACGATAAAGAAGAAACACCAGACGCACCTGCGTTTAAAATCATGGTAAAAGGACTTAAAGGAGGCCACTCAGGAGATGATATTAACAAAGGACTTGCTTGTGCAAACAAATTATTGAATCGTATTCTTTGGTCTTTGGATAAAGAAATGGATTTGCGTCTTGCTTGCTTTGATGGAGGAAATCTTCGTAACGCAATCGCAAGAGAAGCTTTCGCAACCTTTGTTGTAGCAGAGCCAGATGTGGAATTGATGAAAGAAATAGTAGAAAAATTCATAAAAGACTTAAAATACGAGTTCAGAACAACAGAACCAGATATGGAAATCATCTTGACAGAGACTGAAAAACCTGCATTCGTAGTAGATATGTTAAGTCAAGATAATTTATTGAACGTTTTGTATGCTTGTCCTCACGGAGTATTGGCTATGAGTAGAGAAATACCGGGATTTGTTGAAACTTCTACAAACTTAGCCTCTATAAAAATGAAAGAAGATCACTTCTTTATAACAACATCTCAACGTTCCTCTGTAGAAAGTTCAAAATACGCAGCAGCATATAGAGTAGAAAGTTGTTTCTTACTTGCAGGGGCAGACGTAGAACACGGAGATGGTTATCCGGGTTGGGCTCCTAATCCAGAAAGTCAAATATTAAAAATAGCGGTTGATGCTTACAAGAAATTATTTAATAAAGAACCAATAGTAAGAGCAATACACGCAGGATTAGAATGTGGATTGATTGGAGAAAAATACCCAGGAATGGATATGATTTCTTACGGTCCAACTCTTCGAGGAGTGCATTCACCTGATGAACGCTTAGAGATAAAAACCGTAGAGCTTTATTGGAAACACACATTAGAAATATTAAAAAACATTTAGCCTTATGTACACAATTAAACCAAAACACATAGTAATTTTAATCGTAATTGTAGTTGCTTTTGTTGGTATTGCAATGTTTGGAATGCCTATTTACAGAGTTTGGAGTCAAGAAATGAGAGGAAAAGCTCAGCTTGCAGAGGCAGAACAAAACAGAAGAATTAAGGTAGAGGAAGCAAGAGCAAATCTTGAAGCCGAAAAATTAAACGCAAAAGCCGAAATAGAAAGAGCAAAAGGTGCAGCAGAGGCAATGAAGATAGAAAACGGAACATTGACTTCAACCTATATTCAATATCTTTGGGTGAAAAATCAAGAAAATCTTAACGAAAAAACAGTGATTTACATACCTACCGAAGCCAATCTTCCTATTCTTGAAGCAGGAAAAAGAAATAATTTATTACAAACCTCAAATTAAAAAATAGAATAATATGTTCGCAAAAGAAACTTATATAAACAGACGTAAACAGTTGATGAAAGATGTTAAAAGTGGCGTTATCCTTATATTAGGTAACGGAGATAGCCCTTTTAATTACCCAGCCAATACATACACTTTTAGACAAGATAGCACATTTCGCTATTTCTTTGCATACGCTTTACAAAATCTTGTAGGGGTTATTGATATTGACGAAGGAAAAGAATATTTGTTTGGCGAAGAAGTGGATATGGACGATATAATATGGACAGGTCCTGTGCCAAGTCTAAGAGATAGAGCCGAAGAAATAGGAGTTGATAATGTTGGAACAATAACTGATTTGCGTGCTTTCTTAGATAAGGCTGTTTTTGCAGGAAGAAAAGTTCACTTTACACCACCTTACAGAGCGGAAAACGTTAATTTCATTTCTGAACTTTTACATATCGAAAGAGAATATGTGAAGGCGTACGTTAGTGTGGAGTTAATAAATGCTTGTGTAAAACAACGTTCAATCAAATCAGAGGAAGAAATCATTGAAATTGAAAAAGCAGTTGATAATGCTTACTTGATGCACACTACAATGATGAGAATGGCAGCTAAGGAAGGAACTTACGAGTACGAAATAGCGGGAGCAATGGAAGGAATAGCACTTAGTGGCGGCGGTCCTGTTTCTTTCCCAATTATTTTAACAACTCACGGCGAAATTCTTCACGGACACGACCATTCTCTTCAAATCAAAAAAGAAAGAATGATTGTTTCAGATGCTGGTTGTGAAAATCCAATGGGCTATTGTTCTGATATAACACGTTCAGTGCCTGTTGGAGGAAAATTTTCTCAACGTCAAAAAGATATTTACGAAGCAGTACTTGCTGCACAACAACTTGTGCCAAGTTTAGTTAAACCCGGCGTAAAATATTCTGAAATTCACCTTGCAGCAGTTACACGTTTAGGCTCTGCATTGAAAGAATTAGGAATAATGAAAGGCAATATACAAGATGCAGTTAAAGCAGGAGCAATGGGATTGTTTATGCCACACGGCTTAGGTCACATGATGGGCTTAGATGTTCACGATATGGAAAATTATGGTGAAAATTACGTTGGTTACGACAAGAAAAATGTTCGCTCAACTCAATTTGGACTTTCTTCATTGCGTCTTGGAAGAGAATTACAAGAAGGATTCGTAATCACAAATGAACCTGGATGTTATTTTATTCCAGCCTTAATTGATAAATGGAAAGCAGAAAACAAATGCAACGACTTTATAGACTACAAAGTATTAGAAACCTATAAAGATTTCGGCGGAATAAGAATAGAAGACGACCTTTTAGTAACAAAAGACGGTTGTAGATTATTAGGAAAGTATATTCCAAAAACAGTAAATGAAATAGAAGAACAAATGTCTCTTTAATTATGAAAAATAAATTTAGAATATTTTTCTTCATAATATTGATATTGGGCGTAGAATCACTTTACGCCCAATTTGTATATTCAGATGTGATTTATTCCCCATTGATTAAAACCGTAAAATTAGAAAGTAGAAATGCCGATCTTTCACTTCCAATTGCCCGATTAGGAGAATATGAATCGCTTATCTTGAAATTTGACGAAATAGGCGAAGAAACCTCACGCTATGAATACACAATAATTCATTGCAATAGCGATTGGACTCAAAGTGAGCTTGAACCTTACGAATACATTGAAGGATTTGAAACTGCAATCATAGAAAACTACAACAATTCCTTTAATACCCTTTGCCGATATGTTCATTACGAACAAGCAATCCCTTCCGAACAAATGCGACCAACTAAAAGTGGAAATTATATCATTAAAGTATTTCACGAAGGCGAGCCTGATAAAGTTGTTTTTACTAAAAAATTTTATTGTCTTGACCTTCAAACCGCCACAGGCATAGAAATAAAACCCACAAGAGAACCTTCGTTAAGGAATAAAGCACAAGAGGTGGAAGTAACCGTAAGAACAATTGGCTCAACCTCTTTAAACAATCCTTATAACGATGTAAAAGTTTTAGTACAGCAAAACGGAAGAATAGATAATCAACGTTTCTTGCCCTTAAACGAAAGCATAGGAAAGGAATTGTATTATCGAATGAAACCAGAGAATATATTTCTTGGAGGAAACGAATTTAGACAATTCGATTTCACAAGTCTAAGACATCGTACAGCCTTTATAGAAAACATAGATTTTGTTGGAGGTGAAAATGTCGTTAGATTAAAGCCCGAACAGATTAAAACACACATTCCATACGTTAGTTACTCTGACATAAACGGTGCATACTACGTTAGAAACGATATAGGAGAGACGCCAGAACTTGGAAGCGATTACGCATGGGTTTGTTTTTATCTTCCAATCTCTCTAAATTTAGAAGGAAACTATTATGCAGTTGGAGAAATGAGTCAATGGAGATTAGGAGAGTTGAATCGCTTTACTTTTGATCCGCATTTAAATTGCTATACCCTTAAAATGCTATTGAAACAAGGCTATTACAACTATCAAATCCTTTTTCGCCCACACAATAGCTCACTTTCCACAACAAAAGAGATAGAGGGCGATCATTTTGAAACAAAAAACACCTACACAGCCTTTGTTTACTACCGAGAATTAGGCAATAACTACGAAAGTCTCATAGGCTTCACAACCCAAGAAGTTAATTGGTAAAAATAAAACGCTCGCAAGTCAAATTAAAATGCTTATTTTTCTTTCCAAATCTTAATAATTCCATCTCTTGAACCGCTGATAATTTTTGTGCCATCAGGACTATATTTTGCGGTAATTACGCTATCTTCGTGTCCTTTTAAGGTTTGAAGACAATTTCCGCTGTTTGCGTCCCATATTTTAATGGTTTTATCTATGGAAGAAGAGATAATTTGTTTGCAATCAGGACTATATTGTGCAGAAAAAACGTAAGAAGAATGTCCTTTTAAGGTTTGCAGGCATATTCCTGTGTTTGCTTCCCATATTTTGATGGTTTTATCATCTGATGCAGAGACAATATACTTTCCGCAAGGACTAAATTCTGCTGTATTAACGCATTTTGTGTGTCCTTTTAAGGTTTGCAAGCATTTTCCTGTGTTTGCTTCCCAAATTTTAATAGTAGAATCAAGTGAAGCAGAAACAATATGCCTTCCATCAGGGCTATATTTTGCAGAATATATGCTTTTTTTGTGTCCTTTTAAGGTTTGTAAGCAAGAGCCTGTGTTTGCGTCCCCAATTTTAAGCGTTTCGTCCGATGAGGTAGAGACTATATATTTTCCACAAGGGCTATATTCCGCTGAATGAACGTAAGAGGAATGTCCTTTTAGAGTTTTGAGACTTTTTCCGCTGATAGCGTCCCAAATTTTTATGTTTCCATTGCGTAAAACGGAGATTATATGTTTTCCGTCAGGACTATATGATGCCGTTGTTGCATCTGCACTATACAACCTCTTGCCTTTAAGAGTGTTTGGACTGAATGGGTCTAAGGTTTGATGGTCTTTGTCCCAGTAAATGCGTTTTCTAACCGCACCTTCATTGCTAAATGATGTTGAAATAAAGAATCGCTTATGCTTTTCTATCACTAAACGAAGTTGATAATTGTTTGCGTTCCTTGTTTTAATCATTCTATCTTCCGCAACGCTAAGAATGTATTTCCCATCAGGGCTAAACTCTGCGGAATTAATGCGACTTTGACTTGATTTAATAGTTTTTACACACACAAAAGACTTTTGCCTTTGCGAAAAAGCACTTTGAAACGGCAAAGCAAAGAATAAAATCATCAAACCAAAGATTAAATAAATTTTTCCTTTCATAAAAAATACTTTTTTGCAAATGTAGTCAAAATATTTTGCTTGCTTGTCAAATTTTTCTTTGTTTTAAAAAAATAATCCTTTGCTTTTTTTGAAAAAAACAAAGGATTATTTTATTTTTTCTTTGACTTTTTAGTCTATTATGTATGTGTAATTTAAGCCAAGGTTGATTGTGTATTGTGTTTCGAGGCGATTGAAACCAAATTGGTATGGAAGTGAAAATTCTAATCCGAATCCATGTTTGTGATCCATACTTATCATTAAGCCAACTTTTGGTGTAAGTCCAAATCTCCAACCATTTTGTCCTTCAAAGTCTCTTAGGTAGTATTCTTCTGTTGATTCCTCTGTGGAAAGTGAATAATCGTAACGTCCCCATATTGTTCCAATTCCAAGACCTACGTAAGGTTTGATTCTTTCGTTAAAGATATAGTAATTAACGTTTAAAATCATTGGCACTTGGTGTGATGCCCAATTGTTTTTTGTTTGAAGAAATGGTCGTTTGTATGCCATAGGAACGCAATAGTTGTATCCAAATTCCAATCCTATTCCAAGTTTTGTTTCTTGTAATTGAAATTCCAATGCAAAGTGGCTTCCGTAAATATAAGTGTTGTTTTTGGCAAAATCTCCTAAGGCTATTCCTCCCATAGGCTTTACTTGGAAGAATATATCGTAAGGTTCACCATTTGCAAGTCTATGTCTTTGCGAAAAAGCACATAGACTTGTTAATATCAATGCTAATATTAAGATTTGTTTTTTCATAAAATTCATAGTGTTTCTTGTTATTTATTCCACGAATCTTTAAGTGTGCAAGCACGATTGAAGACAAGGCGATTTTCTTTTGTGTCATAATCGGTTGAGAAGTAGCCAAGTCTTTCAAATTGATACTTATCTAATGGTTTAGTGTTTGCAAGGAAATTTTCTAATTTGCAATTTTCCAATACTTTCAAAGAATCTGGGTTTAGATTATCAAGGAATGTTTTTCCTTCTTCTACTTTGTCTGGTGCTTCGCTTTGGAATAATCTGTCAAATAGACGAACCTCTGCTTCAACATAGTTGTTTGCATCTACCCAATGAATAGTTCCTTTTACTTTTCTTCCATCTGGTGTGTTGCCTCCACGTGTTGCAGGGTCATATTCGCAATGTATTGTTGTAATATTGCCTTCTGAGTCTTTTTCTATTGAGGTGCATTTTACAATGTAAGCATAACGTAAACGCACTTCTTGACCAATTGCCATACGGAAGTATTTTTTAGGTGGGTTTTCCATAAAATCATCTCTTTCTATAAAGAGTGTTTTTGAGAAACTAACCTTTCTTGTTCCTGCACTTTCATCTTCTGGATTGTTTATCGCATCAAGCTCTTCGCTTTGTTCAGGATAATTGTCAATTACAAGTTTTACAGGATTCAAAACGGCCATTACTCTTTGTGCCTTTTTGTTTAAATCATCTCTAAGTGCATTTTCAAGGCGTGTGTAATCGATTATGTTATCTCTTTTTGCAACTCCTATGTCCTCGCAGAAGTTTCTAATACTTTCTGGTGTGTATCCTCTTCTTCTTAGACCGCAAATAGTTGGCATTCGAGGATCGTCCCAACCACAAACGTAATTTTCTTTTACTAATTGTAAAAGTTTACGTTTACTCATTACGGTATAGTTTAGATTAAGTCTTGCAAATTCGTATTGATGTGAAGGGAAAATATCTAATTGTTGTATAAACCAATCGTAAAGTGGTCGGTGAACGTCAAATTCCAAAGTACAAATAGAGTGAGTTATGTTTTCGATAGAATCACTCTCACCATGAGCGTAGTCATACATAGGATAAATTGGCCAAACGTCTCCTGTTTTGTGGTGATGTGTGTGAAGAATACGATACATTATAGGATCTCGCATGTGCATATTAGTATGTGCCATGTCAATCTTTGCTCTAAGAGTTTTACTTCCATCTTCAAATTCTCCATTTCTCATTCTTTGGAACAAATCAAGGTTTTCCTCAACGCTTCTGTTACGATAAGGAGAGTCTTTTCCTGGTGTTTGAACCGTACCTCTGTTTTCTCTCATTTCTTCTAAGGTTTGATCATCCACATACGCTAATCCCTTTTTGATAAGCTCAATTGCCCATTGATAAAGTTGTTCAAAATAATCAGAAGCGTAATGTTCCTCAGCCCAATTGAAACCTAACCATTTTATATCCTCTTTTATAGATTCTACATATTCAGTATCCTCTTTCACAGGGTTAGTGTCGTCAAAGCGAAGGTTGGTTTTTCCGCCATATTTCTTTGCTACACCAAAATTAAGGCAAATACTTTTTGCGTGTCCTATGTGTAAATATCCATTAGGCTCAGGAGGAAAACGAGTTATTATGCTATTGTGTTTACCACTCTTTAAATCGTTTTCTATTATCTCTTCTATAAAATTAAGACTTGGTTTTTTTGCTATTTCTTCATTTAATTCCATAACGTCAAACTATTTTTCTTTGATTTTAATTGCAAAAGTACGAAAATGATTTTTTATTTTTTAACTTTGCAACGATAAAAATGCAATATTATGTTAATAGTTGGCAATTGCTTAGTAAGCGAAGATATAAAAAATGAAGGATTTTCTTGCGATTTAACCAAGTGTAAAGGTTGTTGTTGTGTAGAAGGAGACGCTGGTGCACCGCTTGAAAAAAAAGAAATTGAAATAATAGAAAATCTTTTACCAAAAATAGAGCCTTATATGGAGCCTAAGGCTGTTGAAATAGTGAAAAAAGAAGGTTTTTGGCTAAAAGATGATGATGGAGATTTGTGTACAAACATTATAGATAACAAAGAATGTGTTTTTGTTAAATTTCAAGATGGAATGTCTTTGTGTGCGATAGAAATGGCTTACAGAAAAGGAGAAATAGACTTTATTAAGCCTATTTCTTGTCATCTTTATCCAATCAGAGTAAAGGATTATGGTGAATTTCGTGCCTTAAATTATCATCGTTGGGAGATTTGCAAGGACGCTGTATGCAAAAAAGGAGAAAATCCTTTGTACAAAACACTTAAAGAGCCGTTAATAAGACGCTTTTCAGAGAAATGGTACAAGGAATTAGAACAAGCAATTGAGCAAGGACAAGATTATTAGAACTAAAATGAACAATAGCGAAAAATTCAATAGTTTCAGAAAACAATATCCGCTTTTTGTTTATGAAGATTTTAAGTATTCAATAGACGAAAAGGGGTTAAAAATAGAATTTACTTTCATTAACGGTGAGCATACTTTTACTCCAACTCTTTTGGTAGAGAAAAAAGATTTCTTTTCTTTTTCTCATTTAAGCAAAGAACAGTTAGATTTACTTGTATTCAACATGGGAATGGTGGAGTTAATATCTTATTGGAAGGCTTTTTGCTCTCCAAGAGTTGTTATAAAGCCTTATGCCCTAAAAAAAGAACAAATAGATTTCTATAAGAAGCTTTACTATAACGGACTTGGTGAGTTTTTCTATGTAAATGGCATAAATGTTTCGCAAGAAGAGTTTTTAAACATAGAAAATTATAGCAATAATTATACAATTGCACAATCTTTTGAAGTAGAAGATAGATATATCGTGCCAATAGGTGGAGGCAAGGATTCGGTTGTAACAATGGATTTATTGCTTTCTGCAAATAGAGATGTCGTTCCTTTTATTATCAATCCAAGAGGAGCAACTGTGGATTGTTGTTCAATAGCAGGATTTAGCCAAGAAAAGACTTTGACTTGCAAAAGAGTGATTGACGCTCATTTATTAGAACTTAATGAACAAGGTTGCTTGAATGGGCACACTCCATTCTCGGCAATGCTTGCTTTTACTACACTTTTAATTTCTGCACTCACAAAAAGAAAATACATAGCTCTTAGTAATGAAGACTCAGCTTCGGAATCTACTGTCAAAGGCTCAGAGGTAAATCATCAATACTCTAAAAGCTTAGAATTTGAAAACGATTTTAGAGCCTATGTTGCAAAGTTTGTATCCGAAGATTTTTATTATTTTTCGTTTCTTCGTCCTTTGAGCGAACTACATATTGCAAAACTTTTTTCAAAACTTTCTTATCAATCGGTTTTCAAGAGTTGCAATGCAGGAAGTAAACAAAATATTTGGTGTGGTAAGTGTCCAAAATGCTTATTTGCCTTTATAATTCTTTCACCTTTTGTTTCAAAAGAAGAATTGATTGCAATATTTTCTAAAAACCTTTTTGAAGACAAAGATTTAGAAGAATACTTTTTACAACTCTGTGGAGAAAGACAAACAAAACCTTTTGAATGTGTAGGAACTGTAAGTGAGGTAAAAGCAGCTCTTGCTTTGTGCATGAGAAATAGAAGAGAGGATTATGAAAATGATTACTTAATGAAAATATTTCAAAGAATTAGCCGAGCAGATGAGTGTATTGAAAAATTAAATGAAAGAGTTTTCTTTGAGTTATCTAACAATCATAATTTGCCTGCAAGAGATTTGGAAATTTTTTCAAATACCCATCTTGCAACAAAGCGTGCTGCGTTAATCAAACTTTTGAAACCTCACAAAATAGCAATACTTGGCTACGGTAGAGAAGGACAAAGTACTCACAAACTCATTAAATCTCTTTTGCCAGAGAAAGAAATACTAATAGCAGACGATAAATCTCCTTTGGCAAACTGCACCATGCAAGACGAGAGCTTAAAAACCTGCACTCTATACATAAAGACGCCGGGCATATCTATGAAAAAATTACAAGGAATAGATAAAGAAAAAATCACATCTCAAACAGATATTTTCTTACAACTATATTCCAATCAAACAATAGGCATAACAGGCACAAAAGGTAAAAGCACTACAAGTAATTTGGTTTATAAAATTCTATTAGAACAAGGTTTCGATGTATTGCTCGCAGGAAACATTGGAGTGCCTCTTTTAGATATAATTTCAAATATTAAAGAAAATACAATAATTGTTGCAGAACTTTCTGCACATCAATTACAATTTATTCACACCTCGCCAAAGGTTTCAATATTGCTTAACTTATTTGAAGAACATCTTGATCATTTTGATAGTTATGAGCAATACAAAGAATCAAAATACAACATTGCAACCAAGCAAACAAAGCAAGGTGTTTTTATTTTCAACAAAGACTCAAAAGAAATCAACGCCCTTTTAGAAAAAACTCCATTGCAATCAAGACAAAAACCTTTTTCAAAAGAAGAAGCAACGATTGAGGCAGATTATTTAAAAGGAGAACACAATCAAATGAATATTCTTGCCTCTATTCTTGCCTCACAAGAGTTTGGAGCAAAGAAAGAAGAAGCTGAAACTACGGCAAAAAACTTTCAACCCCTTGCTCATCGTTTGGAATACGTAGGAGAGAAAAATGGAGTTGTGTATTATAATGACAGTATAAGCACAATACCACAGGCAACGCTTGAAGCCTTAAAGGCATTAAAGAAAGTACGAACTCTTATACTTGGAGGAATGGATAGAGGAATAGATTACTCACCTCTTGTGGAACAAATAGGAGAGTTTGAGGTGAAAAACATTGCCTTTGTAGGAGAAGCCGGAAGGAGAATCTACAAAGAAATGAAGGAAAAGGCGAATAATTATAATTGTCTTTTGAGTGATAACTACAAAGAAATAGTTTCTTGGTGTAAAGCAAATACTCAAAAAGAAAAGATATGTCTTCTCTCGCCTGCTGCAAGTAGTTATGATATGTTTACAAACTTTGAACATAGGGGAGAGGTGTTTAAACAACTTATTAGTGAAATATAAAAAAGTAAATCAATATGAATACAGAAAATATTACAATTTCAAACGAAGAATTGAAATTTTTCAATCAATTAGCCAAGCAATTTCCAACCTTGCAAGCAGCAAGCACCGAAATAATTAAGTTAAAAGCAATTCTTTTACTGCCAAAAGGAACAGAACATTTTATGACTGACATTCACGGAGAGTACGATACGTTCAATCATATTTTGTCTAACGCTTCAGGAGCAGTGAAAAGAAAGATAGATGATGTGTTTGGACACTCTATTTCAGTGGCAGAAAAAAATCAATTAGCAACAATTATTTACTATCCTGTGGATAAACTCTCTCAATTAAAGAGCAAGGGCGTTGTAAATGAAGAATGGTACAGACTTACTTTGAATAAATTGGTAAGAGTAGCACGTCAAGTAGCAAAAAAGTACACTCGCTCAAAAGTTCGTAAGGCAATGGATAGCGAATACGCATTTATAATAGATGAATTATTAAACGAAACAACTTCCGACAAGCAAGCATACTACGATTCAATAGTTGAAAGCATTGTTGAATTGAAACGTTCCGATAAGTTTATAGAATCTATTTGCGGATTCATAAAACGAATGTTGATTGATAGAATTCACGTAATTGGAGATATATTTGATCGTGGACCAAGAGCGGCAGATGTAATGGAACTCTTGAAAAATCACCACGCAGCAGACGTTCAATGGGGAAATCACGACATTATATGGATGGGAGCAGCGTGTGGAAATAAATTTGACGTAGCAGAGGTAATTAGATTGACAGCAAGATATGGCTCGGTTGATACAATCGAAGATGATTATGGCATAAACCTAATGCCACTTGTAACTTTCGCTTTGAAAACCTATGAAAACGACCCTGCAATTCCATTTGTGCCAAAAGGAACAAAAGAAGAAAACTATCAAGATGCCAATGTGCGTTTGATGACTGTAATACATAAAGCAATAGCAGTAATAAGTTTCAAATTAGAAGGACAACTTGTGATGCGAAATCCAAACTTCGATATGTCGCATCGTCTATTGCTTGATAAAATCGACTATGAAAAAGGAACAATTCACCTTGATGGCAAAGACTATGAACTAAAAGACGCATATTATCCAACAATTGACCCAAAAGACCCTTACAAACTAACAGACGAAGAAGAGGAAGTAATAGAAAAAATAAGACAATCATTCCTTAACTCACGCCGTTTACAAAGCGATGTGTCGTTTTTATTCTCAAATGGAGGCGTTTACTCGGTTTGCAACAACACATTGATGCTTCATGGTTGCATTCCAATGAAAAATGAAACCGAATTTAAAGAATTTAACCACAAAGGAAAAATGGTAAAAGGCAAAGAACTACTTGATTGCTTAGAACAAACCGTTAGAAACGTGTGGGTAAATCGTTTTAATCAAACAAACGATGACAGAGACTATTTTTGGTATTTGTGGTGTGGTGCTTGCTCGCCAATTTTTGGTAAACACCGAATGGCAACCTTTGAACGCTACCTAATAGATGCAAAAGAACAACAAGCAGAAATATTAGATAAATACTACACTTATAGAAACGATGTAGCCTTTTGCGAAAGAATTTTAGCCGAATTTGGGCTTCATAACGAAAAAGCAAGAATTGTAAATGGACACGTGCCGGTTAAAGTTAAGAAAGGCGAGAGTCCAATAATGGCAAATGGCAGATTGCTTGTAATAGACGGTGGAATGTCAAAAACATATCAAAAAGAAACAGGAATAGGTGGCTATACCTTAGTGTCAGGATCAAGCCGTTTGTTTTTGGTTGAGCATGAACCGTTCCAATCTCCACAAGAATCAATAGAGAATGAAAGCGATATTATCTCAAAGAACTATTTGATAGAACAAAGAACAGAAAATATCCTAATAGGCGACACAGAACTCGGAGACGAATTAAGAGAACAAATCGCCAACTTAAAGAAACTTATTTACGCCTTCAATGAAGGATTGGTAAAAGAGAGATAAAAGAAAATTGAAACAAGTAAACAAGCCGACGCAATTTGATTTTGCAGTCGGCTTGTTTCGTTTTTATTTATCTTTTCTTTACTTTTCTGCCCATTTTTTCGTCTTTTCGATAAGCTCATCCAAAGGAGGAAAATTCCAGGACAGGATTTTGCCGTCAATATCTTTTGATATTATTTTTCTGCCATCCGATGTAAAACCTACGAAAGTAACACTTGCATTATGTCCTTCAAAGGTTTGAAGACACAGACCGCTCTCTGCATCCCATACCTTAACGATAATATTTCCTGAAACTCCTACCAAATATTTTCCATTAGGACTCCATGTAACAGAAGTAACAAAATCGGAATATCCTTTCAAGGTTTGAATCTCTTCACCGCTCTTTGCATCCCTTATTTTAAAGCCTACAAGCCACGAATCTTCTGCTAAAAACTTCTTATCAGGACTTAATTTGCTTGAATATAGGTTTAGAGGCATTTCCTCTAACTTAGAATATTTCTTATCCTTACATAATTTCCATAATCTTATGTTTCCGTCAAATAAACCGCATGCCAAATATTTCCCATCAGTACTCCAACTTACAGAATTGACCATAGAAGAATGTCCTGCCAAGGTTTTGAATTTTTCTCCGCTCTTTGCATCCCATATAATAACGGATTTATCTCCAGTGATATTTGCAAAATATTTTCCATCGGGACTCCAACAAATAGAACGCAGTTTCTCGGAATTTACTTCTAAGGTATCGAATACTTTAAAGCTATTTACATTCCACATTTCAACTAGTTTATTTTCTGAACCGATTAGTAAACATTTTCCATCGATACTCCAACTAACTAAAGATACATTATTGAAATGTCCTTGCAAGGTTTTGAGTTTTTCTCCGCTCCTTGCATCCCATATAATAACGTTTTTGTCTTTTGAACCGCTTGCCAAATATTTCCCGTCGGGACTCCAACTTACGGAATTGACGCCATCGGAATGTTCTTTCAAGGATTTGATTATTTCACCGCTGTTTGCATCCCATATAATAACGGTGTTGTCCCATGAACCGCTTGCCAAATATTTCCCGTCGGGACTCCAACTTACGGAATTGACGCCATCGGAATGTTCTTTCAAGGATTTGATTATTTCACCGCTGTTTGCATCCCATATAATAACGGTGCCGTCCCATGAACCGCTTGCCAAATATTTCCCGTCGAGACTCCAAGTTACGGAATAAACGCATTTTGAATGTCCTTCCAAGGTTCCCGAATTACTTTCCCAAGATTGACGTAATGCAGCTTCCGCTTCGGGAGAATAAGACAAGGTTATGGCTTCCAAGGCAGTGCGTCTTGCTCCGAGATAATCTCCTTTTTCAATCTTATTCATTGCGTTTTCGGCAAGGATAACGGACTTTGATTCTTGCACATCCTTATATAAAAACAATATCCAAGCGGTTACGCCTGCCATAAGCAAGGCAAAGGCTGTTATTGCGGTGATTACGATATTTCGTTTGCGTTTTTCGGCTTTTCGAAAGCGGTCATAGAGTGTGTTGAACTCCAATTTGAGCATTCCGGCAATGAGTTTGACCGATGCGGCTTCGGCTCCGTTTTCCTGTGCGTCTCCTCCGACTATCTGATGTTTCTTTTGGTTCTCTCTGAGTGCGGGTGCGTAACAGCAATCGGGGTCTTCGTCCGTCGTTGCCTTGCCTGCGATTATGTAAGGCAGGATTTTGGTTTCTCCGCCCAAGGATTTGAAGTATTCTATCTCCTCATCGACATATTTGGACTTGGCGGAATTGGGCGAACACACCACTATAAGATAACGAGACTGCCTTAAGGCTTCTTCAATCTGCGGTGTAAGCTCGTCGCCTACTAATTCATCTTCGTCACGAAAGACCCTGCCGATTCTTTTCGGCAAGTCGGGTCTGTCTTCCAACTTCGCAGGAATCTTATATCCCTGTATGAAATTCTGTAACTTCTTCGCCGCATCCTTATCCTTGTGGCTGTAAGAAATAAATGCGAAATACTTTTTCTCTTCGTTCATTTTCTTTCTATATTCTTTTTCTTCAATGCAACGTACAAATGTAAAAAAAAATTTTTAACTGATAAAATAAAATTGGATTAAAAGATTGTTTTATCAAATTTATGAAAAATGTATAAAATCCTGTTTTTTTTAGAAATTTTACCGCCTCATAATACTATTTTAATTTGATTAAAATAAAACCAAAACGCTCGTTTGTCAAAAGAAAACAAAGACTTACGAGCGTTTTTCTTTATATTAGAAAATCAATCCCTATTCCTCTCCCCATATCTTAATGGTTTCATCATCTGAACCGCTGATAATTTTTGTACCATCGGGACTATATGCTACGGATCTTACCCATTTAGAATGTCCTTTTAAGGTTTTAAGGCATTTAAACTTACTTACATCTTGTGCATTCAATTTTTCAAATCCCACAAATAACGAAGTAAATACTGCAATCAAACTAAAAATCTTTATTTTATTCATTTTCAACATCCTTTTTAAAGGTTAATAACTTGCCCACAAAAGTATAACAAAATTTTTAAAAGCACAAAAAAACATTAAATAAACTCTTAATTTCATAACTCAAAATTTACAGGAAAAAATCTTTATTTTGAGAAAATTTCATTTTGGGATTTTTGTGAAAATTCTTGCGAAAAATTGACGAAAATTGGGGTGGATTTTTCGCAAATTTGGAGTTTTTTTACGAAAAGCTCGTTTAGAATTTTCTAAATCAGGGATAGAAATTTCTAAATCAAGGATAGAAAAAATAAAATCAAGGTTTTTTTGGAAAAAATCAATGAAAAAATTGCAAAAAACAGCGAAAAAATTGGCAAAAACAAAGACTTTTTTGGCGTTTTTAGGGCTTAAAAAAGTTAAGTCTTTGATTTTGTGATTTTTAGTTAAGGGCTTATATTTTCAAAATTTGCAGTCGGAAATCTTTTGCTTGAAAATATCGCAAGCATTTGGGCTTAACTTGCGGGGAAAGTATTTTATTGTACACCGAAATCTTCATAAGTCAATATTTTTTCAAAGTCTAATGAGTGTTTTTCTTTGAGTTGTTTTTTCTCTGTGCTTTTGTTATATAAAAAAAAGCGAGAACTAAGTCTCGCTCTTTTTGTTTTATTTGTTTAGGTCTTTTGATTATAAACCTAATTTTTTCTTCATTTCTGCTGATAAAGCATTTTTGTTGATTTGAATGTCTATGGTTTTGTAGCGAACGAATGCTTCTGATGCATAGAAGTAGCCGTTGTATTTTCCGCTATCGCCCCATGAGTTTTTAACTTTGTAGAATTTGTTTCCGTTCGCATCTTTGAATAATCCTACTATGTGCATTCCGTGGTCATCTGTTGTAGAGAAGTTGTCAAATCCTTCTTGTCTCATTTCTTGTGTGATGACTTTTTCTTTTGCAGTGCCGTCAAATGAATATGTTGCTGCTGCTTTTTCTGCTGGAGTAAGTTTTTCCCATTTTTCTTTTTCAGTTCCGCTTAGGTCTTTTTTGTCTGCATCTGGTACGATTGCAACTCCGTTTTTCCAAGAGAAACCTTTTTCACTTACGTCTGAGCCCCAACCGATTGTGTAGCCATCTTCAAGAGCTTTATCCATAATTGCTATCATTTCGTCAAGGGTTACGTTGTAGATTTGTGCGTGTAACCAGTTGTCTGGAACTTCTAACATAAATGTTTCATAGAATGGGTGGTGTGTGAATGAACCTATTTCTATGTAATCATTGTAATCTAATCCAAGGCTTGCAGCAAATGATTTTGGAGTGTATTCTTTTCCGTGGTAAGTGAACTTTTCTGGCATTGGTCCAAAGTATGAATCTAATAATGCGTTCAAAGCGTCCTTCCAATTTGGTGTTAATACTTTTCCGTTAGCAAGTGCTTTTACGAATCCTTCTAATGCTGGTGTTAAGCCCGTGAAATCAGGAAGTTCTGTTCCATAATTCAATCCTCTGTATGCTTCTTCTGGAACTATACCATATTTTTTGATTATGTAAGGAATGTCTTGGAATGCTCCACCTTCTGCAAATGTTGCTGCTCCGTGGAATCTGATGTAACGTTCTGCTTTTTCCATGTAAGCATTACGAACAATCCACATTTCTGAAAGGTCTACTTCGCCTTTTCCTGCTTTTAATACTTCTGATTCAATGAATGACAATGCTGAATAAGACCAACAAGTACCTGAACGATTTTGATCTTTTACGCTTGTTGCAGGATTGTCTTTAATTGCAGTGAAAACGTAGCCTTTTGGCTCTTCTTTTGCTTTTTTGTTTTTCTTTTGAGCAAATCCTGTTGAAGATAACAATAGGATTGCTGCTAATAAATAAACTACTTTTCTCATTTTTTTTGTATAATTAGTTGATTAACATTACTGGCATTACTAACATTAAAATGTTTTCTTCGCTTTCTTTTGCTTCTTCTTCGTATGGAAGGATTATTCCTGCTCTATCTGGTGAGGAAAGTTCAATTATCACTAATTCAGAATCTACATTGTTGAGCATTTCCAATAAGAAATTGGCGTTGAATCCTATTTCCATTTCTTCTCCTTGATAGTTGCAAGAAAGTTTCTCTGTTGCTTGAGTAGAAAGGTCAGAGTCTTGAGCAGAAAGTATTAATGTGTTTTCGCTAAGTTTAAATACTTCTTGATTTGTTGCAGGATTAGCAAAGAAAGATACTCTCTTTACTGAATCATACAACATATTTCTATCTATAATTAGTTTATTAGGGTTGTTTTTTGGTATTGCCATATTGTAGTTAGGGTATTTTCCATCTATCAATCGGCTTACAACACAATAATTGTCAAATTCAAATTTTATGTTGTTTACATTGTTATACCAAACCACTTCAATGTCTTCTGCTTTTGAGGCAAGAAGTTTGTTAAGGAAACTAAGAGTTTTTCTTGGTAGGATAAAATTTTTCGCTTCCTCGTGTTTGCAGTCTGTTCTTGTGTATTTAACCAATTTATGTGCATCAGTTGCAACAAAAACTGTTCCTTCTTCTGATTGTTCGCACAATACACCTGACATTTGTGGTCTAATGCCTGTTGTATCTGTTGCAAAAATAGTTTTACTGATAGCTTTAGACATTACACTTGAAGAAAATATGCTTTTTTCTGCATTTTCAAGAGTTATTTCCGCAGGATAAGACTCTGCTGATTCTCCAACTAAGTTGTAAACCCCTGCATCTGCTTTTATTTCGATTGAATAGTCTTCTTTAATATCGATAATTAATTGTTGAGACGAAAGACTACTAACGATTTCAGAGAAAATTTTGGCAGGAATAGCCACTTCTTTAACACCAATTGCATCTACGGTTTCTAAATCCAATTTTACAGATATGGTAGTTTCTAAGTCAGAGGCTGTAATCACAAGTTGAGAACCATTAAGTTTTACACAATAGTTCAAAAGTATAGGAAGGGTTTTTCCTGATGGCACTACGCCTGAAATTGATTGTAATGTACGCGATAAAATACCGCCATGAATCATGAATTTCATATCTTAATTTTTTTTATGTTTATACTTGTTGTAATTTTATTCTGTTAAAAAATAATAACTTGCAGGTTTTAATAAATTATCTAATGTAAAGAATTGCATAATTAAAGTGTCTTTGTTTTGAGAGTGAAGAGCATAGCAACGATTTACATCAAATATTCTATAAAAATCATCATCATTTTCGCCAATACTTGTAGGATCGTGTAGTTTTGAATAGGTTTTTAGAGTGTTTTCTTTACCTTTGCTATCTTTTATCGTTACAACGAAAGCAGGTGCTTTGCCAAAGATTGTGTCTTGTTCCAATTTGCTAATGTTTTTTGCAACAGACTCGTAGTTTAATTCAAAACAACTTGATAAAAGGGCTTTTACTTTTAAAGTGTCAAAGGCTTGTAGTTTTTTGCCAGATTCTAAAAGAGTGAAATCAAATCCTTCGCCTTTTTTTGTAAGAGAAAAACTTTCATTCTTTTGATTAGGAATTTCTACTTTTAAGGAAGCAATTTCACCTTTATTGTATTTGAACACTGCATGAGATTTCCAGAAATCCTCTAAGGCAGAAAATCTTGAAGAAAGATAACCTTTAAGACGTGGAATATAGATAATACAAGGACTTTCTTCACCTTTTAACATCATATAAGTCCCCATATTGTCTTGTGTTTCCGATCCAACATAGATGGTTTTGGTTAATTTTTCTTTCTTGAAGAGTTTTATAAAACCAAGATTGATAGAGTAAGCATCTTGATAGATTTTTACGGTTTTTCCACTTGCTGCTAATTGTTTTACTATGTTGTTGCGAGCTGCTTGTGCTATTGGCTCACGTATTCTCATATCTTTTAGAGTTGAAAGAAGCATATCAACAACTTTCATATTAGCAGGAGAATTGTTTGCTTTCCAAATACTATCAGTTTCTTTTATTAGTTCAAGATGATTGCCATCTTTATCATCAATAATTACTTTTGTTATGCTTTTAGGCTCCTCAATATGATAGTTTTGTTCTATTGTAGAGTTGTCTCTTAACAATAAAACCGCCACAACCACCACAATAAGCAATAGGGTTGAAAATAAAATTATTCTATTCTTTGTTTTTCTTTTCATTTTCTTTGATTTATTTTGTTTTTGTAAAGGTTTTCTTTCTTAAAACAGCCAATAATACACCGAATAACACTATTACAACAATAGGTAATGCAACATTTACTATTTGCCAAGCAGTTTTTTCTCTTTCTACTTTTGCAAGGTCTAAGTTTCTCATTATAACTTCTCTTGAACGCAAAGGAATTAAATCCTCATCTCCACAAAGATAATTCACACAGTTTACAAGAAACTCTTTATTTCCATACATCTTGCGAGTATATTTGTCATAACCCAAAGGAAGCAATTGACCGTTCATAAAATCGTTTCTTACCACATCACCATCTGCAATAATAATCATTGCAGTTGTGTCAGAAAAATCTTTATAAGCCATTTGAGAGTTTAATTCCATTTCAGGAGTTAAACGATTCTTAAATGCAGAGGAGAATTCTCCTTCTAAAAGCATTGCAACGTCTTTTGCGCCAGAGTTAAATAGGCTTGCGTCTTGTTTTTGTTTTAACATTTGCAAAGAAACATTAACAGGAGAGTTTAAAACTCTTGTTCTATTTGAGCTTGATAAAAGAACAGTTTTCTTAGCAGGGCTATTAGTTGTGTCAATGCTTGAAGCAAACTCCATTTTTACAGGAGAAATTTTGTCAGATATAATATGGTTTGAATTAGGGCTTATTTCAGGGAAGAAATTCCAAGGATAATAAGTCATTTGTGGAGTATTGTTTTGATATTGTCCTGTTACGATAGGAATTTTTGCACATTGCATATCGGTAACAAGGTTAGTATTTAATTTAACTCCATATCTAAATAAGATATCATCAACACCTGTGAAATTACTTATTGCAAAAGTATTTGCTTGTGTTTGTAAACTATCCATTGAAACAAGCAAAGGATCTACCAACCAAAGCACTTTTCCGCCGTGCATAATATATTGGTCAATTAAATAAAGGTCTTTGTAAGAAAAAATAGAGGTTGGCTTAGCGATAACCAAACAATCAAACTTATTTTTAATCTTAACCAAATTAGGATTAACACTATCGTAAACCCTTTCGGTTAAAGCATTTAGTTTTTCGTTAATTGAAATAGAATCAACAGTGTAATATTCGTTCAAAGAAGAAATAAAATCCCAAATATTCTCTACTTGCCATTCTCCGTGTCCATAAAGAAAAGCAACCTTTCCTCTTTGTTGTGTTGCAACCGAACGAATTGCTGTGTAAAGGTTGTATTCTAAGTTTTCAATAGAGGCATTTACTATACCGTCTGAGGAAAAACCATTTTTCGAACTAATCAAAGGAACAATAGTAGTGCGTCCTTTGTAGGTAATTTCTAAATAAGGGAAGATATATTGTTGAACTTGTGAATTATTGTTTGTTGATGTAGTTAAAAGAGGGCTAAATCCTTTTTCAAAAAGACGTTGATAAAACTCGTTTTTGTCTTTTGCGTTTTCAAAACCATTAGGATCTACAAATTCATATTCAATATCAGGATTGTATGCACGAAATTGATCGAGCATTTCTTTTGTTTCGTTTCTTAGTTTCTTGTATTCCGAAGGTATATCGCCTTCAAGATAACATCTAATGAAAACAATATCTTCTAAATTAGACATTAGTTTTTTAGAAGACTCCGAAAGAGTGTAGCGTTTCTCTTGTGTAAGGTCTATTCTTGCAAAGAAAAAATAACCAATCACGTTTAAAAATATAATAATCACCAATCCCAAAACGAGTTGTAGGATATGAGATTTCTTAACGTCTGCCTTAACGCTACTTGGCTTAAAAATCGCTTTCCAATTTATCTTTTTCATAAAAAATACTCTACTTTTTCCAGTTTCTACTTTCTAAACACAACTTTGTTAATAATAAGAAAAATCCTATTGCACTCAAATAATAAATCACATCACGAGTATCAATAACTCCTCTACTAATAGAAGAATAATGATGATTTATTCCCAAAGAACGAATCAATAAATCTATCTCTGAAATAATAGGAATGCGAGCAACAAATTCAAATCCAATATACATAAAAGCAGAAAGGACTACCGAAAGAATGAATGCGATGATTTGATTATCGGTTAGCGAGGAACAAAAAATGCCTATCGCTACGAAAATAGCACCTAAAAATACCAATCCTAAATAAGAGCCCATAATTCCTCCTAAATCAAGATTTCCCTTAGGGCTTCCTAATTGATAAACCGCTATAATGTAAATCAAAGTCGGCAAAATAGAAATGATTACAAGTATAACTCCTGCCAAAAACTTTGAAAAAATAATAGAAATATCACTCAAAGGCTTTGTAAGTAAAAGTTCAATTGTGCCATTCTTTTTTTCTTCGGCAAACATCTTCATTGTGATTGAAGGAATCAAAAACAAGAAAATCCAAGGAGCCAAAAGAAATAGTCCATCTATTCCTGCAATGCCATAACTAAACACATTGAAATCTCCTTCTATAATCCACAAGAACAAACCGTTGAATGCCAAAAAAACAACGATTGCCATATAACCTATCAGTGAAGAAAGGAATGAATTTAACTCTTTTTTTAGTAGTGTAAACATTTATTTTTCAATTTAAAATAGTTTACAAAAATACTAAAAAAACAAATATTGACAAAATACTATGAAGAAAAATCACTTTCCTTTATCTCAAACAAACACGCATCGTTTTCTTGTATTCCGCCTCTCTCTATAATAATCCAATCACTTAGACGATAAAATTCTCTTTTTTCAGCTTCAAATCCCATTTCCTCCCAAATTCTCAACACGTCTTGCGTTTCGTTGTTTTCTCTTACTATAACAAACGAACAATCAATAGCCTTTTTTAATCGCATTTCGTGATGCCATTGAGTATATTCTCTACAAGTTCCTTCATTCTTTCCTCCCTCTAACAAAATGAAAGATTCTTGCGGTTCTAAGATGTGTTCTATTGTATCCATTTGAGAATAATAACCATCATTCTCAACATAAGAATAAGAACCGTAAGCAAGATATTGCACAATTACTTCCTTATCAGTACAATTCTTTACAATAGCCGTAGGAAAAGCCTCTTCATCTTCCCCAATCATTATGTTTACATCAATGCAAGAGGAGAATAAAAATATAGATAATAAAACAAATAGAATCTTTTTCATAAAAACATTGCATTTTTAGTTAATAAAATCGCTTTCTTTAATCTCAAAAACGAAAGCATCGTTATTTTGATTACCACCATTTAACTTTCTTTTCCAATCAGTCAAACGGAAAAATTCCCTAAGAGGAGAAGTAATATCATAATTCTTTGTCCAAACCCTTAAAACCTCATTTTCGTTTGAAGCGTCCTTTACTAAAAGAGTGTCATTACTTGGTTTATTATAAAAAACCCAATCAAGATGCTCTTGTGTGTAAGGATCGTCCTGATAACCATCGGTTAAACCACCATTATGAAAACAAAAAGTTTGTTCAGGCAAAAGATTGATTTTTGTAGTGTCTATTTTCCAACTATTAGTTGTTGTATCATAGCAGCCTTTCTCCATAAATTGCAAAGAAATCTCCCTATTAGAATTATTTTTCACAATCACAGAAGGCTCATTCCATTCATACGGGCCACATTGAAAGGCCATAGAAAGAATAATCAAGCAAATAAAAAACACTCTCTTCATAATCCTAAATTTATTTTATGGTTTTTGTTTTCAACCTACAAAGTTATAATAAATTTCTTAAACTACAAAAGAATATGAATGTGCTTTTAATTTGTTAAAACAAAGAAAGCAAAAAAATAACACGCTCGCAAGTCAAAATTTCTCAAAGACTCACGAGCGTTTTTCTTTATATTATAAAATCAATCCCTATTCCTCTCCCCATATCTTAACGGTTTTATCATCTGAACCGCTGATTATTTTTGTGCCATCGGGACTAAATGCTACGGAACGGATATTATCTGAATGTCCCTCCAAGGTTTTAAGGCATTGTCCTGTGTTTGCGTCCCATATCTTAATGGTATTATCCCATGAACCGCTGATAAATTTTGTACCATCGGGACTATATGCTACGGAAGGAACAGGATCTGAATGTTCCTCCAAGGTTTTAAGGCATTGTCCTGTGTTTGCATCCAATATCTTAATGGTTTTATCCCATGAACCGCTGACAATATTTCTTCCATCGGGACTAAATGCTACGGAATAGACAAAAAGTTTATGTCCCTTCAAGGTTTTAA
>JAZRIM010000011.1:0-1913 GCA_045645265.1 Candidatus Onthomorpha sp.
TTTTAGTATATTTAAACCATAATCTCTGTCTGCCCAAGATAGGAGATTAAAATGAACAAACCTTATTTACTGTTCAGAAACCACAATTCACCTTATTGGTATGCACAAATCCGTCTTGCAGATGGAAGCCTTTCTAACAACAAAAGCACTGGAAAAGAATCTAGAACAGAAGCTGAAAAAGTTGTTATGGAATGGGTTGTAAAAGGTGAATGTCCAAAACGTGTTTCAAAAAAAGGGAATTCAAAAAATAGTAATTCTCTGGACACCCTTGCAATTCTAAATCAGCTTAAAACAAAATCTTTCTCTGATTCAGAAATCACTCAAATTCTTGATATCCTAAAAGAAAGAAATTTTATCAAGACGGCAGTTCGTACAGAATCAAAAGCTGCTCGTGATGCTATGGAATTTCTTATTGAATTTTGGGATTACGAAAAATCACCTTACATTCGCGAACTTCATTTGCGAGGAAAATCTTTTCACAAAAAACATTCCAACAGAATGACAAGAATCATTTTCAATTATTGGGAGCCGATTATTAGTGGGAAACTGGTTGGTGAAATTACAAGAGATGATATCAATAAAATTTATGATGTTGAATCAACTCAAAAACTTGCACCAAAAACTGTTAAATCCATTATTAACGCAATAACAGTTGCTTTGAAATGGGCATATCTGCACGGCCTAACTGAAATAAATTGTTATGATGGAATAATAAAGCCCAAAGACAATCCACAAAATCGTACGATTTTAACAATGGAAGAAATTAAGTTGCTTTTTTCAACAAAATGGGAAAATGAAACAGCAAAACTTGCCTGTCTTATTGCAAGTTACACAGGAATGCGACAAGGTGAAATTGCAGCCCTCAGACTTCAGGATATTGGAGAAGATAGAATTTATATTCGCCACTCATGGGGAAAATATGATGGGTTGAAAACTCCAAAAAATGGAGAAGAAAGAGAAATAAGAATTCCTCATCAACTTCGAGATATGATAATTATGCAAGCAATGAAAAATCCATGGAGACAAGATTTATCAGCCTTTGTTTTTTTTAGTAAGAGCCGAGCCGATAGGTCAATGGATACTGATGCATGGGCTGTTTATATGCGGCGAGCTCTAAAATCAATTGGATATCCAAATCCAGAAAAAATTTGCTTCCACAGTTTTAGACACAGTTGGTGTACAACTACACTTTCAGAAATTGGGGATCAGCGAATTTGTATGATTGGTTCAGGTCACAAAACGGATAAAGTTTTTGCTCATTATGCTAATCACATCAAAAGAGAATCAGCTTTAGAAACTATTGCAAAAACTTCAGAAAGATTATTTGCACCAATTTTTGAAGAATTATCTATCACTGATATTGAATATTGTATTTGTGATGAAGCAGCAGCAGAAGCAGGGAATAATAGAAATTTGATTTCTTTTAATTTGGATGAGGAACCTAAAAATGAAAGAGAAACAACTTTAGCATAAAGGTTTAAGAATGTATTTGAAAATCAATGAAAATACATTCTTAAAAAGGTTTTCTTACCACTAAACATAGGAGTACAGCATGAGAAAAGAAAAAGAACAAGAAGAGTTGTGGCTTCAGAAAGAAGTCATAGAGTTTTTAAGATGTGCTTCGTCAACATTTTTTACAGCTAAGCGCTATGAAAAACTTAGAGCAAAAGCAATAAAAGATGGAAGCCGCAGAAAGTACAAAAAATCTGATGTCCTTGCATTTGTTGAATATTTGCAAAAATCAGTTTAAGCCAGAGGCGACACGTGTCGCTGTTGAAAAATGAATAAAGAAGAATTGACTTGCAGAAACTGATGTGATTTTAGTTTCTGCAAGTTATTTTTTGAACAAAATGGATTGTACCACGGAAAACTTCATTGTCCTACAGATAAGTTATTTGTGCAAAAGGATTTAG
>JAZRIM010000012.1:0-6425 GCA_045645265.1 Candidatus Onthomorpha sp.
TCTGCTGTCCCTTCTCGCCTCGTTCCGTCCGTTTTGGGATTGCAAAAGTACTACCTTTTTCGTTATTACCAAATATTTTCTGATCTTTTTTTTATACCTCAGCGCTAAATCGTTGATTTTGTGCGAGATTATTTTTTTATAATGTTTTTTTGTTTTCTTGGGTTTTTGTTGGTTTGTCACTATTTCTTTAAATGTATTTGTTCGTTGATTTTGTGTTCTTGATTATTTCTTACAATAACTATGTTAAAATGTTCAATGATTGGTATAATTAAGTTATTTTATGAGTGTTTTAGAAATTTATTTCTAAAAAAAACAAGCGTAAGTTTTGGTTTTACTTACGCTTGTTTTATTCGTGTTTGTTATTGATTATTTCATGTTATGGAAAACGTTTACAACATCATCGTCTTCTTCTAATTTTGCAATTAGTTTTTCTACTTCTTGCTGTTGTTCTTCGTTTAGTTCTTTCAAATCGTTTGGAATACGTTCAAATTTGAATGTTTTGATTTCAAAAGAGTTTTCTTCTAAATATTTTTGGATTGGTCCAAATGATGCAAAGTCTGCATAGATAAATATTTCTCCTTCATCTGCAAAGCATTCTTCTACTCCGTAGTCTATTAATTCTAATTCTAACTCTTCTAAATCAATACCTTCTTTCATTGCTACTTTGAAGTTGCATTTTCTTTCAAAAAGGAAATCTGTCATTCCACTTGTTCCAAGCGAACCGTTGCAACGATTGAAGGCTGCTCTTACGTTTGCTACTGTTCTTGTAGGGTTGTCGGTTGCGGTTTCTACAACTACGGCTACTCCGTGTGCTGCATATCCTTCATATACTACTTCTTTGTAATCTGCCGTATCTTTTGAAACAGCTCTTTTTATTGCTCTTTCAACGTTTTCTTTCGGCATATTTTCTGTTCTGGCAGTTTGAATCAATAGTCTTAAGCGTGAGTTTGCACTTGGGTCTGCTCCTCCTGCTTTTACTGCCATTTCTATTTCTTTTCCAAGACGAGTGAATACTCTCGCCATATTTCCCCATCGTTTTAACTTACGTGCTTTACGATATTCAAAAGCTCTTCCCATTATTTTGTATATTTAATTGTTTCCTTTTGCAAAATTACAAATATTTTCATTATTTTTGCACTTTAAAGTTATTTTATAAAATTATGAATAGAAAATTGATTGTTTTTTTATGCCTTTTAATTGGCTGTTGTCTTGTTGCTAATGCTCAAAAAGTTGAATTAAACAAAATAACAGAAGAGAATATCACTTTTGGTATTCCAAATGGTTGGCTGGCCTCAAAGACGGGTAAGAAATTTGGAGATTTTGGAATTAGAGCCGTAGAAGAAAATGGCATAAAGTTTGTGGAAATCAATTGCACAAAAAGAGTTATTGAACCGGTTACAAGATTGACTACGATTGCTTCAAAAAGAAGTGAGAGAGAAGGCTTTGAATATATGTTGATTGACCAAGTAAAAGATGTTAAATTTGACAATAAAAAGGCAAAACTATTATCTTTTACCAATACTCACTTGACTGAGGCTTCTATCGGAGGGGTTTATGGTTTGATTGATGAGGGTTATACCTATACTATTGAGTTTTACGGCGAGGATAACCCAGAGGCTAATGCTTTAATAAAGGAAATCTTAAACTCTATTGAGATTGAAAAACCTTTAACCGAGCCTAACATCGTTATTATGGAAGATGATTTTACTCCAAAGGATTGGTATGAATCGGAAGCTATGAAAGAAGAGGCTAAACAAGCAAAGGCTGAGAAGGAAAAAAAGATGTTGGAAAAGAAAAACAAGAAAGGTTTCTTTAAAAGAGTATTTTCTGTTTTCAAAAAAAAGAATAAAAAAGTTGCAGAACCTTCTAAATAGTAATGAAACGAAGGTTTGTTCTTTGCTTTCTAATAGTTTTATGGAGCAATATTGGTTTTTCTCAACTTGCTTCTAATGAATTACGATTTAATCTTTACAATTATAATTTCTTTGTAAATAACGAGTACAAGGGTGAACGACTTTCGGGATATACTCTTCCTGGTTTTCGTCTTACTCCTACTCTTTCTTATACCTTAGAGGAAAATCTTTTTTTTGAAGGAGGTATTAGTCTTTTGCATTATTGGGGTGCAAGCAAATATCCTAATATTGTTTATAGCAATTTGCCTTCATGGGCAGGCAATCAATTTCAAAAAGGAGTGCATGCTGTTCCATTTTTTAGGACTGTGTGGTATGTTAATCGGAATATAAGGTTTAGCTTGGGCAATATTGATTATAGAGATTGTCATAATTTAAGTGAGCCTTTATACAATTTAGAAAATACGTTTAGTGGGGATCCTGAAATGGGATTGCAATTAAAGGTTAATACTAATTGGTTTAAAGGTGATTTGTGGCTTAATTGGCAAACATTTGTCTTTAAAAATTCTTCTCACAATGAAGCGTTTTGCTTAGGTCTTTCAAGTAAAACATATATCATAAAGAAAGATGTGTTTGAGTTATCTTTGCCTTTTAGTGCTATTGTTCAACACTTGGGAGGTGAGAGTCTGCAAATAAAATCAAAAATAAATTCTTGGATAAACGCTTCTTTCGGATTGAAAGGAAATATCAATTTTTCAGATAATTATAGTCTTTATTTTGGTGGTGATTACTTAAAATACAAACAACTAACAGGTAACATCATGCCGTTTGATGATGGTTGGGCTCAATTTTATTACATAGGCACAAAATTAAACAAAGTAAATATGAGAATTGCTTATTTTGATAGCGAGGATTTTGTTTCGATTTTGGGTAGTGGACATTTTTGTAATTTTTCGAGCAACACCCCTGGATTGGTTTTTGACCGAGCCAATCAATTCTATATAAAGATTGATTACGATTATCTCATCTCAAAAAAATGTAATGCCAAGTTTTATTGTCAATTATGGAAACAAAACAAAATTACGGGCGATAGATTATTACCTGATTATTCCGCAATACACCCCTCTTTCCCTGCAAAGGTTATAAGAGATGGTTTCTTTTCGTTTTCAATTGGAGTTGTGTTGAGTTTAGAGCCTTCTTTCTTAATAAAGAAGTTTGACTAATGAATGTGAGTGTGTGTTTTGCAAGTTGGACGACACACAAAGATTTGTGTAAACAACTTGTCTAAGGCTGGAAGTTGCTCAGGAGTTAATATAGACTTTATGTCGTTGTATTGATTTACCGATATGTGCAATAAATCTGTTTGATATTTTGCAATAGTTTGTTCAATCTCTTTTATCTTCACAGTGTCTTGATTTGCTTTCATTAGATTTTCCATAAGCAATTCCTGAGTTACGTGAAGACTATCGGCTGTAAACATTGCTTGTTCTTGATATTTGTCTTTTATTTTTTGATATTGCTGTTGTTGCTCTTTTGTTAAAGAAATTGCGTTGCTTAAATAACATTCGGTATTTGTACATTTAGATGTATCGCAATGGGCGTGTGTGTTTTTTTTCTCAAAAAATAAATAGAAATTAACGGCAGTTAAAGCCAACAATATTATTATTTCTATTATTAAAAATTTCTTATTCATCTTTATTATTCAAATAAAATTGTAGGATAATAGTTGGTTAATATATCAAAACAATTTTCTTCGGCAAATTGTTCAAAGGTTGCTTCTTTTGAATAAATCTCTTGGTTTTCCGATTGTGTAAAAAGGTTTACCGAAAAAGCGAATACAAGCAAAAGGCTAATTATTTGCAAGCTATGTAACAAGACAAAGTTGGTTGATGTATTATTTTTTTCTTGCAATTTAGCTTGCAGACGAGTAAAAGCAAAAGGATTTACTTGTTTTTGTTTATCTTTTTCTATCAAGTCTTCAATTTTCATAATTCTTTCTTATTTTAATATTTCTTTATCTATTGTTTCTATATGTTTTTGTAATGATTTTCTGGCTCTGTGTACAAGCACCTCTACTGATTGCAACGAACAATTCATTATTTCGGCTATTTCCTTTTGAGCAAGTCCATCATAGGAGTAGAGTATGAATGCTTGCTTTTGTTTTGTTGGGAGTTTTTCTAAGGCTTGGTGCAGATAAGTGTTGTATTGCTTTTCTTCAAGACTCCAATCAGTATGCTCAAACGAACTAACTATTAGTGCATCGTTGGAATCTATTGAAAAAAATCGTCTTAATTTGTTTTTCTTTGTTTGATTTATTGTTTTATTGACTGCTATTCTATAAATCCAAGTTGATAACTTGCATCTATTTTGAAATTTATTCAACGAACGAAATATTTCTAAAAAAACCTCTTGGGTTAAATCCTCAGCCTCTTCTCTATTATGCAACATTGCATAACAAAGATTCAATATTTTTAATTGATATTGATTGAATAATTCTTCAAAGGCAAGTTCATCGCCTTTAATTATTTTAGAAACTAACTCTTCTTCGCTCATATTGTAAAAGTAGAAGCAAGCCTAAGACTCGCTTCTACTATTTCTTTTCAAGAATTTATTATTTCTTCACTTCTGCTTTTTTGTGGTGCTCACATTTTCCTGTGCATTTGTGATTTGCATCGTGTTTGTGATTACCTGAACATTTGTGTGCTTTTACTGCTTCTACTTTTTTAGCATCTTTGCATTTTCCTGTACATTTGTGATTTGCATCGTGCTTGTGGTCTCCTGTGCATTTGTGTGCAGCAGCAGCTTTTTTGTCTTCACAACATTTGTGAGTTGTTTCTTTCTTTTCTACTTTCTTTACTGGCTCTTGTGCCATTGTAACTGCTGAAAATGCTAATGCAGCTACTAATAACATTAATTTTTTCATTTTTTTACCTCCTATTTTTAGTTTTTATATTGGTTTAGACAATTAAATTTCAAAATTATTACATTTTTTGCTAAAAAAAATATATTTTTGCAATGTTTTTACATAATATAATAAAGAATTAGAAAATGTTTAGAAAAATAACGTATTTTTCACTCTTAATGTTGTGTGCAGTTTCAATATTTGCACAAAATTATGATTCGCAATTCTCAAAACCTATCATTACAGAGGGTGGAAAGTTCTCTTATTATGAACTTCCTCCTATTAAAACCGTGGTTGGAGAACTTATTTTCTTAGATAGAAATCTTGGAGCATTATCAACAGACCTTAATTCCTCTGAATCTTGGGGTGATTTATATCAATGGGGACGTCAAACCGATGGTCATGAAAAAAGATTATCTGACACAACTTTGGTCTTAGCAAATAATTTCGAAGTAGGACATGGCAAATTCATTGTTGATGAAAAAAAATCTAATGACTGGATGACAGATTCTGATGATGAACTTTGGCAAAATGAAGATGGACTTACAAATCCTTGTCCTTGTGGATATAGAGTGCCTACTTCTGATGAGTGGAGAGCCGTGTTGAGTTTGGGATTTGAGGTAAAAGTTACAGCAGACGGCTATTACTATCTCAGTATTGCTGATGGACAATTATTATTGCCTGCAGCAGGACTTAGAAATGCTTATACAGGACATTTTATTCACATAGGTACAAGAGGATATTATTGGGCTGCAAACACTATTGCAAAAGGCACTTCTTCTTGTATTGACTTTAATAGAGACGACCTTGTCCCTAATATCACAACATACGGTTTCAGAGCCTTTGGACGTAGTGTTAGATGTGTAAAGCAATAAAAAAGAAAATTATTTCAAAGAAAAAATAAAAAAAATCAAAGAAAAAAATAATTTTTCTATGCTTTATTTCTGCACGTGGTGCATACAATAATAAATATATAATAAAATAATAACTAAAAAGAAAAATAATAAAAAGAAAAAGAATGAACATTTTTTTTGAATGTTTAAATTCGCCAACAAACAACACCGCCGCCCTTCATTTTTTTTGAGAAAAAAATAATATTTTACAGAAAAGACTTGGAATATTCTTTTTTTATATATATCTTTGTCGGCATAATTAAATACCTTTAAAGTTATGAAAAAATCATTCTTAATTTTATCGTTGATATTATTATTAACGAATTTAAACCTTAAAGCACAATATAATTTAATTCCACCTCCTGATTCAAGTCAATACGATTTACTTTATATTTTTGACACCACTTATTTTTCTAATTGTTTTTCTACAAGTGATACTCATAGAACACATATTCCAGGTGTATCAGGAGCTTCAACGCCTTATTCAGAAACTTATAGACAATGGCGATATTATGCTCCATATTATAAATTATGGTGCGACACTTCTGCTCCTATTGTTGAGGGTTATGTGATTGGAGCTACTTCTTATAACAATCAAATTTATGCAGAAGCATTTGCACAAGATTATTATTTGGATCAAACATCTATTCCTTATGATGACTACGTGATTGTTGGTGTTGCAATCAAAGTAGGTTTTGAATCTCTTGATGATTTTAGAGATATTTGTATTTTAGATGATAACTTTGATACTATTTCTCGCACAATATTCAATACTTTTAA
>JAZRIM010000013.1:0-114720 GCA_045645265.1 Candidatus Onthomorpha sp.
TTAAAACCTTGAAGGGACATAAACTTTTTGTCTATTCCGTAGCATTTAGTCCCGATGGAAGAAATATTGTCAGCGGTTCATGGGATAAAACCATTAAGATATTGGATGCAAACACAGGACAATGCCTTAAAACCTTGGAGGGACATATAAAACCTGTCTGGTCCGTAGCATTTAGTCCCGATGGTACAAAAATTATCAGCGGTTCAACTGATAAAACCATAAAGATATGGGATGCAAACACAGGAGAATGCCTTAAAACCTTGGAGGGACATTTAGATATTATCTGGTCCGTAGCGTTTAGTCCCGATGGTACAAAAATTATTAGTGGTTCAGCGGATAATACCATTAAGATTTGGGGAGAGGAATAGGGATTGATTTTCTAATATAAAGAAAAACGCTCGTGAGTCTTTGTTTAATTCCACAATTCCCAACTTAATCCCCAACGGAAGTTAAGTCCTGTGTGAGGATAGTGTGGTGTGGCGAAGTAATTGTTTGAAATCAAACTTGCATAAGGGTGTTCAAGGCAAATGAAAAGGTTGCATTGTGAAATTTTTATGTTGGCAAAAACATCGGCATAAAGGTAATTGCCTATCAATTCTTGGTTTTGGCGTGTGAAAAAGCCAATTTCTGCATTGTAAACATCGGCATAGTAGGCTGAGAAGTAGTTTAAATCTACTCCGAAAAGGCTTGTCATTTTCCCTCCAAAGAGATTGACTTTTATTGCAAGGCTTGCTTTTGCTTGAAACTCGGGTAGGCGTATCGCTTCTTGGTTATCGGTTTTTTGATAAAGCATTTGTGCTTTTGCATTGAAGATTCCAAATGAATAATCGCAATATGCTTTGGCTTTAAAAAGGTTTGCTTTTTTGTTTACTTGAATGATTTGTAGGTTTTCATCAATATAGGTTGCGTTTTCTACTTGATTGTAAGATAGGTCTATGTTTAAATTCTTTGTGTTGTAGTTTAGTTTTAGGCTATTGGTGAGTGTTGGGTTTGTTTTGCCGTAATATTGAATGTAATAGTTGCCATAGGCTTTGTTTTGCTCGGCTTGTAGAGTGATTCTTTTTTTATAACTTGCTTTTACAAAGGCTTGGTGTTCGTTTTTTTTGCTTTGGGAGAATATTTGTGTGTATCGTCCTTCTAAATCAAAGTTTTTTACGTTTAATCCTATGCTTGCAAATGGTGAAACTTGATTTTTGAAATAGGTGTCTGTGTTGCTGTAAGATAAAACTCTATGTGTGATTCCTATGTTTAGGGGAATGAAAAAGTTTTTGCTTGATGTGGTTTTGTTTGTCCACGAAAGAGTATTTTCTATATTGGTTTGTGAAAGTGAATCTCCGCTTTGTGTTTCTAAATTGTTGAATAGTCTTGTTAAATCCTCATAGATGATTTGATGACTTATTGCTCCAAGTTTTTTTTCTTTGCTTAAAAGGTAGTGTTGCGTTAAGGAAATGTTGTAATTCTTGTATTTGCTATATGCACTTGTGTAAAGGGTAGGGTAGGTCTCGGGTTTTGAATATGATTGGTTTGTCCAAAGCGTATCATGTAAGATTCCACCGTTTTCATTTAGGTAAACACGATTTCTAATGAAAGAAAGTAAGGCACGATATCTTCCACTTTTTGAAATATAGTTTGCTGTGAAATCAAAAAATTGGTTCATTACCTCCGAGGTTGCAAAGATTCCATCGGCGTAATTTACGTCATATTTCACCGCTACGTTCAATCCTTTTGCAAGGTTTTGAGCATGGATTATTGTAAAGTATTGTGAGGAGTTTATATCATTGGAATATTTCAATAAACTATATGGATTGCTTAATTGATAGAAGTTTATGTTTTCTAATGTGTGGAAATAAGGTAAGAAAAGATTGGGTAGAAAGTTGTAAGTAGGGTTTTGTGGATTGTATTCTAAACTTTGGCTTGCTCCTCCAAGGGTTGAGAGTGTTTGAAAGAAAGGAGCGTCGATTTGTTTTGTTGCATCTACTCGGTGAGTGGAATAAATATCGTTTTCAATCTTGTGAACGCTATCGATTAGAAAGGATTTGTTGTCGGCTTTGAAGTAAATATTTGATATATGTAGAGAGTCTTCCTTTTCTTCTTGTGAAAAGACGTGAAAAGGAAGACTTATTAGAATATATGTTAATGCAAAAAGAAATGTCTTCTTTGCTTGCATTGTTTTTATGCTAATGGATTTGCAAGTAAAAAGCGTTCGCAGTCCATTGCGGCTTTGCATCCGCTTCCTGCTGCAACGATTGCTTGACGATAAGTAGGGTCGCAAACATCTCCCGCTGCGAAAACTCCTTCTATATTTGTCTTTGAACTCTTGTCTTGTGTGATTATGTATCCTTCTTTGTTCAATTCTATTTGTCCTGCAAGGAAATCTGTGTTTGGTTTATGACCTATTGCTAAGAATATGCCGGTTACTGCAATTTCTTTTAACTCTCCTGTTTGTGAATGCTCTAAACGGAAAGCTGTAACGCCACTATCATCTCCTAAAACTTCATTTGGTTTGTGATTCCAAACGATTTCAATTTTTGGATTAGCCTTTACTCTTTCTTGCATTGCTTTTGAGGCTCTTAATTCGTCTCTTCTAACAATTAAATACACCTTTGTACAAATGTTTGCAAGGTATGAGGCTTCTTCACACGCTGTGTCACCACCGCCAACTACTGCAACCTCTTGATTTCTGTAAAAGAACCCATCGCAAGTCGCACATGCAGAAACGCCCATTCCCATAAATTTTTGTTCGCTTTCAAGACCTAACCATCTCGCACTTGCTCCTGTTGCAATGATTACTGCTTCTGCTTCTATCTTATTGCCATTATCTGTTTCAATTCTAAAAGGACGTGAAGAGAAATCGGCTTTTACTACAACTTCTGGGCGAACTTCTGTTCCGAAACGCTGAGCTTGTTGTTTTATTTGCTCCATCATTTCGCTTCCTTCTACGCCTTCTGGGTATCCTGGGAAGTTTTCAATCTCTGTTGTAATGGTTAATTGTCCTCCTGCTTGCATTCCTTCTAATACAACAGGTTTTAAATCTGCTCTTGCTGCGTAAATTGCCGCTGTATAGCCACCAGGGCCCGAGCCTATTATCAAACATTTTATTCTTTCAAATTCAGACATAATTATTATAAGGTTTTTTTGTTTTGAAACTGCAAAAGTACTAAAAAATGCTTTAATTCAAAAAAAAATATTACTTTTGTAGTGATTTTTCTAAATAGTTTTTAATGAGGAAACTTGTCTTATTCTTATTATTTGTTTGTGTGGGGCAATTCAATAGCCTTTTTGCTTTCTCTGTTGAGCAAATTGTGAATCCTAAAACAAGTTGTGCAAATTGTTATGTTGCAAATCAAGATGCTATTCTTTCATCTTCTGCAACCGATAGAATAAATCAACTTCTTCATTCCTTGAATCAAAGAACGGGAATAGAGATTGCAGTTGTTGCAATAGAGGGTGAGCAAACTACTTCTGCAAGAGATGTGTCTATGGAGTTGTTTGATGCTTGGAAGATAGGCAAAAAAGGTGAGGATAATGGAATAATAATAATTCTTACAAAGGCTTCTCGTGAGGTTTTCATTAGAACGGGTTATGGAGTTGAGGGAATTTTGACCGATGCTTTATCTACAAGAATTGTAAATAACTATATGATTCCTTATTTCAAAGAAGGAAAATGGGACGAAGGCTTTATTTCGGGCGTAGAGCAGGTTGTTTCTTTATTAGATAAGACTTATGAAAATAATTCAAAGAAAAAAGAAAATATTTCAAAGAATTATTCTATTTTTTCTTTGTTTTATTTAATTTTTTCTTTGATTTATTTTATCCTTGCTATAATATTGATTTACAAACAGTATTCTCATATAGACAATAACTATAAGTTAGAAAAAATAAAAGCCTTAAAACAAAAATCTTTGCCGTGGTTGATTGTAGGAATTGTTTTCTTTCCTGCTTTATTACTTCTTTTGATTTGGATTTATTGCATAGAGATAAGAAAGATTAAAAAATCAAGCATACAATGTAGTTGCTCTAATAAAATGAGACTATTATCCGAAAAAGAGGAAGATAAGTATTTGAGTCGTAAAGCACAGATTGAAGAGGAGATAGGTAGTAAGAATTATGATGTTTGGCTATGTGAGAGTTGTGGACAAACGGTAATTTATCCATACGATAAGATTTTGACAAATTATAGTGAGTGTCCTTCTTGTAAGGCTAAGGCTTATTATAAGCAATCGGAGAAAGTGTTGAAATATCCTACGTCTTTTAAGAATGGAGTGATGAGAAAAACTTATCGTTGTAAGAATTGTAATCATATATCATATATTGATTCAGATATTCCAAGAAGTGGCGGAGTTATTATAGGCGGAATGGGCGGTGGAAGTTCGTTTGGAGGAGGATTTTCCGGCGGAGGAAGTTGGGGAGGTGGCTTTTCCGGTGGTGGTGGAGGCGGTGGACGCTTCTAAAAGAAAGAAATGTTGAATTAAAATAAAGAATAGAAGATATGAAGAAAAAGTTTATTCCAATTATTATTGTTTTAGCAATAGTTGTAATACTAATTGCGTGGGCTGTAAAGGCGTATAATGGTTTAGTTGTTAAAGATGAGGCTTGCTCAAAGCAATGGTCAAAGGTAGAAAGTCAATATCAAAGAAGAATGGATTTAATTCCAAATTTGGTAAACACGGTAAAGGGTTATGCATCTCACGAAGAGGCTACTTTATTAAAGGTAATTGAGGCAAGAAATCAAGCATCGCAAGTGAAGATTGATGCAGAAAATATGACACAAGAGCAATTGAATAGCTTTCAACAAAGTCAAGAAAATCTTTCTTCTGCAATTAGAGGATTGAATATCGTGGTTGAGAAATATCCAGACTTGAAAGCAAATCAAAATTTCTTGGAATTACAATCGCAACTTGAAGGAACAGAAAACAGAATTGCAGTTGAAAGACAACGTTATTCCGATGTTGTAAACGAATATAACACAAGCGTAAGACGATTCCCAAATAGTGTTTTTGCTTCTATGTTTGGATTTGATAAGAAACCTTATTTTGAGGCTCAATCGGGAGCAGAAAATGCACCAAAAGTAGAATTTTAAATATCTTTTGTTTAAAAAATGGAAGAAAATACTCACAAAATAACCTCTATAAGAGGAATGTTTCAAGATTGGTTCTTGGATTATGCCTCTTATGTAATATTGGAGCGTGCCGTTCCTCACATTAACGATGGTTTAAAGCCAGTTCAAAGACGTATTCTTCATTCTATGAAGGAACTTGATGATGGAAGATACAACAAAGTTGCCAATATAGTCGGAAATACTATGAAATACCACCCACATGGTGACTCTTCAATAGCGGGAGCCTTAGTTACAATGGGACAAAAGGACCTTTTGATAGATTGTCAAGGTAACTGGGGAAATATTCTCACAGGAGATGGAGCAGCAGCTCCGCGTTATATTGAGGCAAGACTTTCAAAATTTGCTTTGGAAGTTGTGTTTAATCCAAAAACTACAAGTTGGCATCCAAGTTATGACGGAAGAAATAAAGAACCTGATACCTTGCCGGTGAAGTTTCCTTTATTGCTTGCACAAGGAGCAGAAGGTATTGCGGTAGGTCTTGCTTGTAAGATATTGCCTCATAACTTTAATGAATTGATTGATGCTTCTATTGCTATACTTAAAGGAGAGGATTTTGCGATTTACCCAGATTTTCCAACAGGTGGGTTAATGGACGTAGAAAAATATAACGATGGATTGCAAGGAGGACGTTTGAGAGTAAGGGCACGAATAAAACAAGTAGATAATAAAACACTTGTTATTACCGAAGTGCCTTTTACTGTAACGGCAGACTCACTTATTGACTCCATTGTAAAGGCTTGTGATAAAAATCAATTAAAAATTAAAAAGATTGACAACAATACTGCAAGCGAAGTAGAGATTAGAATAACTCTTCCAAACGATACATCGCCCGATCAAACAATTGACGCACTTTATGCTTTTACGGATTGTGAGATAAGTCTATCTCCAAACTCTTGTGTGATAGAAAATGAAAAGCCACGCTTTGCATCGGTTTCCGAAATCTTAAAGGTATCAACTCAAAACACTGTAAGCCTTCTTAAAAGAGAGCTTGAAATAGAATTAGGTGAACTAAACGAAAAATGGAATTGGATTTCGTTGGAGAAAATCTTCATAAAAGAGGGTGTTTATAAGAGAATGGAAAAATGTAAGAGCGATGAGGAAATAGATTCAGAGATAGATAAGGGATTGAAACCTTTTGTTAAGAATCTGCTTCGTCCTATTACAATTGAGGATATTCATAGACTTAGAAAAATTCCAATAGATAGAATTTCAAAATACAATAGCGACAAGGCAGATGATACACTTCTTGCAATAGAAGATGATATTAAGGCTGTGCAACACGATTTAGATAATCTTATTCCTTACGCTATTGCTTATTTTGAAAGAATTAAAAATAAATACGGCAAGGAAAGAGAAAGAAAAACCGAGATTCGTTCTTTTGATTATATACAAGAGGCAAATGTTGCGGTGGCAAACGAAAAACTTTATTGTAATTATGCAGAGGGATTTGTGGGATATAAACTCAAAGGTGATGAATATGTTGAGGATTGCTCTAACTTAGATGATGTAATTGCGATAAGAAAAGACGGAACTTTTGTTGTAAAGAAAGTTCAAGAGAAAGAATATCTTGGAAAGAATTTAAAATATGTTGCGGTATTTAGAAAAAATGATGAAAGAACAATCTATAATATGATTTATCAAGACGGTGCTTTTGGTAAGTTTTATGTTAAGAGATTTAATATCGCATCTATTATTCGTGGAAAAGAATATGATTTAACACAAGGAACAAAGGGTTCAAGAATTGTTTATTTGAGTGTAAATCCTAATGGGGAGGCTGAAAAGGTTAATATAAATCTTAAACCTGCTCTTAGAATGCGAACAAATAAAATGGAGTATGATTTTGCAACACTTGCAATCAAATCAAGAAATTCCAAAGGTAATACCTTGTCTTCAAGAATTATTACTTCGGTTACAAAGAAAACGGAGGGAATTTCTACTCTTAGTGCAAGAAAAATTTGGTTTGATTCCTCAATTAAGCGATTAAATGCCGATGGAAATGGAACTTATTTAGGTGAATTTAGCAAAGATGATAAGATTCTTACATTCTATTCAAATGGAACTTATAGAATAACGGGTTATGATTTGTCTTTGCACTTTGATGATGATTTGATTTTTATTGAAAAACTTATTAAAAACAAACCTTTGTCGATATTCTATGCCGAAAAGCAGACAAATTATCTTTATTTAAAACGTTTTATTCCTGAGGTAAGCAATAAAAAGATTGATATATTTGAAGAACAAGAGGGTGCAAAGTTCTTAGCTCTTAGTTATGACTATTTGCCTGTTGTAAGAATAGGAGAAAACGAATTAGAGGTAGAAAAATTAGACGATATCAAAAAATACAAGGCCAAAGGAAAGAGAATAGAAAAAGATGCAAATATCTCAATAGAATTTTTAGAACCTTTGGAATATATTTCTGAACAAGAAGAAGAGGAAATAGAAGAAGCAATTGAAGATATTAATATTGAATTAAACGACAAAGACACTGTGCAGGGTTCTTTGTTTTAATAAAACTAAAAGAATATGAAAAAGATATTAACGGTTTTAGTAATTATTACTACTTTTCTTTCAATAAATTTGCAATCACAAGAGATTGTAAGGAAATTTTTAAAGAATCAAGAAACTACACATAAGAATGAACTTATCTATGTGACTTTTAGTAATGATATTACTTTGGTAAATGATAATATCAACCAAATGTTTGGTTTTGACGCCTTAGATGAGCAAACTCAAAATGCATTAAGAGAAAAATATACTAAGATTATAGATAAGGTAAATCAAGAAGAGATTTTGAAAATCTTTAACAAATGTTTGGTAAAAGAATTAAGACGTTATGGTTTTACTGTCTATCAACAAGAGTATAAGGTTAATAAAATCAAGGGAAGATTCAATACTTTAAATGTTTCGCAAATAGAGATTGAAGAATTTACAAAAATTGATAGTATTACCGGAAAATACTATACAGATAGTACAACTTACCAAAAAAGTCTTACGGGTTTGAGAATGAATGTTTGGTTAGAGTATAATTTTGCAGACACTACAAGTCGCAAGTTATTGTTTATAAGTCACGAAATTACCGATGAGTTTGTTGGTTTTACGGAAGATGAGGAAGGAAAGAAGTATGCAGATTATGATTTAACGCTTCTTAATCCTAATGATGCATATCAATTATCCGATAAAACATCTCGTATGACAGCAAGGTATATGTATAATTTCCTAATGAATAAATACGTCAAAGAAAAGACAAAAGGAACTCACAAATACTTTTATTCAATAGGTGAGGATAAGAAAATAAAATATTCTTTGTATAATACGGATTATTTTGAGGAACTGCCAATAGAAGAATAGTTATTTTCTTCCAAAATCAGCAGGGATTTCTCCCCATGATTCAGTGTCCCATTTAAGTATTTCGGTGGTATAAGAATTGTTTTCTAACCATTGTTCCGCTCGATGAATGTAATCAAACAAGTCTTTGTTGCTTTCATCGGGCGTTAATTTTGTTTTGCATTTTTTTTGTCTTACCCAAGCAATTGCAGTTTTGCTATCGGTGTAAAGGGGGTGAGAAAGATTGTGTTTTTTTAAATAAGAAAGTCCGTGAACTATACCAAGAAATTCTCCAATGTTATTAGTTCCACGTTTATGTTTATAATAAAAAAGTGTATCTCCATTTTTTGTGTAAACACCTCTATATTCCATCACTCCGGGATTACCACTGCACGCTGCATCTGTTGAAATACTTTCGTAAATAGGAAGATTGGCAGTTAAGATTGTTTGTAAAACAGGTTTTGTTTTTTTATTTTTTGAAATAAACTTATCGGGATTGTCATTAAAGGCCTTTTGTGCTTGTTCTAAATTTTCAAAAGATTTGTATTTTGCACCTTCAAAACCTTTAACACTTTCTTCGCAATCTTTCCAAGAATCGAAAACTCCGGTTTTTTTCCCAATCCAAACTACGTAATATTTATTTTTCTTTGCCATTTTCAATTACCTTATTAAAGTAATGTCTCCTCCTTCAACAAATTTCTTTCCTCCTGCACAATTAACTATAAGTCTATAAAAATAAACTGCAGCATCACAAGGTTTTCCATTAAAAGTGCCGTCCCAACCCTCAGATAATTTATCGGTAAAGAATACACTTTCTCCCCAGCGGTCAAAGATTTCAAATTCAAAACTTTCAATCCATTCACCCTTTACAAAAACAATATCATTTTTACCATCATTGTTCGGTGTGAAAACATTAGGTAGATAAATATTTGGACGTTCACACTCCACTACATCAACCTCTATCCAAATACTATCTTTAACCTCGCAACCGTGATTATCGCTTACTGTTACAAAATAATAACCCGATTCATAAACGGTGGCATTTGTTATATGTGAAAAAGGATTTGAAAGGTTTTCATTAGGAGTCCAATGATACGACATGCCGTAAATATAATTGGCACTAAGTGTTATTTGCTCTCCGTCAAAGACTCTTGTGTGGTTTGCTTGAACTTGAATATCGCTAAGATTGTCTATGAAAGAAATTTCAACCGAATCTCGTGCAGTACATTGATTAGCATCGGTTATATCTACATAATATGTTCCGCAACATAAATCCTCTATTGAAAAACTTGTCTCTCCATTTGACCAAGTATAAGAATAAGGAAGTAAACCACCATTTGCTTGTACACTTGCTGTAGCTCCACAACCTTTTTGACAATTATTGTCGGTTTTTGTAGTAGTTGTAGTAATATTGTATTTGCTTTCAATAGTTATAGTGTCGCTTATATGACAACCTTGTGCATCTTGTATTGTAAAAGCGTAATTTCCATCGCATAAGTTCTCTAAATCAAAACCACTAAGGGTAGAATCATTCCATAAAATATTGTAAGGTTCTACTCCATTTTGAGCAGAAATATGTATTTGACCATTACAAGTGTTTCCGCAAATATTTGTATCAACCGAAAGACTAATATTCAATTGTGAAATGCTATTTATTGTAAAGTTTTCTTCAAATTGACAACCATAAACGTCTTCTACCATAACCGAATAATCGCCTATGGGTAAATTTCCAATAGAATCTATTGAGTTTTGGCCATTACTCCACGTATAAGAGACAATTAAACTATCCCATTGACTATTTATTAAGGCGTAACCATCACTTTCTTGTGGGCAAGAAACATCTTGAATAGTTAAATCAAGACTATTGATTGGACTTACTACAATTTGTTGCACCAAAGTATCGCTACACTCAGGTGTTGTTATAACTAAACGATAAGTCTTATTGCCCGAAACAATTGCGTATGGATTTGGAGAAGATGGATTGGTTAGTCCCTCGCTTGGAATCCAAGAATAACTTACGCTATCTTGTGAATAGGTTTGTATTCCAATTTGTAATAAATCTCCATTGCATGCTTGTAGAGTTGGAAGAGTATCTGTGTAGGAGTCAAGCAAGATAATTTGTTTGGTAATAGTGTCTGCTGCAATGCAACCATAATTTTTATATGCTATTAGTTTTACTTCGTACGTACCTGCTTGATTATAGTAGTGTGAAGGAGAGGGTAGGGAAGATAGAGTGCCGTCTCCAAAATCCCAAAGAAAACTATCTCCACGTCCAATATTGGTAAAATGAACAGTATCAGGAAAACAAATATAGTCGGGAGTAAGAAAATCCGCTACAGCAAAGTCATCGTGAATTTGAAACTTATATGCCGCCATATTACAATTGCTTGCTTGATTGGAATTGCTCCAAGCGTTTGGCGTTATAGGGAAGTTTTGACTTCCGTTGCAAGAGGCACAAACTACTTGATAGAGATTGCTATATTTATCGAAACGAGAAGTACCTCCATCAACGTGGTCATTGCCGTATGTTGCAGAGTTATTTAATTCTCCAAAGAAAGTAGCGTATTCTAAGATTGAAGCATCGTGAGAAAGCGACATAATATAAAAATCTGTTCCGTCAGTAATGGATTGATAAGCGTCATTTGTTGTTTGCATATTCATTGTTCCAAAAACTTGAAGATTGCTTGGAGCAACATATTTAAAGATTCGTCCCCAACCTGCTGCATATATTCTTCCGCAAACATCGACCGCAAAACTTGTAGGAGAGATATTTATTTGATTATCACCCGTTCCAAAAACCGTACTCCACACAAGAGAGGTTAAATCGGGTTCAAATTTTGCTAAAAACTGACCACTATTTGGTATATTGTATGATGCGTTATATATCAAATCGCTTCCTTCTGCCTTTGTTTGCCCAAAAATATGAGGATAACCATTTCTATCACACCTTACAAAATAAGACAAGTCAAACCTATTACTCCCAAAAAATGTAGAAGCAAGTAAATTATTACCATTATAGGAAACCAAAGCTAAAAAGCCATCAGTAGCCCCTCCATCAAAGGCTGTGTCATAGGCATTATTAGTTGTGGGGAAATTATTAGAGACTGTGCCACCTGTTACATAGAGATTATAAGAAGTATCAACATCAATAGAAAACACAGCATCATCTTCACTTCCTCCAATAAAGGAAGAAAAAATCATTGTTTGTAAATCATAATCTAACTTAAAGACAACACCCTCTTGTTTTCCACCAAAAGAAGTTTGAAAAGCGTTTTCCGTTACAGGAAAGTCAGAAGAAAAAGTAGTTGTCCCTACATAAACATTATTTTGGTCGTCAGTGATTAATTCACCCCTTGCTCCATCACCATAATTCGCATAAAGAGAATCATTACCCAAATATGCAATCATCTGACTTGCGTTGTAGATTTCCCTATAATTTAATCCATCGTTATTTGTTCCGCCAACATAAGTAGAAGCAGGCAAAGCAGTGCCATCAGAAGAAAAACGACTAACATAAATATCTACTCCAAAAGGAAAAACCACCGTTCCATCGTATGTGATAGTAGACCCGGTAGAAAACATCTCAGAAAAGGCGTATGGAGTCGTAGGAAAATTATAACTACCCGTAGTTCCCATAACAACCAATTCATTATATTGATTGACAATCATACTATGAGGCATCTCACTTTGATTACCTCCGTAATAGGTTGAAAACAATAATTGACTGCCATCAGAAGAAAATTTACTAATTGCACAATCCCATTCAGCAGCGTATGTATCTACAAAAGCCCCTAAGGTCGTTGGATAACCTATATCATCGACAATACTTCCTGAATAAAGGTTTCCGTAAACATCATAAGTAGAAGTAAACCCCCAATTATCGGCCGTGCTACCCGAATAGGTAGAAAAAATCAAAGCAGGGTCGATAACCAAAGCAAGAGTTTTGTCATAATTTTCTATTTTATAAGAAACCTTATTGTCTTTCAAAACAAAATCAACTTTTACTTCAACTTCCTTGCCTTGAATTGTTTGATAAGCATAAGGCTTTTGCTCAATAATTTCTCCTAAACAAGTCTCTAAAATCAATTCATCGTTTCTTAATCTAATACTTTCAAGACCTTTGTATTCCAAAATAATATCATCTACATTTGCATTAGGATTTACAATAAATTCGTGTTTTAGTTGACTGTTTATAGAATACACTCTCCAATCTATGTTATTGAAAATGTTTTCGTAAACTACTTCTTGATAACCTTTTACTTTATTTGTCCATTTTTTTTGATCCTTTCCCAAAAAGTAATTGGAGTAGGAAGGTAACGGAGTTTTAGTTTTAACATTGGCTTGCAAGGAATTTTTTAACTCTATTTTGAAAGCGTGAGCCGAATTAGTCTTTTTTGACTGATGTTTTTCTACATCGTTCAAATAAAACAATAATCCATTTTGCTCAACAAATAAAGCACCGTTTTGCAAGCGAGCTTTAAAGAAAATGTTTTCATTCCATTGTCCTTTGTTTTCTTCAAAACGCAAAGTCTGACAAAAGCCCTCTATTGTAAAAACCAATAATAGAAAGACAAATAATAGTTTCTTCATACTACAAAGGTACAAAAAAATTTAAACTTAAAGAAAAAAATACTACATTTACACAAAACAAAATAGAATAACTTTGTCAAAAAGGTGCGTTTTTCTATAAATTTGAGTTCTAAAAAACTGTGTTTTCCGATTTTTCTTTATTCTAAGGCTTCTATAATCTTGCTTACGAGTTTGTGGCGTACTATGTCGCAGGCTTGAAGTTCGATTACGGAAATGCCTTTTATTTGTTTGACTTTTTCTATTGTTGGAAGCAAACCTGAAAGTTGGTTTTTTGGAAGGTCAATCTGTGTTACGTCGCCTGTGATTATGAATTTGGAGTTGCGTCCCATTCGTGTAAGAAACATTTTTAATTGTTCCATTGAGGTGTTTTGTGCTTCGTCAAGTATTACGAAAGCATTGTCAAGAGTTCTCCCACGCATAAATGCCAAAGGTGCAATTTCTATTACGCCTTGTTGGATAAGGGATTCTAATTTCTGTTGAGAAAGCATATCTCTCAATGCATCGTAAAGTGGTTGTAAATAAGGATCGAGTTTTTCCTTTAAATCGCCGGGAAGAAATCCAAGGTTTTCTCCTGCTTCTACGGCAGGGCGTGTAAGGATTATGCGTCTTACTACTTTGGCTTTTAGAGCTCTTACTGCAAGTGCTACGGCTGTGTAGGTTTTTCCGCTACCTGCCGGGCCAATGGCAAAAAGCATATCATTGGTTTCGCTTTCTTTTACCATTTTTGCTTGATTCTCGCTGCGGGCTTTTACTCTTAGTCCGTTATCTCCATAGACTAATATTTCTTCTTCCTTGTTTTTGAAGTATTCGTTTTGTTGTAGAACAGACATTATTATCTTTTCATTCATGTAGCCTTGTGTTTCAAAGGCTATTGTTAGATTATCAAAAAAGGTTTTAAAGTCGTTAATCTCTTTTTCTTCGCCATTGACAATTAGTTGTTCGAAACGTTCTGTGAGTTCTATGTGTGGGAAAATGGTTTCTAAGAAACGAAAATATTTATTGTTAATTCCCCAAAATTCTCTTAAATCTATGTTTTCTAAGTTGAACTTTAATTCCATTTATTCTATGATTTTTATTTCTGTTCTACGATTCATTGCTCTGCCTTCTTCTGTGTTGTTGTCTGAAATTGGTTTAGAGAAACCATATCCTTTTGCTTTAAGGCGTGAAGGCTCTATTCCCTTTTCTGTTAAGTAGGTAACGATTGCTTCGGCTCTTTGTTGTGAAAGGGTTTGATTGTGCTCTGCTTTTCCGATGTTGTCGGTGTGTCCTTCAACAAGGAGTTTTAACGATGGATTGTTTTGAAGTAGTTCTATGAGTGTGTTTAATTCTGCAAAGGATGTTGGTAGTAATTCGTGAGAGTTTGTTGCAAAGAAAATATTGTTTAATATTAAGCCTTCGCCTGTTTTGATTGGTGTAAGCAATATTTCTTTTTCTTGATTTTCTTGCTTTGTTGAGAAGTTTTCGGAGTAGAAAAGATAGTTTTTACACGAAATTGAAAAGGCGTATTCCTCACCTTCTGCAAGGCAGATAAGGAATTCTCCTGTTTTTTTGTCGGAAATGCTTTCGTGTGCAAGGCGTGAGTTTTTTAGATTTTTGATTTGTAGTTTTGCAGACAAAGGTTTTTTTGTTTCTTTGTCAAGGATTATTCCTTTAATGTATGTTGCAGCGATTGGTCTTATTTCCTTTGGCATAGTAAATTCATAAAGGTCTAAATCGGATGCGTAGATTGCGTAGTCGCCTTGTGCAGATAGGGTAAGGGAGTTTTCATCTTTTGAGGTGTTTATTGGGTATCCAAGATTTATTGCTTCTTGAAATTTACCATTTTCTAATTTTGAATAAAACAAATCAAAGCCTCCCATTCCTAAGTGTTCATCGCTTGCAAAATAAAGCATACTATTGGATTGGTGAATAAAGGGTGAGGTTTCATTTCCTTTGGTATTGATGTTTTTTCCACAGTTTTTGGCTTTTGTCCATTGACCATTGTCTTGTAGGTATGAGAAATAAATATCAGCTTTGCCCATTCCGTCTTTGCGATTAGAGGTAAAAAAGAGTGTTCTTCCGTCTGAGGCTATGCAGGGTTGAGAATCCCAAGCGGAAGAATTGATATTGTTTCCTAAGTTTTTAGGTTCTTGCCATTCGTTACCGATTTTCTCACTTACATATATGTCACAGCTTCCTAATCCGTCTTCTGCTCCACAGCGAGTAAAGTATATGTATCTTCCATCAGGAGAAAGACTTGCTGCTCCTTCGTTATAGTTAGAGTTTAAAAGGCTTGGGAGTTTTTCTGCTTGTGTCCATTGTCCGTTTTCGTTGTAAGAAATAAAGAAATCTTCGGCTTTATCTCTTCTTGTAAAGAGCAATTCTGATATGTCGGCAGTTAGGCAGGGTAGGTATTCGTCATATTGTGTGTTGATGGCGTTTCCAAGATTTTTTGGAGAGAAATCAACCGGATTTTCCTTTTGATAGGAACGAAATTTTGCTAAATCGTTGATTTTTTTTGCTTGTTCTGTATAGCGTTTGCAAGGTGTTGAGTTGATGAATAAGGCAACGCTATCAAATTTTTCTTCAATTAAATAAATGGTTGCAAGGTCTAAATAGAGTTTGCAATCAAAGGTTTTGTCTTTTCTCCAAACTGTAAGTAATTCTTCTTTTGCTTGTGAAATATTTTCTTGTACTATGTGAATTTCCGAAAGCGCTAAGTAAGTAGAAAGAAAATCGGGATATTTTTCTTTTATAGATAATAATTCTTTTTCTGCATCTTCAACTTGATTTGTACGCAATAGTTGTATGGCTTTTTCAAAACGCTTTTCTACTTTGCTTTGTGCAGAGGAATAATTCGCACAAAAAATTAAAAATATCACACACAAAAATATTTTTTTCATTGTTTTTTTATTGCAAAGTTAAGAAAATTTGTGAAAAGGGAAGTTAGGGTTAAGAATAAAACAAAGAGTTAGAAAAATAATTCAAAGAAATAATTTTCTAAAACAAAGAAAAAAAAGAATATTTCAAAGAAAAAATTTGGAATGTTCTTTTTTAATATATATCTTTGCCAAATAATTTTAAAAATTTTAAAGTTATGAAAAAATCATTCTTAATTTTATCGTTGATATTATTATTAACGAATTTAAACCTTAAAGCACAATATCATCATATTCCACCACCAGATTCAAGTCAATACGATTTACTTTATATTTTTGACACCACTTATTTTTCTAATTGTTTTTCTACAAGTGATACTCATAGAACACGTATTCCATTTGTAACAGGACAATCAGTACCTTATTCAGAAACTTATCACCAATGGAAATATTATGCCCCATACTATAATTTATGGTGCAATCCTTCTGCTCCTATTGTTGAGGGGTATGTGATTGGAGCAAATTCTTATAATAATCAAATCTATGCAGAAGCATTTTCACAAGATTATTATTTTGATCAAACATCTATTCCTTATGATAATTACGTAATTGTTGGTGTTGCGATGAAGGTGGGGTATGAAGCTCTTGATACTTATAGAAATATTTGTATTTTAGATGATAACTTTGATACTATTTCTACTACAATATTCAATACTTTTAACGTAGGACCAAGTTTAGATTCTATTGTAAATTGGAATAGAGAAAATTGGAATACTTATTATTTCCCCGAAAGAGATTATGCAAATCTTACAAATTTAAATGGTTTTAAAATAGCATTTGATGTTCCTAAATATGCATCTCCCAGTTATTTTAGAATGCATCACACATGTAATGTTTATAGTCCTTGTTTAAGGGATTCTATTTTTGCTCACGGAGGACCGATTGAATGCGGACTTAATTATGATACAATTTATGCAGGAATGATGCCTTGGGATCAATTGTATTATCTTTGTAAAGATTCAATAACAGGACAATGGTATTCAGAAGATTTTCAGCCTAATCATTATAATTTCGGTCCAGCCATATATTTATATCTGGATTATCTAAAAACTTTAGGTCCCGATGATGTATTTCCTTTGTGTAGTTTCACTGATGAAAAACATCTTAGACGCAATGGAGAATGGATAAGATTTAATGATGACCCTGCTTATACTATTTGGCAAAATATTTACATAAATATGGTGCCTATTATTATGATTCCTTCAAATACTCAATCGCTTTCGGAGGTAGAATTAGAGAAAATGTGTTACCTAATGCCTAACCCTGCGAATGATTACTTTAAGGTAATGAGTCATTATACTATAAATAATATTCAAGTCTTTGATATGGTTGGAAAGTTACTAATAGAAAAAGAAGTGAATAATTTTGAAAAAGAATTAGATATTAGTAATTTTTCATCGGGCACTTACCTTGTAAAAATCAATACAGCAAAAGGCAGTGTGAAAAAGAAATTGATTGTGGAATAAGAATAGAAAAAAAGCAACCAATTTAGGTTGCTTTTTTATTTATTTCTTGTTGCCTTGGTTTGCAACTTCGTCCATTAGTTTCTTTAATGTTTCTTCGTCTGCAAGGAATCGGTCGTTTGCAAGTGTTAGGTCGTCATTCAATTCAAATAAGTAAGGTATTCCTGTTGGTATGTTGAATTGTATGATTTCTTCGTTTGTCATTTGTTTTAGTGTTTTAACGATTCCTCTTAATGAGTTTCCGTGTGCAACTACTAATACTGTGTCGTTTGTTTCAAATGCTTTTAAAATGTTGTTTTGATAGAAAGGCATAAGACGGTTAATGCAGTCTTGTAATGATTCTGTTAAAGGAAGTTCTGCTCTATCTACTTGTGCATAGCGTGCATCTGTGTAAGGAGAGCGTTCATCGTTTGCATCTAAGGCAGGAGATTGTACATCGAAACTTCTTCTCCATAATAAAACTTGTTCTGCTCCGAATTTTTCTGTTGCTTCTGCTTTGTTTTTTCCTTGAAGGTCTCCGTATGATTTTTCGTTTAATCTCCAAGATTTTTCAACTGGAAGATAATCCATATTCATTGCGTCAAGTATTCCGTTAAGAGTTTTAATCGCTCTTTTAAGGTAAGAGGTAAAACATACTTGTGGTGCTAATCCTTCTTCTTTTATTGCAATGCCTGCTTTGTATGCTTCTTCTACTCCTTGTGCTGTTAAATCTACATCTGTCCAACCTGTGAATAGGTTTTTAAGATTCCATTCGCTTTGTCCGTGTCTTACTAAAATCAGTTTTTTCATTTCTTATTTATTTTTTATGTGTTTCTAATGTTTTGTTAATGTCTAATGGTTTTCCTGTTTTTCCTAAAAATCCTAATATAAGTATTACAATGCCTATCGCGATAAAAGGTATTGAGAGAATTTGTCCCATATTTAATGTCATATTAGCCTCCCATGCTTCTTGTACTTCTTTCCAATTTTCTATGATTAGGCGAGAGGTGAAAACAAGTATTAGAAATAGGGAAAATAGTCTACCAGGAATAACTTTTCTTTTGTCTTTTATGTAAATCAATAATAATATGATAAAGGTAATAAAATATGCTATTGCTTCGTAAAATTGAGTTGGGTGTTTGGCTATGGTTTCTCCGTTGCGAACAAAAATAAATCCCCAATTAGAATTTGTTGCAACTCCATATATTTCGCTATTGCAAAGATTGCCTAAGCGTATGAATAGTCCTGCAAGTGCTACTACTATTACAAGTCTATCAAGAGTCCAAAGCATTGTAAGTTTTGTTTTTCTTGCATAAAGGTATATAGCAATGATAATTCCAATTGCTCCTCCGTGAGAGGCTAATCCTTGATAACCTGAGAATTTCCATCCTTGTTGTGTTTCGGTGATTGGTAAAATCATTTCAATAAAGGTGGAGAAACTTGAAAGGTAGTAAGATGGTTCATAGAATAAACAATGCCCTAAGCGTGCTCCGATTAAAACTCCTAAGAATACATATACGGAAAGTTTGTCTAAATAGGAGTTGGAAATGTTTTCTTTTTGAAAAACAACTTTTTGAAGTATTATATATCCTGCAACAAAAGCAAGGGCAAATAATAGACTATACCATCTAATAAATCCAAAAAGAGTAGGTTCAAAATCCCAAATTACAGCGTTTAACATAATAAATTCTTTATTTTTTTGGCAAAGATACAACAAAAAATATCATTGTTTTATTTATTTAGCGAAAAAGTTGTATCTTTGCAAATTGAAAAAATGGAAAAGACTATGATAAATATAAGTTTACCTGACGGAAGCGTAAAACAATTTGAAGCGGGAGTAACTCCTTTTGATGTGGCAAAAAGCATAAGCGATGGCTTGGCAAGAGCTGTTGTTAGTGCAAGTGTTAATGGTGAAACAGTAGAACTAAATAGAACTATAGATGCAGATTGTTCTTTGCGTTTGTTTACGTGGAATGATGTAGAAGGAAAGCATACTTTTTGGCATAGTTCTGCCCATTTAATGGCTGCAGCTGTTTTGGAACTTTATCCTAATGCTAAATTTGGTATAGGACCTGCAATAGAAAACGGATTTTATTACGATATAGATTTTGGTGATAAGGTCCTTTCAAGCGAAGATTTTCCAAAAATTGAAGCTAAAATGGCTGAAATCGTTAAGGCTGGCGTAGGATTGGTTAGAAAAGAGGTTTCAAAAGCTGAGGCTTTGAAATTCTTTGGAGATAAAGGCGAGGTTTACAAAACTGAGTTGATAGAAGAATTGGAAGATGGTACTATTACTTTCTATGAAAGTGGTAAGTTTATAGACCTTTGTAAAGGACCTCACTTAGTAGATTTCTCTTCTATTAAGGCTATTAAAATACTTTCTTTAGCTGGTGCTTATTGGAGAGGAGATGAAAAAAGAAAACAATTAACAAGACTTTATGCTATTACTTTCCCTAAAAAGAAAGAATTAGATGAATATTTAGCATTGTTAGAGGAAGCAAAGAAAAGAGACCATAGAAAACTTGGTAAGGAATTGGAGTTGTTTGCTTTTTCTCAAAATGTAGGACAAGGATTGCCTTTATGGTTACCAAAAGGAACAGAACTTCGTCAAAGATTGGAAAATTTCTTAAAAAAAGTTCAAAAAGATTATGGTTACCAACAAGTAATGACTCCTCATATTGGAGATGTAAACTTGTATAAGACATCAGGTCACTATCAAAAATATGGACAAGATTCATTCCGTACAATAACTACTCCATTTGAAGGAGAAGAATATTTGTTAAAACCAATGAATTGTCCTCATCATGTTGAAATTTATAAAATAAAACCTCACTCATATAAAGACCTGCCTTTACGTTTGGCAGAATTTGGAACAGTTTATCGTTATGAGCAATCGGGAGAATTACACGGATTGACAAGAGTTCGTTCGTTTACACAAGATGATGCTCATATATTCTGTACAGCTGAACAATTAAAAGAGGAATTTTGCAAGGTAATAGATATTGTTTTATATATATTCAAGACTTTAAAGTTTGAAAACTTTACTGCTCAAATATCATTAAGAGACCCTAATAATACAGAAAAGTATATTGGTTCTGATGATGTTTGGGAAAAAGCAGAAAGAGCAATTATTGAAGCCTCAGCAGAAAGGGGTTTACAAACTGTTACCGAAGTTGGAGAAGCAGCTTTCTATGGTCCTAAATTAGACTTTATGGTAAAAGATGCTATAGGAAGAAAATGGCAATTAGGAACAATTCAAGTAGATTACAACCTTCCAGAACGCTTTGATTTGGAATACACAGGAGCAGACAATCAAAAACATAGACCAATTATGATCCACCGTGCACCATTCGGTTCTATGGAGAGATTTGTTGCAGTATTGATTGAGCATACAGCAGGTATTTTCCCTCTTTGGCTAACACCAGAACAGTTTATTATACTTCCAATTTCCGAAAAATATGAGGAATATGCAAAAAAAGTATTATCTTTGCTCGCTCGTTTTGACCTAAGAGGAAGTATAGACGATAGAAACGAAAAGACAGGAAAGAAAATACGTGATGCAGAAATGGCAAAAATACCATTTATGTTGATCGTAGGAGAAAAAGAAGAGGCAGAAGGAACAGTATCGGTACGTCGTCACAAAGAAGGAGATTTAGGCACAATGTCAATAGAGGCATTTGCTCAAAAAGTAAACGCATTAGTAGAAGAAGAATTAAAATAAAATAGTTATAAATAAAAAATAGGAGGAACGCATCATAGCAGCACCACAACAATTCACAGCAAAAGGCCGTGGACCACAAAAAAAAGAAGAACAACATAGGATAAACGAAAGAATAGACGCTCCTATGGTTAGAGTGGTCGGCGAGGACATCGAGTCGGGCATTTATAATATAAAAGATGCCTTAAATATGGCAGATGAAATGGGATTGGATTTAGTAGAAATATCACCAAATGCCAACCCACCGGTTTGTAAAATAGTAGATTATCAAAAACTATTATACGAACAAAAAAAGAAACAAAAAGAACTAAAAGCAAAGAGTGCAAAAATCGTTGTAAAAGAAATCCGTTTAGGACCACAAACAGATGAGCACGACTTTAATTTTAAACTAAAACACGCTATAAAATTTTTACAAGAAGGCAATAAAGTGAAGGTTGATGTGTTTTTCAGAGGAAGAACCATAGTATATAAAGAACAAGGTGAAACACAATTGTTGAAATTTGCAGAAGCATTGTTCGATTATGGTAAACCTGAAATGATGCCAAAATTAGAGGGTAAAAGAATGATAATGATAATTGCCCCTAAGAAATAATAAAAGGAAATAACAATAAGAATAAATTATAAACAATTAAAAAAGGACGTAAGATGCCAAAAATTAAAACGAAATCTGCTGCTAAAAAGAGATTTTCGATAACAGGTTCAGGAAGAATCAAAAGAAAGCACGCTTACCACAGCCATATTCTAACTAAAAAATCAGTAAAAAGAAAAAGAATATTGGCAAGCACTTGTGTGATGTCAGCAGCAGATGAAGCAAGAATCAGAGAAATGATTTAATTATTAGGAGTTATTAACCATTGTATTTAGCAAAACAAGAGTCTTTTTGAAATAAAAAGAACGCTAATACGAAAAAAAATTGAAAAATTATGCCAAGAGCAGTCAATGCAGTAGCGTCGAGAGCACGCAGAAAAAAAATCCTTAACCGTACCAAAGGGTATTGGGGAAGAGGTAAAAACGTATGGACCGTAGCAAAAAACAAATGGGAAAAAGGTCAAACATACGCATACCGTGATAGAAAAAATAAGAAAAGAGAATTTAGAGCTTTGTGGATAAATCGTATCAACGCAGCTTGCCGTATAAACGATATATCATACTCAGTATTTATGGGCTTATTGCACAAAAATAACATAGAGCTTAACCGTAAGGTATTAGCTGACTTAGCTTTAAATAATCCAGAAGCTTTCAAAGCTGTAGTTAATCAAGTAAAAAAGTAAAATCACAGGAGGAATAAGAAATGGGTAAACCAGAATTGATGAAATATGTGGATAGTTTAACAGAAGTTAAAGAATATCCAGAGTTCAAAGCAGGAGATACAATCACAGTTAGTTACAAAATTAAAGAAGGTAACAAAGAACGTATCCAAAGTTTCCAAGGTGTGGTTTTACAACGTAGAGGAAGCGGAGTAACAGAAACATTCACAGTAAGAAAAATCAGTAGTGGAGTAGGAGTAGAAAGAGTATTCCCTATCAACTCTCCATTCATTGAATCAATCGTTGTGAACAAACGTGGAGTTGTTCGCCGTGCAAGAATCTTCTACCTAAGAGGACTAACAGGAAAGAAAGCAAGAATCAAAGAAAAAAGATTCTAAGAAACAAAAAAATAAAACATTCTTATTGTTATTTAAAAAGGGATTGCATTTGCAATCCCTTTTCTTTTTCTACCATAACATTGAAAGTAATTTTGCTATCAGCAGGATTAGGTTTGTTGAAGTAACTTCGTGCTGCAAACTATCAATCCAAAACCTTAATTCAAAGAAAAATCTTGAAAAAACAAAGAAAAATTTCTTTAAAACAAAGAGTTTATTAAATAATAAAAGCCCGAAATCACTTATGGATTTCAGGCTAATATACAATAAAAAAATATGAAAAAGTTTACAAATTAAGTTTTGTGTGTGCTAATATCCAACGGTCAGGAATTTTGTTTTGCATTGCAGACTCATAGTCTTTGTAAGTGCAAGGCACAAGGTAGTGTCGTAGGTATTTTTCTTGCACCTCGGAGTTGCAATTGATTTGCATCCACCAGCGTTCGCTTTTTTTGCTTTTGAAAAACACTATTGTGTCGCCATCTTCCATTAGAACGTTGAAACGATAGTAGTTGTTAAGGTCTTTGTATGGGAAATCATTCTTTCGCCATAGGTATCCGTCAATGAAATACCAAAGAGCGTGTGAAATTATCTTTGCTGTGCGTGAATTTATGTCTTTGTTTGCATCGTAGGAGAATATTCCTATACTTGATAATTTGTCGCTCATTCCAGCATAGTGAAGTAATTTACAGAATTCTTCGCCATAAAATCCGTGAGGAGAGCAACTTGCAGGAGAGTCGCTTGCTCTTATTGCGTTGATGTCGGCAATCAACATATCGCAATTGCGTAAGAGTGGTTCGGAATCTTCTAATTGACTTTGTATTTCTCCAAGACGATAGGCCTCAAAGCGAATATCTTGTAGGAGTTTAAGCAAAGAATTTTCTACGAAATAACTTTGATAACCTATGTGTGTGTAATTGAATAGGTAATTAGGGTCAAAACAAAAGATGTGTGCAAGATAGTTATCTTCTTTTGCTGTTTTGTCTAATTCTTTTAAGTCTATGTGAGAGTCGATATTTGCAATGTTTATTATTTGTCCTATTTGTTCATAACCTTTGTAAATTCCTATTGCGTTGTCGTTTCTTTCTCCTATTACAATTGGTATTATTTGGTGTTGAAAAAGAAAGGTGCAAACTTCTCCAAGTGCGAAATAAGTATCTTTTGGTGTAAGTCCTTGTTTTAGGTTGCCTAAATCTATTATTTTAAGATTGTTGTTATGTTTTTTTAGTTGGTAAAATTCTTTTCTTACTGCATTTGCAGAGTTTTCTTCTATACCTATGAATGCAAAGTTGGCTTCCAAATTCAATTGATTGCAAAGAATTTGTTCGCTTAGTGTTGCTTGGTCTTGCCCTGCAAAGGTTAGCCCATCTATTTTGTCAAATAAATCTAATATGTTCATTTTTATAATCTTCTTATTTTTGCTCCAAGATTGTTTAATCTTATGTCTATATCTTGGTAACCTCTATCTATTTGTTCTATGTTGTCGATTATGCTTGTGCCTTCTGCAGAAAGGGCTGCTATCAATAAGGCTACACCTGCTCTAATGTCGGGTGAGGTCATTCTAACGCCTTTTAATGGATATTTTCTTTCACTTCCAATTACGGTTGCACGATGTGGGTCACAAAGAATGATTTGGGCACCCATATCAATTAGTTTATCTACAAAGAATAATCTGCTTTCAAACATTTTTTGGTGAATAAGTACGCTTCCTTTTGCTTGTGTGGCAACAACTAAAGCAATACTTATAAGGTCGGGAGTAAAGCCTGGCCAAGGGGCATCTGATATTGTCATTATACTTCCGTCCATAAATTTTTCTACTTCATAGATTTCTTGTTTTGGAATGAAGATATCATCACCTTTTTTTTCTAAGTTAATTCCTAATCTACGAAATACTTCTGGAATAATTCCAAGATGTTGATATTCTACATCTTTGATTGTAATTGAGGATTGAGTCATTGCTGCCATTCCAATGAAAGAACCAACTTCAATCATATCAGGAAGTAATCTGTGAGTACAGCCTCCTAAAGAATCAACTCCTTCAATTGTTAATAGGTTTGAGCCTAAACCTTGAATTTTTGCACCCATTGCATTTAGCATTTTGCAAAGTTGCAATAAGTATGGTTCACATGCAGCATTGAATATGGTTGTTTTACCTTTTGCCATAACGGCTGCCATTATTATGTTGGCAGTTCCTGTAACTGAGGCTTCGTCTAAAAGCATATAACAACCGGTTAATTTGTCTCCTTTTACGTGATAGGCTTTTGTGTCAAAGTCATAAGAGAAGTTTGCTCCGAGTTTTTCAAATCCTGTGAAGTGTGTGTCTAATCTTCTTCTTCCTATTTTGTCTCCACCAGGCGTTGGAATATAGGCTTCTTTAAATCTTGCAAGCATAGGTCCTACAAGCATTATGCTACCTCTTAGAGAGGCTGCCATTTGCGAGTAACGTTCGGTGTAAATTCTACTAATATCTACTCTGTTTGCTTGAAAACTATAAGATTCCTTACCAAGTTTATTGACTTTTACTCCGAGATATTCCAACAACTCTATTAGTTTGTTTACATCTCTTATGTTTGGTATATTGTTTATTGTTACTTCTTCATCGGTTAGAAGAGTTGCACAAATTACTTGAAGTGCTTCGTTTTTGGCACCTTGTGGTGTGATTTCTCCACTAAGAGGTTGATTGCCTATTATTTCAAAAGAGCTCATAATTTATAGATTTAATTTTTCTTTTGATGTTTATTTTTGTTATTATTGTTGTTGTTTTGTTTTTGTTTTGTGTTGTTTTTCTTTTTATTGTTGTTGCTTAGTAGACGTTTTGTAGAATGTAGTCGGAAATTGTCTTGTAATTTTAATTGACCATAAGAGAGTTGTTCAAAATGAGAAAGAATCATTTCATCATCACAAGAGTTTATATTCCATTGTAAGTAGGATTTTTTTAGTTGTTGAGCAATCATTTCTATTAAAGTTTGCTTTTCTTCACCCTCTGGCAGTTCTATTACTTTATCTATTATATTTTCTATATTCTTACCGTAAGGACGAAAACGTATTTTAGAGTTTTTGTATGCTATTTTTTCAGGTTTTGTATTTTGTTGTTCAGGTGTTGGTTTCGGATAAGGACAATCCACATCTAATTTGTAATTTGCCATTATGTGAAGATGGTCCCAAAGAGTACGTTTGTAGTCAGCCATTTCTTTGCAATTTGGATTTACTTGCGACATTGTTTGTATTATTATTTTAGCAAAGGTGTTGCGTTTTTCCCTCTCTTCAATAGTTAAGGCGTAATCAACCATTTTTTGTAGATTACGTCCATATTCAGGTATTTCTAATTTCTTACGTCTAACGTTATATTCCATTTAATTATAATTGTTTTAGTTTGGCAAACTTCAAAACAAGAGTTTTTGTTCCCTCTCTTTCAAAATCTACTACTGCTCGTTTGTCATCAAAATTATTATCTATGCTTAATACTATTCCTTTTCCAAATTTATCGTGATAAACCCTCATTCCTGTTTCTAAGGAGTTAGGGTCTATTAGAGTGGCATTGTTAGAGGTTGGTAGAGCTTGCCTTGTTATTATGTTGTTTTTTAAACTTGTTATTGGTAATGCTTTTTTCTCTTTTTTTACAAAGGAAGTAGTGCTTGTTGAAGAAAAACTTGGTAAAGGCTTCTTTTGTATAAGTCCACTATCTATGTATTTGCTATCTATTTCATTTACAAAACGACTCTTTTCTGAAAAAATTATTTGTCCGTATTTATATCGCATTGTTGCAGCAGTAAGAGTAAGCGAAAGTTTTGCTCGTGTCATTGCAACATAGAAAAGTCTGCGTTCTTCCTCTGTTTCTTTCTTTGAGGTAAGAGCAAGGGTAGAAGGGAAAAGATTTTCTTCCATTCCAACAATAAACACATTGTCAAACTCCAATCCTTTGGAAGAGTGAATTGTCATTAAAACCACACAATTTTGATTCTCTTCCATAGTGTCTGTTTCGCTGAAAAGAGAGATTTGTTGTAAGAATACGTCTAAGGACTTTGTATTTGTGAGAATTTCCTCGCCAGTTGCTTCATCTAATATTGATTCTTGTTCGTTTTCAATAAAAGATTGAAGAGAGTTTATTAACTCATCTATATTATTTATTCTATCTAAATTCTCAGCAGTGTTTTCTTCCTTTAAGGCTTCTTTAATTCTGCAAGTACGAACTATTTCTTCTCCTAATTCAAAAGCATTTTTAATATATAGATTTGCAGTGAAAGCTCTAATGTAATCGCAAAAAGAAAGAAGTTTGTTTTGAGTAGAGGAATTGATATTGTAATTGCTTAAATCAACTTTGTATATTGTTTCAAAAAAAGAAAGATTATTTTCTGCCGCTGCAATTTTTAATCTGCTAAGAGTTGTTTGCCCTATGCCACGAGTAGGATAATTTATAATTCTTTCAAAAGCTTCATTATCTCTATTATTGACAACTAATCTAAAATAGGCTAAAACATTTTTTATTTCTTGACGTGAATAGAAGGAAATGCCACCATAAATTTTATAAGGAATGTTTTTTAGTCTTAAAGCATCTTCAAAGGCTCTTGATTGAGAGTTTGTACGATAGAGAATGGCGTAATTTCCATAGTTTTTTTCTTCTTCTAATAATATTCTCTCTCTTATTTTGTTGCAAACATATTCTGCTTCTTCTCTATCGGAGTTTAGAGATTTGAAAATGATTTTTTCACCCTCAGGATTGGCAGTCCAAATAGTTTTTTTAATTTGTTCAACGTTTTTATCAATCACAGAATTTGCTGCATTTACAATATTGCTGCAAGAACGATAGTTTTGTTCCAGTTTAAAGGTATAAGCATCGGGGTAGTCTTTCTTAAAGTTTAATATATTTTGAATGTTTGCACCTCGAAAAGCATAAATACTTTGTGCATCATCGCCCACAACACACACGTTTTTGTATTTTTTTGCTAAAATTTTGATTATAGCATATTGAGCATGGTTTGTGTCTTGATACTCATCAACTAATATATATTTAAAGCGATTTTGATATTTTTCTGCTACCTCAGGACAAGTGCAAAGTAAGGTATACATATTAAAAAGCAAATCATCAAAATCCATTGCCATATTTTTTCTTAGTCGGGTATTGTATTCGTGGAATATTCTACCGATTTGAGGTTTTCCTGCAATGTTATCTTCGGTGAAATAAATGTTGTCTGCTAAGTATTCTTCCGAAGAGACAAGACTACTCTTTGCTTTGGAAATTCTGTCTAATACAAACGAAGAATTATATACTTTTTCGTCTAAGGAAAAGTCTTTAACGATGTTTTTAATTAAGGCTTTGCTATCGGCGGTGTCGTAGATGGAGAAATTTCTTATGTAACCTATTTTTTCACATTCTATTCTTAGTATTTTCATAAACACAGAATGGAAAGTTCCCATCATCATTCCCTTAGAGTTGTCGCCAATTAAGGAAATTATTCTTTCGTCCATTTCCTTTGCGGCTTTATTTGTGAAGGTGAGAACCATAATTGAGTATGGAGAAACACCATGTTCTAATAAGTTTGCAACTCTATAAGTAAGTGTACGAGTCTTTCCCGAACCTGCTCCTGCAATAATCATAACTGCTCCTTCGATTTGGGCAGCTGCTTGTCGTTGTTCTTGATTTAATCCGTCTAATAGCATTGTGAATAAATAAAGAAGCAAAGGTACAAAAAAAAATAAAATAAACAATAAAAAAGATAAAACAAAAGGGAGGAAAAAATCCTCCCTTTTTTATTTTAATTTTTTTCTCTTACTTCAAAGGAGAAAATCTTAATGTAAAGCTATATGTTCCTGAGCTTGGAACGTGATATTTCTTTATTGCTTGTGGACCACAACTTCCGTTGCCTAATCCTCTTTGCACATAGTCAAAGTGAGTGTAAACCTCGTCTCTTTCTACCATTTCCCAAGGGTGAAGTTTTTCTTTTATAAAGTCGGTGTCGTCATAGTGTAACATAGAGAATGCAATAGGGGATTCAGCCTCTATTTTTAAGCCTTTGTTTGTGCCTTTCTTGTAAAGAGAAATTTCTCTCATTTCTTGACGATTTCCACAACTTTGAGGGTGAGCGTAAGGAGTAAACATATCGCTTACAGTTGTTGAATAACGACTTACAAACGATGCTTCTTGTCTGTCCCAATAGTTTTCCCAAGGTCCTTTTGCATAATAGTCTATTTCTTCAAAGTCTTTTGAGAAAATCATTCCTACACCTAATCTTCTTAATTCTTCAACAATAGGATTCATTGTTACTTTCATATCTACTATGTTGTTTGAATAAATTGTGTATTCAATGGTATAAGGACATTTTTCGGAAGTTGTGTTTACTTTTACTTCGGCTTTTGTGCGCTCTTTGTTGAAAGTGATTTCAAATGTGCTTGCTATATCACTTGAAACACTATCGCCGTGTTTGTCGTTTTCAATCCAACGGTTATTATTGTAACGTGGTGAGCCTTTTCTGTCTGTTATCACATCACAATTCTCATATTTCCACGAAATGATTTCGCCATTTGTTTTGTCAAAGCTTATTTTAAATCCTTTGTTTTCCAAAGTTATTTGCTTTTCATCTTCTGTTACGTTGAATTTATCTTTACTTTCAATAACAGGGGTAAGGCTATTGTTTCTTTCGTTTAAAGTAAATTGTGCCTCTGCCATCTCATAGCCTGATTTTGCCCAAAGATTAGCTTGTTTAAATCTTGCTTGAATGTTGATAAAGCTTTCTTTTGCTTTGTCAAGACATGAGTTGAATGGAAGTTTTATTCTTAATGTGTCGTTTGGTTTAAGAGCTGGTAATTCAACTTTGCCTTTGAAGATTTCATATCCATTTTCTTCTATTTGATAGTCAAGATAAAATCCTGATAAGTCTATGAAATCGTATTTGTTAAGTATGGTTAATTCTTGTTTTTCTTGGTCAAAAGAAAGGAATTTAATGTATTGATATACTTGTTTTACTTCTGCAAGTTTATCGTTCCATTTTCTATCGGCTTGAATGATACCATTGTTCATAAAATTGCCTTGATGAGGACCTGGAAAGTCATATCCAGAGGCATAGTATGGGTATCCGTTTTTTACAAATTCACCTTTCTTGATTGCTTGTGGGAAATAGATTGATTGATCGACCCAATCCCAAATGCAACCTCCTACAACATTTCTTCCTTTTTCTATTTCGTCCCAATAGTCTTTTAAATTACCTATTGCATTACCCATTGCGTGAGCATATTCACACATTATATAGGGTTTAATCAAAGTATCGTTTGTTGTATAGTAGATAAGAGTTGTTATATGTGGGTACATATCTGACCAAAAGTCTGTGTGAGTTGTACCACCTCTTGTTGCACCCTCGTAATGTATAGGTCTTGTGTCCAAAGCCGCTGTTGCGTTGTAGGTATGTAAGAAATTCTCTCCACCTCCCGATTCATTACCAAGCGACCAGAAAAGAATACTTGGGTGATTTCTATCTCTAAGTACCATAGCCGTTGTTCTATCAACATATTGTGCAGTCCAAGTGCTGTCGTTTGTCATTCCACCTTTCTCACCGTGCACTGTCCAATTGTAATGACATTCAACGTCTGCTTCATCCATTACATAAATTCCGTAAAAGTCTGTCATAGCATACATCTTTGCTTGACGTGGGTAGTGGCTTGTACGCAATGTATTGACGTTTGCTTGTTTCATCATTGTGATGTCTTTTAGCATTGTATTTACATCAATACTTCTTCCATACAATGGGTGAGTGTCTTGTGTGTTTACTCCTTTAAAGAAAACTTGTTTGCCATTTACATAAACATAGTTGTTCTTTATTTCAATATGTCTAAATCCATACTTTGTGCTAAACACCATTTCTTCATTTCCTTTATTGTCTTTTTGACGTATGATTACGGTATAAAGATTTGGAGTTTCTGCATTCCAAAGTTCAAGATTTGTTAGCTCTTGCTCAATCTTTAATTTAGTTTTTTCTTTCTTTACTTCAATAGAATAAGTCTTTGAAAAAATATTTTTTTTCTTAGGATTAAGAAGCTCAATCTCGATGTTTTTTCTTTGTTTCTTATTTGTAGGATTATCTATCTCTAATTCAACTGTAAATTTACCTGATTTGAAGCCATCTTCTTTGTTTAATTCAGATGTAATGTAATGATCGCTGATGAAAACAGGCTCAACGGCAAAAAGATATACATCTCTGTGAAGTCCACTCATATGAAACATGTCTTGGCCTTCAAGATAAGAGGCATCGGTCCAACGAAATACTTGAACATAAAGGTCGTTTTCTCCTTGTTTTAAGTATTTTGTGAGTTCAAATTCTGCATCATTATTACTTGCTTGGCAATATCCTACTTTTTTTCCATTACACCAAACATACGCTCCGCTATATATTCCATCGAAATGAAGAAAAACTCTCTTTTTGTCCCAATTCTCAGGAACGGAAAAGGTCTTGTGATAAGTCCCAACGGGATTTTCTCCATACAATCCTTTGTATTGTTCTTTTACATCAATAAAAGGAGGATTGTTTTCAAAAGGATAATCCACATTTACATACAAAGGCGAGTCGTAACCAAGCATTTCCCAACAAGAAGGAACGTTAATTGTTTCCCAAATGAGTTTTCCTTTTGTGAACATATCACTTTCGCTCGGTCTTTTATCAGCAGAAGGAGAGAAGTTAAAGTCCCATTTTCCATTAAGACTGATTAAATCTGCCTTCATAGGAGAGAGCCAAGGATAATTAAACGTTTCTTCGCTCATCATTGCAGATGTAGAACTATAAGGAAAGAAAGTAGCCCTCGGAGTGCAACGATTGATTTGAAAAACTTCTTGATTTTCCCAATCATTCTTCTCTTGTGAAAATGCAATTCCACAAAGGACTAACGCTAATAAAAGAAATAGAAACTTTTTCTTCATAAGAGTATGTATAATTGTTTGTTAATTCTTGAAATCTTCTTCGGTTATAACGAAATAGAGTGAATAAATATTTAGAGAATCATTAAGTAAGTGCCACTCTTTTTCGGAAAAGAAATTTTTATTTGTTGAATTGGTATTATAATTTCTGTGCCAAGTTATTTTGTGTATTGTATTGTTATTTTCTATCTTATAAACACTACAAGAATCAATATTATATAATACATCAGACCAATTATCAAAATTAATGATTTCTTCATTAAATACCATTTTTATTTCATTGAAAGGTATTGTTGTTGATGAAGATTTGTTATTACTGTAAGTATTAAAAATTATATCTGATTCTGTATAATTTAAAACGTATAATCCAAGATTGGACTTAGAATTTTCGCAACTTAAAAATGTTAATGAAACTCCAAGAATAGATAAAAAATAAAATAATGCTTTTTTTATTTTCATAATATTATTGATTTTCTGTGACTAAATCACTTTCTGTAATTACAAATAAATATTGATCTTCTGGTTCATAAGGATCTGAAACTCTTGAAAATAATTTCCAGTTATTTTCTGTATAAAAACTTTTGTTAGTTAGGTTTGTGTCATCATTAGAATGCCAAGTCTTTATTTTTATAGTGTCATTATTTTCTATTTTATAAAGAGAGCAAGAATCAATTTCCGATAACACTTCTTTTAAATAAATAGGTGCATCAATATTTGCTTTTCCGAAAATTCTTTTTTGCTGTTTATGAGAAATAAAAGAATCGTTTACAACATAGGTTTGTATAATTATATCTGTATTTGTATCATTTAATATAAATAACCCAATATAATTTTCTATATAATCTTCTTTGCATGTAAAAAAAGTGAAAAGAATCGTAAAACAACAAAATAGTAAAATTCCTATTTCTTTCATAATGTTAATTATTATTTAAAGTATCAAATCGTGTTTCAATAATATTGTGATTTGCAGGTGATTTTGCCTGCAATGCTTCTTTTAACTTATTTTGAGTAGTAATCAAAGGTGTTAAGCAATCAAATACATCATTTGGCGAAACTATACCTTCTTTCATTAAATCATGTAATATATCTGCACGTATCCAATTGGCCCCTTTATGTATATCAACACCACCATATTTATCATTAGTTAATAAATCTTCTAATGCATAGCCCCACATTTCTCCAACTCCACAAATTCCAGCATTTTCTCCTTTATTGTCATCTCCGTAAGCACCATAGGTCATGATGTAACTAATATATTTAGCCCAATAGGCACTTCCTACTTGCGAAAAATGACTTGCATGAGATAATTCGTGAATGGTTTGACCATAAAAAGCTCTTGATGAAGTTCTATTTTTCCCTCCAATAATAACATCAGGAGCTATTGATTCAATAATGGTGTGATTTATAAATAAGGTTGCGGGTAATCCGTAAATAATGTTTATAAAGAAATCAGCTAATTCACAATTGGAATCCCTTCCAATTGGGTGTGTAATTCTTGGGAGCATTGGTGCACATCCTTTATTAGTTGTATTTGTCATCCATATTTTTAAAAATAACGGAGGGGTAAATATTTCGTTATCTGAACAAAAGTTATAGTATTCGTATGCAGAATTATTTATGTTTGCAAGTTTCCAACAATTATTTGTTTCGCTTAAATTTAAATCGTATCCATTTTTACTATGAACACCTAAGTAACTATTAGCTAATATTATAGGGTAATGAATAGAGTATAATTTATGATAATTAGACCATTTTATATTATAAAAAACATTAGTATGAAATTTTTTATTCATTTTGTAATAACCGTTTTCATCTAAAATAGCTTTTCCGCATTTTACAATATTATGACAAACAGCTACTACACCTTTTATTGGAAAATATTCATTTTTTTTAGTATCGTAAAATTTAAACTTTCCTTCTGGTTTTTTACCAGAAAACCATCCTTTTGTGTTTAATTCATTGTGATTTATAAAAATAGAATCTAATCCTAATAATTTAAAAGAAGTTTGTTCTAATTTATCATTGTCTGTTATAGTATTTTCATTATCATCTTGTGCGATGTAACAACTATCTAATATTTCATACTCTATTAAGGGGTTGAATTGGTAATTAATAGGTACAGTTGTATAGAGCCAAGTGTAATTCCCCTCTTCAATATTTGGATCTTGATAATAATCCCCAAATTTTTCTATTTCATAATCTAATGGATAATCAAAAAGGATAAGAGTTGTATCTATCATTGTTTAAAAAATTGTATTGAGTCGTATCTTGTGGTAAAAACCTAACATAAAGATCAGTGGCTGTAATATTTAAATTTCCAATATTTTCTCCATTATTTTTTAAATATTGATATGCATTCTGTATATTAGAAACAGAATATGGATTAGGGTATTGTTCTCCCAAAATTGTCATTATTTTATCTTCTACGATATTGGATTGATTTTTAAAATTAAAATCATCATCTATTGGATTTTCATTGCAAGAAACAATAATAAATAATAGAGATAAACTTAATAATCTATTTTTTATCTTATTTTTTTTAATATTCATAAAATTTATGCAATAAAAGCCCAAACCAAGCTTTTGATTTGGGCTTCATATATTTTATGCGAAAATTTATTTTCCGAATTTCTTAGATAGTTTATCAAGCATATCCACTGTCATTGATTGCAAGTCAAATTTAGGAGCAAATCCCCATTCAGCTCTTGCACAACTATCGTCCATCCAATTTGGCCATGAATCAGCGATTTTTTGTCTTGTTTCGTCTAATTCATAAATCATTTTGAAATCTGGCTTATGTTTTCTAATTTCTGCATAGATTTCTTCTGGGTCAAAGTGCATTGCTGTTACGTTGAAAGAATTTCTATGGATTAACTTAGAAGGGTCTGCTTCCATTATATTGATTGCTGCATCTAACGCATCAGGCATATACATCATATCAAGCATTGTACCTTTTTTCAAAGGACAAGAGAATTGTTCTCCCTTAACTGCTGCATAATAAATATCAACTGCATAGTCAGTTGTGCCACCTCCCGGAGGGCATACATTAGAAATCAAACCAGGGAAACGAACTGAACGAGCATCTACGCCAAAACGTTCAAAATAATAATCTCCCAATAACTCACCTGTTACCTTTGTAACACCGTAAATAGTTTTTGGACGTTGGATTGTATCTTGTGGAGTGCCATTAAGAGGAGTGGTATCTCCGAAAGCACCGATTGAAGAAGGTGTAAACAAAGCACAATTCTTTTCTCTTGCTATTTCCAAACAGTTAATCAAAGCACCTATTCCTATATTCCAACCAAGCATAGGATTTTTCTCAGCAGTAGCCGAAAGAATAGCCACAAGGTTGTATATAGTGTCTATTTGATACTTATCAACTATTGCAGCAATTTCCTCTGCCTTTGTTGCATCACAAGCAGCAACAGGACCACTTTGTTGAATAGCATCAGTTAATCTTGCAGGGTTAATATCTGTTGCAACAACATTGCTTCCACCATAGATTTCTCTCAATCTCATTGTAAGCTCGCTGCCTATTTGACCGCCAGAGCCTAAAACTAATATTCTTTTCATTTTAAATCATTTTATTTCTTCTGCAAAATTACGAAATAATCTTTAATCCAACAAATTTTGTTTGTTTAAGAAATAATATTATTTTTGCCAAGTGAAACGAAATCGCTATTTTGCTTGTCTATATATATAGAAAGTGAAATTTAATATTTAAAAACAAAACAAAATTTAAATTTATGAAAAAATTATTTTTATTAGTAGCAATGGCTTTCATAACAAGTTTTGCATCTGCTCAAATATCTTTTGAGCAATTTAATCAAATCAATTTCAAAGTAACTCCTCAACAAATGATTGAACAACTTTCAAACTATGGATTTGTTCAAAACAATTCAGGAATAATAACAGGGAAAATAAACAACAAAGATGTGGAAATCTCTTTCACCTTTTCAGAAAATGGAGTAATAGAACAAATGCAAGTAAAAGAACCTGCATTAGAAGCAGACGCATTTAATCAAAGAGTTAAAGAAGTAAAAGAAATGGTAGCCGAAAGTGGTGAAGATATAGATATTCAAAAAGACTCTCCACAAACAGGAAAATATCGAATAATTCTAATATATGAATAAAAAAAAGCCACTCAAAACTGAGTGGCTTTTTTATTTAAATTATTTTATAACACCTAATTGTTTTCCAATTTTTGTAAACGCTGCTATACAACGGTCTAAATGTTCTTTTTCGTGAGCAGCAGAAACTTGTACACGTATTCTTGCTTGTCCTTTTGGTACAACTGGATAATAGAATCCTGTTACGTAAATACCTTCTTTTTGTAATTCGGCAGCAAAGTCTTGTGAAAGTTTTGCATCGTAAAGCATAACAGCACAAATTGCAGATTGAGTAGGTTTGATGTCAAAGCCTGCTTTCTTCATTTCTGCAACAAAGTAATCTGTATTGTTATGTAATTTATCTTGAAGTTCGTTAGTTTCGTCAATTAAGTTAAACATTGCAACTCCCGCAGCAGCAACCATAGGAGGGATTGAGTTAGAGAACAAATAAGGACGAGAACGTTGGCGAAGCATTTCAATGATTTCTTTCTTACCTGTTGTAAATCCACCAACAGCACCACCAAATGCTTTTCCTAATGTACCTGTAAGAATTTCTATTTGTCCTCTTAAATTATATTGTTCAGTAGTTCCACGTCCTGTCTTTCCAACAACACCTGCTGAGTGGCTTTCATCAACCATTACCATTGCGTCATATTTTTGAGCAAGTTCGTAAATCTTATCCAATGGAGCAACATTACCGTCCATAGAGAACACTCCGTCAGTTACGATTAAACGAAAACGGCAATCCTTAGCGTCTTGAAGTTGTTTTTCCAAGTCTGCCATATCAGCATTTGCATAACGGAAACGTTGAGCTTTACAAAGTCTAACACCATCAATGATAGATGCGTGGTTTAAGGCATCTGAAATAATTGCATCTTCTGGTCCTAACAATGGTTCAAATACACCACCATTTGCATCAAAGCAAGCAGCATAAAGAATAGTGTCTTCTGTTCCGAAGAACTCAGAAATTTTTCTTTCCAATTCTTTGTGTAAATCACCTGTTCCACAAATGAAACGAACAGAGCTCATTCCGTATCCTCTTTCATCTAAGGCTTTTTTAGCTGCATTGATAAGAACAGGACTATCTGCTAAGCCTAAATAGTTGTTAGCACAGAAGTTTAATACATCACCAGCCTCTGCTGTTTTGATAGCAGCAGATTGAGGAGTAACAATCACTCTTTCATTTTTGTAAAGACCAGCGTCTTTTATTCCTTGTATTTCTTCTTGAAGAAATTTTTGAAAATTGTTGTACATATTCTTTTAATTTTTATGATTTAAATATTCATTACAGACTGCAAAGATAATATTTTTATCTCAAAAAACATTTCTTTTTTATTTTTAATTTTTTCTTTAATTATAATTATTAATATATTTATTATTATTGCGTCTATGTCGTAGACGGTAGCGTCTATGTCGTAGACGGTTGAGTCTATATTGTAGACTATTTAAGTCAAAGAAAAAATTATTGTTTTCTTTGTTTTAGAAAAATAAATAAAAGAAAAAAATTATGGAAGCGGAGAGACAGGGATTCGAACCCTGGAAACGCTTTTGACGTTTACACACTTTCCAGGCGTGCCTCTTCAACCACTCGAGCATCTCTCCGTTTTTTTGTGGAGTGCAAAGATAATACTTTTTAATAAATATTGAGTTGTTTGTTATGTTTTTTTTGTATCTTTGCAAAATAATAAAAGTATAAAATAAACTATAAATGTTAAGTCGTCATTTCTTACGAGTAAAAGTTCTGCAATCGTTATATGCTTACATTGTAGCTGAAAATTCTTCATTAGACATTGCGGAAAAAGAGTTAAGTAAAAGCATTTCAGAAACCTACGAATTGGAGATTTATCTCTATTCTGCTCTATTGGAACTTAGAGATATTGCTGAAAATCAAATAGAGGACGCAAAAGGAAAGTTTTTCCCAACAGAGGAAGAGAAAAATCCCAATATGCGTTTTGTTAATAATGAATTGTTTAAACAACTCTCTGAAAACCTTGAGCTTTCAAAGGCTATTGAAAGATTGAAAATAAATTGGAGAGAACAAAGAGATTTACTTAAAAGAATTTTAAATAAATTCAAGACTTCTAATTCTTATAAGGATTATATGTCAAAAGAGGTGGTGGATTACGAAGATGATAAAAAAGCAGTAATTCAACTTTTGAAGAATTATCTTTTGAAGAATGAAAGTTTCCTTGATTATCTTGCTGAATTGAAACTTTATTGGGAAAGTGATTTTCAATATATTGGACTATCGTTCTTAAAGTTTCTTAAAGACTTTAAACAAACCGATTCTTCTTCTAAATCGATTACAAAATCGTTTGGTCTTGACGAGAAAGAAACAAGGGATTTTGCTATTGATTTGTTTAGAAAATGCGTAACTCACTACGATGAATTTGATTCTCTTTTTGATAAACATATTGAGAATTGGGATAAAGAACGTATGGCATTTATGGATATGCTCATAATAAAAATAGGTTTAGTTGAGTTAGTTTATTGTCCGGAAATTCCTGTTAGAGTTACTTTGAACGAATATATTGAAATGGCAAAAGAATTTTCAACCGAGAGAAGTAATTTGTTTGTAAACGGATTGTTAGATAGATTTTTGATAGATTTAAGAGCAGCTGGAAAAATTAGAAAATTAGAAATAGAAGAATTAGAGGGAGAAAACTAATGAGAAGAAGATTATTACCAATATTATTGTTGTTAAATGTGTTTTTCTTTGCCTCTTGTTCAAAAACAGATGGCGAAAAGAAAATAGATACTTCGGTTATTGAAAATATGACTGAAATAAAATTTGAACGCACTGTGTTGGATTTTAAATTGGTTGAAGCAGGGGAAGTGGTGCAAGGTAGTTTTATTTTTACAAACGAGGGAAAATATCCATTGGTTATTTATGAAGTAAACACAAGTTGTGGTTGTACTGTAGCAGATTATCCGAGAGGAGAAATCGCACCAGGAGAAAAGGGTACAATTTCGGTGAAGTATGATTCGGAAGGTTCCTCTGGTATGAGAATTAGCAAGGATGTGACAGTAAATGCTAACACTACGCCTGCAAAAACTAAGCTGAGAATTATTGCAGACGTTAGGTAGGAAAATAAAAAGAATTAAAAGACAAAGTAAAACAAAATAAAAAACAAAGAACATGAACTTAATGAACATTTTAATGATGGCTGGTGGTCAACAAGGAGGAGGGGCTATGAGTAGCATAATTATGATTGTGTTAATGATAGCTATTTTCTATTTATTTATGATTCGTCCACAACAAAAACGTCAAAAAGAAGAAAAACAATTTAGAGATTCTTTACAAAAAGGACAACACATCGTAACAATAGGAGGTATCCACGGAAAAGTTGTTGATGTAAAAGAAACAACTGTTGTTATTGAGGTTGCGCACGATGTAAGAATAGAAATGGAAAAAGCTTCTATTGCAATGAGTGTTGTAAACCAACAAAAATAAAAGCAAAAACAACAAATAAGCGTCCATATTGTAATATTGATGGACGCTTATTTTTTTATAATCCATTTATGAAAGGAAATAAATTCGTAGAAAAAATACATAAAACTCTGAAAAGCATTAAGTTCAGAGCGATAGTTTTGTGTATTTGTTTAAGTTTTGTTTTATGGTCTTTTATTACATTTAGTGATTATAGACAACACGAATTTAGACTTCCTATTCAGTTTGAAAATTCAATGAAACCCGATGATATTTACAATACAAAGGATAGTGTTGTGATAGTTAAGGTGAATGCAACGGGTTTTTATTTTTTATTTAAAAACGGTTTTAAGACGCAAAGAGAGACTTTTCGTTTTGATGTAAGTAATTTATCTATCAATAGGGCGAAAGGCGAAATAAAGCTATCTTCTGAGTTTTTAAACACGCCTATTGCAAAAGCGTTAGATATGGAAGATGTAAAAATGTCTATCTATCCTGATACAATTCACTTAACTTGGCAAAAGAAGTTTTCAAAAACAGTTCCTCTTGTTAATAAAACTAAATTTGAATGCAAGCCTTCTTATAGAATGCAAAAAGAACCTGAATTTTTCTTTGAGGAAATAAGAATTGAAGGAGAAAAACGCATTTTAGATAAGATAGATACGCTTTATACAAAGAAGTTTACTTTGTCAAATATAGACAAAGATCATATTAGTTTGATTCCTTTGGAGATTAAACAACAACATCAAGACTTGTATTTTCAAACAACTAATATTCCTGTAAAGATTGATGTTGAGGAGGTTACAGAAAATATTGTAGAGGTGCCTATTCGTATTGAGAAGAAAGGAATAAATGAGAATGTTAAGGTGTATCCATCAAGTGTAAGTGTGAAATATCGACTACCAATTAAGGATTATAAGAAAGTTAAACCGGAAGAATTTTATTTTTATGTTGTTTGTGACCAAGATGTGCAAAATCATAAGAAATTAACAGTGAAATATAGTAATATTCCTCATAATGTAGAGATTTTAGAGATTAACCCAAGAAGACTTAACTATATAATACTCAATCAATAAACAAAACTATGATGAGAAGTAAAAAGATTTGTATTTTAACTCAACCTTTGTGGCACAATTATGGCTGTTTGCTGCAGGCTTATGCTTTACAAAAATGTTTGAAAGCAATGAATTATGAGGTGGTAACAGATGAATTTCCACGTAGATTTTTATCTCCTTTCGATAAGTTAAAAGATAAATCTAAAAGAATGGTTGCTTATCATATTTTAGGAAGAAAAACAGTTAATCCAAATCCTTTCTATCCAAACGAAACTTCTTGGAAAACAATTTGTAGTAATACTTCAAAGTTTATAAGAGAAAGAATTGATATTGTTGATTTCTTCAATGGCAATACTTCTCCTTCAAAAGAGATGATAGATAGGTTTGATACCTTTGTTATTGGTTCAGATCAGGTATGGAGAGATTCTTATGGAAGAGTGGAAAGTTATTTTGGAGATTTCTTGCAATCAAATGATAAAAAAATATTTTCATACGCAGCATCTTTTGGGTTAAGCACTTGGCAATTTGATGGAGAAAGGACAGAGAATTTAAGAGAATTAGCAAAGAAATTTCGTTCTATTTCCGTAAGAGAAAAAGATGCAGTAGAGTTGTGTAGAGATAATTTATCAATAGAAGCTCAATGGGTTCTTGACCCAACTATGCTTCTTTCAAAAGAGGATTATATTTCATTATTTAAAGATAAATTTCAAGAAAAAAGCCAAGGTGATTTAATGACTTATATACTTGATTCTTCGGAAGAAAAGGCTCGTTTAATAAAGTTGGTTGAAACCGAAAAGAAATTAAATGCTTTTACCGTTATGGCTAAGGAAAAAGAAACATTTCCTGCGGTTGAAAAATGGTTAAAAGGCTTTTACGATTCTAAATTCGTATTAACAGATAGTTTTCATGGCATGGTGTTTTCTATAATTTTTGAAAAACCATTTTTAGTTATACTTAACAAAAAGCGAGGTACAACAAGATTTCTTTCATTGCTTTCTGCACTTGGCTTAGAAGATAGATTGATAGAGAGCGCAGAGGATTTCAATACAGAACTTTTAAAGAGAGAAATAGATTACGAAAAGATAAGAAAAAAACTCTTTGTTTTAGTTGATAAAAGTAAAGCTTTCTTAATAGATTCCTTAGAAAAATAATTATGAATCTTAGTGTTATTATTCCTTTATATAATAAAAGAAATAGTTTAAGAAGTTGTATTCAAAGTGTTCTTAATCAAACTTATGGTAATTTTGAAATTATTATCGTAGATGATGGAAGCACCGATGGTAGTCAAGAAATAGTTAAAGAATTTACCGATAGTAGAATACGCTTTGAAAGAAAGGAGAATGCAGGAGTAAGTTCTGCAAGAAACAGAGGAATACAATTGGCAAAAAATCCTTGGATAGCCTTTTTAGATGCAGATGATATTTGGATAGAATCTCATTTAGAAACACTTGTTCGCCTATCTCAAAGTGAGCCATTAGCCTTAGTGCTTTCTACTTCTATTGATAGTTTTACTAATTCTCAGGAGTTGGAAGATAAATTAAAGGTTGAAAGCAAAGAATTTAATCATTACTTAATCAAAGATTTACATAAAGATTGGTTAGATAAGAAACAGGTTATTTGTTCTTCATCGGCACTTGTTCATATTTCGTGTTTTGTAAGGGTAGGTTACTTTCGTGAAGATTTAATAAAGGGTGAGGATACTGATTTGTGGGCAAGATTGTTTGAATGCTTTACTTTTGCAAAGACAGATAAGGTTACGGCGTTTTATCGCACTGAAAGCCTTGATGGAAACGCTTCTCGAAGAGTGAGTTCTGTAAGAAAATATGAGGTGTATTACTTTAATCCTCAATGGTTTCTATGGTCAAGTAAAACGCTTTATCAATTCCAGGTAATCTATGGTTATTTAAAACATTTTATCTATTATAAACAGCCTAAAAATCTTTGTTTGCTTGTTTTTAGATATCATTTTTGGCTATTTGTTGTTCTATTTCAACGATTTGTTCATATTTTCCAAGGTCATACCAAAAGACATTCTCGTGTGTAAAAGCAAGTAAATCACTTGTTTTGGAGAGTTCTAAGTAGTGATTTATGATTGAGAATTTGCTCTCATTTGGCATAAGTTCTAAAACCTCAGGTCTAATAATGTGAACGCCACTAAATGCTAAGGGATGAAGGTTTAAGTCTTTTCTTGTTATGATTTCTTGATTGGTTTGTGTGTTTTTCCAGCCTGAAAGTAGTTTTTTTTCATTAAAAAGAAGTTGTCTGCTGCTTAATCTTTTACTTACAGCTAATACGGCTAAGGCATTGCTATTGTTTAATTTATCTTCCATTGATGATATATCGATTTGTGAGATTATATCTACGTTATGAATCAATATATTTTCTTTTAGTGAGAAGTATTTCTTTGCTGCTTTCAGCCCTCCGCCCGTATCTAATAATTCTTTTTCTTTACTAAGATATATTTCAATAGGATAGTGTTTTTTTTCTAAGTATTGTTCTATTAAGTCGGCGTAATGATGAGCATTTATCACTATTCGACTGCAACCTGTTTTAATAATTTTTTCTAAACAACGCTCTAACAATGTTTTACCTGATATTTCCACCAGAGCCTTAGGCTTATCTTTTGTTAAGGGATAGAGTCGTGTGCCAAGTCCTGCGGCAAATATCATTGCTTCCATATTCTATTGTTTTTTTGTTATTTCATATTCTATGCGAACGTGATAAATACTTTGTAACTTTTTCTTTAACAAGTTTTTAATCTTATCTACGTCCTTAAATGTAATATCTGAATTAGAGAATTGTTCGTCTTCTATTTGTGAATTTATAATGTTATCTACCAATTTACTAATTTCACTTTCTGAATGGTTTTTTAATGAGCGTGAAGCAGCCTCTACGGCATCTACCATCATAACTACGGCTGTTTCTCTTGAAAATGGTCGTGGTCCATTGTAGGTAAATATTGTGCTATCTATTGGTTTGTCCGGGTTTTCTGCAATATAGCGATTGTAAAAATATTTTGTTTTGCTTGTTCCGTGGTGTGTGCGAATAAAATCAATAATTGGTTCTGGTAAATTGTGCTTATAAGCAAGTTTAATGCCATTTGTGACGTGAGAAATGATTGTTTGAGCAGATTCTTCATAAGAAAGTTCATTGTGAGGATTAAATCCTGTATTTTGGTTTTCAATAAAGAAAATAGGTATTGCTAATTTTCCTATATCGTGATGCAAGGCTCCTGCTCTTACAAGCATTGCATTTCCTCCGATTTCTAAGATTAAATCTTCTGATATATTGGCTACTTGAATGCAGTGTTGGAATGTGCCGGGTGCTTTAACGGATAATTCTCTTAAAATCTTACTATTAGTATTTGTGTATTCTATTATAGAATAGTCGCTTATAAGTCCAAAGAGTTTTTCTAAGATTGAAATAAATGGAATGGTGAAAAGTAGGAGTATTGAGTTGAGTGCAAACATTAGAATAACATCTGTTTCAATTGAAGTTATTTCTATGTTTTGCATAAGATTGTTTGCAATGTAGATTAAGGCATAGGTAATGAATAGGATTAAAGAGGTAAGTAAGAAATTTGAACGTTTGCTTGAACTTTCTGCACTTACAATGGTCATTATCCCTGCAATAAGTTGATAGAATACATATTCAAAACTGTTAGGAACGGCAAATCCTATAATGATAATTGAGACTAAAAAGACATAAAGAGAGGTCTTGGTGTCAAAAAAGGTTTTTATAACTATTGGAACTATACATACAGGTACGGCATAAATGTATTTTGGATTTATGTTTATGATAAATGCCATTATGCAACAAATGAAAAGAACTACAAATAGGATTAACAATACTTTTCTATCGTTTGGAAAAATATCTGCACGATTGTGGTTTATAAAAAGCATCATTGCTAAAAGCGTAATGCACACAAGTATAAATCTTCCTAAAAGTATGGTTAATTCATTGGTTTTTCCAATGTGATTTCCTTCATAAACTTGTTTTAAAGATAGTAGAATTTGATTTTTTTCTGGGGTAATTTTTTCGCCTTTGCTTATTATTTGTTCGCCTTCGCTTATTAACCCTTTGTTATAGGTTATTTCTTGTAATTTTGTTTGTAGTATGTTTTCTGTTGTTTGTGAATCGTATATTATGTTTGCTTGTAATAAATCGAGTGTTTCTTTATTTTTTACAATTTGTGATAATCCTTGTTTTGCTTGGTCAAGGGTTAATAATTGTTCTTGTTCATATTCTTTGGCAATATTGTCTTCTAATATATAAATTAGTTGGTCTTTTTGAGCGAGTTCGTGGTTTTGTATTATACCTATTGAATAGATTTTATTTAAGTAATTTATTACTTTGTTATCTTTTTCTTTTATTTTTGCTAAAATACTATCTTCTACTTTATTGTCTCTTTTGTAATAAAGTTGTTTTGAATTTATTATATGGTTTTTATCTTCTGATATTTCTTTCTCTGTTTTCAGAATAGGGAAGTCTATCGGAGAGATGAGCGTTTCGTGTTTCCATTGACCACCTAAGGCAAATTCATATTTAAAACCAGACTTGTTTGGAAAGGCTAATACGATGATAATTGCAGTAACAAGCACTTGAAATGCTCGTTTTGAAATCATTATTGCTTTATTTTTTTTTATCGGATTCATAGTTTTAATCGCTTGGTTAATGCTGAACAAAAGATAAAATCATTAAGCTCTTGATTATTGGAATTAAGAACATTTTCATTGTTTCCTTTCCACCATAATTGCCCTTGATGTATATAGTTTATGTTTTCACCTATTTCCATTACCGAGTTCATATCGTGGGTGTTGATTACGGTGGTTATATTGTATTCGTGAGTGATTTCTTTTATCAATTGGTCAATTACTATTGAGGTTTGAGGGTCTAAGCCTGAGTTTGGTTCGTCACAGAAAAGATATTTAGGTTGTGTGGCTATTGCTCTTGCTATTGCTACTCGTTTTTGCATTCCTCCGCTGATTTGGGAAGGGTAGTAGTTGTTTACTCCTTTTAAATTTACTCTTTCTAAGCAAAAATCCACTCGTTTTTTCATTGTTTTGTAGTCGGAGCGTTGAAACATTCTTATTGGAAACATAACATTTTCTTCTATATTCATTGAATCAAACAATGCTCCGCCTTGAAAAAGCATTCCAATATCTTTTCTAAGATTTACTTTCTCTTTTTTGTTTAAGTGTCTTAATACTCTATCGTCAAAATGTATATATCCCTCATCTGGTGTGTAAAGGGAGACAAGACATTTCATTAAAACGGTTTTCCCACTTCCACTTTTTCCTATAATAAGATTGCATTTACCGGTTTCAAATTCGGTATTTATGTTTTTTAGTACTTGCTTTTTGCCAAAGTATTTAGATACATTTTCTACTCTTATCATATTATAGAATATTTTTACATAAAGAGATTTGTAATAATTAGGTCAAATATCATAATTACTATGCTACTTTGAACTACTGCTTTTGTGGATTGAATTCCTACCTCTACCGAGCCTCCTTTTAGGGTGTAACCTCTATATGATGCAATGGTTGATATAATGATTGAATAGACAAATACTTTTACTATTGCAAAGATTAAATCCATATTTGTATATTCTAATCGCAATCCATTAACGTATGCAGACATTGAGAGCGTTCCTACGGATAGGGCTCCAATGGCTCCTCCTAATATTGAAACGAATATACTCATCACAATAAGTAATGGAAAGGTTATCATACAGGCTATTATCTTTGGAAGTATGAGGTATGACGGTGTATTAACACCCATAACCTCTAAGGCATCGATTTGTTCTGTTATTTTTTGAGTTCCTAATTCTGAGGCTATTTTTGAGGCACATTTTCCTGCAAGTATTAAGGAGATAATAGTCGGAGAGAACTCTAACATCATTGTTTTACGAGAGGCATATCCATAAATCCAATCGGGATAGATAGGGTTGTTTAAGTTTATCAAGAGTTGTATAACAACAGCCGCTCCAACAAATACGGAAACTAAAAGGACAATAAGAATTGAGTCTATTCCTAATGTTTGTATTTCAAACAACAACTTCCTTTTGAATATATGCATATTCTGTGGCCAACGAAAGACTTCTTTCATTAGCAAAATATAATTTCCAAAATCTTCAAAAAAGTGTTTTATTTTTTTCACTACTTTGATTTGTTATTTCAGCTTAATTTCTATTTGTTTTTCTTTGTTGAGAGAAACTACTATTTTTTTCTTTTCACTCTCTTGATTGTTGAGCAATATGTCTGAAAGTTTATCTTCTATTAGGTTTTGAATAGCCCTTCTTATTGGTCTTGCTCCGTAATGTTGTTGTGTAATATTAGAAATTATGTGTTCTTTTACCACTTTCTTTACCTCTAAGTTTAATGATAAAGCATCTGTTCTCTTTCTTAGTTTATTGATTTCTAAATCTATAATTTGAATCAATTCTTCATTAGTTAAAGAGTTGAAATATATCATTTCATCTATTCTATTCAAAAACTCTGGAGAGAATGTCTGTTTTAAGTCTTTATCAATAATGTTTTGCTCTGTAGCAGTTTGATTTTCCATAACAGCACTTGTTGAAAAACCTACTCCTGTTCCAAAATCCTATAATTTTCTGCTACCAACATTTGAGGTCATTATGATAACGGTATTCTTAAAGTCTATTTTTCTTCCTGCAGAATCGGTTAATTGCCCTTCATCGAGTATTTGCAATAAAAGATTATATACATCTTCATGAGCCTTTTCTATTTCATCAAATAAAACGATAGAATAGGGGTGATGTCTTACTTTTTCGGTTAATTGTCCTGCTTGTTCATACCCTACATATCCAGGAGGCGAACCTATAAGTTTGGAAACACTATATTTTTCCATATATTCGCTCATATCGATACGAATAAAATTATCTTCTGAATCAAAGAGATATTTTGCTAATTCTTTGGCTAAAAGTGTTTTTCCAACACCTGTAGGTCCTACAAACATAAAAGAACTTATTGGTCTGTCTGGATCTTTTAACCCAACTCTTGCTCGTTTAATTGATTTTGAAACTTGCTCTACGGCTTTTTCTTGTCCAATAACGACAGACTTTAATTTGCTTTCCATCATCAGTAGTTTTTCGGTTTCGTTCTTGTTTACTTTTTCTACACTTACTCCACTGATTAAAGAAATTGTTTTTGCAATATCTTCTTCCGTTATTTCAATAGGATTTTCAAGCATATTTTTTTGCCAAAGCCTTTCTTCTATTTCGTATTCTTGTTCTAAGTTGTCTATTAGTTTAAATATTTGACTACGTTTTTCAAAGGCTCTTTGCTCTGAGTACTCTATTAGTTCTTGTTTTGCTTGTTTTATTTTATTTTTTATTTCAAGTAATTTATCTGATATTTTAATGGATTTAACGTGTTTTGCTGCTCCTGTTTCGTCCATTACATCTATTGCTTTATCTGGCAATAATCTATCGGTAATATAGCGTTGCGATAGTGTAACACAAGCCTCTAAGGCTTTATCTGTGTATTTTACCTTATGATATTCTTCGTATTTGTGTTTTATGTTTTTAAGAATATGTAATGCTTCTTGGTCTGTGGTTGGTTCGATAAAGATTTTTTGAAATCTTCTTTCTAATGCTCCATCAGATTCTATATGTTTGCGATATTCTTCAAGAGTTGTTGCCCCTATACATTGGATTTCTCCTCTTGCTAAGGCAGGTTTGAAAATGTTTGAGGCATCTAATCCTCCTTCGGAATTACCTGCTCCTGCTATTGTATGGATTTCATCTATAAATAATATGATATTTCTATTTCTTTCTAATTCGGCAATCAATCCTTTTATTCTTTCTTCAAATTGTCCTCTGTATTTTGTTCCTGCAACAACAAGTGCTAAGTCCAAAGTATAGATTATTTTGTTTGAAAGAGTATATGGTACATCTGAATTTGCTATTTTTATTGCTAATCCTTCGGCTATACTGCTTTTTCCAACACCCGGCTCACCTATTAGAATAGGATTGTTTTTCTTTCTACGGCTTAAAACTTGACAAATGCGATCTATTTCTTTTCCTCTTCCAACAACAGGGTCTAAAAGTTTGTTTTTAGCAGCTTCTGTAAGGTTTTTTCCAAAGTTATTTAAGAATGGTGTTTCGTTTATAGTTTCTTCATCATCTTTTAACAACTCTTTTATTTTTTTTACCTTTTCAACACGAGCATCATCCTCTGCAAACATTGAGTCGCAAAAAGAATCTTCTATTTCTCTTATATTAGGAATAACATTAGCAAGGTTTCCACTTGTTGTTACTTGTATAGTTATGCTACCATTATTAAGTTTGTCTAAGTTTTTTGGATTATTTATATTGTGTTTTTTTAGAATATCGGCTGTTCTATTACCTGCTTTGAAAAAGAATCCTGAAAGTAAATGAAAGGTATTAACAAAAGTATTACCCATTTTTATAGCTCCAATATTAGCAGCTTTTATAACAATATCACACTCATCTGAAAATGATATTTCATCACTTTCTTCATATAAATCTTGTTCAACACTAAATTGTGAAACTGATAATTCTAAATCTTTTTTTAGTTGTTCTACATCTTTACATCTTGCATATATTAGTTCTGTTGCACTGCATTTAGGTATTCTTAGCATAGAAAGTAGGAGATGTTCCGATTCTATGTTTTGACATCTTAGTCTTATAGCTTCCCCTCTTGCATTTTCAATAACTTTTTGTGCGTTTTCTGTCCACTTGCGTTGCATATAATTAGTATATTTTGTTACGAAATTAACGGAATTAAATTAGAAATAATAAGTTTAACACTCATCGCTAATAAAATAACTCCAAAAAATTTTCTTAAAATGTATATTCCTCCTTTTCCAAGAATCTTTTCAACCCAATTTACCTTTTTTATCACAAACCAAACAAACAACATATTTAAAGCAATTGCTATAATAATATTTATTGTTTCACATTCGGCTCTAAGAGACAAAACAGTAGTTAAAGAACCTGCACCTGCAATCAAAGGAAAGACTAAAGGTACTATTGTAGAATTTTCTGTTGGGCCTTCATTTTTAAACAATTCTACATTAAAAGTCATTTCGATTGCAATGGCTATAAGAATTATTGCACCAGCTATTGCAAAGGAATGAACATCTACATGAAAAAATCTCAATAATGCCTCTCCTACAAAAAGGAAAACAAGCATTAGTCCAAAGGATATTAGAGCAGCCTTTCCTGCTTGTATTTTTTTTGATTTACTTCTAAGGTCTATTATAACGGGAACAGAGCCTGTAATATCTATTACCGCAAACAAGACCATAAAAGCTGTTAATATTTCAGTGAAACTTATTCCCATTTTATTCTATTTTTTATTGCATAAATACAAATTGAACAATATTTGCACCCATTTTTAATGCTTTCAATCTATTTTCTTCTGGGTCGTTATGAACATCTTCATCTTCCCAACCATCTCCTAAATCGCATTCAAAAGAGTAAAAACATATCAATCTGTTTTCATAAAACAATCCAAGTCCTTGTGGAGTTTTATTGTCGTGTTCGTGAATTTTAGGTAGCCCATTAGGAAAATCATATTTTTGATGATAAATAGGGTGAGTAAATGGCAGTTCTATCCATTGTAAATCGGGAAAAACCTTTAACATTTCTTCTCTTATATATTTATCCATTCCATAATTATCATCAATATGAAGAAATCCTCCTGCCAAAAGATAATTTCTTAAATTCTCTGCCTCTTGTGAAGAAAAAACAACATTTCCATGTCCTGTCATATGCAGAATAGGATAGAGGAATATTTCATTGCTTCCAACCTCTACAGTAGGATATTTTTCAGTTAAGTTAGTTTTCAAATTCTCATTACAAAATTTTATAAGATTTGTAAGAGATGTAGGGTTAGCATACCAATCCCCACCACCATTGTATTTCAATAATGCAATAGAGGTTTGAGATTGAGAATTATTTAATAAAAATAAACTAATAATTATATAGAATAGTTTTTTTTTCATTTCTACATATTTACAAAATGTATGCTTTGCAATGCGAAAAGTGCAGCAGTCTCTGTTCTTAAACGACTTTCGCCTAATGTTATTGCTTGAAATCCATTGTTAAGTGCTAATTCCACTTCGTTTTCCGAAAAATCACCCTCTGGACCTATTAAAATCAAAACATCTTCACCTTTGTTGTATGATTCTTTTATACTTGTCCTTCCTTCAGGTTTACAATAAGCTATAAATTTCTTTGATTCTGTTGATTTAATCAATTCTTTATAATCTGCATTCTCATTCAATTCCGGCATATATGCTTTTAGAGATTGTTTAAGAGCAGAAATCATTATCTTTTCCAATCTTTCTCTTTTTATAGATGTTCTTTCGCTATGCTCACCTATAAAAAACGAAATTTTATCTACGCCCATTTCCACTGCTTTCTCCAAAAACCATTCTATTCTATTCATATTCTTTGTTGGAGCAACTGCAATATGGACTTTAAAATCTCGTTTACCATATTCTTCTTTTATTTCTGTTACAACAAAACTGCAATTTTTTGGATTGGCATCACTAATCTCTGCAAAAACAAATCTGCCTAAACCATTGGTAAGGCAGATTATATCTTTTTCTCTTAGTCTTAATACTTTAATGCAATGAGTAGATTCTTCTTTGTTTAAAGAATAATATTCTCCTTTATTGAGTTCAAATTCTGGTGTGTAAAATAAGTGCATAACATTTTATTAAAGAGAAAATGCCAAGCCTAATTCAACAACTGTACTAAGTGTTGGTTCGTTAGAAAATATATTTTCTTCTTCTATATATCTTCCATCCAAATAATAGCCTGCATATTCATCAGAATAACCCATTTCGTATTGAACTCCAAAACTTGCTCTAAAACGAATATTAGGCGCAACCTCTGTCATAAATCCTAAAAGACATCTTGCACTTGGTATAAAATGTGAAAGTTTTACTGAATTAGCAGGGTCTTTTTGCACATAGATTAAGTTTTCTCCCTGAGCAAAATCTCTTTGTCCTAAAAGCATATTTCCACCAGCTGCCAATTGCAAGAAAAAGCTTGCTGTAGGACTAGTAGTGATATACATAGAAGCACTTGCCATTAAAGGAATGTAGGCATAAGTTCTATAACTTCCAAACTTCAATTCTTCTTGTGAACCAACAGCATTATGTTTTATACTCAATCCAGGATATAACTGAATACCTGAATGAACACCCCAACCAAGCGAAACTTTATTCTTTTTGTTATAAGGTCTTATTCTGTTTTCATAACCAACATTTATACCAATACTCCAAGGATTTGTAATACTTTGTTGAGTTATTGTTTGAGTTGATGAAGTGTGTAAAGTTAATAAATGTTCTGGAAAGTTTCTATGCCATTTACCTGTTCTCCAATCACCTCCTTGTTGAGCAAACAAATTGATTGAGAATAATATAGCAAAAGCTAAAAAAATAGATGTTTTTTTCATATTCTTTTTTCTATGTTTAGTTTTACAATCTAATTGAAAGTCCAAAATTACAAATAAAAATAATACACACAAAGTTTTTTACGTTTTTTTGAACTATTGATATAAAGAATTGTTTTATTTTTGCATAAAAATAACTCTTTGAAATAATTTTTTAAATCAAAGAAATAATTTACTAAAACAAAGAAAAAAAATATGAATACAAGAGTAACAGAATTATTTTCCATAGATTTTCCTGTAATATCAGGAGGAATGGTTTGGTGTAGTGGTTGGGAACTTGCCTCAGAGGTAAGCAATCAAGGAGGATTAGGGCTTTTGGGTGCAGGGTCTATGACACCTGAGCTTTTAGTTGAACACATTAGAAAAACAAAACAAGCAACCGATAAACCCTTTGGTGTAAACATTCCTTTAATGAACCCTATGAGTGGTGAACATATAGAGAAAGTAATAGAGGAAAAAGTACCTGTGGTGTTTACCTCTGCGGGAAATCCGGCTCTTTACACACAACGCTTAAAGGAAAATGGAATAAAAGTTGTGCATGTAGTAGCTAACGAAAAATTTGCTTTAAAAGCACAAGCCGCAGGTTGCGATGCAATAGTTGCAGAAGGCTTTGAAGCAGGTGGACACAATGGAAAAGAAGAAACATCTACACTTGTATTGGTTCAACAAATAGTTAAAGCAGTAGAAATCCCTGTAATAGCAGCAGGAGGTATAGTAAGCGGAGAGCAAATCTATGCAATGCTTTCTTTGGGAGCAGAAGGAGTACAAATAGGCTCAGCATTTGCAATCAGTAAAGAGTCCTCAGCTCACGAAAACTTTAAAAACGCAGTTGTAAACTCAAAAGAAGGCGACACAATGTTGTTTTTCAGAAAGCTATCGCCTACAAGATTGTTAAAAGGAGGCTTTTACGATGCAGTATTACAAGCAGAAAATCGTGGAGCGAGCAAAGAAGAACTTTTAGAGCTTATAGGAAAAGGCAGAAGCAAAATAGGAATGTTTGAAGGCGATTTAACAGAAGGAGAATTGGAGATAGGACAAGTAGCAAGTATGATAAACGAAATAAAAAGCGTAGCAGAAATATTTGCAGACCTAAAAAGCGGATTTGAAAAGGCAAGAACAAGAATGTTGAACCTACAATAAAAAGATGAATAACATAGATTATTTATTTGAAACAAGTTGGGAGGTTTGTAATAAGGTAGGAGGTATTCACACTGTCGTATCTACAAAATCCAAAACTTTAAACGAGAAAATAAATGGTAAGCTAATATTGATTGGTCCCGATATTTGCAAAGATAAATCAGAAAATTCAGAATTTGAAGAAGACGATTGCATATTAAAATCTTGGAAACTCTATGCTCAATTAAAAGGATTGAGAATTAGAGTAGGCAAGTGGAAAATTATAGGAGAGCCAACAGTAATTTTAGTTGATTTTTCGCAATATTTTTCTCAAAAAGACGAAATTTTTTCTGACTTTTGGCAAGAATATGGCTTAGACAGCCTCACAGGAAGTTGGGATTACATAGAGCCATGTCTATTTGGATACGCCTCTGCAAAGGTGATTGAAAATTTTTATGAATTTTACACCTCTGCAAACGACAAAATCGTAGTACAATTTCACGAATGGATGACAGGAAGTGGCATTTTGTATCTAAAAAAACATTGTCCACAAATAGCAACTGCCTTTACAACTCACGCAAGCGTATTAGGACGTTGTTTAGCCGGCAATAATATGTCGTTATACAGCTCTTTACAATATTTTGAGGGAGATAGCGTAGCAAATCAGTTTAACATGAGAGCCAAATATTCTATGGAAAAACTCTCAGCCTTAAATGTCGATGTGTTTACCACTGTAAGCGAAATAACAGATGCAGAATGCAAACAATTTTTCAAGAAATCTGCCGATGTAATTACGCCAAACGGATTTGAAAACGACTTTGTTCCAAAAGCAGAAGCCTACGAAAAAATTTCAAACCTTTCTCGCAAAAAAATAATCTCAATAGTAGAAGAAAAAACTTCTACAAAAATTTCACAAAATGCCTTTTTAATTATCAATTCCGGACGTTATGAATTTAAAAACAAAGGAATTGACGTATTTATTAAAGCATTAGGAGAATTAAATAAATCAAATATAGAAAGAGAAGTTGTAGCTGTTATTGCCGTTCCTGCCTATAATGTAGATGAGCAAAGAGATGCTATATTAAATGAAATAAGAGCAAACGAGCTTAATAACCTACAATCAGATAAAGTAAAGATAATATTTATACCTTCTTATTTAGACGGTAAAGATGGCTTAGTTAATATTCCATATTTTGATTTTCTCACAGGATTTGACCTTTCTATTTTCCCTTCTTATTACGAGCCTTGGGGATATACGCCAATGGAGAGTCTTGCCTTTGGAGTGCCAAGCGTAACTACAAGCCTTGCAGGATTTGGACGTTGGATGAATAACGGAAAATATGACCTTAGCAAAGCACTTACCGTGATTGAACGCACCGATGACAATACTAAGGAAGTTATAAACAAGATAAAAAACACGATAGAAGAGTTTTTAAACAATAGCTCAGAAGAAAACAAAGTTTTAAAGGCAAAAGCAATGGAATTATCTTCAAGTGTGGTTTGGGAAAAACTAATTGACAATTACATAGAGGCGTATGATAAAGCTATTGCAAAAACAGAAATAAGAAAAGGAATGTATAGCCATAAGCAAACTCAATTTGAAGACTTTAACAAAAGAATAAATTGGGGTGAAGCACCTAATTGGAAAAAAATATTTGTAAAACAAAAAATGCCTTCAAGCTTAGAGTTTCTACAAACCCTAAGTAAAAATCTTTGGTGGACTTGGAATAGTGAGGCATACGAATTATTTGAATACATTGACAAAGAAAAATTCTTACAATTTGAACGTTCACCAATTCATCTTTTAGAATCGCTATCGCAAGAAGAAATAGATAATCTTTTAAAAGACGAAACGTTTTTGGAAAAGATAAATAAAGTAGAGCAACTCTTTAACTCCTATATGCAAGAAGCCGAAAACAAAGAAGGAGATATGATTGCATATTTGAGTATGGAGTTTGGATTGCACGATACCTTGAAAATATTTAGCGGAGGTTTAGGAATGCTTGCAGGAGATTATTTAAAACAAGCAAGCGATTCTAACAAAAATATGATAGGTATTGGATTGCTTTATAGAAATGGCTATTTCACACAACAAATAACTAAGGAAGGTTATCAAATTTCGGCACAATATCCACAAAAATTCACTCATCTACCTCTGCAAGCTGAGAAAGATGAAAACGGATTATGGAGAAAAATCACATTATCATTCCCTGGACGAAATATTTATGCAAAAATATGGCGTTGTGATGTAGGTAGAATACCTCTTTATTTGCTTGACACCGACATAGAAGAGAATAACGCTGAGGATAGAGCAATTAGCAATCAGCTTTATGGAGGAGATTGGGAAAATCGTTTGAAACAAGAAATTCTTTTAGGAATAGGAGGTGTTAGATTAGTTGAGGAATTAAGGCTTCCTGTGGTTTTATATCACAACAACGAAGGACACTCTGCTTTCTCTTCACTTGAAAGAATGAGAAATTACATTCAAAAATATTCTTATTCGTTTAAGCAAGCACAAGAGTTGGTAAGAAGTAGCACATTATTTACAACACATACACCTGTTCCTGCTGGACATGATGCTTTCTCAGAAGAATTAATGAGAACTTATTTAGGATATTTTGCAGATCAATTACATTTGAGCTGGAATGAGTTTTTCTCTCTTGGAAAACAAGGAGAAGAAAAAGATTCTAAATTCTCAATGAGTGTTTTGGCTATAAACTTTTCTCAATACGTAAATGGAGTTAGCAAAATTCACGCAAGAGTAAGCCGAGATATGTTTTCGTATCTTTACAAAGGCTATTTCCCAAGAGAATTACACATAGATTATGTTACAAATGGCGTACACCATTCAACATGGGCGTCAAAAGTGTGGTTGGAACTTTACAAAGAAGGTTTGGAAAAGATATATAATGTAGAGGATTCTTTGATTTGGAATACACATAACAATGAAAAGAAAACCCTTATTGAGTTTGTGAAAAAGCGTTTAAAACACGATTTTACAAAAAGGGCAGAAAATCCTCAGCTTTATTTCCAAACTATTGCAGAACTTTCAGAAGAAAAACTTATAGTAGGCTTTGCAAGAAGATTTGCTACCTATAAAAGAGCGAATTTATTGTTTACAAATCTTGAACGATTGAAACAAATTGTCGATTCGGGAGTTGTATTTATTTTTGCAGGCAAAGCACACCCGCAAGATGGTGCAGGACAAAATCTTATTAAACATATTATAGAAATTTCTAAGATGCCAGAATTTATAGGCAAAATAATATTCTTAGAAAACTATGATATGTATATGGCAAAACACCTAATTCGTGGAGTGGATCTTTGGTTAAATATGCCTACTCGCCCTTTGGAAGCCTCTGGAACAAGTGGAGAAAAAGCCGTAATGAACGGTGTGGTTAATTTTTCGGTATTAGACGGTTGGTGGGCTGAGGGTTACAATCCGAAAGCAGGCTGGGCGTTGCCGGAAGAAAAGACTTATGAGTCTGATGAATACCAAAACGCTTTGGATTCTGAGATGATTTACGATATTTTTGAGAACGAGATTATTCCAACGTATAATTTCAAAGATGAAAACGATATAAGAGTAAAATGGGTTGAAAAAATAAAACACACAATCGCCTTAATTGCTCCTCATTTCACTATGAAACGACAATTAGATGATTATTACTCTAAGTTTTATAATGATATGTTTAAACGATTCACTGATTTGAATAAGGAAAACGCTCTTTTAGCAAAACAATACGCTGATTGGAAAATTCAAATCAAAAGTTTATGGAATGCAATTGAACTTCTTGAAGTGAAAATACCTGATGTAGAAAATACAAATATTGAATTAAACGATATTTTCACTGCAAAGGTTAGTTTATTGCTTGGAGAAATTTCACCGGAACACATTGGCGTTGAAATGATTATTGCAGATAAGGAAAACAATCAAATAAACGATTACACTCTTATAGCACCTTTTGAATTGATTTCATTCTCAAACAAACGTGCAGACTATGAAATAAAAATCAAAACAACTCGGGCAGGGGTACATAACTTTGCTTTCAGGATTTATCCTAAACACCCGCTTATGCAACACCGAATGGAATTACCGCTAATCAAATGGATTTAAATCATAAATAAAGAAAGACGAGAATTTTACTTTTTCTCGTCTTTCTTATTAAATATATGAGGATTCTCTTTTTTGAATTTCTCTTGATATTTTCTTATGTTTCTTAGAGTATAACGTGGTATTACAACCTTTGTTAAAACACGAAAAACAAGATAAAACAGAATTAAAAAAACAATTAAACTCAACATAGTCTATTCACATAAAACAAATAAATCATCTCTTGGATTAAGAAATAGTATTGGCTTGTCTTTTAAGTTTTTAAGCACTTTTACTTCTTCTAATCCTTTAATTAAATCAAAGAAACTTTTATCTTTTGTAGTTTGACAAATAATTACTCCATAGTTTTCTTTATCTGCATAATCTAATGCTTGCAAATCAAGGAGTGTTTTTCTATCTTCGCTCTTATGATTTGAAGGAATAATAGAGAATTGTCCCAACATTTTTCTTGCAAAAGCAAGATTAAGATTTAATTGCTTTTGATAAAAGGCGTCTTTGTAAGGGTGGTAAAACAAAGTGATTTCACTACCAAAAAATCTTGCAAAATAAGAGGCCCAAAGCGTTTTTTCCTTACTTTCTCTTGCATTATTAAGAGTTAAAAGCACTTTTTTGTAATCAATAATACTTTGTTTTTGATTGCAAATCAAATAAGCTGTTCGAGAGTTTTCCATATTCTTTAAAAGAACCGAAGGATTATCTGCTTTGTTTTTTTGTTTTTCCAAAGGATTGCAAGAAGTCACCAAAACAACTGCATTAAGTAGTTGTCCTAATTTGCCAATTATTTCTTTTGAGTTACCCTTTAAAGAAATATAAGAATGGAGTTGAGAGTCAGTTATTTTGGAATTTAATTCTTTTAGTTTAATTTCCGCCTCCTCAACGCTGATAGAGGTTAGCGCCTCATCGTAAATATGAATTAAAATAAGACCTTTGTTTAATATCTTAGCAATCTGTACTGCATGCTCAATACAAGAATCTGTGCAATCTAAATTGTTTAGATACGCTATTACGAATTGGTCTTTTTTTTCTTTATTTTCGCTCATTTAATATTGATAATTATCTCTTTGTCTTTTCCAAATCCAAAGTAAGATTAAGCCCGCAACCGCTCCTCCTAAGTGTGCAAAGTGTGCAACGCCATCAGAGGTAGTTGTTATACCATTAAACAACTCTAATGCCATATAAATAAGCACAAACCATTTGGTTTTGATTGGTATTAGAAAGTAAAAATAAATTGTTGAATTAGGAAACATCATTCCAAAGGCGGCTAAAAGTCCAAAAACAATACCAGAGGCACCTATTGTGTTGAGATTGTTTAGAAATTCAGAGGTTGATATTGTTATTCCGTTACCAATATTTACGCCAGAATAGACTCCGTTAAGCAAATCGGAATACAAAAAGTAATAAGTTAATTGTTGAGCGAGTGCCGCACCAAGACAAGCCACTAAACAAAAGATAACGAATCTTTTTCCTCCCCAAATGTTTTCTAATGTATAGCCAAACATCCATATAGCAAAGAGATTAAAAAACAAGTGAGAAAAATTATCGTGGAAAAAGGCGTATGTAATGTATTGCCAAAAGTAATGATTCTCCGAGGCAAAGAAATGTAAGCCGAAAATATCGCTTAAATCAATTCCTCTCATTCTAAAAACGTATGTTGCAAAGAAAGCAATAACGTTAATTATTAAAAGATTCTTACAAACAGGTGGAAGAATATTAAATTTTGGTGGTGAATATTGTTGATACATAGTTTTGTTATTTTCTTAATTTACTTTTCTAAAACTGATTTTCTATATCTTGTATTGTGAGTTTATGAATTATTTTTTTGCCATCAGCAGTTATTTGACAATTTGGAAGACAAAAAAGTTGTGAGAGAAGACTCTGCATTTGATAGTCCGATAATTTTTCTCCGTATTTTATATTTAATTTCTTAGATAAACGCATTGCCTTAGCCTCTTGTTTTTCCTCTGCATGTTCTTCTTGATATGGTGAAGAAATCAACTCTTCTATAAAATCAATACATTCATCTATATTTTGAGAAAGTGGTTTTGAAAGAATCAGAAATTGATTTTCTTTCGTATCATACTCTATTTCAATTCCATATTGACGTAAAAGAGGAGCAAACTCTTGAATTTGACAATTTACTTGTGGAGAAAAAGTATGAGAATAAGGAGTAAGTAAACGTTGTGATTCAACCACAGATTCGTTGTTTTGAAGGAGTTTTTCATATATTATCTTTTCCGATGCACGACTTTGGTCAACAAAGGTAAAACTATCTTTTGTTTGACTAACTATATATTTATTAGCAAATTGAAAAAGAATTGTTTTATTTTGTGTTTGACTCTCTGTTAGGTTTAAAGGAAGCACTATTTGTTCTACTTCATTGTATGTTTTTACTTGTGGTTTTGTTTCAAAGGGATTAAAACTTGAATTAAAATTAACAGTAGGTGCTTTTGGAATTGACGGACTTGCACTTACAGGTGGAATATCTATTGGTTTAACCGTAAAATCTAATTCATTAACAAGAGAAAATTGTCCTATACTTCTTTTTGTCGCCGCATGAAGTATAGCATATATTATTTTATCATCAAGAAATTTCACTTCCGTCTTTGTTGGGTGAATATTCACATCAATATTTCTTGGATTAACCTCCAATTCTATAAAAAATATTGGGTAAGTTTTTTCAGCAATTAAGTTAGAGTATGCTCTTTCTATTGCGTTTGCAAAATAGTTATTACGCATAAACCTACCATTAACAAAGAAATATTGCTGACTTTTAGTCTTTTTACACAACTCTGCTTTGCATACAAATCCTTTAACCTTAACAACCTCTATATTTTCTTCAATTGGTAGAAGTTTTTCTTTAAGATTAGAGCCGAAAACATCTATTATTCTGCGTTTTTGATTGCCTTGTTCTAAGCGATATTGCATTTGCTCGTTATGATACAAAATAAAACTAACCTCAGTATTGACTAAGGCAACTCTTATAAACTCTTCGTTTATGTGAGAAAACTCTACGCTATCGCTTTTTAAGAAATTTCTTCTTGCAGGTGTGTTAAAAAATATGTTTTTAACAAAAATATTTGTTCCCTTAGGGCAAGAAACTTCACTAACTTCCTTTACAATTCCTCCCTCAATGATTACTTTTGTCCCTAATTCATCTTCTTCTCTTCTTGTTTGCAATTCTATTTGCGAAATAGAGGATATAGAAGACAAAGCTTCGCCTCGAAATCCCATGGTAGTGAGATTTAAAAGGTCTTCACTCGATTTAATTTTGCTTGTTGCATGAGGAAGAAAACATTTCTTTGCATCTTCTCTTGACATTCCACACCCATTATCCTTAACTTGAATAAGAGTTCTGCCAGCCTCTTTTATAATTAGCAAAATCTCATCTGCACCAGAGTCAATAGAGTTTTCCAGCAATTCTTTTACTACCGATGCAGGACGATTTACAACCTCACCAGCAGCAATCTGATTAGCAACAATTTCACTTAGTACCTCTATTGCCATTTTTCAACGTAATTGAGTAGGAAATACAATAATCCCGTAATTATAGTAGCGATTAAAAACACTCTAAGAAGAGAAGCCGGTTTACCAATCTTATCTTCTTTTTTCTCTTTCATAGCACTTCTAAAATCAATTCTACGCTTATAAGATTCTCCCTCGATTTCGCCATACTTAGCCTTTAATTGCTCTAATTGTTCTTTATTAGGGTCGTAAAATCTTGGTTTATACTCAAATCGTCTTGGCTTTCTTGTTTCAAATAATCCCATTTTATTTTCTTTAATTCAAGTTGCAAAAATATACAATCTATTTTAAAACTCAAAATTCTTTGTTTTACGCAAATATTTCTTTGTTTTAGAAAATTATTTCTTTGATTTAATAAATTATTTCTTTGATTTATTTATTTTTTTTGTATTTTTGTAGATTGAATTAAATAGGATTTTTTACTATTATGAACTTAGAAAACGAAAAGATACAGAGAGTCAATATAGAAACGCAGATGAAGCAAGCCTATATTGACTATGCGATGAGTGTTATAGTTTCTCGTGCTTTGCCAGATGCAAGAGACGGAATGAAACCTGTACATCGCCGTATTTTATATGCGATGGGAGATATGGGAATGACCTATAACAGCAAACATAAAAAGTCTGCGAGAATAGTAGGAGAGGTTTTAGGTAAATATCACCCACACGGAGATAGCTCAGTCTATATGGCAATGGTGCGTATGGCTCAAAAATGGTCTCTAAGATACACAATGATTGATGGACAAGGAAACTTTGGTTCAATAGACCTTGACCCACCAGCAGCAATGCGTTACACCGAAGCCAGAATGTCTAAGATTGCTGACGAAATGTTGGCAGATATAAACAAAGATACAGTAGATTTTACAAAGAACTTTGACGATAGCTTGGACGAACCTACCGTTCTTCCTAATAAAATACCATATTTAATGATAAATGGTACGAATGGAATTGCTGTAGGTATGGCTACAAATATGGCTCCTCATAACTTAACAGAATGTATTGATGGTATAATTGCATATATCGACAATAAAGAAATATCAATAGATGAGTTGATGCAATACATCAAAGCACCAGATTTCCCAACAGGTGGTATAATCTATGGATATGACGGAGTAAGAGATGCCTTCCATACAGGACGAGGACATATCGTGATAAGAGCAAATGCACACTTTGAACAAGATAAACATTCCGATGCAGAACAAATCGTTGTTACATCTGTGCCTTATCAAGTGTGTAAATCTGATATGATAAAACGCCAAGCCTCATTGGTGGAAGAAAAGAAAATTGAGGGTATATCAAGAATAAAAGACGAAAGTAATAAAGATGGTATAAGAATTGTTTACAAACTAAAACGTGATGCAATGTCTAACGTTGTTTTAAACAAACTTTACCAATATTCAGACCTACAAACATCTTTCTCAATCAACAATATCGCACTTGTAAAAGGCAAACCGAAACTTCTTAATCTAAAAGATATGATAGAATGTTTCGTAGATCACCGTCATGAAGTTGTAGAAAGAAGAACAAGATTTGAATTAGCCAAAGCAGAAGAAAGAATGCACATAGTAGAAGGTCTTTTGAAAGCTTTGGATTTTATAGATGAAATCATAAGTATAATAAGAAATTCTGAAACTATTGCACAAGCAAAATTGGAAATGCAAGATAGATTCGGATTTACTGAAATTCAATCGGCAGCTATTGTAGAAATGCGACTAAGACAATTAGCCGGATTGGAAAGACAAAAACTTCAAGACGAATACAATGAACTTCTTGCCTTCATCAACAGATGTAGAGAAATCCTTTCAAACGAGAGTGTGTTGATGCAAGTAATAAAAGATGAGTTGTTGGAAATCCGTCAAAAATATGGCGATGAAAGACTTTCTACAATAGAGTATTCTTCGGCTGATTTCCGTATTGAAGATATGATAAAGAACGAAGAAGTTGTTGTTTCTATCTCTCACATGGGCTACATAAAGAGAACACCTCTTGCAGAGTACAAAGTACAAAATAGAGGAGGAAAAGGAAGTAGAGGAGGGGCTCTTAGAGATGAGGACTTTATAGAACATATTTACATTGCTTCAATGCACGACTACGTTCTCTTCTTTACCGAAAAAGGAAAGTGTTATTGGTTAAGAGCATTTGAACTTCCGGAAGGCACAAAGACAACAAAAGGAAGAATGATTAAAAACATTCTTAACATAGAGGACGATGATAGAATAAAAGCATACGTAACCACAAAAGATTTACGCGACAAGGATTATGTAGAAAGCAACAATATTATTATGTGTACAAAATATGGACACATAAAGAAAACAACTCTTGAAGCATATTCACGTCCAAGACAAAAAGGTATTTTAGCTTTCGGATTAAAAGAAGGAGATGAATTATTAGAAGCAAAACTTACAAGCGGAAGTGATGAAATCCTGATTGCAACACGTAGCGGTAAATGTATAAGATTTAACGAAAGCACCGTAAGACCAATGGGTAGAACAGCGGCAGGAGTGAAGGCAATTTCAATTTCAGAAGAAGATGATTTTGTAATTGGAATGGTTGTTGCAAAAGAAGATAGCGACATATTAGTTGTTTCAGAACACGGCTACGGAAAAAGAAGTCCATTAGCAGAATATAGAATTACCAACCGTGGAGGAAAAGGTATTAAAACACTTAACATAACCGAAAAGACAGGTGATTTAGTTGCTATAAAACAAGTTGATGACAACTTTGATTTAATGATAATGAATCGCTCAGGACTAACAATCCGTATGCACGTTGCAGACATTCGTCAACAAGGACGTGCAACGCAAGGAGTGAAATTAATTAACATTAAAGACAATGATTCAATAGCTTCTGTCGTTGAAATAAGTAGGGAAGAAGATGAAGTAGAAGAAATAATAAAATAATGATAACGAATAAAAATAATTGTACAATGAAAAAAAGAATCTTATTCTTGGCTTTATTAGCCATAACATTTGGAGCGTCTGCTCAAACAATGAAAGTACAAAGTGCTTATGCAGACTGGCAAAACAATCGTTTAAGAAATGCGATGACTAATATTGATGAGGCTTGTGCTCACGAAAAAACAAGTTTAGAAGCAAAAACTTGGTATTATGCAGGAGCAATTTATGCAAGAGTGGTAGAAATTTCACAATCTGACAACAAGGACGATCAGAAGATAATGAAAAAACAAAAAATCACTGAACCTATCGCAGAAATCGCAGCAAAATCTCAAAAAGCATTATTAAAAGCAATAGAAATTGAAAAGAAAAATGGAACAAACGAATTTATTTCATTATGTAATGGAACATTAAACGTTGTTGCAAGTTACTTCTCAAACGAAACAGTTAATGCTTTCAACGCAGAAAAGTATGAAGACGCAATCAAATACGCAGAACAAGCAATCGAATCTGCAAAAGTAGCAAACTTTAAAGAAGCCTTAGAACAATCAAAATACGTTATGGCACTTTCTTACGAAGTTTTGAAAAACACAGACAAAGCAAACGAACTTTATCGTGAGTTAATAAAAGAAAATACTAAAAAACCAGATGTTTACATCAAAATATTCGCAGCAAATCAAGCAGCAAAAGAAACAGATAAAGCTATAAACGTATTAAAAAGAGGTGTAAAAAATCTTCCAGAAAATGCACAATTAAAAGCTTTATTAGGAAGCACTTACTTACAAGCAGGACAAAAAGAAGAAGCTGAAAAAATAGTTCAATCTCTTTTAGCATTAGGAGAGAAAACAGAAGTATTCAACTTTGTAGGAGATATTTACCGTGATGCAAGCGAAATAGCAAAAGCAGAAGAATACTACAACAAATCATTAACACTTAATCCAACACAATCAGATGCTTACTTCGGATTGGCATCAACATATTTCAACAAAGGAATTGATGTATTGAAAGAAGCAGACAAAGTTCCATTGGACGATATGACAGGTGCATACGACAAACTTAAAAACGAATCATTTGATTACTTCAAAAAAGCAATACCAAATTACAGAAAAGTATTGGAAGTAAAACCAAAAGATTTCCAAACTCTAAAAGCTTTAAGAAATATCTATTCATTATTGAATATGAAAGCAGAATTCCAAGAAATAGATGCTTTACTAAAACAACAATAGTTCAGGTTTATTTTGAAATTTTCCAAGTTTAGGCTACTCAATTTAGGGTAGCCTTTTTTTATGACTTTACATTTTCTACTTTACATAATTTAAATTATGTTCCAAAACGCAGAGTTAAAAAAAATAAAGCAAAGAATTAGTTATTTTTTTCTTTGCTTTATCGAAATTTTTCTTTGTTTTCTAAAAATTTTTCTAAGTTTTTCTTTTTTCTTTCTTTGCTGCCGGGAAAAGTATGTTGTTAAGTATTAAGCGATAACCTGAAGAATTTGGATGTAAATCAAGGTCTGTTACAGGGTCTCCAACATAATGGCTATAATCTTCTGGATCGTGTCCACCAAGATATGTCCATGTGCCTTTGCCATAAGTGCCATGAATATAGCGAACTTCTTCTAATGATGCGTTTTCGCCAAGAATAGTTACTGAGGATTTAAGATATCGCTTCATAAAGGCTGTTGTTTGTCCATTAAATCCTTTTATTATTCTACTATGATTTTGTGTTAGCATTGTAGGTACCCAATCCCATTTTGCAGAAAAATCAAATAATACAAATAAATCGTCTTTTTCTTTTACTTGTCTTGCTCTGCTTTGTGGCACATCTATGTTTGATATCTCATATGTATAAGGGTCTGTTACGATTGTAAAGTTTTCAAAGGCAAAGCATTTAGAGAAATCAAGTTTTGATTGAGCCATTGCATCAATTGGGTCATGGTCAAACATTTCTGAGCAGATATCTACTCCTTCTGCTGCAAGTGCTATATCGAAACTATCAGGTGCTGAACACATTGCAAACATAAATCCTCCACCTGTAACAAAATCTCTTATTTTTTTTGCTACGGCGAGTTTTAATTGAGAAACTTTATTGAAGCCTAATTGTTTTGCTGTTTGTTCTTGCAGAGCCACATCATCTTGATACCATTTTTTGTTTTTATATGATGCCCAAAATTTCCCGTATTGCCCCGTAAAGTCTTCATGATGAAGGTGTAGCCAATCATATAAAGGTAATACATCATTCATTACCTCTTGGTCATAAACCACATCATATGGTATTTCGGCGTATGTAAGGACCAAAGTTACAGCATCGTCCCATGGAAGTTTGTTTTTAGGAGAATAAACCGCTATTTTAGGGGCTTTATGAAGTTTTACTATATCTTGGTTTACGCTTGGTGAAGATATTTCTTCTAAAACATTTGCATATTGAGATGGTGTTATGATATAATAACTCACTCCTTTTAATCTACAAAATGTTTCTATTTCTTTGGAATAGGAAATACAAAAAGCTCCTCCTTGATAGTTCAACATCCAATCTACTTCATAGTCTAATGAAAGTGCTTGATAGGCTACTCCATATGATTTTAAATGATTTTTTTGTCCTTCGTCCATTGGGATAACTAAAAAGTTTGCCCTAAGTTGCAATGAAAAACAAAGAGAAATTATTATTACTATTATTTTAGAATGGAATGCTCTCATCTTTTTCTAAATTCTGCTTTATATCTCTATTCATTTGAGAATTAAGTATCATTGCTTCGGGAGCTTGCACTGCATCATACATATTTTCAAATCTCACAAATCTTTCAACAAATCTTAGATTAACATCTCCCGGTTCTCCACTCCTATGCTTTGCTATGATTAGTTTTGCAACACCCTCTGTGCTCATTCCGTTCTCTACTTCAATGCCATAGTATGAAGGACGATAAACAAACATTACCATATCGGCATCTTGTTCTATCGCTCCTGATTCTCTTAAATCTGAGAGTTGAGGACGTTTGCTTCCTCCTCTTGTTTCAACTGCTCTTGAAAGCTGTGAAAGTGCCATAATAGGGACTCCTATCTCTTTAGATAAGGCTTTTAGTTGTCTTGATATGTAAGAGATTTCTTGTTCACGATTTCCTCCATTTTTCATAGTATCTCCACCAGACATTAGTTGCAAATAATCTATGAAAACCATTTGAATATTATATTTTTGTTTCAAACGTCTGCACTTTGCTCTTAGTTCAAAAATTGTAAGACCGGGATTATCATCTATATACATTGGAGCGTGAGCCAAAGCATTAGTTTTACTTCTCAACTGTTCTTTTTCCCAATCTTGTAATTCACCTTTGAGTTTGAATTTTTTGGCATCTATCCCACTTTCTGCTGCAATCAAACGTGACATCAATTCCGATGCAGTCATTTCAAGAGAAAATATCGCTACAGGTTTATTAAAATCCACAGCCATATTCCTTGCCATTGTTAAAGCTAAGGCTGTTTTTCCCATAGCAGGACGTGCAGCTAAAATAAGTAAAGTACCCTTTTGGAAACCACCCGTTCTCGCATCTAAATCATTAAATCCGGTTACCACTCCCATAGAATCATCTTGGGAATTTTGATTTGCCTCTATCTCTTTCAAAGTAGTCGATAGAAGAACGTCCATTGAATGAAAATCACTTTTGAAGTTACTATCGTTAATTTCCAAAAACTTAGTTTCCGTTCTATCTAAAAGGTTTAAAACATCTTGAGTTTCATCATAAGAATCCTTTAAAGTTTCCGTACTTACACGAATCAACTCCCTTTGAATATATTTTTCTGAAAGAATTCTAACATGATATTCAATATGTGCAGCAGAAGTAATGCGACTTGTAAGAGATACCAATTTATTTATACCCCCTACTTCATCAAAACGCCCATCCTTCTTTAATTGTTCAGCAACAGAAAGTAAATCAACAGGATTTCCTTGACGAAACAACACACTAATCGCATGATATATGTATTGATGCTCCTCTACATAAAAATACTCTCCACGCAATATATCTATCGCATTAGTAATAGCATTTTGATCGAGTAACAAAGCTCCTAAAACACTCTCCTCAACCTCTATTGCCTGAGGAGGAATCTTACCATTCATTCTAAAAGCCTCCTCATGCGAAATTCTTCTTACTTGTTTCTTTACAACATTTTGTTCCATAACTTGCAAAGATACTATTATTTTTTTATTTACCTTTGCAAGTCAAAAAAATATTATTAACTATGATTTCAAATATTCCTTACGATGAATATGAATTAAATTTACTATCTTGTTGCAAACTTTGTCCAAGAGAATGTAAAGTCAATAGATTAAAAGGAGAAAAAGGCTTTTGTCAAACAGACGCCTCTATAAACGTAGCACTTGTATGCAATCACAAAGGCGAAGAGCCTACTCTAAGCGGCGAAAAAGGAGTATGTAATGTTTTTTTCACACACTGCAACCTACAATGCCTCTATTGTCAAAACAAACAAATAAGCAACAATAAAAATGAAATAAAAAACACCTACACCACCTTTGAAGACTTAATTTTAGAGATAAAAAAAGTATTAAAAGAAAGCGAAAACATCATAGGATTTGTATCCCCTACCCATTCCATTCCACTAATGCGAGCAATCATTCGCACACTACACTCACAAAGCATTTTCCCAAAAATAATTTACAACACAAACGCCTATGACAAAGTTGAAATATTAAGAGAATTAGAAGGGTTTATAGACATTTATTTACCCGATTACAAATACAGCGACAATCAACTTGCAAAAGAATTGTCTATGGCGCAAGATTACCCACAAACAGCCTTAAAAGCAATAGAAGAAATGTATCATCAAAAAGGGAAAAACGGAGTAATTATACGACATTTAATCTTGCCAACAAAAAAAGAAAACTCCAAAAAAGCACTTTGGAATTTAAGCGATATCTCTTTTAGTTTAAATATATCTTTAATGAGTCAATACACTCCATGTGAACACTATAAGCAAGAATACTTAAACCAATATTTAAACGAAAAAGAATACGAAGAAATTTGCGATTACTTCTATGAAATAGGTCTATCAAAAGGCTTTTTTCAATCCCTTAGCTCACAAGGAAACCTTGTACCAGATTTCACAACAAACACCTGGAGTCAAACCTCACAAAACAACGAAACATTTTAAAGAAATATTTTTCTAAAACAAAGAAAAAAATAAATATTTCTTTGACTTAAACTCTTCGCAGTGCGAAGACAATAATAATATATATAATAATAATTGTAATTAAAGAAAAAATTAAAAATAAAAAAGAAATGTTTTCTTGATAATAATTGTCTTGTTTCCATTTTTTTTCTTATCTTTGCACAGATTTTTAACTAAATTTGAATAATAATGAGTTTTAAAATTGTAGTTTTGGCTAAGCAAGTACCAGACACAAGAAACGTTGGCAAAGATGCCATGACAGCAGAAGGTACTGTAAATAGAGCCGCATTGCCTGCTATTTTCAACCCAGAAGACTTAAACGCCTTGGAAATGGCATTGCATATAAAAGATAACATCAAAGATGCAGAGGTTTGTGTTCTTACAATGGGACCTTCAAGAGCTGCTGACATAATAAGAGATTCTTTATATCGTGGTGCAGACTGCGGTTATGTGATTTCTGATAGAAAAGTTGCAGGTTCTGACACATTAGCAACTTCTTACACTATCAGTCAAGGTGTTAAAAAATTAGGAAAAGTAGATTTAATTCTTGCAGGTCGTCAAGCTATTGATGGTGATACTGCACAAGTAGGACCACAAGTTGCAGAGAAATTAAATATTCCTCAAATAACATACGCAGAAGAAGTAATAGAGGTAAACGAAGAAAAAATTCAAATAAAACGCCGTCTTGAAAGAGGTATTGAAATAGTTGAAAGCAACTATCCTTGTTTGATAACTGTTCACGGAAGTGCTCCTGAATGTCGTTTCCATCACGCAAAACGCTTAATGAAATACAAATATGCTATTTCAGAAGCAGAGGCAGCTGAACAACAAAAAGACTGCACAGCACTTTGGGAAAGAAAACCTTACTTGAAAATCGAACAATGGTCTGCCGCAGATATTGAAGCAGAGGACAATCGTTTAGGATTGAGTGGTTCTCCTACTAAGGTTAAGAAAATAGAAAACGTAGTACTTGCCGAAAAAGAAAGCATCAATGTAGAAAACACCGAAGAAGCATTAAATGATTTGGTAAAAGAATTGATTGCTACACATATTATCGGTTAATTTCTAATTAAAATTGTAATCGAAAATGAATAATATATTTGTATATTGCGAAATTACAGAAGAAGGATTGATTGCTGACGTAAGTTTGGAATTAATATCCAAAGGTAGAAAATTGGCTGATGATTTATCTTGTCAATTAGAAGCAATAGTAATAGGTTCTAATGTAGCAAAATTAGAAGAAACCTTATATCCTTATGGTGTAGATGTAATCAACTACGCTAACGATGAAAGATTAAGCCCTTACCAAACTCTTCCTCACTTTTCAATAGTTACTAAATTATTGAAGGAAAAAGAGGCTCAAATTTGTCTTTTCGGAGCAACAAGCGTTGGTAGAGATTTAGCACCAAGAATTTCATCTCTATTAGGTTGTGGACTTACAGCCGATTGTACATCGCTTGAAATCGGTTCTCACGAAGACAAAAAAGCCGGAAAGGTTTACGATAAATTATTATATCAAATCCGTCCTGCATTTGGTGGTAACATCATTGCAACTATCATTAACCCTGAAACTCGTCCTCAAATGGCAACAGTTCGTGAGGGTGTAATGAAGAAAGAAATTTATTCTGAAACTCATAAAGGAACATTAAATGTTTTAGACGTTGCAAAATATGTTGAAGAAAACGATTTCTGTGTAAAAATTCTTTCAAGAGAGATTGAAGCACAAAAAATAAATATCAAAAACGCTCAAATAGTTGTTATTGGTGGTTATGGTATGGCTTCTGGAAAAGATGGTTTCAAACTAATACACGAACTTGCAAAAGTATTGGGTGGAGAAGTTGGAGCTACAAGAGCTGCCGTAGATGCAGGAATGACAGAACACGAAAGACAAGTTGGTCAAACAGGTGTTACAATCAGACCTAAATTATGTATAGCTTGTGGAGTAAGTGGAGCAGTTCAACACAGAGCTGGTATGGATCAATCTTCTAAGATTATAAGCATTAACACCGATGCTAAGGCTCCTATCAACTCAATAGCAGATTACACAATCATAGGTGATGCTTTTGAAATAATACCAAAACTTATCAAGTATTACAAAGCAAACACTAAGTAATAATTATTTAAGAACTTATATACATAATAGATATGGGTAATTTTTTTAATGATAATGAAGGTTTAAAGTTTCATCTTCACCACGAATTGATGGAAGAAATCGTTCGTTTGAAAGAAAGAGACTATGCAGATAAAGATAAATATGATTTCGCACCGGAAAACTTTGAAGATGCAATAGATTCTTATGAAAGAGTATTAGGCATCATTGGCGAAATATCATCAGATGTTCTTTGGGAAAACGCAGAAAGCGTGGACAAACAAGGACCAAGAATAGAAAACAACGCTATCATATATGCAGACGGAACACAAAAGAATCACGAAGCATTAACTAATGCAGGAGTGTATGGATTGAGTCTTCCACGTCAATATGGCGGACTAAACTTCTCTTATGTTCCTTATGTAATGGCAGCAGAAATCGTTTCAAGAGGCGATTGTGGCTTTGCAAACATTTGGGGATTGCAAGACTGTGCAGAAACTATTTATGAATTTGCATCAGAAGAAATAAAGAACGAATACCTACCAAGAATTAACAAAGGACAAACTTGTTCAATGGACCTTACTGAGCCGGATGCAGGTTCAGACCTTCAAGCCGTAGGATTGAAAGCAACATTTGATGAAGCAAACAATTGTTGGAGATTAAACGGAGTAAAACGTTTCATCACAAACGGAGATGCTGACATCAAATTAGTTCTTGCAAGAAGTGAAGAAGGAACAAACGATGGTAGAGGATTAAGCTATTTTGTTTACGATAGAGCAAACAAAGCCGTAACCGTAAGACGTATAGAAAACAAATTAGGAATCAAAGGCTCTCCTACCGCAGAACTAGTATTCAACAACGCACCGGCACAACTTGTTGGAGACAGAAAACTTGGTCTTATCAAATATGTAATGAGCCTAATGAACGGAGCAAGACTTGGAGTTGGAGCTCAATCAGTAGGACTTGCAGAAGCAGCATGCAGAGAAGCCGTAAAATACGCTAACGAAAGAGAACAATTTGGAAAAGCAATCATCAACTTCCCACAAGTTTATGAAATGCTTGCAAATATGAGAGCAAAAACAGATGCTATCCGTACATTATTGTATGAAACAACACGTTGCGTTGATATATACAAATCATTAGAGGCAATTTCTCGTGAAAGAAAACTTGACAACGAAGAAAGAGCAACTCTTAAAACATATTCACGTTTAGCAGATGCCTTCACTCCTCTTTTAAAACTATTCTCATCAGAATATGCAAACCAAATCACATACGATTGCATACAAGTACACGGAGGAAGTGGATTTATGAAAGACTACGCATGCGAAAGATTTTACAGAGACGCACGTATCTTAACAATCTATGAAGGAACATCACAATTACAAGTAGTAGCAGCAATCAGAGGAGTAATCTCAGGAGCCTACGTTGCAAGAGTAAAAGAATACGAAGCAATAGCAGTAAAACCAGAATTACAAGCATTAAGAAACACTCTAATCCAATTAAGAGAACAATTTGAACAATGCTATGAAAAAGTTAAAGAATTTGGTTCTTCATCAGAAGCCTTTGACTTTAATTCAAGAAGATTGGTCGAAATAGCAGGTTACTTAGTAATGGGCAACTTGTTAATCAACGATGCAAACAAAAATGATATGTTTACAAAATCAGCACATATCATGACAAAAATAGCACAAGCCGAAATAGAAAAAGCTATCACATACATCAACAACTTCGACCCTCAAATACTTGAAGACTATAAAAGCTTAATAGCAGAATAATTAGAAATCAAGATATTAAAACTTCAAAAAAAACTCGCAAGAAATTTGGTCTTGTGAGTTTTTTTTTTACTTTTGCACCCTCAAAGAAAAAAATAAAAAACAATATGAAAAAACTAACATTCATTGCAGTATGTCTGCTAATTGCAACAACAATGTTTGCACAAGAAAAAAAGGTAGCATTTACTTTTGATGTATCTTTTGGAAAATCAACTTCCTACAATACAGTTGGAGGATTGAATGTTGAAAGTTCTCACATTACATCTTTCCCTAATTGTTTAAACTACAAAATGGGTGCGGGAATTAGATACAACGACAAATTAACTCTCAAAATAGACTATTTTCACACAGCAAACACATATTATTTCACAACAATAATCAATGACTATTATGAATATGAAGCAATACAAAGGATTGAAAACTTAAACTACATTGGACTAAGTGCCGCTTATTCTTATAAAATGGGTAACTCTTTTGAATTATCGCCTTATTTAGGTATCGGAGTAATTATGGAAAAATCAAAAAATTACTCCCAAACAAACACTATAATAGGTCGTTTAAACTCAAAATTTGCAACTGAATTAGGACTTTCCTTAGAATACAAAGCAACAAAAAACCTATCATTTTTTGCAACCCCTTCCCTACTATTCACCAACCTTGACTCAGGAAAACAAATCGATGAAATGAACTCTGACCTATATTTCATATCATTTGGAAGAACATTCCTTTCAACAAACATAGGAGCACGTTTTAGATTTTAAACAACAAGAAAAAAAACTTCAAAAAAACTCGCAGGAAACAAATCTTGCGAGTTTTTTTTACAAATTCCATATAATTTTGTCAGTAAAAAGTCTTTGAAAAATTATTTTTTTTCTTTGTTTTTTTCTTTTTTTTCTTTGTTTTATTTTATTTTTTCTTTGATTTTTTTTCTATAACTATTGTTTTTTTGTACATTTGCAAATTAAATTAAAATCTTAAAATAAGAATAGACTATGAAAAAAGCATACGTATTTCCAGGTCAAGGGGCTCAATTCGTTGGAATGGGTAAAGACCTATATGATAACAATGAAGAATGTAAAGCATTGTTTGAAAAAGCAAATGAAATCTTAGGATTTAGAATTACCGATATTATGTTTGCAGGTACTGATGAACAATTAAAACAAACTAATGTTACTCAGCCTGCAATTTTCTTACACTCTGTTATTCTTGCTCATGCTTTGGGTGAAGAATTTAAGCCTGATATGGTTGCAGGACACTCATTAGGAGAATTTTCTGCTTTGGTTGCTGCTAAGGCTATGAGTTTTGAAGATGGTTTACGTCTTGTTGCTGCAAGAGCTAATGCAATGCAAAAGGCATGTGAGCTTCAACCAAGTACAATGGCGGCAATCATTGGTTTAGATGATGAAAAAATAGAAGAAGTATGTGCAGGTATTGAAGAAGTTGTTGTTCCTGCTAACTACAACTGCCCTGGTCAATTGGTAATTTCTGGTTCTATGGAAGGAATCAATAAAGCGTGCGAAGCTTTAAAGGCTGCTGGTGCTAAAAGAGCTTTACCTTTGAAGGTTGGTGGTGCTTTCCACTCTCCTTTAATGGAACCTGCAAGAGTTGAACTTGCTGAGGCTATTGCAAATACTAATATTCAAGCTCCAATCTGTCCGGTTTATCAAAATGTTAATGCTCAACCTATGACAGATCCTGCTCAAATCAAAGAAAACCTTATTGCTCAATTGACAGCTCCTGTAAAATGGACTCAAATTTCAAAAGCAATGGTTGCAGATGGTGCAAATACTTTCGTAGAAGTTGGTCCTGGTCAAGTTCTTCAAGGATTGATAAAGAAGATTAAAGCAGACGCAGAATTTTCATCAGCAAGTATTTAATTTTTTTTTTGCGATGGATAGCTTTAAAGACTTATTGTTAAGAAGACAAAGCGATAGAAAATATACTTCTCAAAAGGTTGAAGAAGAGAAAATCCTTGCTTGCCTTGAAGCAGGAAGGCTTTCGGCTTCTGCTTGCAATTCTCAGCCTTGGTCTTTTATTGTAATAAACAATCAACCAATACTTGAACAAGCTCAAAGAAGGATTGCGACAATGGGAATGAATCGTTTTGTGAAACAAGCCCCTGTCTTGATTGCAATAGTCTTGGAAAAAGCTAATCTCACCGCCTCCTTAGGCTCGGTTATAAAGGATAAGGAATACCCTCTTTTAGATATAGGAATTGCAGCAAATAATATATGTATGCAAGCTACTGAATTAGGTCTTGGAAGTTGCATACTTGGTTGGTTTGATGAAAAAGGATTGAAACAATTGCTTGATGTACCTGAGAAGAAACGTATTCCGTTGGTAATTTCTTTGGGTTATTCGGCAGCTATTACAAGAAAAAAGATTCGTAAACCATTAAAGGAAATTGTGCATTTTAATTCCTATAAGAGATAAGAAAGAAAATAAATTATAAAATAAATAACAACAAACATTAAAGCAAGATGATAACTAATAATTTTGCACACCGTCATAACGGTCCTCAACCAGCAGAAGTTGAGAAGATGTTAAAGGTCATCGGCGTTAGTAGCATTGATGAACTAATTGATAAGACTATACCTGCAAAGATTCGTTTCAAACAACCTTTGGACCTTCCACAAGGAATGAATGAATATGAATATTTCACTATGTTAAAAGGTATGGCCTCAAAAAACAAAATGTATGAGACATACATCGGACAAGGATACTACAACACAATAGTTCCTGCCGTATTACAAAGAAATATTTTAGAAAATCCAGGTTGGTACACTTCTTATACTCCTTATCAAGCTGAGATTTCACAAGGCCGTTTGGAAACTCTTTTCACTTTCCAAACTATGATTTGTTCTATGACTGCTATGCCTTTGGCTAATGCTTCATTGTTAGACGAAGCAACTGCATGTGCAGAGGCTATGCTTATGTTCTATGGTTCAAGAAGTCGTCAACAACAAAAGGATAATGTAAATAAATTCTTTGTTAGCGAAAATCTTTTCTCTCAATCAATAGATGTAATAAAAACAAGAGCCGTTCCTCGTGGAATTGAGGTTGTTGTTGGAAGTGAAGATACTGTTCTTGATGAAACATTCTTTGGTGCTATTGTTCAATATCCTAATCGTAAAGGTGAGGTATTGGATTATGCAGCTTTCACAGCAGATGCAAAAGCAAAAGGAATTTTTGTTGCAGTGGCTGCTGACTTAATGAGTTTGGCTTTATTGACTCCTCCAGGAGAATGGGGAGCTGATTGCGTTTGCGGTACAACTCAAAGATTTGGTTGTCCAATGAGCTTTGGTGGTCCTTCTGCTGCTTACTTTGCTTGTACTGAAAACTTCAAAAGAACAATGCCTGGTAGAATCATTGGTCAAACAGTAGATGCACAAGGTAATAAGGCTTTCCGTTTAGCTCTTCAAACAAGAGAACAACATATCAAACGTGAAAAAGCTACTTCTAATATCTGTACTGCTCAAGCTCTTGTTGCTATAATGGCTGGTCAATATGCGGCTTATCACGGACAAGAAGGAATTAGAGAAATAGCACAAGATATAAACAAAACAGCAAATACTATTGCTGAAAATGCAAAAGCTTACGGATATACTCAATTAAACGAAACATTCTTCGATACAATTCGTTTAGCATGTCCTGTTGATGCTGAAAAGGTTTGTCAAGTTGCGGTTGAAAACAAAATCAACTTCTTATTGATTGACAACAAAACAATAGGTATTTCAACTGACGAAACTACTTCTTGCCAAGGCATAGAAAGAGTTTTAAGAGCGCTTGCTCAAGCTGCTGGTAAAGAATTTGTTGAATTTTCTTGTGCCGAACCAAAAGGAATACCAGCAAACTTAAAAAGACAATCTGCCTTCTTAACTCAAAAAGTATTCTCTTCTTATCATTCTGAAACAGAAATGATGAGATACTTAAAGAAAATGGAAGTAAAAGACTTGTCTTTAAACAGAGCAATGATTCCTCTTGGATCTTGTACAATGAAATTGAACGCTGCAATGGAAATGATACCATTCACATGGGCAGAATTTGCAAACGTTCACCCATTCGTACCAAGAGATCAAGCAGAAGGATACTACGAACTTGTTGAAGATATGGATAGAATCCTTTCAAAAATCACAGGATTTGCAAAAGTAAGTCTTCAACCAAACTCTGGTGCTGCGGGAGAATATGCAGGACTTATGACAATTCGTAATTTCCAAATAGCAAACGGACAAGAAAACAGAAAAGTTTGTTTAATCCCTGCTTCTGCTCACGGAACAAACCCAGCTTCTGCTGCAATGGCAGGAATGAATATCATAGTAATCAAAACAACTGCTGAGGGAGAAATCGATATTGCTGACTTGAAAGAAAAAGCAGAAGCAAATAAAGAAAATCTTTCTTGTTTAATGATTACTTACCCTTCTACTCACGGAGTATTTGAAGAAGGTATTATAGATATTATCAATATAATTCACGAAAACGGTGGATTGGTTTATATGGACGGAGCAAACATGAATGCACAAATAGGTTTGACCTCACCAGGCTTTATGGGAGCTGACGTTTGCCACTTGAACTTACACAAATCATTTGCAATGCCTCACGGTGGTGGTGGTCCAGGAGTTGGACCTATTGGTTGTACTGCTGCTCTTGCAGATTACCTTCCAACTCACGGAACTATTTCAACAGGTTCTACAAAAGGTTCTCCTGTTGCTGCTTCACCATTCGGAAGTGCTGGTTTATTGCCAATCACATACGGATATTTAAAAATGTGTGGTGGTGAAGGATTAGCACAAGCAACAAAATACGCTATCTTAAACGCAAACTACATGAGAACAAGAATAGCAACAGCTTACAATATCCTTTACACAGGAACTCACGGAATGTGTGCTCACGAATTTATCATGGATTGCAATCAATTCTCATTAAGTTCAGGCGTACAATGTGGCGACATAGCAAAACGTTTGATGGACTATGGTTTCCACGCTCCTACTGTTGCATTCCCTGTTCACGGAACATTGATGATTGAACCAACAGAATCAGAACCATTGTCAGAAATGGATAGATTGTGCGATGCTTTAATCCAAATCCGTCAAGAAATTCGCGACATAGAAGAAGGAAAAGCAGACAAACAAAACAATATCATCATGAACGCACCTCACACAATGCAAGTAGTTTGTGCAGATACATGGGATAGACCATACACTCGTCAAATGGCAGCCTTCCCTCTTGAACACGATGACAAATATTGGCCATGTTCTTCAAGAGTAGATGACGCTTACGGCGATAGAAACCTTGTAGTATCTTGGGCTGAATAAGCAAAAAGAAAAAAACAAGCATAAAACAAAAGCGGAGCATTTTTCAATGTTCCGCTTTTTTCTTTATCATTAAAATATTCCTACCTTTGTTATGAATTTGTATCTTGTATTTTTGCTATTTTGATAATTTTTTCTATCAATCCTAAAGATTCTTCTGAAATGGTAAAATCCTCTTTAGATTTTTTCAAATCCTCTTTTTCTTTACCTCTCTTTCTTAAAGGGTCTTGATAAATTTCTTTTGTTACAAGAGCTATATATTTTGAATACTCTTCCGGTGATTTTTCACGTAATTCTTCAGAAAATGCCGCTATTGATTTAGCTATTGCAGCTTTATAAGCGTAATCCTCAATAAGTGTTTTTTGTTTAGTATATTGATTGGCACAGAATACAGCACCCATCATTGTAATAGACATCATACTTAATCTACCAACTAAATTAACAATAACATTATCGTTATATTCTATTTCCACATCTTTACAAAACCATAAACCAAATAAAATAATACTTCCAATAAGTATTGTTGCTGCTAAAAACGAACCTGCACCAATTAACCACCATATCCTAATTTGTTTCTTACTTACTTCATTAAGTCGGTCTTGAAAAGAAGTTTTTAAGGTTACTGCTCCAGCAGTACTAGGCTTCAATGTATCATTTATTACTTTAGCTAGTCGTTTAGCTTCTTCATTTGTCTTGTTTAATTCTCCTAACAAACTATTTCGTTCTGCTTGAATTGCACTTAATTGTGCATTATAATTATTAACTAAAGCCTCCAACTCTTGTGTTTTTTTAGTTTGGTATTCAAGCTTTTGTGTTAATTCTTTATTTCTTTCATCTGACAGATTTAATGCATTATCAGAGTTTATAGCAAATCTAAGTTCTGGCAACAAACGCTTTAGACGTCTAAGAATTGTATGTATTCGTAATTTTTGATTATTTCTTAAATTTTGGCACAAGTCAAACAAACAACGATCTATATCTTTCAATAAAGATTTTAAATTAGATGCTTGTTTTGAAGAACAAATGTCTATTAATTCCCTCAAAAATTGCAATATAGATGTTAGTTCTTGTGTAATTTCTATAGCATCTTTATTAACATTATTAACATCTTTATAAAGATTATTAAACACATCTAATGCCATATAAACAGATGCTATTCTATTTTTTATGCTTTGAATTAATACTTCCATATCACTATTCTTTTAAATTATCTCTTACAAAAATACTAAAAAATTTCAAATAATTAATATCCCCTATTTTTTATTCCTCTCTTTTGCATACAATACATTATTTTCATACCTTTGCATCTATAAACCAAAAATATTAAAGTAATATGAAAAAAGTTTTATCATTTGTTTTGTGTTGTGTAGTGTTTGCTTCGGCTTTTGCACAACAAGATTTATCTCAAAGATATTCTCATAAGGGAAAATTTGATAGAGATTTGAATTTCCGTCCTGCTGAAAAGATGGCAAAAACCGTTGATTACAATTATGCTTTGTCTTCTTACAACACCGATGACCTTTACATAACTTGTGAATATCATTACGATGCTTATCGCCGTTTAGTTGCCGTTCATGAAATCGTTCCTGCTGAGTATGAATTGATAGACTCTATTCGTTACAACGAACAAAATCAATTGGTACGCCTTGATGGCTATCAGTTAATGGGGAATACTTGGGTAAATGTCTATTATATAGAATACACATACAATAATCAAGGTTTGATTGCCTCTCGTGCAAATTACAATAACTTTGGTGGAGAGTTTGAATTAGGTGGTTTGTATGAATATTTCTATAACCAACAAGGTCAATTAATAAGTACCGATTTAACAATGGGTGATATGCTTTTACAAATGGTAGAATATGAATACGCAAACGGTCTTTTGGCTACTGAAACATGGAGCTATGCTGACGATCCTTTTGCTTCTAATTCAACATTTACTGCTAATGAACGCATAGATTATTCATATAATGAAGGAAAATTAAGTCTTATTACATACAACACTTTTGATGGTTATTCTTGGGAGGTTTATGGCACAAGAACTTACACATACGATGCAGCAGGTAATTGCACTGAAGTACACGCATACGATGCTAATGAAAACGAAACAGAACGTTCTATTTTCACATTTGACAATCGCCTTTTAGAAGAAACACTTATGCCTTGGACTCCAGAAATCACTCGTCCTGAAACCTACACAAATAAAAATATTTACAGACTTGAAGAATATTGGGCATTAGATGCTAACTTCACTTTGCAATATGTATGTGATTATGAATACAATTATGTAGATATTGACGCAGTTGGACTTGAAGATGTAAAGGAATTTCCTTTGACTATCGCTCCTAACCCAACCGATGATATAATTACATTATCTGGATTGCAAGAAGGCGTTCATCAAATGGAGGTTATAGATATGGCAGGTCGTGTTATGATGCAACAAAACATTACAAACAACTCTACAATCGACCTTTCCGACTTACAAAAAGGCTGTTACCTTGTAAAAGTTATGAATAACAGCTCTGTTTACACCTCAAAAGTGATTTTAAAATAAGTTTGATTTTACTATATGAATGAGGGTGGAAGTTGATTCTTTCACCCTTTATTTTTTTTCTTAGAAAAATCCGAAAAAAGCAAAGAAATAATTTTCTAAAGCAAAGAAATAATTTTCTAAAACAAAGAAATAATTTTCTTTTTTTAAGGTTTGTAAATTTAATATTTTTATATAAATTTGCACTATTGTGTATTGAATACATTTTTACCTAAAAAAATTTATAATCCTTATGAAAAGAATAATCACCTTAGGTTTTGTTTTACTTGGCCTGCAACTTCATAGTCAAACACTTGAAGAATGTCATAGGCTTGCAAAGGAAAACTATCCCGAAATAAAACGTTATGAATTGATTGACAAGAGCGAGCAATATAATATTAAGAATGCTCTTATGGCATGGGCGCCTCAAATCAATATTTCAGGACAAGCAACCTATCAATCGGCAACCCCTACTTACCCCGAAGTCTTTGATGCTTTTCTTGCTTTGAGTGGAATTGATATGCTTGGAATTGACAAGTTTCAATACAAAGCCGCAATAGATGTAAATCAAACTATTTGGGACGGAGGCTACTCAAAGGCAAATCTTGATATAGCAAAGGCAGATGCAAAGGCAGAAAGAAAACAAAATGAAATAGCCTTATACGATTTACAATCAAGGGTTAATGATATATACTTTGGAGTATTACTTTTAGAAGAAAGAAAGGCACAAACAGAAAACTTGATTGAGATTTTGGAAAGCAACCTTAATCGTATGAGGGTTTATCAAAGAAACGATATTGCAATGCAATCCGATGTTGATGCCATAGAAGTAGAGCTTTTGAGTGCGAAACAAAATCTTACACAAATCACCTCCTCTCTTAAATCGTTTAGACAAATGCTTGAAATCTTTATAGGACAAAAGCTAAAAGACGAAAAACTACAACGTCCTGCAATGATACAAATTGCAAATCAAACATCAAATCGTGCGGAGCTTCAACTCTTTGACCTTCAAAAAGAAAAATTATCTTCTCAACGAAAAGTCATAAATTCTTCCTTAATGCCACACTTTTCATTGTTTGGACAAGTTTATTATGGCTATCCAGGGCTTGATATGTTTAAATCAATGATAGAAAATTCGCCCGATTTAAACGCAATTGCAGGCATTAGAATGAGTTGGAACTTAGGAGGATTTTACACAAGGAAAAACTCTCTCAACAAAATCTCCATAGCGGAAAGGCAAATTGAAATTCAAAAAGATGTTTTCCTTTTTAACACCTCGTTACAACTTTCTCAAAACAATTCGGAAATAGAACGCTTAAAGCAAGCCTTAGAAGATGATGAGAAAATTATAGACTTGCGCCGTTCAATACGCATTGCGGCGGAGTCAAAAATGGAAAACGGATTGATAGATGCAACGGAGCTTTTACAAAAGATTAACGAGGAATCAATAAGCCTTATCAATCGTAGCCAACACGAAATAGAATTATTACAAAACATTTATAAAATAAAACAAACTCTTAATCAATAAGAATTATGAAAAAGATTATTTATATCATAGCAGCATTAAGTTTAGTGGCTTGCAACAAGACTGATAAATTTGATGCACAAGGTACATTTGAGGCAAGAGAAATAACGATTTCTTCTGAGGCAAATGGTAAAATTCTTAGCTTTCCTATTGAAGAAGGCATGGAAATAAAAGCCGATGAAACACTTGGACAAATAGATACTATACAATTGCATTTTCAACGCAAACAACTCTCTGCACAACTCTCTGCTTTGCTCGCCTCACGCCCCGATACTCAAAAGCAAGTAGCCTCTTTACAAGAGCAAATCGCAAAACAAAAAAGCGAACTTAAAAGAGTAGAAAACATGTTGAAAGACAATGCAGCAACAAAAAAGCAATATGATGACATTGAGGCTCAAATAAAAATTTTAGAAACTCAACTCTCTGCAACGCTTTCAACACTTAACAAAAACACAACCTCAATCAACGAAAATGCTCTTGCACTTGAAGCACAAATATCATCATTAGAGGATAGGATTTCAAAATGCAAAATCACCTCTCCAATCAACGGAACAATACTTGTAAAGTATGCACAAGAGGGAGAAACGACAGTAAGTGGCAAACCACTTTTAAAGGTTGCCGATCTTGAAAACATTTATCTAAGAGCTTATTTTACAAGCGAGCAACTACCAAAGATTAAAGTAGGAAACAAAGTAAAAGTAATTGCAGACTTTGGAGCAAAAGAGCGATATGAATATGAGGGAAAAATAACTTGGATTTCATCTCAATCGGAGTTTACTCCAAAAAGCATACAAACCGCAAATTCAAGAGCAAACCTTGTTTACGGAGTGAAAATTGCAGTTAAAAACGATGGACGCTTAAAATTAGGACTTTCGGGCGAAGTAATTTTGTAAGATGAATGCAATAGAGATTGAAAACATTTCAAAACAATTTGGCAAGGTTAAAGCCTTAGACAATGTTTGCTTAGAGGTAAAAGAGGGAGAATGCTTTGGGCTAATAGGACCTGACGGAGCGGGAAAGACAACTCTTTTTAGAATACTTACAACCCTTCTTTCGCCCGATAATGGAAAAGCAAGCGTTAATGGTTTTGATGTAAAGAGGGATTATTTAGAGATAAGGAAATGCGTAGGTTATATGCCTGGTAGGTTTTCTCTTTATCAAGATTTGTCGGTTGAGGAAAATCTTGAATTTTTTGCAGCACTTTTCAATACCAAAATCAAGGATTCTTATAGCCTTATTGAACCTATTTACAAGCAAATCGAACCTTTCAAAACTCGCCGTGCAGGAAAGCTATCTGGAGGTATGAAACAAAAACTCGCACTCTGTTGCGCGCTTATTCATTACCCAAAAGTGCTTTTTCTTGACGAGCCAACAACGGGTGTTGATGCGGTTTCGAGAAGTGAATTTTGGGATATGCTTGCGGGACTTAAAGCAAAAGGAATTACAATACTTGTTTCAACGCCTTATATGGACGAAGCATCAAGGTGTGAGCGTATTGCACTTTGCAATGAAGGGAAAATCTTAACTACAAATACACCTAAAAATATAGTAGATGGCTATAATGATGAATTATATGCAATAAGCGCCGATAATATGTTTGAATTGCTTTCTTTGTCGCGAAAAGTCAAAGGCGTAAAAGAATGTTATCCTTTTGGAGAAAGCCATCATCTTGTTGTAGAAAAGGATTTTGACAAAGAGTATTTCGCAAATGAGCTTAACCAAATAAAGAATCTACAAATCAAAAAAGCCTCTCCGAGTATTGAGGATATGTTTATAAAACTTATGAAGCGATGAAAGATATTGTAATTTCGGTAAAAGAAATAAGCAAGGTGTTTGGCGATTTTACGGCTGTGGATAAAATCAGCTTTGAGGTAAGAAAGGGAGAAATATTTGGCTTTCTTGGTGCAAACGGTGCGGGAAAAACAACGGCTATGAGAATGCTTTGTGGACTTAGTTTCCCAACACACGGAAGTGGAACTGTTGCTGGATTTGACATAAGAAAGCAAAGCGAGGAAATAAAGCGAAATATAGGATATATGAGTCAAAAGTTTTCGCTTTATAACAACCTTACCGTTTGGGAAAACATAAGATTATTTGCGGGAATCTATGGTTTAAGCAAGCAAGAGACAAAACAAAGAGCAGAAAACATATTTAAGCAACTTGATTTTGAGAAAGAAAGAAACACACTTGTAGCCTCACTCCCACTTGGTTGGAAACAAAAACTTTCATTCTCCATTGCAACAATACATAAACCCGAAATAGTATTTCTTGACGAGCCAACAGGAGGCGTGGACCCGATAACAAGACGACAATTTTGGGAAATGATTTATCAAGCCTCCAACGAGGGAACTACAATCTTTGTTACAACTCACTATATGGACGAGGCAGAATATTGTTCTCGCGTTTCCATTATGGTAGATGGGCAGATAAGAGCATTGGATACGCCAGCGAATTTGAAGAAACTTTACAATGCCGAATCTATGGACGAGGTTTTTAGACACCTTGCAAGAGAGGCAAAAAGAGGGGAATAAAACAATGAAGACAAACTTTTTATCATTTGTAAAAAAAGAAGCTTTACATATCCTACGCGATAAAAGGACAATGATGATTGTGCTTTTAATTCCTATTGTCCTTATGATACTTTTTGGATTTGCAATATCTACCGAACTAAACAACCTAAACGTTGCGGTATCTGTTCAAAAACATACGGAGGATATTAGAGGGAAAATAGAAAAGCTTTCAGCTAATCCTTATTTTACCTTTGTGGGCTATGTCAATCAAAAAGATGCGGAAACAATGCTTCGTAGCTCAAAGGCTGATGCGGTAGTTGTTTTTGACAATGAGGGAAAGATGCAATTTCTTTTTGACGCCTCAAACACCAATACCGCTATGTCAGGAAGCATTTACTTGCAAAGCGTAATGAGCGATGAGAATTTTTCTAATCAAGAACTATTTAATCTACATTTGCTTTACAACCCTCAAATGAAGTCGGCTTATAATTTCGTACCTGGCATAATGGGATTGATATTTATTTTGATTTGCGCAATGATGACCTCGGTTGCAATCGTAAGAGAAAAAGAAAGCGGAACAATGGAAGTATTGCTTGTCTCGCCTGTAAGACCCATTAAAATTATTCTTGCAAAAATGATTCCATACTTTGTAATTTCCTGCATAAACCTCACAACTATTCTATTGGTTTCAAGATTTTTACTTGATGTTCCTTTAAGTGGTAGTTTATTTAGCATTATTTTCATTTCACTAATCTATCTTGTACTTTCTTTATCCTTAGGATTGCTTGTTTCCACCATATCTTCCTCACAAGTAATGGCACTTTTAATCTCCGCAATGGTGATGATGATGCCTATTCTTATGCTTTCGGGAATGATATTCCCTATTGAAAATCTACCAAGCGTGCTACAACCTGTGCCATACATAGTACCCGCAAAATGGTATATTGAGGCGATAAGAAAACTAATGATTATGGGATTGCCAATCACGGCCGTAACAAAAGAAATACTTATACTAATTCTTATGAGCATTGTCTTAGTATTTGTTTCTTTAAAGAAATTTAATGACAAACTTGATTAAAACACAATGAAACAATTATTCATACTTTTACAAAAGGAGTTTATACAAATAAAACGCGACCCTTTCATATCGAAACTAATTATAATGTTCCCTATTTTAGTAATGCTTGTTATGCCTTGGGTTACTACAATGGACATTAGAAACGTTTGCGTTACCATTGTAGATAAAGACAATTCCTCCCTTTCTCGTAGAATGACAAGTGATATAAAAGCATCGGAATACTTCACACTCACCCCTTCTGCCTCCTCATACAACGAAGCAAAAGCAATGTTGGAGGATTTGAAAACGGATATTATTCTATGTATTCCCGAAAACTTTGAACGCAACCTAACAAACTCCACACCCGAAAAGATAAATATATCAGCCAATGCAGTAAATGCAACAAAAGGCTCTTTGGGTAGTCAATACCTTGTTCAAACAATTATGAGCTCTATCTCAAAACAAAATCAAGAAAAAGGCCTATCCACGCCCTTGGAACTTGTTACAATAAAGAATTACTATAACGAAACTCTTAATTACAAATACTTAATGATACCAGCCTTGATGATAATTTTGCTAATTGTGATTTGTGGATTCCTTTCCGCCGTAAACATAGTTATAGAAAAAGAAAACGGAACAATAGAACAAATAAACGTAAGTCCAATCAACCGCTTTACATTTATTCTTGCTAAGCTAATACCATTTTGGATAATAGGATTGTTTGTTATCTCAATAGCAATGCTTATCACTTGGCTTGTTTATGGACTCGCACCCGTAGGTTCAATAGGCTATATCTATCTTGCATCAATTTTATTCATACTTGTATTCTCGGGATTTGGCGTAACAATAGCCAATAAATCGGATAACATTCAACAAACTATGTTTGTAATGTTTTTCTTTCTTTTAACCTTTATGCTACTTAGCGGACTGCTCACCCCTATTTCCTCAATGCCAAAATGGGCTCAATACGCCACAATCATTCTTCCCCCAAGATATTTTATTGATATAATGCGTGGAGTGTATCTAAAAGGAAGTGGCTTTATGGATTTATGGTATAACTTTCTTGCCTTAGGGATTTTTGCAGTGGCATTCAACCTTTTAGCCGCCAAAACATACAAAAAACAAGGGTAAACAAAATACCCCTCAAAAAAAGCAAAGAAAAATTCTGAAAAAGCAAAGAAATAATTTTCTAAAACAAAGAAAAAAATAAATAAAACAAAGAAATAATTTAGCGAAACAAAGATTAACAACAAGGAGTCCAATTTACAGCATTGAGAGATGCTATCAAACCTTGATAATTAAGCGCTTTTAATTCTTGTTTCTCTAAGGCATAACTACAAAAATTCACTTTTTTATCCCACGATATTGAGACAAAATCTTTTGGAGGTTTACATTCAAGTATGCAAGATGGTGCTTGAAAAGGTTTTTCATTAGTAACGAAAGATAAATCCTTTGGTGTTGGTTGGTTAGAATAACGTTGTGGAACAAGTATTATTTGACTTGGATTCAAAACTCTACTTATTCTTGCATATACTTGCTTGGCTTCGTTTAATTTATCTGCACCAATCAACAAATTTACGCCCGGTTTAATATTGGTTTTTGATAGTTTTACAATAAGATTTTCTACTCTTTTGATTTCGTTTTCATCTTGTGGTTGATGAATTGTTATATGTATTTTATCGGGTTGATGCTTTAATAATTTCTCCCACGTTTCTGCCTTTTCCAATGGTAGTCCGTTTGTTGTAATACTAAGATAACATTTTGGATATAAAGCTTTGATAATTTCAAAAACGCCAGCATATTCAAATGGTTCTCCCCCTCCTAACGATATTGCTTTCACTCCGTTTTCTATACAATCAAGAGCAAAATCTATTACTTCTTTTGGTTGCCAAATTGTATTGCCTTCTTTGTTTGAATGATTGTAACAAAAAGGACATTGCTTTGAACAATAATTGCTTAAATCTATTGAAATCACTTCTATCATTAGTCTTTTATTTTAATAGCAATATTTTCCTTTTCCAATTCTTGCATTTCCTCTTGCGAAATAACCATTGGGTAATATATTCCTCTATATTCTTGATTTGCTAATTGTATAATTTCTTCTTTGTATTCGTTTATATCATCTATATTGTAAATTGGATATATGTTATTGTTTATTTCGATTTCTCCATTGCTTATTCCATAGGTTTGTTTTAGAACTTCAAAATAATCATTATCGCTTACTATAACATAAGGATTCATATATTCAATCATTTTTTCTAAATAAGGCTTTGCTCTTCTTGAAATTTCATCTAAATAATCTTTTAAATTAGACTCATATTCTGGAAAATATGCACAAGGAACAAATTCAGAATATTCTATAATACATGATTGTGTAGATAAGAAACTGATTTTGTTAGCAAAATAGTTATAATAGGAACAAATAAGTAAAACTGTTGGCTTATCGGTATCGATAATTTTATTATTTATTTCATATAATCTATCTAAACAATATTCATTACAACTTGATTGTTTAGCATCAGGACAATAATCTTTAAAAGGATAAGCCAATATATCTGTTTTTACATATCCTTTATTTCCATCTTCTAATGTAATTAACTCATAGATTACACCATCAATAATATAAGAAGATTCCCAACCATAAAATTTACATTGATAACGTTGTGCTATTTGAATATTTTCTAAATCTTTAAAACAGCCTTTAATACGATGTATTTTATTTCTAAAATATTCTGGGATTTGACTAATCTTTACAGGATTTTTTGGCGTAAAAACTTTTTTTTGTAAAAGTTTTGGATTATATGGTTGGCTATATAAATAGTATGGATAATCATATTTTAAATCTATTTCTTCAAAATCCAAAGAATCTATTTCTTTAAAATCATAAACTTCTACAATAATATTTTCATCAAGCATTGTTTTCAAAACACCTTCAATGACTTGTTTAGAATAATCTTTAACACAACGCCATGTGTCAATAAAATACACTCCCATATTTTTTGATATACAACAGCAAGAGATGTTTTTCTCACCTTTGTATGCAGACAATTTTAAAAAACGCTCTGTTTTGGTAGTATCAATCTTTACTATACAATTACCATACCACTCATATTGAGAAGGATTACAAGGATTTTTCAAAAAAACGCTTACTTGTTCATCAGTCAAATCAAACTTTACAATATCATTTACCCCATCATCATAACCAAAAAGAAGGTCATCAAAAGACAAACTTTCCTCTATTCCATACGGAACAGGTCCATTTTCTTCATATTCCATTATTCCAACATTTCCTTCGTCATCAACCATATACCAAGCTGTTGACATAGAATGCGTAGCTGGATATTCCTTATCTTGTTTCATGATAATGCTTTATTATAGTTTCCTTGCAAATTTACAAAACTTTATTAAAAAACAAAGAAAACAACAAAGGGTGAAAGTTAAGTCTTTCACCCTTTATTTTATTTATTTTGCTCGTTGGAGTATTTGTCTTGTTTTTTCAGGGGTTACAATGCCTCTTTCTCCTACGCACCAACCTCTGTCTTGGAAACGTTTAACAATTGTTTCTATTACATCGTCTCCTATATTGTTTTCGCTTAGGCGTGTTTTCTTTCCTATGCTACGGAAAAAGTTTTCTGTTTTTTCTACTGCTAAGTCTATGGCTTGGTTTTCGTCTTCAAGGTTTATACCCCATACTCTTTTAGCATATTGCAACAACTTGCCTTTTTTCTCCTCTCTCATCACGTCCATAAGTGCTGGGTGAACGATTGCAAGGGTTTCTCCGTGATCTAATCCACACAAAGCAGTAAGTTCGTGTCCTATCATGTGAGTTGCCCAATCTTCTTCAACACCCATGGCGATAAATCCATTCAATCCCATTGTTGCGGTAAGCATAAAGTTTGCACAAGAGTTGTATGAAGGATTTTCACTCATAAGTTCCTCAGCTTCTTCTATCAAAGTAAGTAAAAGACTCTCAGCCCAACGGTCCATAACCTTAGTATCTAAACAAGTAGTTAAATATTGTTCCAAAGTATGAGCGTAAATATCTACTATTCCGTTTGAAATTTGTTTCTTAGGAAGTGAAAGCACTACATTAGGGTCAAGAATTGAGAAAACAGGATAGCCTTGTGGATTATGGAAAGCAAGTTTTTCTGCTCTATCTCTTCTTGAAATAACGGCACCATTGTTCATTTCTGATGCGGTTGCGGGAAGTGTTAAAACGCTTGCAAAATCTATTGGTTTAGGTAAGCGACCTGCTTTTTTCAAAAGAATATCCCAAGCGTCTTCTCCTTCAAATCTTGCAGCGGTTGCAATGAATTTTGTTCCATCTATGATGGAGCCTCCTCCTACTGCTAATATGAAGTCTATATTTTCTTTTTTACATATCTCAACAGCACGCATCAAGGTGTTGTAATCGGGATTTGCTTCAATGCCTGCAAATTCTATTACGTTATAACCCTCTAAGGCTTTCATAACTTGGTCATATACTCCATTTTTCTTTATTGAGCCTCCGCCGTATGTTAAAAGTATCTTACGGCTTTTATCTATTTCTTTGCTAAGTTTAGCAATTTGTCCTTGTCCAAAAAGAATCTTTGTTGGATTTCTAAATTCAAAATTATTCATTGATGTATTCTTTTAAATTATTTAATATAATATCTATTCTAATGTCAAAGCTCTCTCTTGTAGCGTAAGCAACGTGAGGTAAAAGCACTGCATTCTTAGCTGAAAGCAAAGGGTGGTTTTCCTCTAATGGTGGTTCTTTTTCATAAACATCTATTCCTGCTCCTGCAACTCTGCCTTCATTCAAAGCATTTGCCAAAGCAAGATTATCAATCACGCCTCCCCTTGCTGTGTTTATTATTATAGCACTTGGTTTGCAAAGGTCTATGATTTCTTTACTAATAAGATTTTTAGTTTCATTTGTAAGTGGAGTATGAAGAGAAATAATATCGGCTTGTTTCACTGCTTCCTCTAACGAAAGGTATTCAATTCCTAATTCCAAAGCCTCTTTTCTTTCACTGCGAGAATAAGCTATGAGTTTACAACCAAAGGCTTTTAAAAGTTTTGCAGTCGCTAAACCTATTGCACCTGTGCCTATTAAGGCTACTGTTTTGCCTCTAAGTTCTCTTCCTAAGATATTGTTACGTGTTCCAAGCTTTCTTGTTGAAGAGTCAAACTCTGTCATTTTTCTATACACATCTAACATAAGTCCTACTGCTAATTCTGCAACGGCTTGTGTAGCATAGCCCGATGCGTTACGAATTAAGATATTGTTTTCTTTGCAATAATCTTGGTCTATGTGGTCTAAGCCTGTGAAAGCTACGTTTAAGAATTTTAGGTTTTTACATTCTTGCAATACTTCTTTTCTTATTGGAATGTTTGAAACGATTACCACATCGGCATCTTTCATTCTTTCAATCAAAGTTGGAGCATCTTCCTTTCTATCGGGATAAACTACGAATTGATGACCTTTTTGAGCATAAATTTCTGCTAACTGTTTTGCTCTTTCTTGGCTTATGCCTATTGGTTCTACGGCTACTATTTTCATTTCTTTAAAATTTTAAAAAAAAGCGTGGAGAAATAATAACCCCACGCTTTAATAACTGAAAAAATCAATGATTTATTTTATAAAACCACTTCTTCTTAACAATGCTTTATTAGTTGGTTCTTGTCCACGGAATGCTTTGTAAAGTTCCATTGGGTGTTTCTTACCACCTTTTGAAAGAATATTTTGACGGAATGAATTTGCAACTTCTTGATTGAAGATTCCTTTTTCTTGGAATAAAGAGAAAGCATCTGCATCTAATACTTCTGCCCATTTGTATCCATAATATCCTGCTGCATATCCACCTGCGAAGATATGTCCGAATGAAGTTGTCATAAGTGCATTTGGAACTCTTGGTAATAATTCTGCTTTTTCACTTACTTTTTCTTCAATTGCTGTTACATCTCCTGTGAATTCTTTTGTGATTGTGTGCCATTGCATATCTATCATTCCTAAGAATAATTGACGAACTGAATACCAACCTGCAAGGTATCTTTCAGATGCTATTAGTTTATCTACTAATTCTTGAGGGATTTTTTCACCTGTTTTGTAGTGAACTGCAAACATATCAAGGAATTCTTTTTCTGTTGCAAAGTTTTCCATTATTTGAGAAGGCAATTCAACGAAATCTCTATATACTGCTGTACCTGTGATTGAAGAATAAGTACCTTCTGCAAAGATTCCGTGTAAGCAGTGTCCAAATTCGTGTAAGAATGTGTTAAATTCATCAAATGTTAAAAGAGAAGGTTCTTTTTTAGTTGGTTTTGTGAAGTTACAAACCATTTGAATCAAAGGACGAACTTCTGTTCCATCAGCTGTTTTGTATTGATCGCGGAAAGAAGTCATCCAAGCACCAGAACGTTTGCTTTCTCTTGGGAAGAAATCCATATAAAGCACAGCAAGGAATTTTCCATTTGCCTTGTCATATACTTCATATATAGTTACATCAGGGTGATATTTTGCTATTTGTGTGTTTTCTTTAAATTCAATGTTGTAAAGCTTACCTGCTAAGTCAAATATACCTTTCTTTACGTTTTCTAATTTGAAATAAGGTTTCATTAACTCAGGATCCATTGCATATTTTTCGTTTTTCAATCTTTCACTCCAATAAGAGAAATCCCAACGTTGAATATCGCCTTCAAATCCTTTACTCTTAGCGTATGCTTGTATTTCTTCAAGGTCTTTTTTCGCAAAAGGCATAGAAGCATCTAATAACTCATTTAAGAAATTTGTTACATTAGTAGGATTTTGAGCCATTCTTTTTTCCAAAGCATATTCTGCGTATGAATTATATCCCATTATTTGAGCAGAACGTAAACGAAGATTTGCAATCTTTCTTGCAATTTCTTTATTGTCGTGTTCATCGCCATGATTTGCAACAGAGTTTGACGCTCTCCAAATTTGCTCTCTTAATTCTCTATTTTCAGCATACATTAAGAAAGGACCGTATGAAGGATATTGAAGAGTGAAAGTATAACCTTTTTGACCTCTTGCTTTTGCTTCTTCTTTTGCTGCTGTTAAAGCAAATTCAGGAAGTCCTTTTAAGTCTTTTTTATTCTTAACGTTTAAGAAATAAGCATTTTGATCTGCCAAAGTATTCTTTTGATACTTGATAGAAAGAAGGCTTAATTCTTCTGAAATCTTACGATATTCTTCTTTTGCTTCACCTTTCAATAAAGCTCCCGAACGAATAAATCCTTTGTAAGTATTTTCAAGCAAAGTTCTTTGTTCCAAAGTCAAAGCAAGGTCATCTCTTTTGTCATAAACTTGTTTAACTTTATCAAACAACAATGGATTCATATTTACATCATTGCTATATGCAGTTAAAGCAGGAGTTATTTCCTCTGCTATTTGTTGCATTTCAGGAGATGTCATACAACCATCTATACAATAGAAAACGCCAAGCACTTTGTTTAACAAACTACCTGCTCTTTCCAAAGCTTCAATTGTGTTTGCAAAATCAGGAGTAGCTCGATTAACAATAATAGCGTTTACATCTTGTTTTGCTTCCTCAATAGCCAAAAGAATTGCTGGCTTATAGTGTTCTGTTTTTATTTGGTCAAAAGGAGGAGTTTGAAAAGGAGTATTCCATTCCTTGACCAAAGGGTTTTCTGCCTTTATTTTAGCAGCCTCTTGTGGACTAACTTGTCCTACAAGCAATGTTGTCATCATTGCCATAGCCAATGTCATTAAAATTTTCTTCATTTAATTTTTTGTGTTTATTTGTTTAAGTTTGCAAAGATACAACAAAGAATTTATAATTCTAAGAAAAAGAAAAATAATCCTAAGAAAAAATAAAAAAAATCTTAGGATTATTTTAAAAAAGCAAAGAAATATTTTTCTAACTCTTTGATTTATTCTATCAGAATCTTTTTGTTTGCAAAGCCTCTTTGTGTTTTTATTCTTACGATGTAAGCACCGCTTTGAAGATTTGATACATCTATTGTTTCAATGTTTTGACTGCCTTGTTTTCTTAACACAACTTGTCCTAAGGCGTTATAGATTTCTATTTCTCTTACCTTAAAAGATGATTGTATTGTTACAATATCTTTTGCAGGATTTGGCGAAAGGCTTACAAGATGCGAAATATTCATTTCGGATAATCCACTATCTCCACCATCTTCATTGTTGTTATCATTACTATAGTAAAAATTAATTCCAAGAGTAGGATAATAATCTAATGCTTGCTCAACACCGTCTTTTACACCCCAATAACATAATCGATTAAGATGTTCACATCTCATTGAATTTAAATCAACCCAATAACTATCACCATACCATTTAAATAAAGGCGAATATTTTACATTACAAGCTGCACAAAAATTTTCTGACAGAATATCATAACCTCCGTCAGGAAGTACTTTTTCTTCACTATGCGTTCTCATATAAAACTTTGGGGAATCATCATAATAAAGTTCTCCCTGAATATTTCCTCCAAAGCAAGCACTATCAGGCCATTCTATAAAAACATATACAAAATCATTTAAATACAACACGCTATCAAAAGGAATATGTTCAAAAGAATAAATAGCAATTTGATTATTTGCATCAACAAATAAATAATCTTTTTGATAAATAATATTATAATTATTATCCATTATTCCTATTTTAAAATTCACATCTGATATAGTAGGCGCATTATATTCATACATATTACCAAACCAACCTGTAATGCCATCTACTGCTGTTGTGTCATTAAACATAAAACCTTGTGCAACTGCTTTTAAAGCCCTCCCATCACAAGTTAAACGACTTATTTCGCTAAACCAATAATTTCCTATAACCGGATCATTTGGTCCTTGATCATAACAATAGGTAGGATTAACTACTTCTGGATAAATATATGTTTTATTTATAGTATCTATTGGAAAAGGGTATACTGCTTGGAATATCAAAGTATCCTGTGCTTTTAAATGAGAAAAAACGCTCATTAAAGCTACTACTAAAATAAATACTGATTTTTTCATATCGATTTGTTTCTGATTGTTATTAATAATTTGATTGACACTCTATTAACTGAGGAAGATTACCTCCATTAAAATTGCTTTGTTGCCAAGAAATTTGAGATATATTGTTTGAATACAACATAGTTGAAAATTTAGATACTTGTCCTAATATTACTGTTTTTAACATTCTTTCTTGATTGCAATGTTGTGTTGCAACACCAATATCTTTTGAAAACAATCCTTGATTCAATAAACTATTAACACCTACACCTAAAACTTTGTTATCAAAACTAAATGCTATAATATCATTCAATATATAGTCTTTTTCAGGTTTGATTGCTTCCAAAATATATGAAGATTGAGCATAAGGTCTTATAGAAAGTATATATGAAGTGAAATATCCTGTGTTATCCAAGTTATTGTCTTCTAAAATATACAACTTATTTGTGAGAGAATCATATTCTGTATCTTTTAAATATATCATTTTGTCATTATGTGGTATCACTTGTGTATTGAGAATATTTAAATCATGTTCATTAAATACACTTACTAATGTGTAAAATTGATTATTATTGTTATTAAAATCAAATGCAGTTGTTGTTATTGCCATCATACAAGTATCTAAATAAGTAATTTTAACTTGATCGGCATTTAACATAAGCGGAGCTAAATCAACTACATTAGTATAATCATACTTATTATGTTCTTGATAGCCCATTAAGATAGGTGCACATAAGTCATTCCTAAAAAATCTTGTAAGAGTTATTTTTGCACTTCCTGTATCTTCTCCTGCTATAACAACATATTTCTCTCCGACTGCAATATCTATAAGGTGTTCATGATGCAATAAATTATTGTAAAACACATTACAAATCGAATCTGGAAATAAATCTACTATAATAGGGCTATTTGATGTATTAGATCCTATTGCTACTATATGGTCTTTACCAAAAGTATCGTATGCAACTAATTTTTTGAGTTTAACACTCTGATTAATATTCATAATTTCATATCCACAATTCTGATTATTTAAAAATTGTTGAATATTAAATCGTCCTATATAACCGACCTGATTTCCATTTACATCTCTGGTTCCACAGAAATAAACAGAATCATCAAATATTTCAATATCTGAAATCACACAATTTGAATCAGCAAGAAATCCTTCAAAGATAGCACTGCCATTTTCCCATAATCGAAACACATAATGACTTGTCCCTGATTGATTCGTTGATGTTAATATATGTTTAGGATCATATTCTTCTATACATTGTGTGTTTTCATCTGTTTGCATTGTTTGTTCATAAAGCAATGTGCTTTCATTATTTATCCAATCTTGTGCTTGTGCATATGTAATACTCAAAAGCAACAATGTTAATGTTAAAATATTTCGCATAATTCCATAAATTTTAAAAGTTTATAATTTTTTTCTTCTCTCTTTGCTTTGATTGGGTTTATTTTAACGATGTTTGCTCAAAGCAAGAGATGAAGCAAACATCTATATTTGCTTAAATTGTTCTTGCAAAGGTAGGTTACGCTTTTAAGAGTTTGCATAATATTTGAATATGTATTGCAAATATAGAAATATTTCTTTGAAAAAATAAAAAAAAGCAAAGAAAAAAAATATTTTTTTCTTTGCTTTTTGAAATTATTTCTTTGCTTTTTTTCTTTACATTCTTAGTCCTATGCCCCATTCTATGTATTGGGCTACGCTAAAATGTTGTGCTCTTAATCCTATGCTGCAAAACCAATTTTTATTTATTTGATAACGCAAGCCTATGCGTTGAAAAAAGTTTGGTGCCTCATCGTAAATACTTCTGTAAATGTAGTATCCAGGTTCTGCAAAGAAAGTTAATTTGTGTATTTTATACTCATAACTTAAATATACATTCAAATTAAATCGCTCGATTAAGTTTGAGGCTCTCAATCTTATTTCTTGGTCTTGTATGTAATAGGTTGTGCCTATGTATTGATTATATCCAAGTCCAAAACCTATGCCTAAGGAATGTTTGTAGGTAATTCGTTTTAAAAATCTTTTATCTAAACCAAATACTAAATAGGATTTTCTATTAAAAGGAGCATCTGCTTGATTTTTTGGTAAGATTGTTAAAACATTGTGTGAGCCGATGAAAACTGTTGTTAAATTTTCCATTGATAGTTTAAAGTTCGGAGGTTGTGTTTTGGCGTATTCAAAAATTCCGTATGGCTTATATTTAATGCTTATTTTAGGTGTTATTACATTTATTCCTTTGTTTGGTTTTGCCATTGCTCCATTTGAAAAATGAGAAAGGCTCATGCCTACTCCTATTTCAAGTTTATTTCCTATAAAACGATAGATTGAAAGACCAACATCTGCATAACACGAAAAATATCCTCCCATTGCATCATTTAATTGGTTTTCTAATGAAAAATGTTGCCAATTGAATGCAAGACCTAAGGCTGTTTCTATTTTCAAACTCCATTTTTGTTTGTTGATTATATAATTGCTTAAAAAAACATAAAGTGCTATTGGTCTTCCGAGTTGATTTTTTACATTGAAATCGGCAATATATAGCCCTAATCCATAACTCGGAAAATTGTAAAGTTGATGCCAAGAGCGTGAACCATCGCTTTGCCTTTCGTAACGTAAAGACAGAGCGTATATTTGTGAGATTGGTTTGTGTTGAGTATTGTTTCCTCTTACAAAATCATTGGTTGGCAACACCCAACCACTTTGAAAGTGGAGAGAATATGAGTCTAAAAAAATATTTTGCCCTATTGTTGAAATTGAAATCAACAATAGGGCAATTATTACTAAGTGTTTTTTCATTAAGTCTTTACCTACGTGTCAAATATTCTAATATTTGAATGGCATTTGTGGCAGCTCCTTTTCTTAAATTATCAGAAACTATCCAAAGATTAAGACCGTTTGCAACAGAGTTATCTCTTCGTATTCTACCTACAAAGACCTCGTCTTTACCTTTTGCATTCAATGGCATAGGATAAAGATTCTCTGCTGGCTTATCTAATACCACTACTCCTTTTGTTGATTCTAACAATTTATAAACATCGGAAATTTCAAAAGGTTTAAGAAACTCTACATTTACTGCTTCGCTATGTCCTCCTTTTACTGGAACTCGTGCTACGGTTGCAGTGATTGCTATAGAATTGTCATTGAATATTTTTCTTGTTTCATTAACAAGCTTTTCTTCCTCTGTGGTGTATCCATTTTCAAGAAAGTCTCCTCCGTGTGGTAGTATGTTTTCAAAGATTTGATGTGGATATGCCTTTTCGCATTCTTGATTCTCTTTTTCGCAATCCAATTGTTTTACTGCCTTAACGCCTGTTCCTGTTACGCTTTGATAGGTTGAAATAACTAAACGTTTTATTCCATAGGCTTTATGTAAACTACTAAGAGCTAAAACCATTTGAATAGTTGAGCAATTAGGGTTTGAAATTATTTTATCTTCGTTTTTGATTGAATTTGCATTGATTTCCGGCACTACAAGAGGAATATTTTCTTGCATTCTCCACGCTGAAGAATTGTCTATAACGATTGTGCCTTTTTCGGCAAAGAGTGGTGCATATTTTTTAGAGGTTGCTCCTCCTGCTGAAAAGATTGCGTAGTCGCATTGTTGATTTATAACATCCTCAACGCTTTGAACGGTTAATTCTCTATTGGAAAACTTTATTTTTTTACCAATACTTTTCTCTGAAGCTGCAACTAATATTTCTTCTTGTGCAAATCCTCTTTCTTCTAATACGTTTAACATTAAGTTTCCTACAAGTCCTGTTGCTCCAACTACTGCTATCTTCATTTTTTTCTTTGTTTTAAATAATTATTTCTTTGTTTTAGAAAAATATTTCTTTGTTTTATTTTTCTAATTCTTTGCTTTTATTCGTTTGAAAATTCACGAATATATTTTTGATAAGCAGAAAATATATTTGCTCTTGAAATAAATCCTAAATACTTACCATTTTCTACCACTACTAAGGTGTATCTATCGGAGATTTTAAACTTTTCTACAATTTTTTCCATAGATTCGTTTATCTCCACAATAAATGTATCGGAATATTGCATATAATCTTTGATGAAAACATCGTCATATTTCTCCCTGTCAAACAAAATATAACGTACATCATCTAAAACAACAACTCCTTTAAACATTTGATTTTCATCTACAACAGGAAAAAAACTTCTTGAAGAGATTTTTACTGCCTCTACAATGTCTTTTAGTTTTGCCTCAGGGAATAAAGTTACGAAATTAGTCTCTATCAATTTGTTTATATCAATATAATTTAATGCGTTTTTGTCTTTATTGTGTGTAACCAAATCTCCTTTTGCTGCAAGAGGGGCTGCATAAATTGAATAGTTAGTTAATGGTTTTACTACAAGGTATGCTATTGTTGTTGCAATCAAAAGAGGGGTAAACAAGGCGTATCCACCTGTGATTTCGGCAATAAGGAAAGTCGCTGTCAAAGGCGAGTGCATTACTCCTGCCATTACGGCTGCCATTCCTACAAGTGCAAAATTGCTTTCTGCCACTTCCACAAATCCTGCAAGGTTTACTATTCTTGCAACAAAGAATCCAACAAACCCTCCCAAAAAAAGACTTGGTGCAAAGGTGCCTCCGACTCCTCCTGAGCTACATGTAACGGCAGTTGCTATGGCTTTGAAAAATACAATAGCGACTAAAACCATTAAAAAGGTGAGTTCGTTATCTACGTAAGGGTGAAAGAAACTGTTTTCAAACATTGCGTCCACGTCATTATTCAACAAAGCTGTCAATGCTGAGTATCCTTCGCCAAATAGTGGAGGAAAAATATAAACAAGTAAGCCTAATATTATTCCACCAAAGATAATTTTTGAGGATTGTTTGTATTGAGAAAATCTTTTGCTAATCCAACGATTTATTCTAAGGAAATAAAGTGCCATAAAGGCTGAAACAACTCCCAAAAGAACGAATGCCGGAATTTTTGAAAGTTCAAATAATGTGTCTACTTTGTAATAAAACTGTACTCCTTGACCAAAGAAAAGGTAGGATAAGAGTGCAGAGGTTAAAGCGGAGAGTAAAAGAGGTGTTGCAACGCTTAGGGTTAGGTCAATCATCAAAACCTCAAACACAAACAAGACTCCTGCTATTGGTGCTTTGAAAACACCTGCTATTGCACCTGCTGCTCCACATGCAAGTAAGGTTATAGCGTGTTTTCTACTAATACGGAAAAAGCGACTAATGTTTGAACCAATTGCACTACAAGTTAAAACAATCGGCGCTTCCAATCCCACACTTCCTCCAAAGGCTACGGTTATTGAAGAAGTGATTACAGAAGACCAACAATGATGAAATTTTAACCTTCCATTCTTTCGTGAAATTGAATACATCACTTTGCTGACTCCATGAGACAAATCATCTTTTATAAAGTACTTTACCAACATTACAGTTAATATTATACCAATTGTTGGATAGACTAAAAAAAGTATATTACCTCTATCGGCCGAAAACCAAGAGAATCCACTAATGATTTCGTAAGTAAAATGAAGAGTATTTTTAAGAATTACCGAAGCGAAACCACTAAATAATCCAACGATTAAACTAAGGATAAGTACAAATTGGTACTCTGTCAAATGTTTTAATCGCCATAGCATAAACGCCTTGTAATAAGGGTTTAGATTTATTTGTTTTACGTATTTAATTAGTTTTTTTAGTTGCATAATTAGGTACAAACTTATTAAATATTTTTGATATGTAAATATTTTTCTTTGATATTTTTTTATTTTTGCAATGTTTTAACACTTGAAAATTGAAGTTTATGAAAATTATTTCCTACAATGTAAATGGTATAAGAGCGGCTGTTGGCAAAGGATTTACTCAATGGTTGGAAGAAGAAAATCCAGATGTGATTTGTATTCAAGAAACAAAAGCACAAAGCGAACAAATACCTGTTTTAGAGTTTAATGCGTTAGGCTATGAGTGTTATAGTTTTTCGGCAATCAAAAAAGGATATAGTGGAGTTGCAATTATAACAAAACACAAGCCAGACAACGTAGTTTATGGTATGGGAATAGAGGATTATGATAATGAGGGAAGGTTTATAAGATGTGACTTTGGCGATTTATCTATTGTAAGCGTTTATCACCCTTCAGGAACAAGTGGAGATGAAAGGCAAAATTTCAAAATGAAATGGTTAAATGATTTTCAAAACTATGTAAATAATTTAAGAAACGAAAGGAAAAATTTAATTCTTTGTGGTGATTATAATATTTGTCATAGAGCGATTGATATACATGACCCTATTCGTAATGCAAATAACTCAGGTTTTTTGCCCGAAGAAAGAGATTGGATGGAAAACTTTTTGAATAGCGGTTGGATTGACAGTTTTCGTTTTATGAATCCTGAGAAAAAAGACGCTTATTCTTGGTGGAGTTATCGCTTTAATGCAAGAGCAAATAATAAAGGTTGGAGAATAGATTATTGTATGGTAAGCGAAAGCCTTAAAACAAAAATAAAAGGAGCAGAAATCTTAAATGACGTTGTGCATTCAGACCACTGCCCCATTTCTCTAATAATAGAGTAATAGCAAGTCTTATCTTAAAATTTCTCTTGGCTGACGTGTTACGCTACTGTAAGCATCGCATGTCTTGTGAGCACAAGATTCTAAAACAAAACTAACTGCTAAAATAGCCAATAGGCTTAAAACTACTTTTTTCATTGTATTTGTTGATTTATGTTAATTCTTTTGCAAAATTACACATTTTATTCAACATAGAGATATAAATCTTGTGGATATTCTACTTTGAATAAAAATAAAGCCTTACCAGGAACGCTTACTCCGGCTTGGTTTCTGTCTTTGTTTTCTATGATTTGTTTAAATTCTTCTACGCTAATTTTTCCTCTCCCAACCAAAAGCATTGTGCCAACTATTGCCCTAACCATATTTCTTAAAAATCTATTTGCTGTAATTGTGAAAACAATTTGCCCGTTCTTTCTTTCCCAATAGGCATTTGTGATAGTGCAAATATTATTGTTTACTTGGGTATGTAGTTTACTAAAAGAAGTGAAATCTTGTGTACCTTTCAACAACTCACAAGCCTCATTCATCTTTTCAACATCTAATTTCCAAGGGTGATAATAAACAAAATCATTATTAAAAGGCTGTTTTTCCTCACTAATATAGTATTTGTAAGTTCTACTTAAAGCATCGAAGCGAGCATGTGCCTGAGGCTGCATTTTATATAAGCCATATATCAAAACCTCGTGAGTAAAATATCTATTCAAACGAAAAACCACGTTTTCTATTTGTTCATTAGCCATTTCCTTGTAGTCAAAATGAGCATAGAAGTCGCTCGAATGCACACCACTATCTGTTCTTCCACAACCTGTTAGTTCAATTTCTTCTTTTAATATATGCTTTAAAGCCTCTTGTAAAGCCTCTTGAACACTTGTTTGACCGTTTTGAATTTGCCAACCATGGAAATAAGCTCCATTATACGCTAAATGTAAAAAATATCTCATAGTGCAAAAGTAATCTTTTTTTCTTGTATCTTTGCAATCAAAAGCAATATTTATGAAAAAGACTCTTTTAATATTTTTTTTCTTAGGATTATTTTTTTCATGCAAAGAAAAAAACACGCAAAACAAAGAAATAATTGAACCAAACATAGAATTAACAGACTATTACAATAGAAAAGTTAAAGTAAAACTAAATCCAGAAACCGTAATCTCTCTTTCGCCCGGAATAACCGAAATATTATTTGACTTAGGCGTTGGAAACAAAATCGTAGGCAGAACAACATTTTGCAATTATCCCAAAGAAGCACTGCAAATTGAAGCAATAGGAGGAATTTCTGATGCAAGCTTAGAAAGAATTATTGCTTTGCGACCTCAAATCGTAATTACCTCTTCTATGGTGAGGAAAGATTTGGTGGAAAATATTGAAAAAGCAGGCATTTCCATTATCTGCCTACCCGAAAGAAGCAATGTAGAAGGCGTATTCAATACTTTAAAAATCTTAGGCAAGATTTTTGACAAAGAAAACATAGCCGACAGCCTTATAAACAATATGAAAAATGAATTAAACCAAATAAAAACAACCTATAACAACAACTCAAACAAACCAAGTGTATATTACGTTGTAGGATATGGCGAATCGGGCGATTTTACAGCAGGAAAGAACACCTATATCAATGAAATCATAGAGCTATCGGGTGGAAAAAACATAGCAAACAATATTTCAAATTGGTCATATAGTAAAGAAGAACTCTTTGCTCAACAACCTGATTATATCATTGTTAGAAAGGAAGACTTAAATCATTTCATTAACACCTCTCCCTATAAGGATTTGAATGCTGTAAAGCAAAATAAAGTTTTAGGAATAAATAGTTCTTTAATTGATTGTCAGACTTGCAGAAGTATTGAAGCGATTCGCACTATTGCAAACTTTATTCATCAAAAAAAATCTTTATAGAATCATCTATTCTCACTCCAAGAAGAGAACTAAAATTACCTTCCCTTAATGCAAGTTGCAAATAGCCCGAAGAAGATATTGTAAGCAAAGGGTCACCCACATCAACATCGGCATAGGACAAAGAAATAGTCTCCACAGGCTTTACTCCAACCATTACTCTAAAACGTCTATTATTTCTAATCTTATTAAACTCATTATCTTTTATGTTTAAAAATACGTTACCGTACTTATCAACATAAATAACCTGAACAATCACCTCCGAATTATTAGATTGGGTAATAAAATACTTTTGAGGGACAAGATTAGAGAAAGTTTCCATTCTATTACCTATATTGGCAATACTTTTACTTTCTACAATCATTTTCACAACCTTTGGAAAAAGGTCCAAAGATGCAAAGGTGTAATAATCCGTTTCGTTAAAAAGAGCAATATCTGTTATTTCTACTGGGTCGTTTCCAAAAACCATTGATGGCAAACCATTATCTGTGCAAATATAATATTGATTTTTATGTTTAACAACAATGTATGAGCGTGGTTTTAAATTACTTGTTTCTCCTTGCTCAAAACTATTTACATCTATTATATGGATTGTTCCTTCTGGATATTTCAAACAAGCATTTTTTACTATGAATGCTGTTTTTAAAAGATTGTAATTTTCTATATCATGTGTAATATCAACAACTATAATATCGTCAAGTAAAGAATAAAGTCTTCCTTTAACAACACCAACGTAATAATCTGATAATCCCCAATCTGTTGTTAATGTAATTATTTGCACGTTTTAATTTTATATATAGTTGTTTTACTTATTTTTTGCAAAGTTACAATTTTTTTTGATTATGATATATTTTTAGAATATCTCCTCCTATATTTTCCATTGAAACTAATCCTTGCGATATTATAGGGGCTTTTACTCCTTTTCCAAAGTTTTTCTCTCCTACAATAACGTTTGCCTCGTCCCACAAATCTGCTTCTAAAAAATAATTTAAAGTTTTCCCTCCTCCTTCTACTACAAGCGAGGATATTTTTTGCTCATATAATTTTTCAAGGACTTGTTCTACAAATGGTTTGTCTTCGTTTAATTGAATAAATACATTGTTTTTTTCTCGCCCTTCTTTCAAATAATTTAAGATAATTGTCTCTTGGGTGTTATCAAATATATTTTTGTCCTTTGGGAGAGTTAAATATTTGTCGTAAACTACTCTTTTTGGATTTCTTCCTATGTAATGCCTTGCGTTTAATTGAGGATTGTCCGACATAACAGTGTTATATCCAACCATTATAGCATCTTCTTCTGTTCTTTGCTTGTGAACCCACACTTTCATTGCATCGTTGCTTATCCAACCACCTTTTCCCTCTGGTGCAATAAAGCCATCTAAGGTTTGTGCATACTTTAAAATTACGTAAGGACGCTTTTGACTCTGGTTTGTAAAGAAACGACGATTTAAATATAAACCTTCTTTTTCTAAAACTCCACTTATAACCTCTACTCCATTGTCTTGTAAAAGTTTAATGCCACCTCCATCAACTTTTGGGTTAATATCTTTATTTGCAATAACGCATCGCTTAATTTTATTTTCAATAATAAGATTTGCACAAGGAGGTGTCTTTCCCCAATGACAACATGGCTCAAGGTTTACATAAATTGTACTTTCTTTTAATAAGTTTTTGTCTTTTACCGAAGCAATTGCGTTTACCTCAGCGTGAGATTGTCCATATTTTTTATGGTATCCCTCTCCTATTATTTGGTCTTGATAAACGATTACTGCACCTACCTTTGGGTTTGGACTAACATTCCCCCTTCCCATCAAGGCTAAGTCAAAGCAACGCCTCATATATTTTTCGTGGTCTTGCATAAAGATATTTATTTCGTAAATTTGCACCAACAAAATTATAAAAAGAAATGAGAATATCATCAAACAAAGTAAAAGATATTATAGATTTCGCTTTTCAAGAGTTAGACTCTCTTTACAAAAAGAATGAAATACGCTCAATGATTTACTCTGTAATAGAGCATTTTACAAACTATGATTTAATAAAAATTTTAACTTATAAAGATGAATTAAAAGTTAGCGAATCGGAACTTTTAAAAATCAATTTTGCAATAAAAGATTTAAAAAAGGAAAAGCCACTTCAACAAATCTTAGGTTATTGTGAGTTTCTTGATGTAAGAATAAATCTAAATCATCAAGTACTTATTCCAAGAGTGGAAACCGAAGAAATTGTCCAAAGAATAATTCAAGAAAATAAAGGAAGAAAAAATTTAAAGATTGCAGACATTTGTTGTGGTAGCGGTTGCATTGCAATAGCCTTAAAAAAAGCATTTCCTGATGCAAACGTTTATGCCTACGACATAAGCGAAGAGGCTATTGAACAAAGCAAAGAAAACGCAAATTTAAACAAAGAAAAAATATATTTTTTCAAAGAAAATATTTTTCAAAACAAAGAAAAAAATCAAGGATTTGATATAATAGTTTCCAATCCTCCTTACGTAAGGGAGAGCGAAAAGGCTTTAATGAAAAATAATGTACTCTTATACGAACCACACTTAGCACTATTTGTGAGCGATGAAGATCCATTGATTTTTTATAAAGAAATTTTAGAATTTTGTAATAGAAATTTAGCTCAAAACGGCAAAATTTATATGGAAATCAATGAAAACTTAGCCAAAGAAACCGAATTTTTATTCAAAAATTTATATTATGAAACCTCTGTCTTTAAAGATATTAGAGGAAAGGATAGATTATTATTTGCAAAAAAAGATTAGAAAAAATTTGTCAGTATAAAAAATTAGTGTACCTTTGCACACGGAAAGTTGGCAGAGTGGTCGAATGCGGCGGTCTTGAAAACCGTTGATCTTAACGGGTCCGGGGGTTCGAATCCCTCACTTTCCGCCAAGAGGTGTCAGTCACCTCTTTTTTTTATACCCTATAATAAAGGTTGTTTATCCCAATTTATTTGTTGATTTGCTTGCTCTACGCTAATGAAATCAAAATCGCTAAGCCATTTTCTAAGTTTTTTCTCACCACCTTTACATCCTACAAGTCGGCGAAATTGAACAAAAAAAGGCAAACCATCTACTTTCTTTTTATTTTTATCTATATCCCCTAAGTGAATATAAGTCATTGTATAGGGTAATTTATTTGTAGTATGCTTTATGATGCTGTAAGGAAAGAAACGAAAATACCCTCCTCCCGTAAATCCTATATTTTTACCAAAAAAATTAAATGTTGTTACAGGAAATTCTTTAATAATTCCGTTTTTAAGTTGTATTCTATGAGGAATTTGTAGATTTGTTGTTTGCCCTCCTGAAAAATGACCTATTGGAGTTAGAGAACAATCTATTTCTATTCCATTTTCTACAAGTTGTTCTAAATATTCAGGTTTTGAAAGTAGTGAAAAATCTGGTGCTCTATACTTATTTACTTTCTTTCCTGTTATTTGTTCAATAATATCCATAGATTTTTTCAAATCTTCAGAAAATTCTTCTACGGATTGAGTATGAACAAGTGTATGCTTGTAAGAGTGTGTACCTATATCATATTTTTCTGCTATTCTTTTTATTATTAAAGGATATTTTTCTGCAGTATATCCATGCACAAAAAAAGTCGGATAAACATCTAAACTTTCTAAATTTGACAACATAAGTTCAAAACTCGCTTCAAATTCAGAGCCTTTTTGTGAAATAATTAAAGTCTCTTTATTTACTGATACTGTTTCAAACTCAAAATCTACTGTAAATATCCTTTTTTGCATTTTTTTATAACAACTAAAGGACATTTGCTCTTACCCAAATGTCCTTATCTTTTTTATTTTAATTTTTTTATTCGTAGATTTCGTGCTTGTATGCTTTTAAAGTATTGTCTAACAATGCAACTATTGTCATTGGTCCTACTCCTCCTGGCACTGGTGTGATTGCTTTACACTTTGGTGCTACTTCATCATACTTCACATCGCCTATTATCTTGTATCCTTTTTCGTTATCAGCAGGTATTCTATGTATTCCAACATCTACAATCACTGCACCTTCTTTTACCATATCGGCTGTTAAGAATTCTGGTTTTCCAATAGCAACTATGATTATGTCTGCTTGAAGACAAATTTCTTTTAAATTCTTTGTCTTTGAGTGACACATTGTTACTGTACAGTTTGCTTTCTTTGAATTTCTACTCATAAGGATTGAAATAGGAGTACCAACGATATTGCTACGTCCTAATACCACACAATGTTTTCCTTCTGTTTCTATATTGCTTCTATCCAAAAGTTTTTTGATTCCATATGGTGTTGCAGGAATATAAGATGGTAAACCAATCATCATTCTTCCTTCGTTTGTTGGGTGGAATCCATCAACATCTTTTGCTGGGTTAATTGATTCTAAAACTTTTCTTTCTGAAATATGTTTTGGAAGTGGCAATTGAACAATATAACCATCTACTTCTGGATCTTTATTCAAAAAATCCAATGTTTCTAATAGTTCTTTTTCTGTTATTGTTTCAGGAAAACGATATACCGATGAAGTAAATCCTACTTCTTTTGATTGTTTTTCTTTGCTTGCAACGTAAGAAAGGCTTGCTCCGTCTTCTCCTACAATCACTGCAACTAAATGTGGTGGTCTTTTTCCTGCATCTAATAAATCTGAAACTTCTTTTCTGATTTCTTCTTTAATTGTTTTGGCGATTATTCTACCGTCAATCAAAATTGGTTGTGTTGTGTTTTCCATAATTTCTATCTTCTTCTTATGTTTTTCATAGCGTTTAGTTTTCCGCCACTCATCATCTTCATCATTTTCTTTGTTTCGTCGAATTGTTTCATCAAACGATTTACCTCCTCTATTGTTGTACCGCTACCTTTTGCAATTCTTCTTCGGCGAGAGGTGTCAATTTTTGATGGATTCTTTCTTTCGTATGGAGTCATTGAGCCTATTATTGCCTCAATTCCTTTAAAAGCGTCATTATCTATTTCAACATCTTTCATCATTTTGCCCATTCCTGGAATCATTCCTACTAAATCTTTTAGATTTCCCATTTTTTTGATTTGGGCTATTTGAGATAAAAAGTCGTTAAAGTCAAATTCGTTAGATTTTATTCTCTTGTTTATCTTGCGAGCTTGCTCTTCATCATATTGTTCTTGGGCTTTTTCAACGAAAGAAACGATATCTCCCATTCCTAATATACGATTAGCCATTCTATCAGGGTGGAACATATCCAAATCATTCATTTTTTCTCCCAAACCAACAAATTTGATTGGTTTGTTAACAACATGCTTTATTGTAAGGGCGGCACCACCACGAGTATCGCCATCAAGTTTTGTTAAAATAACGCCATCAAAATCTATAACTTCGTTAAATGCTTTTGCTGTATTGACTGCATCTTGTCCTGTCATAGAATCGACAACAAAAAGAGTCTCTGTTGGATTTATTGCTTTCTTTATATTTGAGATTTCTCTCATCATTTCTTCATCAACGGCCAAACGTCCCGCTGTATCGACAATTACAACTCCTATTGATTTGCTTTTAGCGTATGAAATTGCTTCTTGTGCTATTGAAACGGCATCTTTTGACTCCTCTTTTGCAAAAACCTCTACTCCTATTTGCTCTCCTAAAACTCTTAATTGATTTATCGCAGCTGGTCTATAAACATCACAAGCTACAAGTAAGACTGATTTATTCTTTTTAGTTTTTAAATAGTGTGAAAGCTTAGCTGAGAATGTTGTTTTACCACTTCCTTGCAATCCCGACATCAAAATAACTGCTGGATTACCATTTATGTTTACTCCTTGTGCTTCCCCACCCATTAAGGCTGTGAGTTCATCATGCACAATCTTAACCATAAGTTGTCCTGGCTCAACTGAAGTAAGCACATCTCTACCTAAGGCTTTTTCTTTTACTGTTGCACAAAATTCTTTGGCTATTGCATAACTTACGTCTGCGTCTATCAACGCTTTACGAACTTCTTTTAAAGATTCTGCAATGTTTATTTCCGATATTTTGCCTTTTCCTTTTATGATTTTAAAGGCTTTGTCAAATTTTTCCGATAAATTCTCAAACATTTTCTAAAAATACTCTTTTTTTATTTTAATTTGCAAATATATGGAATTTTATTGGTAAAGAAGATATTTCTGTCTTATTTTCTTAAACTTTTCAATATCTTCTTGCCAACTAAGGTTTATTTCTTCTTCACTAAGACCTTTTTCTATTTGTTTTCGTAATTGGTCAGTACCTGAAAGTTTATCAAAAAACGAATTAAAAAAATCCTCTTTTTTATTTGCTGTTTTATACATCTTTATAAGGAAAGAAAGGTCCAATTCCTTCTTTTGCACTTTCAAATCTTTCATTCCATAACACCTTTTACCTCTATACATTGGATTATCACTCACACCCTTTATTGCTTTTGGAGTAAATGAAAAAGTTTTATCATTATAATCTGGATAACCAATGATTTCAAAAGGTGTTTCAGTGCCTCGTCCTACGCTTACTTTTGTTCCTTCAAAAAAACATAAAGAAGGATATAATTCTATTGCTTTTGGAGTTTGCAAATTAGGACTCGGTGCTACGGGAAGTTGATATGCTTCTTGCATATCGTGATGCCAATTCAAAAGTTTTATCACTTGCAAATCACATTTAACACCTTCCTTTAACCATCCTTCGCCATTTATCATTTGTGCATACTCTCCTATTGTCATTGCGTGCAAAACAGGAATAGGGTGCATTCCAACAAAAGATTTAAACTTTGAATCCAAAACAGGACCGTCAATATAATCATTAGGATTTGGCCTATCTAAAACAATAACCTTACAATTATTTTCTGCACACGCCTCCATTACATAATGTAAGGTAGAGATATAAGTATAGAAACGACAGCCTACATCTTGCAAATCAAACAAAATCACTTCACAATCCTTTATTTGCTCTTGCGTAGGTTTTTTATTTTTCCCATAAAGCGAAACAATAGGAATCCCTGTCTTTGAATCCACTGAATTATTTACATATCCACCTGCTTCAACATTACCTCTAAAACCATGTTCTGGCGAGAATATTTTAACAACATCAACATTGAGAGAAAGCAAGGTATCTAATAGATGTATTAAATTATCGTTTTCATCTCTTACAACACTGGTTTGATTTGCTAAAATACCAACTTTCTTGTTTTTTAATAAAGGAACATACTCTCCAAAGCGTTCTGCGCCTACTCTTACTTTGTTTTGAGAATACAATCCTAAGGATAAGACAATTAGGATTAAAGATAAAACTATTTTTTTCTTCATTTCGCCAAGTTTTAGATATGCAAATATATTAAAAAAACGCTTTTTTAGTCAAATTTTAATTTGTTTTAAAAAAATATTTTTACTTTTGCACTAACAAATACGTACATTAACAAAGGTTATTCAACCATTTTGAAAGTTTAACATTTAATATAATTAAAATAATACAGTAAAGCACCAATTTGATGTGCTTGCTTATGTCAATTATAACTATGTATAGTAAAACACAACTATTAGAACAATCTTTGGAAGAACTAAAAAAAATTGCCAAAGACTTAGGTTTGACTAAAATTAGTCGTTTAAACTCACAGGAATTAGTCTATAAAATTTTGGATTTCCAGGCTCAAATGCAACCTTCTCCAAGTGCCGAAAGCAATAAAGAGGAAGGCAAGCGCAGAACAAGAACTCGCATCAAGCCAAAACCAATTGCAGAAAGCAATGTAAAGAAAGAGAGCACCGAAACAGAGACTCCAAAACCTAAGAAGCCTAAAAAAACCGATGAAATAGTAATAAATGATTTAAAACTTGCGGATATTCCAGAGATTCCGCAGTTTGAAGAATTTGCTTTACCTGATTTCACACCTAACTTAAAGATTACAAAAACCGAAACAAAGAAAGAAGAAATTGTTTCAAAGGAAAAAATTTCTGAAACAAAGAAAAAAATTGCCGAAACAAAGAAAAAAACTGAGGAAATAAAACAAGAAGAAACCATAGTTGAAGAAAAGGCACTTGAACCAAAACAAGAAGAAGAAATTGTAAAGCAAGAAGAGGTTGTAGTTGAAGAAAAGAAACCTCTTTTCAACTTTGAAACAGAAGGATTAGTAACTGCTGAGGGAGTTTTGGAAACAATGCCAGACGGATACGGCTTTTTACGTTCTTCGGACTACAATTACCTAAACTCTCCTGATGATATATACGTTTCACAATCACAAATAAAATACTTCGGCTTAAAAACAGGCGATACAGTTGAGGGAACAATACGTCCACCAAAAGATGGAGAAAAATATTTCCCACTTGTAAAAGCCCTAAAAATAAATGGCAAAGAAGCAGAACTTGTAAGAGATAGAATACCTTTTGATTATCTTACACCACTTTTCCCAGAAGAAAAATTTGACCTTTGTCATCACGCAGCCGAATCACTTTCCACAAGAATAATAGACCTTTTCACACCAATAGGAAAAGGACAACGTGCCTTAATAGTAGCCCCTCCAAAAACAGGAAAGACAACTCTATTAAAGGAAGTAGCGAATGCCATTGCTGCAAATCACCCTGAGGTTTATCTTATAGTGCTTTTGATAGATGAAAGACCAGAAGAAGTAACCGATATGCAAAGAACGGTTAATGCAGAAGTAATTGCCTCAACCTTTGATGAGCCTGCGGAAAGACATGTGAAGATTGCAAACATTGTATTAGAGAAAGCAAAACGTATGACAGAATGTGGACACGATGTTGTAATAGTTCTTGACTCTATAACAAGACTTGCAAGAGCCTACAACACAGTTGCACCAGCCTCTGGAAAAGTTCTTTCAGGTGGAGTTGAAGCAAACGCATTGCAAAAACCTAAACGTTTCTTTGGAGCGGCAAGAAACATAGAAAATGGTGGCTCTTTAACAATCATAGCCACTGCTTTGACCGAAACAGGCTCAAAGATGGACGAAGTAATCTTTGAAGAATTCAAAGGAACAGGTAATATGGAGCTTCAACTTGATAGAAAGCTTGCAAACAAACGTATCTACCCTGCAATAGACCTTGTAGTTTCTTCAACAAGACGCGATGATTTACTACACCAAAAAACAATTTGGGATAGAATGCTAATACTTCGCAATCACATTGCCGATATGACACCACAAGAAGCAATGGAATTGATAAAAACAAGAATGAAAAACACCGACTCAAACGAAGAGTTTCTTTTAGGAATGAATGGATAATAAAAAACAAATAATATAATGGCAAACAACGAAGACTTATTTAAAAAGATAACATCTCACGCAAAGGAATATGGATTCATATTCCCTTCAAGTGAAATATACGATGGAATGAGTGCCGTATATGATTACGGACAAAATGGTGTGGAATTGAAAAACAACATCAAGCAATATTGGTGGAAATCAATGACACAAATGCACGAAAACATAGTTGGGATAGATTCTGCAATCTTTATGCACCCTACTATTTGGAAAGCATCGGGTCATGTTGATGCTTTCAACGATCCTTTGATTGACAACAAAGACTCAAAAAAGCGTTATCGTGCCGATGTGTTGATTGAAGAACACATTGCAAAGATTGAGGACAAGATAAACAAAGAATGCGATAAAGCAGCCAAAAAATTCGGGGAAGCATTCGATAGAGAACAATTCGTAACTACTAACGCAAGAGTTTTAGAGTACACAGCAAAAATGCAAGAGATACAAACAAAGTTTGCAGAGTTAATGGAAGCAAACGACCTTGCAGGAATTAAAACTCTAATCGAAGACCTTGGAATTGTATGTCCTATATCTGGTTCAAGAAATTGGACAGACGTAAGACAATTCAACCTAATGTTTGCAACAAAAGTAGGTTCTGTAAGCGAGCAAGCAGACACAATTTATCTTAGACCTGAGACTGCACAAGGTATTTTCGTGAATTACTTAAATGTTCAAAAGACAGGAAGAATGAAAATACCATTTGGAATTGCACAAATCGGTAAAGCATTCCGTAATGAGATTGTTGCAAGACAATTTATTTTCAGAATGAGAGAATTCGAACAAATGGAAATGCAATTCTTTGTACGTCCTGGAGAAGAAATCAAATGGTTTGAATATTGGAAAGAAACACGTATGAAATGGCATCTTGCATTGGGAATACCAAGTGAAAAATATCGCTATCACGATCACGAAAAACTTGCTCACTATGCAAACGCTGCAACAGATATTGAGTTTGAATTTCCTTTTGGATTCAAGGAATTGGAAGGTATTCATTCAAGAACGGACTTCGACTTAAAACGTCATCAAGAATTTTCGGGCAAAAAACTTCAATACTTCGACTCCGAACTTGGCGAAAGTTACGTTCCTTACGTTATAGAAACATCTATCGGATTGGATAGAACGTTTCTTGCAGTTTTCTCTCACGCATACAAAGAAGAAAAGCTTGAAGATGGTTCGGAAAGAGTAGTTCTTGCCCTTCCAAGAGTGCTTGCACCTGTGAAAGCAGCGGTTCTTCCACTTGTAAAGAAAGATGGAATGCCAGAAAAGGCAAGAGAGATTATGAATATCTTAAAACAAGACTTCCAAGTTCAATATGACGAAAAAGATGCTATTGGAAAACGTTACAGACGTCAAGATGCTATTGGAACGCCTTATTGTATTACGATAGACTCTCAAACAATGGAAGACAACACCGTTACAATTCGTGAAAGAGATACAATGCAACAAGAACGCATATCAATAGATAATCTCTTTGCTTACATACATAATAACATTAAACCTTTGAATTTATAAATATGAAAAGCAAGTACATCTTATTCTTATTAGCAATTTTGTTAGTATTCTCTCCTTGCAAAAAAGCAAAAGCACAAACCGAATACATAATTCCAACAACGCTAATTTCATACGGTGTACTTGCTCAATTCCTTCCTGCCTTAGATGATTTTGATTTAAGCATTCGCGAAGGATTTTCTTCGTTTAATCAAAATAAATGCAAGATTGATGATTACATTCAATACCTTCCAACCCTTGCATTTGCAGGTTTAGGAACATTAGGTGTAGAAACCAACTATAAATTCGTTGATAGAGTTTGCATAGGTGCAATGGCATACACATTTGTCGGTGCAACAGTTTTAATAACCAAACAAGCAACGGGAATTAAACGCCCAGATGGCTCAGCAAATAACTCATTCCCTTCGGGACATACAGCACTCTCTTTCGTAGGAGCAGATTTGGTTTATATGACATACAAAGATAGTTCACCAATCTATGGAATTGCAGCATACACTTGTGCAACAACAGTAGCCTTTCTTAGAATGTATAACAATAGACATTGGTTTTCAGACGTAGTTTGCGGAGCTGGCGTTGGGATTCTTGGTTCAAGACTTTCAATTTGGGCTTTCGATAAAATCAAACAATGCGTTAGCAATCGCAAAAACAAAGACCTATCCCTAAACGGAGGCTTTGCACCATTTGTCTATCAAGACAAAATAGGATTTTCTTTAAGTTTGACGTTTTAAAACAAAGAGATAAAAAAATAAAACGCTCGTTTGTCAAAATAAAACAAAGACTTACGAGCGTTATTCTTTGAGTTAATTATCTCCAATTAATTTTAATCAACTTCTTTACATTCGTAATATTTATCTCCAATATGATCAAACGCATCAACTTCTTCATGAGTATCTTTTCCTTCAAAATATTCACAAGGAGTTTCCCCTGATTTGAAATTATGAGAAGCACCACTTTCAAGATCTCCTGTAAATCCCCAATATGTGTATCTACATTCACAAGTATGATTTGTTTCGCAGGCTGCGAATAATATCACTGACGTGATAATTAAAACTAACTTTTTCATTGTTTCTCTTTGTTTTAAATTTCTGCCCACAAAGGTAAAACATTTTTTTATAACGACAAAAATTCACGAAAATTGAGGTTGCTTTTTCGTGATTTAATGCAAAAATAAATTCAATGAAAGAAAAAAATAAAAAATGTCTTTATTTATACATATATTATTTTTTTTATTATTATTTATA
>JAZRIM010000014.1:0-17704 GCA_045645265.1 Candidatus Onthomorpha sp.
TTTTTCAAAAAATCGGACTTTATTTTACGAAAAGCTCGTTTAGAAATTTCTAAATCAAGGATAGAAAAAATTAAATCAAGGATAAAAAATTCTAAATCAAGGTTTTTTTTGAAAAAAACAGCGAAAAAATCGCAAAAATCAAACACTTTTTTGGACAAAAATTGGGCTTTAAAAAGTCAAGTCGTTGATTTACTGCTTTTTAGTTAAAGGCTTATAATTTCAATATTTGCGAACAGAAAATTTAGAGTTGAAAATATCGCACGCATTCGGCGTTAAATTTATAGAAATTTTGTTTACATCCGAAAATTCGTGGCGAATCTAATTTATAAACCCTTTCTTTATGTCCAAGAAAAAGGCAACGACTAAGAAAATTAGCACGCAAAGGGTGTTGATTGAAAGTCTTAGTGCTGTGTTGTCAAGGTTTTGGAAAACGTTCATCACAAAATACAACCCTAAGGCAAGGATTACATAAAGCAAGAAACGTTTTATAGGGTATTTTACAGGATAGAATTTTTGTCCTATTGCCCAACAAATTATCATTATTGAGGCATAGCAAATCAAAGTTGTGTATGCTGCACCTAAATAGCCAAAACGTGGCACTAAAATAAAGTTTAAAACCAATGTTATTGCAGCTCCTATGCCCGAGATGTAGGCTCCGTATATTGTTTTGTCGCTTACCTTATACCAAATAGAGAGATTGTAATAAATTCCCAAGCAGAAATTTGCCAAAAGAAGTATTGGCACAACGTTTAAGCCGACTCGGTATTCCTCACTAACGAAATATTGAAACAAATCCATATAAGCAATTACTCCAAGAAAGATTGTGAGAAGGAAGATAGTGAAAACAAGCATTACAGAGGAGTAGGTTTGTTTTGCATCTTGCGATTTCATTTTTGAGAAGAAGAAAGGCTCGGCTGCAAACTTAAATGCTTGAATGAAAAGACTCATTACGATAGAAATCTTGTAGCAAGCACCATATATTCCTATTTGTTGCATTGCGTAGGTGTTGCAATCGGCAGTATTTTCGGGACAAGTTAAAAGTTTTTTCAAAGCAATACGGTCAAAAGTCTCGTTTACCATTCCCGCAAGTCCACCAATCATAACGGGAAGTCCATAAATCAGCATTTGTTTCAAAAGAGAAAAACTAATTTTAAAACGAAATTTAGAATATTCCGGTAGAAGCATCACAACAGATATTGCACTTGCTAAGAAATTTGAAATAAAAATGCACTCAACAAGGTTATCTGGTTTTAGAATGAAAAAGAAAAATAGATTGAATCCTATGTTTGAAAAAATATCAATGCTTTTTATCAAGGCAAAACGTGCAGCTTTGTTTTCTTGACGTAGTTTTGCGTAAGGAATTGCACGAAAAGCATCAAGTGCAACAATGATTAAAAACCATTTAATATAGTTTTGTTCGTTTTCATATTGCATTGCAGAGCTTATGCTCTCGATATTGAAAAAGGTAAGCAAGAGAAAAAGCGAGGTTGTACAGAAAAGCGAAAATAAAGACGTGTTAAAAACTACGGACTTGTCGTCTTGTTTTTGGCAAAAGCGAAAATATGCCGTTTCCATGCCGTATGTGAGAATTATCATAAGGAAAGAAATATAGGCATAAAGCTCTGAAACCACTCCGTATTTGTCTGCGGCAAGGGAATAGGTGTAAACCGGTACTAAAAGATAATTTAAAAATCTTCCTAATATAGTTGGTAAACCATAAATTGCTGTTTGTCCTGCAAGTTTCTTTATATCGCTCATTTTTTTCTTAGAAATAATATGTTAAACCAAAGATTGATTCTCTGTAAGTTATCTTTACATCTTTGTTATATCGGTCAATAAATCCGAATTTATTGCTTGCCTTTACGGTAAGATTGAAAACAAAATCGCAAATCCTATCCATTCCTTCGTAATCTATCAATTCTGCATCGTCTTCGGGCTTATGATAAGGCGAATCGGTGCCTGTTGTCATTGTTATTGCAGGAATATCTCTTTTTGCAAAAGAAGAATAGTCCGAATCCGTAAAAACAGATTTCTTATACTTAGACACCTTTATTTTTAAGTCGGTTTGCGTGCTTGAGAATATATCTTCCCAACCGTTAAGCATAGCAACATTTGCAATTTCCAAAGCATCAGAACTCAAATAATAAACATCTTTCTTTAAATTTTCTCTTTGTTGGCTTTGAGCAAAACAAAGATTTAAACTCAAAATTGAGAGTATTAAGACAAAAAATCGTTTCATTTTTTATATTTTTTCGCAAAATTATAAAGAAATAACGTAATTTTGTAAACTCAAAGCATAAAACTAAAAATAAAAATGAAAAATTTCGTAGAAGAATTGCGTTGGAGGGGTATGATACACGATATTATGCCGGGCACAGAAGAACAATTTTTAAAACAAACCGCTACTGCATACGTAGGATTTGACCCTACAGCAGATAGTTTACATATAGGACACTTAGTAGGCATTATGATGCTTTCTCATCTTCAAAGAAGCGGACACAGACCTATTGTTTTATTGGGTGGAGCAACAGGAATGATAGGCGATCCTTCTTTTAAAAGTCAAGAAAGAAAACTTCTTACCTTAGAAGAAATACAACATAATCAAGCGTGCATAAAGAAACAATTATCTCGTTTTATGGATTTTGAAACCGAAGCAGAAAATAAGGCTTTGGTGCTTAATAATTATGATTGGAATAGCAAGTGGAGTTTCTTGGATTTCATAAGAGATGTGGGTAAACACATAACTGTGAACTATATGATGGCAAAAGACTGTGTGAAGAAAAGAATTGAAACAGGACTTTCTTTCACAGAGTTTTCTTATCAATTGCTTCAAGCCTACGACTTCAAATATTTGTATGAAAACTATGGATGTAAACTTCAAATGGGAGGCTCTGATCAATGGGGAAACATCACTTGCGGAACAGAACTCATTAGAAGAACACTTTCAGGCGAAGCCTTTGCGATGACTTGTCCTTTGATTACAAAAGCAGATGGTTCAAAATTTGGAAAAACTGAAAAAGGTAACGTTTGGTTAGACCCAGAAAAAACCTCACCTTATGCTTTCTATCAATTCTGGCTTAATGTTTCTGATGACGATGCAAAGAAATTCATTCGTATCTTTACATTCTTTACAAAAGATGAAATAGAAGCCTTGGAAAAACAACACGATGAGGCTCCAAATTTAAGAACACTTCAAAAGGCTCTTGCAAAAGACATAACAACACGCGTTCATGGAGAAGAAGAATACAACAAAGCTGTTGAGGCTTCGGAAATTCTTTTCGGAAAAGGTACAACCGACACTTTGAAACGTTTAGATAGTGCTACATTCCTTAGCGTTTTTGAAGGAGTGCCTACTTTTGAAGTAAGCAAAGAAGAAATCTTACAAGGAATAAACATAATTGATTTATTAGCAGAAAAGACTCAAATTCTTGCATCAAAGGGAGAGGTTCGCAGAGCCTTAAAAGAAAACTCACTTTCTGTCAATAAAGAAAAAGTAAAAGAAGATTACATAACTTCTGCTGAGAGTCTTTTGAACGAACAATACATTTTAGTTCAAAAAGGTAAGAAAAACTATTTCATAATAGTGGCTAAGTAAAATAAGTCTTAGATTTACTGAAATAATCCAAAGAAAAAATAAATTCTTTCTTTGGATTATTTTTTTAAAGTAAAGAAAAAATTTATACTTTTGCAGAGTTATTTAATAGAGTTATTAAATAGGTTAAATAAATAGCGTATGCAAGAGAATAATATGGAACAACAAATCCTTTTTGTAGCAAGAGATTTGTTTGTACAACACGGTTATGATGGTGTTTCTACAACTCAGGTTGCAAAGGCTGTGGGTTGCAATCAAGCCTTAGTGCATTATTATTATCGCACCAAGCAAAATCTTTTTAAGATTATATGTCAGCAAGAAATACAAAAGATGTTAAAGATTCTTGCCGATATTCCACAAGAGGATATTTCGTTTGAAGATTTTATTGAAAAGATTATTGAGGCTCAAATCGGTTTTTTGAAAAACAATCCCGATGCTCCGTTTTTCATAATTGGCGAATTAAGGCACAATAGCGAGGTTTTGAAAATGATGAGAGAACTTTTTTCTGAATTTGGCAAAGAAATTGTTGGTAAGATTCGTTTGTTTGTTCAAATGAAACAAAGCAAAGGAGAATTAAAGGATATTTCAATAGAGGATTTGCTAATAGATATTGTATCCTTAGATGTAATGTCGTTTGTAGGACAAGTATTGTTTACACAAATCTTAGAAATGGATTCTCAAACACAAGAAGCTTTTTTAGAAAGAAGAAAGACTCATATAAAGAAACTAATATTATCAAGCATAAAATCATAGAAAGATAATGTATAAATTAGGTATAGATATTGGCTCAACAACAGCAAAAGCAGTAGTTGTTAATGACAAAAAAGAAATTGTTTATTCTAATTATTTAAGACATAATGCTGATATTAAAGGAACGCTGTTAAATATTCTTGAAAGCATAAAAACTCGACTTGGAAGTGAAGTAGAATTAGAAATAATCATAACAGGTTCTGCTGGATTTGGGATTTCGGAGCGTTTGAAAGTGCCTTTTATCCAAGAGGTCATTGCTGTGTCAAATTTTGTTAAGCATTTCTCAATGGATATTAACTCAATAATTGACATAGGAGGCGAAGACTCAAAAATTATCTTCTTTTCAAAAACTTCTTTCTTACCTGTGATGCGTATGAACGGTAACTGTGCGGGAGGAACGGGTGCTTTTATCGATCAAATGGCTTTGATACTTGGAGTAGATGTAGATGAGCTTGACTCTCTTGCACAAAACTCAAAACATATCTATCCTATTGCTTCGCGATGTGGTGTTTTCTCAAAGACAGATGTGCAAAACCTTGTTGCAAGAGGTGTTTCAAAGCAAGATATTGCAGTGTCGATTTTCAATGCTATTGCTTTGCAAGTTGTTTCCTCGCTTTCAAAAGGTATGCAAATTGTTCCAAAGATTTTATTCTGCGGAGGACCTTTGACTTACATAAAATCGTTAAGAGAAGCCTTTGCAAGAGTTCTTTCTCTTGAAGAAAAAGATTTTATAACACTTGAAAATTCTAATCTTATTCCTGCAATGGGTTGTGTTTTTACAAATGGAGAAAAAGGACTTGCAATAAGCATAAATCAACTAATTGAAAACATAAAAACTACCTCAACTACCTTAACGCAAGAAAGTAATAGATTAGAGGCAATATTTAATAGTGAGCAAGAATTAAAAGAGTGGAGAGAAGATAAAGCAAAGGGTGAGAAGGTAAAGTCTTTAAAAGATTTTTCGGGAGATTGTTTTCTTGGATTAGATAGTGGTTCTACAACAACAAAACTTGTTCTTACAGACAAAGAAAGTAATATTATTTTTTCCGATTATAGTAGAAATGGTGGTAATGCCTTGAAAGCGGTTGAGCAAGCAATAGAGAGAATGAATAAGGCTTGTCAAGAAAATAACGCTACAATAAATATAGTTGCTGCTTGCTCAACAGGATATGGAGAAGAGCTAATTAAAACTGCTTTTTCTATGGAGTATTCTGTTGTAGAAACAATTGCTCACTATAAAGCAGCAAAATCCTTATGTCCTGAGGTAGATTTTATTCTTGATATTGGAGGACAGGATATGAAAGCCTTGTTTATTGAAGATGGAGTCTTAAATAAAATAGAATTAAATGAGGCTTGCTCTTCGGGTTGTGGTTCTTTTATAGAGAATTTTGCTAATTCGCTTTCTTATCCTGTTGCAGAATTTGCACAAATTGCTTGTTTGGCTAAAAATCCTTGTGATTTAGGAACACGATGCACTGTATTTATGAACTCAAAAGTTAAACAATCTCTTAGAGAAGGTGCAAGTGTGGCAGATATTTCAGCGGGATTGGCTTATTCCGTAGTGAAAAATTGTCTTTATAAAGTTTTGAAACTTAATTCTCTTGATATTGGAAAAAATATTGTTGTGCAAGGTGGAACAATGCGTAATGATAGCATAGTAAAAGCCTTGGAAAATATGTTGGGATTAAGGGTTTATCGTAGTCAAACACCAGAACTTATGGGTGCATACGGCTGTGCAATTTATGCAAAAGAGAATTACGAGAAACAAAACATAGCAACAACTTTTTCTCAAAAGGTTTCAAGTTTTACTTCTAAGGAAATAAATTGTAAGGGTTGCGAAAATCAATGCCTTGTTACTAAATATGTGTTTGAAAACAATAAAGCATATCACTCGGGTAATAAGTGTGAAAAAATATTCTCTTCAAAAGCCGAAGAAGAAAAAGGAGATAATATCTATGCTTATAAGTTAGAAAGGGTTTTTGAAAATCCTTCGCTTGCAAATCCTAAAATGACATTAGGTGTTCCAAGGGTTTTGAATATGTTTGAGGATTTTCCTTTTTGGAAAGCGTTCTTTTCTTCTCTTGATATAGACCTTGTGCTTAGCGAACTTTCAACTTATAGCAATTATGAAAAGGGATTAAGGCAAGTAATGAGTGAAAATATTTGTTTTCCGGCAAAGCTTGTGCATTCTCATATTGATAACCTAATTGCAAAGGGTGTAAAACGTATTTTCTTCCCTTATGTTGTTTTTGAAAAGAAAGAAAGTAAAGATGTAGCTAATTCATATAACTGTCCTATTGTTTCTTCTTATAGCGTTTTGATTAAAAGTCAAATGTCGGTTTATGATAATAGTGAGGTGAAAATTGATAATCCTGTTTTCACATTCAAGGATAAGAAATTGCTTTTGAAGAATTGCGAAACGTATATCAAGACTTTATGTAAAGAAAACAAAGATTTAAAATATTCTTCTGCACAAATAAAAAATGCTGTCAATAAAGGCTTGGAGGCTCAAAGTAAATTTGAACAAGATATGCAAGCAAAAGCAGAGGAGTATTTTGAAAGAGCAAAAGCAAATAATATTCCAATAATACTTTTGGCTGCAAGACCTTATCATACTGATTCTTTGATTCAGCATAAATTGAGTGATATTATTTCTTCTCTTGGTGCGTGCGTGATAAGTGATGATATTGTGAGATTGAATAATGATTTTGATATGAGGGATACTTATATGCTCTCACAATGGACTTATATGAATAGAATTGTTAAGGCTGCAAAATGGGTATGCGAGCAAAACAATGAGGTGAATTATGCACAAATTACTTCTTTTGGTTGTGGTCCCGATGCTTTTCTTTTAGATGAGATAACTAATCTTTTGAAACGTCATAATAAGTCTTGTACTATAATAAAGGTTGATGATATAAATAATGTGGGTTCAATGCGTTTGAGAATTAGAAGTCTTTTGGAAAGTCTTAAACAAAAGTCCAATAAACAAAAGTCTATTCAACCTTTTGTTGATACAAAGATTTTTGATTTGGAGGATAAGCATAGAACAATTCTTGCACCATTTTTTACAGATTATGCTTCGCCTTTATTGCCTGAGGTCTTTGCTTTGAGTGGTTATAAGTTAGAGGTGTTGCCGTTAAGCGATAAGAAATCGGCTGATTTAGGCTTGCAATATTCTAATAATGAGGTTTGCTATCCTGCAACTCTTATTGTAGGAGATATGATTAAGGCTCTTTCTTCTGGAAAATATGATTTAAGCAAAACTGCTGTGGGAATTACTCAAACAGGTGGGCAATGTAGAGCATCTAATTATTATCCTGTTATACGTAAAGCTCTTGTTGATGCAGGATTTGCTGATGTGCCGGTTATTTCTGTTGCTATGTCGAGCAATGTAAGAAGCAATCAACCGGGCTTTAAACTCGATTTTAAAAATATTGCAGTCATTGCTTTCGATGCAATCTTGTTTGGCGATAGTCTTTCTAAACTATATCATTCTACTGCTGTGAGAATAGATAATCCTTCTTTGGCATTGAATTTGAAAAATCAATACTTAGAAAAAGCAAAGCCTATTGTGTTGCAAAAAAATAGAAAAGCCTTAATTGATTTGCTTAAAAATGCTGTGAAAGACTTTAATAAATTATTGCCAAGCGAATATATAGAGAGGAAAAAGGTTGGTATAGTTGGCGAAATCTTCTTGAAATTCCACCCTTTTGCAAATCAAAATATTGTAGAATGGCTGATGAGTCAAAAAATAGAGGTAATTCCTCCGATTTTAACTCCTTTTATGACACAATTCTTTGTAAATAGAGATACAAAACTTGAAAATAATGTTGATACTTCTTCTGTTCCAAATCCTATAATGAAGTTATTATATGTTTTAGTGAAGAAAGAAATAAAAAAATTCAACGATATTATTTCTAAGTTTAAGTATTATTCTCCGATAGAGGATATTTACGAATTGGCCGATGAGGTTAAGAATATTATTCCTTTGATTGCTCAGTTTGGAGAAGGCTGGGTTTTGCCCGCAGAGATTGTTTCTTTGGCACGTAACAAAGCAGATGGTGTAATAAGTCTTCAACCTTTTGGCTGTATTGCAAATCATATAATAAGTAAGGGAGTAGAGAACAAAATAAAACAAATGTATCCTGATTTAAGTCTGCTTTCTTTGGACTTTGATTCGGGAGTAAGTGAGGTGAATGTGGTAAATAGATTGATGTTATTAAAGGATTCTATGTCTAAAAAAGCGTAAAAAACTATATTTTCTAAGAGAAAGTTTGTATTTTTGCAGATTAGAATAGAAATTATTAAAATTAGTAAGTATGAAAAAACACATTTTGTTATTCGCACTTTTAGTTAGTGCTTTTACATTAAGCCTTCAAGCTCAACAAGGCAAATGGGCTGGAACAATTAAGTATCAATTAACTTGGTCTGGTGATGTTCCTCAAGGATTACCAGCGGAATATGAAGTAAAGGTATTTGAAGAAAAGACTAAGTATATGGATATGACTATGGGAGCTGTGGTTTTGACCGACGCTCAAAAGAAAACTGCTACTCTTATGTTCGATTTTTCTCAAATTCCTTTGGAAGATGTTTCTGGAAAATGGTATATAAGAGAAGAAATGCCGGATTCTGCTTTTGCAATAGTAAATTACAATTTCACAGGAAAGACAAAAGAAATGGCAGGTAAGACTGCTCACGAAGTTGTCGCAACTTTCAAAAATGCAGAAGGAGTAGATGAAACAGAAACATTCTGGGCTTGCAAGGATTTAGGTCCTTCTCTTGAAATGACAAATTATCCTGGCTTGAAAGCTATGCCTTTTGAATATACAGTTCAATATGCAGAAACTCTTTCTTGTACTTTCACTGCTGTTGAAGTAATTGAAGGGAAGGTTAAAAAGACAGACCTATTGTTAGAAACAGGATATGAAGAATTAACAATGGAAGAATTCCAAGAAAAGATTCAAATTCTTCAAGAAGCAATGGGTGGCGGAGCAGGAGCCGAAGAAGATTTTTAATCAATTAAGACTTAAATAAAATAATGCGAAAGACAAAGGATAAAAAAACAAAGAAAACAAAAAATGGCTCTAATAAAAGTTCAATTTCTACTTTTGTAAAAAGCGAACAATTCCCTAAAACAATAGCTGTTTTAATTGCTATTTTCATTGTTTTTTGTTTTGTATCCTTTGTTTCTTTTTATTGGACTTGGTTTAATCAAGACAATCTTGACGTAGAGAATTGGTGCGGTCCAATTGGAGCAAGAGTCGCCAATTTTTTTGTTAGTAATACTTTTGGGATAGCCTCTTTTGGCTTTCTTATTCTTTTCTTTTTTGCAGTTTTAAAATTATTTAAAGTAACCATCGATAATATTGGCAAGTGGATTGTTAGCATTCTTGTCATAATGATGTGGCTGTCTTGTTTCATTGGCTTTTTTGTAGTTTCATTCCCTTCAACCTTTGCTACCTTAGATGTTTTTGCTGGTGTGGTTGGCATAATGGTTAATCGCTGGCTTGTAAAAATAATAGGAATCTTTGGTATCGCTTTATTTAATTTAGCTTTTACTTTCATTTTCCCAATGCTTCTTTTTGGAGTTAGATATTCTTTTGTCAAAAAGTTATGGATTAGTTTCATAAATAAAATAAATACTCAAATACCTCAAAAAGTAAAACTACTAAAAGAAAATAAAGTAATCTCTCAACCAAAAGAAAATCCTCCTATCATAGAAGAAGATATAATAGAAGAAACACCTTCGGTTATAGAGTTTGAACTCAATTCTCAAAATCCAACAATAGAAGATGAAAATGAAGATGTTGAGTTTGAAATACAAACAGAAACTCAGGCAGAAGAGGAATTTGCACAAGAGGAAGAAGAATTCTTTGAAGATAAAGAAGAGCAAGAGCATTATGGAACAGATACTCCATACGACCCTAAATTAGAATTAGCCTCGTATAAACTACCAAACGTAGATATTCTCATAGACTACGAAAAAAATAACAAACAAATAGATGAAAAAGAACTGCATTCTAATAAAGATAGAATTGTAAATACTTTAAAGAACTATAAGATAGATATTGTAAAAATATCAGCAACACCTGGTCCAACCGTTACATTATATGAAATAGTACCAGCACCAGGAACAAGAATTAACAAAATCAAAAACCTTGAAGACGATATAGCCCTAAGCCTTTCTGCTTTGGGTATAAGAATAATTGCTCCTATACCGGGAAAAGGAACAATCGGTATAGAAGTCCCTAATTTCAATCCACAAATAGTATCAATGAAAACAATGCTTACTTCACCTCAGTTTGTTGATACAAAATATGAACTACCAATAGCAATAGGAAAAACAATTTCTTCTGAACCTTACGTTGCAGACCTTGCGAAAATGCCTCACTTACTTATGGCAGGAGCAACAGGACAAGGTAAATCAGTAGGATTAAACGCCATTATATCATCACTACTCTTTAAGAAACACCCTTGTGATTTGAAATTCGTGATGGTCGATCCTAAAAAAGTAGAATTATCTCTTTACTCAAAAATAGAAAGACACTACCTTGCAAAACTACCAGATAGTGAAGAGGCTATAATAACTGATGTTAAAAAAGTAGTTCGTACACTTAACTCACTCTGTATAGAAATGGATCAACGCTACGACCTTTTGAAAACAGCAGGTTGTAAAAAGATAACAGAATATAACGCAAAATTCTGTTCAAGACGTCTATTGCCAACCGAAGGACATAGATACCTACCATATATTGTTTTAGTTATAGATGAATTTGCTGACCTTATAATGACGGCAGGCAAAGAAATAGAAATGCCTATTGCACGTCTTGCACAGCTTGCAAGAGCCGTTGGAATACATCTAATAATAGCAACACAACGTCCAACAGTAAACATAATAACAGGTACAATTAAAGCAAACTTCCCTGCAAGAATAGCCTTCAAAGTAAGTAGTAGAGTAGATAGTAAAACAATCCTTGATACCTCAGGAGCAGAACAACTCATAGGACGAGGAGATATGCTTATATCAGCAGGAAGTGATTTAATAAGACTTCAATGCGCCTTGATAGATACAGAAGAAATAGAAAAACTATCAGAATACATAGGTTCACAACGAGGATTTGATGAAACCTTCCTTTTGCCTGAATACTTAGATGAAACTTCTGAGCCAAGCAAAGAGGTAGATATGAAACAACTTGACTCTAAATTTGAAGAATCAGCACGCCTTGTAGTAATGCATCAACACGGAAGCACATCCTTAATCCAAAGAAAACTATCCTTAGGCTACAATAGAGCAGGCAGAATCATCGATCAATTAGAAGCAGCAGGCATAGTTGGACCTTTTGAAGGAAGTAAAGCAAGAGAAGTTCTTGTAAAAACCGAAGTAGAACTAAATGAAATTTTAAAAGAATACCTAAAATAGAGAATATGAAAAAGGCCTTAATTTTTCTTATTTGCTTATTTTGTATCCATATATCCTTTGCACAAAAACAAATAGTAAACGGAGTAGTAATAGACAAGCAAGCAGAAAAAATCATAGAAGCAGTCTCAAAAAAAATTACGACTGACTCCCCAATACTCATTGCCTACACAATGACAATTAAAGCAGGCAATAAAACATTAGAAACACAAAAAGGCACACTCCTTTCAAATGGAGCAAAATTCCAATTAAAAGCACAAGGATTTGAAGACTATTGCGATGGAACAAATTATTGGCATTACGTAAAAGAAACCTCAGAAGTAGAACTCTCTGTAATAGACCAAACAAACAACATCTTCAACTTTCCAAACATGATAAAAACTTACTCAAAAGACTTTCGTCCAAAACTAATCAGAGAAGAAGAAACAAATTATGTAATAGATCTTATTCCAAAGAAAAGTACTAATGTGTCAAAAATACGAATCATCAGTAATAAAACAACCAATAGACTAAAAGAAATGACAATTCACGTAAGAGGAGGTAATACCTATCAAATAACATTTTCTTCTTACAAACCAAATCAAGCCACTAAAACAAACGATTTTACTTTTCCAACCCAAGCTTATCCACAAGTTGAGATAATTGATCTTAGATAAGGCCGTGAAGTCCCAGATGATTAAACTTCAACAATTATAATAGAGGAAACAAACGACCAAGAAAGTGCAATAAAATCTGCTAAGATAATTCTAAAATAGTAAATTCTTATTGTGCAAACTCGTTTTTGAAAGGCAAATAGTTGCCTTCATTATTGTGCTTTTTGTAAGAATTATGGTCTTCCAATATTGCAAAAACAATATGCTTATATTTATTTAAGAATTCCTCTTCTTCCAAAACTTCATGGAATAAACGAGCAATATGTTTTGGGGGATTATGAAAAGCACCACAACCTAAGGCTCCCAATATCAAAGAATCGTGTTCATGTTTTAAACCGATTCGTAAGATGGTACGAATTTTATGTTTAGTAGGTTCAACTAAATCATCAACAATCATACCATTTTCATTTAGCGAAGGACGATTTAAGGCTGCAACTGTAATAAACGCTATTTCGCGAGTTTTTGACATTAATTTATAACCTGCTTTTTCGCTCTCCCGAAACACACTAACACAAGGCGAATATATTCCTCCAAAATTTTTATCCAAAGGATATTGAAAATTAGATTTTTTTACACCATATTCTTCTGCGTATGAAGCAAACTGATACAAAGAATGGAAAATATTTGTCCTGCGAAAAATACCTTCTTCTTGTGCACCAGAACCGCTAATTACTCCTCCTCCAGGATTTTGACGATTAGCCATATTTAAAATAGCAGGGTTATAACCCATATCCAATAATCTTATACCTTCTTTGATGCAATCAGCATTCACAACTTCAATAAAAGTATGTTGTGGATTTGATTTAATGTTATCAACATTAAAAGCAGTTGAGTAAAAGCATGTACCTTCAAACATTTTCTCTGTTTTGTCAAAATATACTTTGCAACCATCCTCTGTATAGTAAAATCCGTTATTGACAAGTTTTATTGTATTTTTAAATTCATTTATACGTAAACTTTTTATCTTGTAATAATTATGAGAATTTCCATTTTTTAATTCTTGCATTAAGGGGATATATTTGTCAAGAAAATCTTTTTTAGAATCCCATGTATAATTGGATTGTTGAAGATAAGGGATATTTTCTTCAATTACTTGAACAAAATCCTCGGGTAGTAAGATGTTTTCAATCTCTATTGCCTTAGCGAATAAAGGTGCTATTTCATTGGCTTTAAATCCTGCTATGCCACAACCAATTCTTGTTACTAAAAAAGTGTATTCTTTATTTGATAAAGCAAATTCAATGAAATCATCAACGTATGGCTTAATCACATCAACACCTCCGTGCATTGTTGGAATGCCATAAGACTTTCCTTGAATACCAACGCCTTTTCCCCATTGGGCTCCAAATTTCTGATAAGCAATACGAGCAGCCTCTCCACCATGAAGGCCTTTGAGATTACTGCCAAAAACAAATATTTCATTATTTTCAAGACTTGTAATTTTATTTGGAGTAAATTTTCTATTATACATAAATTTAAGTTTTTTAAAATTCTAATCTAAATCCTTTTTGTTTTAATTCTGCATATTTTTTTGCATTAAAGCGATACTTAATTGGCGTACGGCGAGAAGCATTCTTTGAACGCTCTTCCGCTTCTGAAAGAATACCAAGTTTAAGCATTTTATTGTAGAAATTTCTTCGGTCAAATTTCATCTCCAATATAGCTTCGTAGAGATTTTGTAAAGCACTCATTGTAAAGATTTCAGGCAATAATTCAAATCCAATAGGCTCAAAACAAATTCTTTCTTTCAAACGATTAACTGCTATACGCAAAATTCTGTCGTGATCAAAGGCAAGACTAGGGATTTCGTTCATTGCAAACCATTGAGCCGACCTTGCATCATCTCCACCTTTTACTTCTTCTAAACGAACTAAAGCATAATGAGCTACGGTAATTACTCGCTCGCGTGGATCACGATTTACGTCAGAGAAAGTGTAGAATTGCTCCACTGAAGTTGTTTTTAAACCTGTTTCTTCCTCCAATTCACGTTTTGCACACTCTTCTACAGTTTCATCAATCTGCATAAATCCACCAGGGAAAGCCCATTTGTCTTTGTAAGGCTCAATTCCTCGCTGAATTAACAGCACTTTAATTGCTACACCGTCAAATCCGAAAATCACACAGTCAGAAGTAACAGCAGGATGTGGGTATTTGTAACAATAATTCTTTTCTTCCATAATATTGTTGCGTTAATTTTACGCAAAATTATAAAAAATAATTGAGCCAAACAACTATTTTGTGTAATTTTTACGCAAAAAGAAAGAAATAGACTCTTAAAATCAGAAAATAAAGCAAAGAAATATTTTTTTAAGTCTTAGGAAAAATTTTAATTTCCTTTACCTCCTTTTGCTCTTTCGTTCATATCATCGGTTTTAATCTTGTCTATAATTTTGTTTTGATACATTCTGCCAAAATTATATCGTAGATTAAACATGTACATCGCACCCGGAATTTTATTTATCGCTATTTGATGAATGCCATTGTGGGTAAATTCGCTTTCAATTTCCTTTTTAGCGAACATATTGTTGATGTTAAAACTCAATTTCAGTCTATCGTCTTTCAAAAACGCTTTTGAGATTCCTAAATTCACAGCATGAGAGCCATCATATCTGTAAATACTCCATATTCCTCCACTCATATAATAGCCACTTAAAGAAAGTTTTATTTTCTTTGGCAAATTAAAGTTTGCAGATGCTGTAAACTTATATTGAGTGTTTTCTATATAAAAATATTCTTTGTTTTTGTTTGCTTCAACGTTTGTATAGTTGATTTGACCATAAAGATTCATATCAAGCCATTTTGCAATAGGTGCAACTATTGTTAGACCTGCTGCAAGAATTTGGCTTGTTGCCATATTTGATGGGCGTTCTAAAATACCGCCTAACACTTCCAAAGGGACAACTTCTTCACTTATAAAATCAGTTCCGTATCCGTAGGAAACATTAAGAAAAGCCATATAAAACAAAGAGTAATTTATACTGACTATATGTGCGTATTGAGGATTTAACAAAGGATTTCCACTTTTGTAAATAAAGTCTGAGGTTTTTATAATAAAAGGATTGAGTTGTATATGTGAAGGCCTTTGAAGACGATAGTTGTAACTAAGTGTCAGAATGTTTAATTGATTAAAACTATGTGTCAGACTAAGAGATGGAAATAAATCTGTGTATTTATTAGAATTAGAATAATCATTACTTATTCCACTTATAATTGTGTGTTCCATTCTTAAACCCGTTCTAAAAGAGGTTTTGTTGCCCAATTTGTTGGAATAGGAAAGGTATGTTGCAAATATGTCCTCTTTGAATAAGAAATCGTTTTCTGTTAAAAGGCTATTCTCTGTTTTGAAAAATAGATTATTCATATTTGTCAGCATAAGTTTTGCACCGGCTTCAAATGTTCCATATTTAATAGTTGGTTTTATGAAATCTATCTTTGCTGTAATTGTTCTTAATCCCTCTTCTGTTAAATTGTTTATTGTATCCTGTTTTAGAATAGTTGAAGATGGATTGTGGAAATAGTCGGTAGTCGTGTTTACTTTATTGTCTGAATCGTATAAATGAGTATTTAATTCTAATTGTAGTTTGGTTCCTATTGTGTCAAACTTATGTAAGTAAGTCATTCCAAAGTTATAGTTGTTGCGAATAGTGAATGTGCTTTGCTGAAACGTAATAGACTGTATTATTTCTTCAAGTGCAGGTGAGAAAGACAAATTTTCTGTTGTGAAATAAGTAGTTAATGGATTTCTGTTCAAATTATATGATGCGAAAATGCCTATTGAATTTCTTTCATTGAGAAGATAGTCTGTTGAAAAGTTAATGTCACAACCTTGTTGTTTGTAAATATACCCAATTTCAGGCATTTGAAATCTTATTGTGTCGCTTCCGGAAAATCTATCTCGCACAGAAGATGATGCAACGTATTGCTGCCAAGTAGCAGTACTGATATTTAGAGATGAAGTCAATTTTTCATTGGCAAAATTAAGATTTACACCACTATTATAGGAGGGTTCATTAGAATAATATAAACCGCCATTAACAGAACCATTGAATCCGTAATTTTTATTCTTTTTTATCTTTATGTTTATTACCCCTGCTGTTCCCTCCGCATCGTATTTTGCCGAGGGGTTGCTTATTACTTCTATTTTTTCTACTTGTTGCGGTGTCAAACTTTTAAGCATTGATTTTATAGCTTCCCAACCTATACGCATATCTCTTTCGTTAATTTGAATCAAAACACCACTTTGACCGTTCAAACTTATATTTTCATCTTTGTCTATTATTACTCCGGGGACATTTTTCAATAAATCAAAGGCCGTAACCGCAATAGCAGAAGTTGCTTCATCTACATTCATAATGATTTTATCGGAATCGACTTCATAGCGTTGTTTTTTTACAACAATTTCATAAGCTTCTAATTCTTCCGATGAGGGATACATTTTAATATCTCCCAATTCTAATTCTTCTTTATTTGTATTCAAAAATTTTTCTCTTGTAATAGGGAATACTAATTCTTGATAACCGATAAATGAAACTTTGAAATAAAATAATGAATCTTTGATTTGAAAAAATAATTCTTTGTTTAATTTTATGGAAAATTCACCCTCCGAATTTGTTGTATTGCCTGCTAATAACTTTGTAGAATCTTGAATATCCAATAAAACAACATTGCAAAACGGAATAGACTCTTCGGTTAATCCATCTATAACAACACCTTTTACTGATAATGAATTTTGTGACAAAAGAATGTTTGTACATAATAGAGTGCAAATTAAAAGTAATGTTCTTTTCATTTTTTTAAAATTTTATTTGTTAATAATTAAATTGTTGCCTAATGAAAAGACATTAAAAAAGACGTGGACTTAGTCTTACCGTATCTTGAGGTTCTGGAAATACCTATATGCCAAATAAGAAAAGCCCACGATATACTCGTGAGCGTACTTTCCTTATTTTATTGGCATATACTTTGAAATTTTCCAGATTTCAAGACACCAAAAATAAGCAAAAACGCTTTTTTAAGTCATTAAATTTTCTGCTTGCAAAGGTATAACAAATTTCTTAAAGCACAAAAAAACTTCAAACAAAGTTTTAAGAGGTAAAAATCTTTATTTTGAGGAAATTTCATTTTGCGAAAAAAAGTAGTTCCTTGACTAAAATTGAGCGAAATCAAGGGCAATTTTTCAAAAAATCGGACTTTATTTTACGAAAAGCTCGTTTAGAAATTTCTAAATCAAGGATAGAAAAAATTAAATCAAGGATAAAAAATTCTAAATCAAGGTTTTTTTTGAAAAAA